>JBMOPD010000047.1:0-52142 GCA_049323615.1 Bacillota bacterium | reverse complement strand
CCCGGGCGGGCGGCGCCGCTGTTCCAGCGGCGGGAATCCAGAATTCAGAATCCAGAATCCAGAATCCAGAATGCTTACAGCCTTTCCTAAAGCCCGGCTCCTTCTTTTGGACGTACAACACTTTAGAGGTTGCTATCGAAAGGGAGAAGGCATCAATCGAGCGATATTACCGGAGTCTGTTACAGTCTCTTGCGAATGAGCCGGAACGGATGACGATTTGGACGCCGGACGCGGCCAAAAGCCCGAGAGCCGCATGGACGCGGCGTTCGAGGGCGGTCGGCAGCCGTCGGCAAAGAGCTATAGAGACTGTTCAGTCGCAGGTCCGGGTTCGCGAGTGCGATGTCTTCTCCAATGCGCCATAAAGCTATTATGGGGTTTGTATGCAAACCAAAGGTTTACTTTAGTACTTTAAATCGACATATACTTTCTTTAACGGTAAAAAAGGCGGCCTTAAGCATTTTCAGGGCGTCTTTTCCTTCCGGCTTTTTCTTTTCCTGCGCTGTTTCTTTTCCCACTCCTCCAGGAATTCAATAAATTCCAGCAGCTTCTCCTTTGCTTCCGGAGTAAGCCTGGCCACCCGCAGCAGAAGTTCCTCCCCGGCCCCCGCCGTATACGTGGTTTTACCCTCAGTCAGAAGGTAGCCGGCCGCCTTCAGCAGCTCCTCATAGGGAACAAAGAGAGGAGCGGCAAGCTTCCTCAGTATCTCGGGAGACGGAGTGCCCGAAGAACCCCCGCATATTTTTGATATATAGGTGTGGTTGACTCCGGATAAATTTCCTAGTTTCCTGTAGGAGTAACCCCTTTTTTTAATCAGGTCTTTGAGGTAAGAAGAGAATTCCATGACAACCTCCCTGAAGGAGATTATACCCCTGGTGGTGACAATTGGCAACATCTAATAACAAAATTATCAAAATATGAGAATAGTTGTAGACAAAAGGAACCAATAGTGTTACTATAATGTATAATAATTTACCCGCAAGGTGGTGGTAGTGGGGTGCCCAGTTATACCCTGGATATTGAAAAAGTGTCCGGACTTATTGCCAGGGAATATCGCAGCCTGCGAGAGGCGGCAAAAGCCATGGGCATTAACCACTCTTACCTTTCCAAGGTACTGAACGGCAAGCGGGAACCGGGCAGGAAGTTCATCGACGGCATACTGGCTGCCTTTAAGGGAGTCAAGTTTGAAGAGATATTCAAAAAGCAGAACGATTAAAAACGAGGAGGGTTTTGGGTGGCGTTTCCGTGCATATGTTACAAGTGCGCGCGGTTAATAACCCTGGAGTCGTTGAAGGACCCCGATTGTTTGGCCGTAGAAGAAAAAAACTGCGATGGTAAAAACTGCCATGATTGCGACTTTATTTGCAGCCGGTTTACCGACAAAATGGATTTTAAGAGGAACAGGAGGGCACTGTACAGCTTCAAGATATGATACGTGCTAATACTGACAATTATTACCGTCAGAATACAGGCCCCCATGCCGCAATAAATTATTTTTAGAAAAGCCAATCGGCTTTTCTTTTTGTTAATGTCTCTCCTGCAGGACACACGTTTTTGATCTAGAATAATATTATGATAGTCAACAACTCAGTTGCAGTCGGAACATTCCCGGCAGGAGGTGGAAACTTGGAGCGGGGCCATGGGGAAAACCAGTTGGAAATCCTAAATACTATAGTAGACAATGAATACGAGGGGTTAATATATGTTGACGCCGATGGAATAGTGCGCTATATCAACCAGGGCTACGCCGATTTTTTAAATATCAACAGGGAGGCCATAATCGGGCGCTTTATAAATGATATTATCCCCCAGTCCACCCTTGTGGATGTTATGAAGAGCGGCAAGCCCCAGTTCGGCGATGTATGGAAAATCAACGGGCAGCACGTGCTGGTACACCGCTGGCCTATTTTCAAAGACGGCAAAGTGGTGGGCTGCATCGGGAAAAGCATGTTCAAGGACGAAATATCCCTGGCCAGGGAGTTCATCCGCAGGGTCAAGTGGCTGGAAGACGAACTTGCTTTTTACCGGGAGGAGCTTGAAAAGGAGCGCAAGGCCAAATACGGGCTGGACAATATCATCGGCAAATCGGAAGCAATCACAAAACTTAAGGATAAAGTGGCCCGGGTGGCCAAAACAAACTCCACCGTTCTGATCACCGGGGAAAGCGGCACCGGAAAGGAACTGCTGGCCCATGCCATCCACAACGTTTCCCCCCGGAAAAACCGGTCTTTTGTCAGAATCAACTGCACCTCCATACCGGAAGACCTGCTGGAGTCCGAACTTTTCGGCTATGAGGAAGGATCCTTTACGGGGGCCAAAAAAGGCGGCAAGGTTGGGAAATTTGAGCTGGCCCAGGGGGGAACCATACTCCTGGACGAAATAGGCGATATGAACCGGACCATGCAGGCCAAGCTCCTGCGGGTGCTCCAGGAAAGGGAAATAGAGCGCATCGGGGGGATCAAGCCCATACCGGTGGACGTCAGGGTTATCGCTTCGACCAACAGGAACCTGGAAGACATGATCAAAGCCAACATGTTCCGCCAGGACCTGTACTACCGCCTCAACGTGGTTCTTTTATTCACGCCCCCGCTGCGCAGCAGAAAGGAAGACATTCCCCTGCTCACGGAACACCTGATCGGCCAGCTCAATGAAAGCCTGGGAACAAAAACCGGGGGCGTCACGCCGGAAACGCTCCAGTTGTTTGAGAGGTACGACTGGCCGGGAAACGTAAGGGAATTAAAGAACCTGCTGGAGCAGGCAATAAACCTGAGCGATTCGGATTACCTCACTCCCGCCGATTTTCCCATCCTGCTGAGAAGAATCCTGTCGGTTAGACACAACCCGACCACAGGGTTCAAAAGCCTGACCGATGCCATGAACCAGGCGGAAAGGGACATACTGGCCGCCACCCTGATGAAAGCCGGAAATAACAGGAAGGAAGCGGCCAGGCTGCTGGACATCCACCGCTCGGTCCTGTACAGGAAGCTGAAAAAGCACGATCTGCTGTAGGGATGGAATTAGCGGTCAGAATCCGGAACATCGAACTTTGAACCCCGAGAAGTGTCTTTTTGCCGGGTCATGTCGCAATAACAGGACACCAGGCGGAGCGGGCAGCCCGGCCATAGTTGTTGCTTAAATGAGACACGGCTTGATAATCCACAAAAAACAATCCATTTCCGTGTTGTTTAAAAGACCTGTTAACCCGGGCTTTTTTTATTTTGCCGGACTTTTAATTTTAGGCACTGTTTTTGCGGTATTAAACAATTAATAATTTCAGATTTGTAGAACAATTTTGGGAGGGGAAAAAGTTGAATTACGCCGAAGAATACAGAAAAAAACTGACAACGGCGGAAGAAGCGGTAAAAGTCATAAAATCAGGGGATTGGGTTGATTTCGGCACCTTCCAGGGCCAGGTAGTTGAGCTGGACAAGGCCCTGGCCGCAAGAAAAGACGAACTGCGTGACGTAAAGATAAGGTCGGCCTGCAGGGTTTCGGGCCCGCCGGCGGTGGTAATGGCGGATCCCCAAAAGGAGAGCTTCACATTTCACAGCGGCCATTACAGCATCATAGACCGCAAGCTGGGTGACCTGGGCCTGTGCTACTACTACCCCCTGCTCTTCAGGGAAGTGCCCAGCTACTACCGGTTCGGCGACCTCGATGTGGCCATGATTACGGTTACCCCCATGGACAAGCACGGCTACTTCAATTTCGGGATGAACAACCTGCACACAAAGCTCACCTGCGAGAAGGCCAGGCATGTCATCGTTGAAGTCAATCCCAACATGCCCTGGGTCCCTGGCGGCTACCAGGAGTGCATCCACATCTCCGAGGTGGACTGCATAGTAGAGGCCGACTGGGAACTGATGTCAATCCCGGAAATACCGATTAAATTCGAGGACCAAAAAATAGCCGCCCTGCTTATGGACCAGATTGAGGACGGCAGCTGCATACAGCTGGGTATCGGCTCCCTGCCCAACGCCCTGGGCAGGCTGATCGCCAGGTCGGACCTCAAGGACCTGGGCGTGCACAGCGAGATGATGTGCGACGCCTTCCTGGACATGTGGGAGGCCGGCCGGATCACCGGAAACAAAAAGAATATCGACCGGGGCAAGATGGTATTCACCTTTGCCCTGGGCAGCAAAAGGCTTTATGAATTCCTTGACCACAACCCCGGAGCGGCCTCATACCCGGTGGACTACGTCAACTACCCGCACATAATAGCCCGGAACGACAAGGTGATATCCATCAACAACGCCCTGGAGGTTGATCTCTTCGGCCAGGTGGCCGCGGAATCTTCAGGCTACCGCCATATAAGCGGAACCGGCGGCCAGGTGGATTTCGTCGAGGGGGCGTACCTGTCCAGGGGCGGGAAGTCCTTCATCGCCCTCAATGCAACGCACAGCGACAAAAACGGTAATCTTAAAAGCCGGATCAAGCCCACCTTAAGCCCCGGCACAATAGTTACCACCACGCGGTCCACCGTGATGTACATCGTTACAGAGTTCGGCATCGCCTGCATGAAGGGCAAGAGTACGTGGGAGAGGGCCGAGGCCCTGGTGGAGCTGGCCCACCCCATGTTCAGGGACGAGCTGATCAAAGAGGCCGAAAGGTTGAACATCTGGAGGCGCACCAACAAGATACCCACCATGGCGCAGACCGCGTCGATGTAAAAAACCGTCACCTGCCAGGGAGGGGCCGGCAACCGGCCCCTCAGGACCCCGCATCCACCCAGAGGTGCAGGGTGCGGTAAGGTTCACTGTCCTCCTTCCGGTAGAGGAGGAACTCCACCTTTATATTTTTGCCGGGCTCCTTCACTGAGAACTGCAGCGGCTTTTCATATTTCCCCTCGTGGTCCAGTATGACCCCGTCCACCGTGCCGATCAACTTCCCCGCCGCGCGCACGTCAACCCTGTACTCCACCTTCCCGTATTCGTGGTTGACCACCCCCAGTATGACACTTCCCTGCCGGCCGGCCGGCAGTTCCCTGGGGTACCCTTCCGCTTTACCCCCCGGACCCAGGATGTAAAACTCGGTAAACCTCTCCCCCGCCTTGGGAGTGTTGATTACATACACCAGGGAGCCGGCGGCAAACAGTACGGCAGCCACCAGCAGGACCGACAGGGCCTTGTCCAGCCCCGACATTCCCGCCCAGCGGGGGAACGAAATATTTATCTCAATCGCAAGGCGCTTCTCCTCCGGCAGCCTGTTCCTCCGGCGCCAGCCCAGCAGCGACATGGCCAGTACAAAGAGGTTGAGGGAGGCCAGGATGGGGTAAAGGCGGATGCCCCAGGGGGTGTAGTTCAGCGCCAGCCCGATGAGGGGCACCACGGCAATGCTGAGGCCGAAGCTCAAGGCCACCCGCTCGATGCCGTCAAGGTCCTCCCGCCCCGGGAACAGGGCGGCAATCAGGGCATAGCCGGGGAAAAAAAGGACGAAGGGCAGTCCCAGGGCCACCCTGAGAAAATGGATATCGGCTGCGGTTATGACCAGAGTTAACAACAACGACAGGCCGATGATGATCTTGAATTCATTTTTTACGGCCAGTCTAATTCCTTTGGCGGTTCCTTCAAATCCGTCCACCGCCTTATTGCCCCCCTTCCAATACCCGGCCGTCTTCCAGCCTTATATTTCTCCGGCATGCCGCGGCGCCCAGCGTTTTGTATTGAAAACAAAAGCAAAGACAAAACCTGATCCTCACTTTAAACTGCGGCTGTCTACGAATATAACACAAATTTTTCCTGTTTTAAATGGTTATTCCATATTCTGTCATTAAGAGGCAGATAATCCCAAATTGCGATTAAAAAACGGAAATTATACAAAAGAGGCCGGAGATATTTCTTCCGGCCCTTCTTTTATGCATCGGGTCATATTGAAGTTATTGGGCGTCCCACTTTCCGCCGGCCCTCAGGTTCTCTATTATGGGCCCGGCCAGTTTCTGCAGCGCCACCTTGTCGACCTTGCCCAGCCTGGTCAGGGGGAAGGGCTGGTCTTCGGGCCAGATCTCCACGTGCTGCGGGCGCTTGTAGGAGGCGATGCCCTTGCAGTGGGCCATTATTTCTTCCGCCATCAGGGCAGTCCCCTTTTGGGGCCGCACGAAGGCAAATATACCTTCGTCGAAAAGGCGGTGGGGCATCCCCACCACGTCAACCAGGTCCACCTTGGGGTGTTCGGCTATAAAGGCCTGCACTTCATCCGGAAAAACATTGTATGACTTTTGCTTGATCACGAACTTGCGCCGGCCGGACAGGTAGAGCGCCCGGTACGACCCCATGTCCTTAAAATACCCCAGGTCTCCGGTATAGAGTATGCCCTCCCTGGAAATGGCCCCGGCCGTCGCCTCGGGCTGGTTGTAGTACCCCAGGAAGACAATGGGCGGATGGTAGCAGATCTCGCCGATCTCCCCGTCCGGCACTTCCTCCCCGGCCGTGCCGTCCCCGTTCATCGGCCTGCGGACAGTCACCCGGGCAACATCGGAAAACGCGCGGCCCACCTGGCCCGCCATCTCCTCCACCGATATTCCCGGGGGGGTGAAAGTGGCAAACCCGGCATTCTCCGTCATGCCCAGGCCGGTTCCGAAGGCCGGGGCCATTTTGGCTAATTCGGTAAGGAAGGCCACATCCACGGCGGAGCCGGCGTACAGGGCGAATTTCAGGCTGCTCAGGTCGAAGTCCTTATAGTCGGGCAGGGCCCACATCATGCGGAACTGCGTGGGCACCTGGCCCAGGCAGGTGACCCTGTACTTCTGGACGGCCTCCAGGGTCAGCCGCGGGTCGAATATGCGCAGCAAAACGGCCGTGCCTCCCACGTAAAACATGGTCATCGGCCCCTCACTGGTGCCGGCCACGTGGCTCTGGGGCAGGTTTACCACCAGGCTTGCGTCCTCCCCGTACAGGCCTATACCCCTGGACAGGATCTCATTCTGCACGATGATATTTTCATGGCAGAGCACCGCCGGCTTCGGTTCCCCGGTGGTGCCGGTGGTATAGATGATCAGGGCCGGGGTGCGGGTGTCCACCTCCGCGCAGGCTTTTTCCAGCTCCCGGGTGGATCTGTTTCTTTCCTGCAAGGCCATGAGCTTTACCATATCCATTAAATCGGTTACGGCCATGGCCCCCTCCAGAATGTCGCCGGGGGCCGGATTTGGCGTAAACTGCACCAGGTGCTCCACGTAGGGGCAGTTCTGCTGCACCGCCAGGCCCACCTTGCGGAAGTCCCGGACCGGGGTGTTGCCCAGGAAAAAGAAGGCCCTGGGCTTGATCTTATCCAGGTCCCGGACCACCTCGTGGTCCTGCAGGCGCACGTCCAGCGGGGCAACAATGGCGCCTATCTTGAAGCAGGCGTAAAGCAGGATGATGTGTTCGGGAAACGTCAGCAGCATGGTGGCCACCCGGTCCCCCTTTTTAATGCCCATGTCCAGGAGCCGGAGGGCAAACAGGTCGATAAACTGCAGGAATTGCCCGTAGGTCACCGTCCTCCCGTCCTCGGCCTGGATCATGGCGGCCCTGTCCGGGCATTCCCCGGCCCATTTCTCTATATAGTTGTTTACCAACGGCAGCTTCCAGTCACTGGCGGTCATTTTTCCTCCTCCTTATCTGCTTAGTACACTACAGCCTAAACCTGGCGTAGCCCCCGCTCACGGCGGCCTGGCCCTGCCGGTTAAGCACCCTGAAGAACAGGTGGGCGTTGTCATTTTCAACTTCCCGCTTTAAAAGCTGAACCCTGATGCTGCTGTCCGGAAACACCATGCCGGTGAACCTGCCGGAAATCGCCGCCAGCCTCTCCGGGTTGCCGCCGGCTTCCCGGTTAATCAGCTGGGCAGCCGAATGGGCCAGGGTTGCCGTCCCCTGCAAGATAATGCCCGGCAGGCCCACCGCATGAGCAAACAGCGGCGAGGTGTGGATGGCGAAGACGATATTGGTGCAGCCGTCATAGATGTAAGGGGCCTCCCTGCTGATGGGTATGGCGGCCTCCCAGGCGGGAGGCGGGTCGTCCTCAAGCCGCGGGACGGCGGGTATATTCTCAGTGCCCCTGCCGGCGCCGGCGCATTCCACCCCCCGCAGCAGCCCTCCCATGTACTCGGTAAAAAACGGCCTGCCGTCACGGTCCGTGACGGGAAATTTAAATACAACCAGCGTCCCCGACCGGTGGGGGACAACCGCGGCCACCTCTCCCCTGACGGAAAGCTCGTCCCCGGGCCGTACGGGCCGGAAAAACTCTATGTGCTCGGTGTAGTGCACCATGGTCCGGAACAGTTCCGGCGGATAGGGCATGTCCATATACTGGTGGATATTCTCCACCAGGGGCCAGGTTACCGCCACGGCAAACATGGGCGGCGCCATAATCCCCCCTTCCCGCCGGTCGTCAACGTAACAGGGGTTCATATCGCCCAGCGAGGCGGCGTAGTTTGTGGTTTGCCGCCAGGTCACGGTGGTCCTGTATTCCTTAAGTTTAGCTCCCACTATGTCCGTACCTATTTTCATACTATCCCTCCTGCGGTTTCGTTATAATTATTCGCAGGCAATACCTAAAAACCCTGCCGGGCCTTTCCCGCTGGATAAAAACGGAAACCCGTATATAATGGTTGTAAAAAAGCAGGGAGCTGAACACATGAAAGAATACAGGACAATATTGCTGGACAGGGACATACCGGTCCTGAAGGTGACCTTCAACAGGCCCCATAAGGCCAACGCCTTCAGCACGGAAATGATCAGCGAGTTGACGGACCTGTTTACCTGGTTGAGGAATGAAGTGGATACCAAATACGTGGTCTTCACTGGACAGGGGAGGACATTTTCATCGGGCATAGACCTTTCGGAAGTATTTTTGGAAATAGAAAGTCACCCCACGCCGCATGTCAAAAGTAAAGGATACTTAGCCATCCGGTTGACCAAAAAAATAGTCAACGCCTCGGCGGCGTCACACTTCGGGACTTATTCAGCTGCGAGCCCGAACTGCTGGAAAGGGTCGTCCTTTCCGGGGAGCCGCAGGAGAAAATAAAGTCTTTTCTGAACAGGCGAAGGGGTTCTTAACCGCCCTTCTCCGGCCTCAGGATTTCTGACTCTCACCGTGGGCCAGTAAAACGCCTCCTTTTTGTACGGCGCCGGCCACCCCCCGTTCTGTCCTCCGTCCCTCTTCATATCTTTTTTTACTTAGTACAAAAATATCAACCGGTACGGGAGCAGATATAAAGTAAGAGCCGGCAACTTCACGAACACCATTGATCAATACGCTATTTTCGCTTCCTACCACTATAACCAAATCAGCCGCTGCGCGGGGTTGCGTTTCCCCGGGCAAAAGATCCGAAGAGATACACGGCTTGAACGCCGTGCACTTCGTTAATCAAGCGCTCAGCGCATTCCCTCAGGCTATTTAGCACCAGCTTTTGGTCCACGAATCGCGTGGCCGCAAAATTGATGAATGGACTCCGCATCTGTTATCGCCTGCCCTGCCTCGCCCGAAGTATAATAGTCCCTGGGGGCGCCCGCGTCAAATCCATTGGGATATCTCGCCGGAATGTAGTGTTTATCCAGCCTGCGCGCAGCCAGTAAGACCTCTTCCGGGACTTCCATGAGATCCGCCAAATCCAGTAAAAGCCTGGCCACGGAATACCCCCAGCCTTCACCGTTCATATGCAGGATCAGAGCTTTCACGGCCTTTTCCGCTGCCTGCTGCGCGGCAAAACAGGCCCACTCGTAGTCACCAGCGTTAAGCGAGTTGCGGGCATGCTGAAGGTCAAAACCAGCCTGGGCAAACCAATCAGAAGCCCTGTTAGCCACACCAATCTCCCGCCTCTCAAATGGGCTAAATCGATAAAACGTCTCACTCATAACTGTCCAAAAATTTTATTACTATTATATCCTACAGAAGGCGATTGAAAATATTCCTTTTCTTCTTAACTCCTGATTCAACCCCCATAGCAATGTTAATATCCCTTCGGGTGCCTCTTGTGCCACTCCCACGCCGAACGTACGATTTCTTCCAAATCACCGTAAAGAGGCTTCCAGTTCAGCTCCCGCCGGATTTTTTGCGAACTGGCCACCAGCACCGCGGGGTCGCCTTCCCTGGGAGGGCCCTCTTCCACCACGAAATCACGTCCCGTCACGCGGTGAACGGCCTCCACCACTTCGCGCACCGAATGGCCCTGCTCGTTGCCCAGGTTGTAGGTCGCCGGCGGGCCGCCGGCTTGCAGCGCCTCCAGCGCCAGTACATGCGCCACGGCCAAATCCGTAACATGTATATAGTCCCGAACGCACGTACCGTCCGGAGTAGGATACTCTGTCCCGTATATAGTCACTTTTTCGCGGTTTCCCAGGGCAGCCTGGATGACAAGAGGAATTAGATGCGTTTCGGGGTTGTGGTCTTCACCGATTTCCCCGCCGGGATCGGCGCCGGCAGCATTAAAATAACGAAGCGAAATATATCGTAAACCATAAGCCCGCCCGTACCAGCCCAGTATTTCCTCTAGCATCAGCTTGGTCCCGCCGTAAACATTAACCGGCCGTGTAGGGTGATTCTCATCGATGGGAGTATATTCGGGCTCGCCGTATACCGCCGCCGTGGATGACAGGATAAACTGCCCGACTCCCGCCTCCACCAGCGCCGTCAGGAAGCCAATGCCGTTGCCCAGGTTGTTCTGGCAGTACTTTTCCGGCCTTGACATCGACTCCCCCACCAGGCTGTCCGCGGCCAGGTGCACCACTGCGGTAATTTGATATTCCCTGACCAGATCCCTGACCAGAACCTTGTCTCCGCATTCCCCGTGTACAAACACTCCTCCCGGCACGGCACTGCGGTGGCCTTTACTGAGGTTGTCCAAAGTTACAACATTATGCCCCCGCTTTAAAAGTTCCTTTACCACGTGGCTGCCGATATACCCGGCCCCGCCGGTTACAAGCACATTCATTTTATAAAACCTCTCTAACTGATAAATCAGCCTGTAAAATAACTTGATGCTTAATTCCCGTGTTTCTCCGGGTCATTTTGATTATTACTTGTATTTTATTCTTTACCAGGACATATAATTGCTTTACAATGAAATTAAAGTAAAGCAAAAGGAGGGGTATGCTGTGATTCGTGTCGGAATATCAAAAAAAGGTCAGGTAACCTTGCCCGCCGAAGTCAGAAAGCATTTAAATATCAAGCCAAAATCACACGTGTATTTTGTTATTGAAAATGATGGTGTCCGCGTCATTCCTGCCGGAGAAGGAATAGAGTCACTTAAAGGAATCCTGAGCACATCGGGTCCCCAGGATTTTAAAAAAATACGCCATCGCGCGATGGAGGAAATAACAAATGAAAGGGCCTCAAGAGCCGTGCGTGATTGATGCTAATATTTTACTGCGCTTCTTTACTAACGATATCCCGGAACAAGCCAGTCACTGTACCGAACTGTTAAAACGGCTGGAAGCCGGCACGGAACAGGTATTTTTACCGGACTTGATCCTGGCTGATGTGGTTTGGACTCTGGAGAGGTTTTATAAACAACCTAAAACAAAAATACGAGATATACTGACACCCATTCTGGCTCTTAAAGGACTGCAATTTTCCAGCAAGGCACTAGCACGGCGGGCGCTGCAATTTTATGTAGACAAAAATATCGACTGGACTGATGCATTTGTAGCGTCACAAATGCTTTCCAAAAAGTACCGCCATATATACTCTTATGATAAAGACTTTGATAAAGTGCAGGATATTCATCGATTAGAACCTTGATTGCCGTTACCTGTTCTTTGTCGTCCAGTCAAAGCCCGATGGCCGGGTCGTTCCGGTCGTCGCAGTGCCTGACAAGGCTCTTTACCTTAACACCCTCAATCATCACGGCGGACCCCCTCCACCACGCGGCCGCGTTTTGAGTGATCGCATATAATCGGCTCCATTTTCTTAATTTTTTATACTAGGGGTTAGTCCCCATATCCCCAGGCACATCCGCAATTCGGCGGGAATTATCTTTTAACGCCTGCCATAAAGGGTAAAACACCGCCAAAGCTACAATCAGGTTAGCTAAGGTATACGCCATTCCCAGCCCCGGCAAGCCGAGGCGGGTCAGCAACCAGTAGCCCAGCCCGAGAGAAATAGCAGCCATAATGGTTGTTTGAGCTATTATTAGGTGCATTTCTTTTCTTACTTGGTTTATTGTTATAAAGCAAGTATTTACTGATTGGGGAATTATCGACAAAGCAAGAAAGCGAACTACAGCAGAACCATGTTCAGCATAGCCCGGCCCGAAAAATTTTAATAACCAGCCGCTTAAAATGATCGTTAATCCTACTGCCGGAACTGAGGTCGTAAAGGCAAGAGCCAGTGACCGCCTTACATTTCTTCCCAGCTTTTGCTCGTTATATGAACCTTCTGTCAATAATGACTGGGCCAGTCCTCCAGGAATAACTGAAAGTACCATTGCCATCATCCAGGCTATATAAAAATATGCGTTTTTTTCCGGGCCAAGAACTTTAATTGTCATTAAGGGATAAACCAAACCCGGCAGGCTGTTCATCAAGTTTGCCACATAATTATAAAAAGAATACGGCAGTATCTTCCTCATAACGCTGCCCGACCATTTTATGCCAGGGAAATACCCTTCGTATATTGCAGGTAGAAACTTGATCCACGATATCAATATCCCTGCAAGGGTGGCCGCCCCTGTTCCGGCAAAAATGCCATATCCTTTTAAATTATTAAACAAGAAAACTGGAAGGGGTATTTTTAGCATGCCTATTATGGAATTTTTCCAAAAAACAAAATGAGCCGAACGTCCGGCTATTATGGACTGATCAGTAAGAATAGACAATGTATTTGCTGCGGCAAATAAAATAAATAAAAAAATCATCCATACATTCTTTTTAATAAATGATAAATCAGGTGACCAGTAATTCGCTCCTCCAAGGTATACTACCGAAGCGAATATGGCCGTTAAACCAGCCATTGTATAGGCCGAATTAATTATGTGTACCTTCTTTTCTCCTTCCTCAGGTAAAAAGCGTATTAACCCAATACCTAACCCGGTATTAGCACCTAAAGCTATTAACATTGATGCAGCGACAAGGGCAGAACCAATTCCAACCTCCAAAGGAGTATATGTCCAAGCCATTACATTCCAGAAAATGAATCCTGTTAAAGAGTTTACAAGGCTGTTAAACACAAGGAAAACAGCATTTGAGTAAAAAGGATCACCCTTCGCCCTATAAAAGGCTTTCATCAAAGAGGCCAATAATTCTTTACTTATATAAGAATGCATCTTTGCACTACCTCATTGTTCCCCGCCATCTCCAATTAATACAACTACACAAGTTTCCCACTATTGTTCTAAACCTTCTGATATCTATCTCTAGTCCTCAAATCTATAAATGAGTTAAGCATTAATCTCATAAGCCTGGGATCCATCATCTTAATCAACTGAACACCCAAGGTTTGACGAAAATTTAATTCGGCAAGCTTCTCGAAAAACACCCCACAAAGAGATGATAGACTATACCTATGAGGTATTTTATAGTCACTCTTTTTTAATAACCCAACTTCTCTTTGGTTATAACCCAAGCTATTCAATATCTTTTTAACATTATGAGGTGCTTTTCCATATACATTCATGCATATTTCATATGTTATTGAAATAAATAATTTTGCAGCCGTATTAATTTTATTCTCGCTAAGTATCTTTAAAAAACTGTTTATTTGGGCATCGTTCATACTTACTACCCTGTGTATAAATGTGCAGAATTCTCCAAGTAAATATATCTGCTCAGCCACAGAATGCGCTATTATTATAGCTAAATCAAATTCAGGCAAAGGCACTTTAATCTTATTACCGAACAGTTCAGTTTCAGAAGTATACTTGCTAACATTTATTTTATTCACATAAATAATATAACTTAAAGCAATTTGCTTTTGTAAATCAACATATATTTTGTTCTCTGTATCCAACAAATCGGTTCCAGTCGGGCTTATATGTTTTAACCCATGTTTGCCGCCACCATAAGTTGGCCTTGTTAAAATGTCAGCTTTCTCTTCAAGGCTTAACCCTTTTTTGCCTATAACGTCTGGGATCTGAGGTACATATCCCTCTCTTAACATTGCTCTTACGGCTTTTTTGTACATGTTTTCATCACCCAGCACAAGTACGTCAATATCCCCATGCAATGAAGGATAAGGCCTGATTGTCTTAATTACTACATAATCCACTGAATTTTCATTTAGGATTTTTGCAACTTTATTGATCCCGTCAATTATCCTACTATACTGTAGTAACTCTTTATCGTATACATCTCTTAATTCATTGACGCAACCATGTCTGCTCAGGGTATCCAAATAAAGCAATGAAACTTTATTATTAAAAGCATATCTATATATATCCGATGATTCAATGCAATTCTGACGGCACTCTATTGGCAGCCTTATTGACCCTAAAAGGCTTGAAAGCAAGTTTATGCTCACTTATCCTAACCTCCTGACATTTCACATACTTCCTTTATACGACATATCATTAAATAATGCACTTACAACATTATTTAATATAGCCTCCCTACCAAGTGTTCCATCTAGTATCTTCATTTCCATAAGCTTTCCAACCTCAAAATATGTACCCCTTATTGATGTTAGATAATCTATTGAAGGCACATCATTTTTCCTGTTATATGCAATCATTTCTGGCAAATCAATAAGAAAAAGATAATCAGGTCTCGGTAGCAAGTGGTAACAATATTTTATTAATCTACATATTTTTTCTTTCGTTAGGCCCAGGTCCATTGAAATATCGGTAATAATTGTATCGTATATATATCTATCGCAAACAATATTTCTTCCATAATAAAGCGGAATAATAACCAAAAAAAACAGCCTTATAAAATAATCTATAAATAAAATTGATACATAAATTAAGTATAGAAAGCTATATTTTCCTATCGCATTTGATTTTTCTTTTCTAAATTCCTTGTAGTTTTTATCTGCGCTTTTTCCCCTTAAAAATAAAAGTCTACCCACTAGCATAAATGGTTTTAAAAGAACCGGTTGGTATCTGCCATAAATGTATTTGCAATCCACTTTTTTTTTTGCATTTCATAAACAATCGATTTAGCCAATGTTGTTTTGCCTGAACCATCTATTCCAGTAAAGCAAACAAATTTCCCTCTTTTAATTCCATGCATTTTTTCCCTTCCCCTTAATTAATAATTTCTCTATAATATATTTCTAGCTTTTTGGTTATATTTTCCCAGGAGTAACTAAGAACCTTATTTCTGTTTTTACTTTTTTTAAAACTGGCTAAATTACTGTTTACTATATTAATAATATTGCTGTGCCTGTCTATAAAAATAACCCCTTCAGACTCCTTGATAACCTTTGGTAAAGCCTGGTATTTGGAGGTTATTACACCTATATTGCAAGCCATGGCCTCTAAAACAGATAGTGGCATATCAATGCAGCTAAATTCTTTGAAAACAGGAAATACATAGCAATCCGCCATTTGATATATTTCTTCAATATTCCTAAAATATTTCACCCATACTATACATCCACTTTCTATTAAACTGTTATACACATCCTTATCAACACCAAAGGAGGTGCTGCCGATTATTATTACCTGTACCTTGCATTTTGATTGAATTTCACAAAATACCTTCAGATTTCTTTCCCTCTTAATTGGCCCGACGTGGAGAATAATAAATATATCCTCATTGATGCCATATTTTTTTCTTAATGACCTTTTTTCACTATCTGATATATTGACAAACCGATTTGTGTCTATTCCGTTAGGCAAAAAAACAGTTTTACATCCTGCCGATTCAAAAAATGTGCTTGCCCGGTCCGACTGTGCTAGTACAAGATCAGGCCTAAAAACAAATAAGACTACTTTTAAAACTGGACTTAAGTGAGGCTGAGTTGTGGAAACAACACTTTTTGAGCCAGTAATTTTTGATATAATATACAACAATATAATACTGAAAACAGTTGGACCATGAGTATAGTGTATTATTTGCGGCTTAAAGCTTAACAACCTAATAAACCACATAATGGATATTTTTTTCAGGTCTAATGATAATACATCGTGGTTTTTAATCAACTCTTTATGTATATTAAATGTAACATTTCTCATACCCTCATCAAGTGATTTATTAAATTCTCCTATTATAGAGATTTTCATATTATCCCCCGATAAATGCTTTCAGTAGTCTTGCTTATTCTTTCCCAGGTAAACTCATTAACTATATTCCTGGCGTTTTGGCCTAATTTTTGGCACTCCTTCGGTTCCATGATCAGGTTAATTATTTTACTCGCCAAGTCAATTTCATTATTTTTCTTTGTAACAATTCCATTATGCCCATCCCTGATTATACATCTGAAAGTGTTTAAATCACTCACCACAATTGCCAGTTCTGAAGCTGAGGCCTCTAAAACTACAATGGGGAAAACCTCCGTGTTCATCGTAGATGGCAGCACGAAAATATCTGAAGCCTTGTAATAAAGCAGCTTTTCATTTCCATCAACATATCCTGCAAACCTTATATTTTTCATAAGGTTGTATTTTAAAGCAATGTTTAGCAGCTCATTCCTCATTAACCCGTTTCCAACTATTACGAGGAAGGTTTCCGGGCAAATTTTTACAATCTTTTCCATGGCCTTAATTAATACATCAGGGCCTTTATAAGGTATTAAGTTCCCCACAAATAAAATAATCTTTTTATCAATAGGCAGATTAAGGATTTCCCTGCACCTAGACTTACTGAACTCAATATTATAACTATCCAAGTCAATTCCATTTGGAACAACGCATATTTTTTTCTTATATTTGCTTAAAAACCTTGACTCTTCAATGTAGTATTCTGACGGACATATTATCACATCAGCAAAAGAAAGCAATCTGTTAATAAAATATTTATTATAAACTGCTAACGAAACACGACGCAGGGGGCTCCCAAAACTCTCCTGCCAATCACCATGGTAAGTTAATACATATGGTTTTTTTTTCGCTGGGCGTATAATTTACCGGCCAATTCGGCTGGAGGCGTGCTAAAATGGGCATGCACTATATCTGCATCATGGTTAGGCATCCTGAACAAATCGTAAGACAAATTACTGCTCTGTATTTTTGCCATTGTTCTGTATCTATATATACTAATATTGCATTCCTTTTCAACAGTTTGCTGGTTATTGAATGCAGTTGTATAAACATTGACTTTATTTTTTTTTGCCATTTCCTGACATAATGAGTATGCAGCCCTTTCAGCCCCGCCATGTATGTACTTTATATTTGCCTTACTACCGCCCTTTAGAGGATAATGTGTAATAAAGTATGAGACAATCATGATTACACCATCCTAGACTGTATTATAAAATTCAACTTTTCCATCGTTATAATTTTTAATAAGGCTTTTATTGTTCAAAATTTGATCGTAATACATGGAATATGGCTTAAAGTATCTCCAAAACATTGAAACAATAGGGCGGTCCATTTCAATTTTGTCTATTATAAATATTTCATTCTTTTCTAAATCTTGTCCGCCTTTAATAATTCCTGCATATAAGTCTGATGTATAGTATCTGTATCTGGGGAAATAATTGTCTCTTGAACCATCCAGCAAAAACATACCCCACAATCTAAAATCAGAAATTAAATATGTGTTTGAATAAGCATTTTTCTTCAACCAATTTGAGCCAGATGATATCTGATTATATTTTATTTGCAACATATTAAAGTTAACCTTATAAGCATCGGCAAATTTAATGGATGATAGAACAAAAATAGCTACAACAAAAACAATTTTTACATAATTTTTAATTTTAGGAGAACCATTTAGCAAATATATACTAATCAATGATAATATTGGCATGATTATGCTGTAATACACAAAGCTAACTCTTCCCAATATAAAATATGCTACATATTCTACCACCATTGTAAATAAAAGAGCATAAAACAGTAATACCAATGCGATTTGTTTATTTGTACTATTTTTCTTTTTTTTAGAAAACCTTAACAGTGAATTTCCTATATAAAAAATGGTTGGCGTAAGTATGACAAAATATTTGGATATTGTGGTAATTGAATATAGTCGGGAGAAAAAAATATGAGGGTGTGATGGATACATATATTTATCTAAATCAGTATGTGATGACTTTAAAAGATCATTTATAAAATATATCAAAGTGTCTATCCCACCCAGGCTTGATAATGTAGCTACAATTGGAAAATAATTTTTATAGATAACCTTGTTAAACCCAAGATACACAACTATAAAACATACAAGAAGGTAAAAACAGGTCAGCTTAATTTTTGCTTGTTTTGAATAATTAAATATGGCATTAAATAAGTTATACCCAACCATTGTAAGTATAATCCAGACAGGCACCCTATGATGAACAAAGAATGCCCCGATGAAAAGAATTGTCATTAAAATAATAATCTGCATATCATTTGAATTCAAATAATCCCAAAAAAGCTTTACGAAAGTCAAAAAGAATAACACTGATAATGAGTAGTACGAAATAATACCTAATTGCAATGAAAATGCAAGGTCCAACGTCATTGTTATGAATGCTATCGCAAAGGACGTAATATTTGAACCCGAAAGTTGTTTTAACAACACATAAAAGATAAGCACCAGAAAAATATTTATTATTGGAATATATTGCATAATTCTGCTTTCTAACCCAAAAAAATTTAGAAGTGAAATAAGAAATATATCATGGCCCGGGTATAACCATACAAAACTAAAGTCATATGAATTAGTTCCTACATTTACAAATGGGTCTATATGATTTTGATTTTTAAACAATTCTGCAAAAGCCCAATGTCTGTATATATATTCCTGCGTTAGCCCTTTAATAAAATATACTACTGTTACTGGTATTGAGAGAAATACGAGCAGCAGGTAATGTATTATTTTTTCATTTTTGCACTCCTCGTTTCTATCATCATTTTGATGGCATATTCTCTTTTTGTATATTGCCACCGATAAACCACAAATAAATATGAGTATTGCTAGATAATAATATACATGGTTTATGCCCACCGTGTAGTTTAGGATAATACCAATTAATTCTATAATGACTATACTTATGCCTGTGCAAAGCGCAATAACTTCCGCAAAACTCATTTTAGAGCTATATGTATTCATCATCTTCAGCAATATATAGCCGGGAAAGATAAAAATTAATAAAAAGGCGATTAAGCATTGAATGAGAGGCATGCTAATTTTTTGCAAAACAAATGGAGCATATGCTAAAGCTAGTATGTTTACAAATAACAAATCAGCTTTTTTCACTAGTCACACCCACAGAATGGGAATTAGGTCTATGTTTTATATATTTAAGGAAATACTTAACTGAATACAGAATTCTCGTTAGCTCTTTATGCCAGTTTGTCCTAACTAATTGCCTAATTGCAAGGGGTAAATAATTACAGGATAAGTAATATTTCTTCAAGATCTCATCTACAGTTACATTAATTGCCTTGGCACTTAGCCAGGGATAAGAAATTACTGCCTTTTGATGACCATATTCATCAAGATATTCATTTGGGTCATCTGTTATTAGATGACCTTTTTCCTTTGCCCACGCATAAAAATCAGTCCCTGGAAACGGTGATGCAACTGAAACCTGTAAAATCTCCGGTTTTACTTCACCAATTATTTTCTTGGTTCTCTCAATTGATTCAATTGTTTCACCAGGCAGTCCGATAATAAAATCTCCATGTACTAACAATCTTGCCTTCCGTGCATTAACTGCAAATTGCCTTATTGTTTCAACACTAATTCCTTTCTTTATATTTTTTAATATTTTTTCGTCCCCTGACTCAAAGCCTACTATTAGTAAGCGGCATCCGGCTTTTTTCATTAATTTCATTGTCTCGTAGTCAAGAGTGGCCCGGGCATTGCACGCCCACGCAATCTTAAGACCCCTCGATTTATAACCGTGGCAGAACTCTGCTACCCTTTTTTTACTGATAGTGAACGTATCATCTTCAAAAAAGACCTCTTTTACCTCCGGTAAATTTTGCTCAACCCATTCCAGCTCATCTAAAACATTTTCCACGCTTCTAACCCTGTATTTTCTCCCCATCAGTGTCTCCGGCCATGAGCAAAAAGTGCACAGATTTGGGCAGCCACGGCCGGTAAAAATCTGGACTTCAGGGTATAATGACGATCCAAGAAAATAGTCTTTTACGTTTAAATGGGTTTTATACACTTTTGAAACAAAAGGTATTTTATCCAGCTCGGCTGAACTGATCCAATCCCTGTTTGGGCTATTTATTATCGTTCCATTACCTTTAAAAGAGATTCCATTAATAGAGTTAAAGTTTTCCTTTTGCTTGATTGCCCTTGCAATTTCAAGCAGTGTGTAATCATACTCAAAACGGGCAACTATGTCGATATTGCTGCTTTCCAGTATTTTGACCGGAAACTGGGATGCCGGCGGACCCACTAATACCATGGTGGCTTCAATACTGGCCTTAATTGCATCGGCTACTTTCATATCATTGTTCAGGCTGGGAAAGCTGCTGTCGATAACCACCAGAGAAGGCTTATAGTTATTTATATCTTCAAGGACTTTTGCTAAATCCCAGTTCCATGCAGGAGCGTCTACCAGTCTCGTTTCAAATTCTCTTTCCAATACCCCTGTCGCATACGCCAGCCAGATCGGGTAGTAAAGAGTTCCGCCACGCCCGGTGTCCTGCCACCTGGCGCTCCGGATAAAGTGCGGAAAATACGGCGGATTTAGCATGTAAATTCTCATAAACTCCTCCACCCAATGATTAATAAGTGATTTTTTTTTCGGGTCTTCCAAATATAAATTCGTGAATTTCCCCTAAACCGTAGCAAACATGTGTATACCACGTTACTAAAAAGGAATAAAAAAATAGAGAGGGCTTTTTGTTCCGGAGTCCAACAAATAACCCGTTTAAGATACTAAGAAATATAGGTACAAAAATTAGTGGGCTGAAAGTAAGTAAAGCTAATATCACCGGCCCAAAGTGGTACCACGAAAAATATGAAGAAAACTTTCTTCCTGTTTTTACTCGCGCCTGTCCGAAGACAAACATCTGGGTCCTTAATTTTTTAAAGCTGGACCTGTGTTTATGCAATACCTCACACCCCGGAATGGCATAAAGCTTATAGCCATTTGAGATTAATCTCGCATCAAGCACTAAATCTTCGCCAACATTGTTTTCTTCACAAAATCCCCCCACTTCCAGGATCTTGTCTTTAAACAAGGCGGAATTCATTGGGGGATTATGTGTAACCTGAATCGGTGTAAGGCATTGCTCCATCATATTCCTGGATCCGAAAGCGACCAGCGGCGACCTTACAGTGTATGAAATTGCCATTTCAGAGGCATTTGCATCACTTGGTATATAAGGTAAATTTCCTCCACCCACCCCGACTATTTTAGGATCTTTTTGATTTAGCTCTAATAACGCGTCAACTAGTTTATTAATCCAGTTTTTCGGCACTATACAATCACTGTCCGTAAAGCAGATAATATCACCCCTGGCAGCCTTAACACCCTTATTTCGATTAACCCCCCTATAGAAGGTCTCTTCAACCAATACTTTATCAGCATATTTTTGGGCTACCTCTGCAGTATTATCCTGACTAAATCCGTCTACCACAATTATTTCATAATCATATTTACTTTCATTCTCACGAATTGACACCAGGCATTGTTCCAAAATATCGGCGCAATTAAGAGAAGGAATAACCACTGATACCTTCATTATTAATCACCATGCAAAATTAATTGTTATTCTAATCCCAACCTGAGTTTAAAGAGGTGCAGCAAGTTTAAAAAGCCATCTCTCCATCCTTTAAGTTTCACTTCACCAACACGGGTTCTATATTCAATGGGCACTTCTTTCCATTTGTATTTTCTTGACTTTATTGTTCTTATTTTTAATTCCTGTGAAAAAGGCATATGGTCGGATATAAGCCTTGTATGTTGAACAATTTCTTTCTTAAAACACCACATTCCTGATTGAGAATCTTTAATATCAGCAAAGAACAATAATCTTGTGGTGAGGTTTAAAATGGTGTTTCCAATTCTATTACGCAATGACATGGCCTCACGGTCCATTTTTGCAAATCTATTTGTAGTAATGAAATCAAGATTTTGTTCCTTAAGCATTCTGACCAGCTGGGGAATGATTTCAACAGGATATGTCAGGTCCGCATCCGCCGTAACGATAATCTCACCCCTGGCCTTTTCAAACCCCGTTTTATATGCCCGGCCGTAACCCCTTCTTTCTTCCCGTACCACATCAGCCCCGGCCTTTTTTGCCAACTCGCCGGTACCATCCGTAGATCCGTTATCAACGACCAGAATTTGGGTCTCGTATCCAAGTTCTGCAAGCCGTCTTTTGGGAATAGCCTTTACCACGCCCTCAATCGCCTCAGCTTCATTGAGAGCCGGTATTACAATGGAAATGAGTTTTTTCTCACCCGTTTTTATTTCCACATTTAATTCCCCCTTAAGATTTGGTTTCGTCAAGCCTCTGCCCGGTTTTTCAGCTTCTCCCCGTAGTCATACAGATCCACCGCGGCCCGGGCGAATTTCTGCAGCCAGGGGCCGGCTGCAAACAGGCGGCGGGCCAGCCAGGAGGGGTAGTCAATGTCGCCGTGGCGGGCAATCAGACTTCTCCAGTACGGGCGGTCCAGGAACCTGAGGAGTTTGTCCAAATCGTGGTCGCTCATGCTGCCGTAGACCTCCCGGTGCCTGAGGCCGGACCGGAATTCGGCGCCGAACTCGCCGTCCCACAGCGTCTGGTACTCTGAGAGGGATTTTTCGTGGAGCTGGTCCTGGCCGAGGGCCCTGCAGGCCACCCGGGAGCAAATCAGGGCGCCCCTCAGCCCGGTGTACAGGCCCCCGCCGGACATGGGCTTGACCTGGCCGGCGGCGTCCCCCACCAGCATGGCGTGGGAGGAATATATCTTTTTCATCAGGCCGAAGGGGACTGCTCCCCCGGTATATTTCAACTCCCTATAGCCCCGGAAGGCTGAAGGGAAATGTTCGGTCATCCTTTTGAAGTAATACCTGGGGGAGCGGTGGTTATATATGCTGCCAACACCCACCCTGGCCAGCCGGTCTGTCAGCGGGATAAGCCAGCCGAACCAGCCCGGGGCGAAGGCCTGCCCCAGGAAAATCAGGACTTTATCTGTCTGGAGGCTGCTCAGCTGAATATCCCCGGCATACATGTTAACCCTATCCTCAGCCGGCGGAAGCCCCAGCCAGCGGCCCACTCTTGAGTTGACGCCATCGGCTCCGATTAAAAGGCGGCAGCCGGCAGTGGTTTCCCGGCCTTCGATGCTGATATTTACCTTGAACCCGTTTGATTTTTTCTTTATCCCCGCGGCCTTTGCCCCGAGCAATATTTCCGCCCCGGCCTCCCGGGCCAGGCCGGCTATATGCCGGTCAAAGGCGGACCTGTCCACCGCCAGGGCATATATTTTGTTATCCTTTATCAGGAGTTCACTTCCCAGGGCAGACATGATCCGTGCGCCGCTGTATTCTCCTGTCACCAGGTCCTTGGGCGCCGAAACCAGTGACAGGGTGCGGGGAGAAACTAAACCGGCACACTGTACCGGTTCTCCTATTTTTTTATGTTCTTCCAGCACCAGGACCTTAAAGCCGTATCCGGCAATGTTTGCTGCGGTAAAGCAGCCGGCCGGGCCGCCTCCAACCACCACCACATCGTAACCCATTAATTTGTGCCCCCAAATCCCGTCAGTCGAGTTTTATTTATTTTATTTTGCGAATAGTTAGCTTCAGTTACATATTTTATTTAATTGTTAAAACAATGTCATCCCAAAAATTACCTTATATTGCTATATTTTCCGACAGCACATATACCAGTTTCGCCAATAAATCCAGATTGTAATGTGTTACCTAATTTTTCCATAGATTTCACCGCCTTACAGCCAAACACTTTTAGTTGAGAAAGCAACATTAATTCTATAAACATTATTTACCATAAATCCCTATTCTTATTTAAAATGTATTTTTATGTACATAAATAAGAGAGCCGGGCAATTTCCCGGCTCCTGGCTAATAATTTGTCAGCTGTAAGCTAACCGTTTTCTCCTGTCTCCTGTTTCCGTATTATGTCCTTGACAATTGACTCCCTGGAGGTATCACTTGTCCCCTTCCTCGGGCACGATGCAGATGAAAACGAAGTCCTCCTGCCCTTTACCCATGAACTGGTGCTCAATACCGGCGGGGATGCAGGCAATTGATCCCTCCTCCAGGTCATGTTCCTTCCCGCCCAGGTACAGGGTGCCCCTCCCGCCGACGATGTAGTTGATATGAGGCCAGGGATGGGAGTGCCGCGGCGAAAACCCGCCCTCTTTTAAGGTGAAAAGGCGCATCACCCACCCTTCCCATCCCTCCCCGGGGCCGATCAGAGACTTCTTAAAAGCGTTTGCTACCCCGGGAAACTTTAATTCAACATCTTTAATGTTCTTTATGTTTGAAACAAACATTTTGCCCCCCCTTTCATACTGCTTTCTATAGTTCTAGCTCCTTCAGCCCAAACCCTTCAAGGAATTCACTTTTCAGAACAAAAAAAGAGTACAACAAAAAACATCATTATACAACATTTATTTAATAAATGTCCTGCTGTTGTGACATATTTATAACTTTAATATAAAACGGTGCGATATCATGGTTATAAGTGGCATAATATGTTTTTATAGTCGACACAATATCTGTTTTTATTGTGTTGTTTAAAGTAATCTCATATGTTACCATAAATTTTACCAGATACTTTCAAGGCATTTATAGGAATCAACTATTAATGTGAACTTTTAAATAAAAGAGTGAAGTGCATGAAGCATGCCTGATGCAGGAGTTAATGTCAGGGTTTTAAATAAACTGGACGGCAGGATTTGGTGTACCCTTAAAAAAAGGGTTGAGGAGCACAAAGAGCTAATTTTTTGCTGCCTGTACATATCAGTCATTGTGTCGGGGGAAGTAGTTTTAAGCCTGGGCATTATATACGGGGGCATGGCTGTACATATTTTGCTTCTTGCCGCCCTTCTGGCCCATTCATCCCTCGCTCCCGGAAGCCGCCATGTATACCTGAGCCTGGCTATAGCACCGATGATTAGAATTCTCAGCCTTTCAATGCCCCTGGCAAGGGTACCGCTGGTATACTGGTACGTTATTATCGGAATACCCGTCTTTATTGCGGCATTCGTGGTAGCCAGGCTAACCGGTTACGGCTTCCGTAAAATAGGCGCCAATATCAACAATCTAGCCTTACAGCTTATCTTCTCCCTGTCCGGAATCGGCTTGGGATACATTGAATATAATATTCTCAGGCCGCCCCCGCTGGTTGAGAACACGGGGCTTGTCTATATGTTGCTGACGGCCGTTATTTTGCTTGTTTTTACGGGATTTTTGGAGGAGCTTGTTTTCCGGGGGATCATGCTCAGCGCGCTAAGGGGCCTGTTCAGCGATAAGGTTGCCGTGTTGATGTCAAGTACGGTTTTTGCGGCGCTGCACATTACCTACAAGGTCCCGTTGGACACATTGTTCGTATTTGTTGTGGGTTTACTCTTCTCCCTGGCCGTAATCCGCTTCAGGTCCATTCTGGGGGTAAGCCTTGCTCACGGACTGACTAATATATCCATGTTTATTGTGTTCCCATTTATTTTAAATTAAAAACCACGGAAGGATGAGGATTAGGTATGATTGCAACAGTCACTACCACTACCACGGCGGTGATAACCACGGCTGGCGGAGGGATACTGGCCTCCCACATGGGTATGATGGTGGTCATCTCACTGATTGTCCTGCTGATTGTCAAGGAACTGGCCGGGGCCTACCTGCAGGAAGCCCCAGCGGGAACCGCTGTCCGGGTGGTTTCCAACATGGACCAGGCCCTGCAGGTTGGCATTATACCGTTTTTATTCGTATTCGCGGTAATTGTGATTAACAGGGTGCTGGCGGTATTGACGTGATTGCTATTGATATACAGCGTTTGAGCCCCGGCAGAACCTGCCGGGGCTCAAACGTTTTTGTCCTTAGCGCTGCAGTTCTATTTTTTCTCTGAATAAGTACGGGATTAAATAAAGTCCGCCTATTCCGACAATGGAATAGATGATCCTGCTGAGCAGGGTTGACGGCCGGAACGGGTCCACACCCGACAGCATCTGAATCAGGTCCCACTGGAACAGTCCCACCAGCAGCCAGTTAATGGCCCCTATTATGGCCAGCGCCAGGGCGGTCCTGAACAACCATACCATCCTTGATCACCTCCTTTAAACATTGGGCTTAGTTGAACTACTCATTAAATATTATGGATAACTTTGGTTATTCGTATACATCAGACAAAAAAGAACAGCCCCCTTTAGCCGTCCTTTAATTCTGTATTCTGACTTCTGAATTCTGTATTCCGACAGAAAAATTCACACAGTATTAGGTTTATTTCTGGCATCCCGGGCAGTAATAGGTGCTGCGCCCGCCCAGCCTTATGCGCGTCACCGGCTTTCCGCAGTCAAGGCACGGCTTCCCTTCACGGCCGTAAACTTTGAGCGATTCCTGGTTCGATCCCGACTGTCCCATGCCGTCCACATAGTCCCTGAAGCTGGTGCCCCTGTTGGCGATCCCTTCTTCCAGCACTTCCCTGATGGCCAGGTAGAGGCGGGCCACTTCCCTGGGAGTAAGGTTGGCCGCCGATTTTTCCGGGTTTATCCTGGCCCTGTGCAGGGCTTCGTCGGCATAGATATTGCCCAGTCCGGCAATAAAAGTCTGATCCAGTAAAAGCGGTTTTATTTTAGTGCGCCTTCTTTTAAGCTCCTTTTTCAGGAAATCCCTGGTGAAGTTCTCGCTGAAGGGTTCAATCCCCAGGCTCTTTAACCCCGCCCAGGTGTCCAGCTCACCGGTCTCCACCAGGGCCATGCGGCCGAACTGGCGCATGTCGGAAAAGAGCAGCGTAAACCCGCTGCTGAGCTTGAAAATGGCGTGGGTATATTTGGACGGCGGTGTCCCCGGGGGGGAGTATACCAGCCTGCCGGTCATGCGCAGGTGAATCACCAGGGTCAGGTTCCCGCCCAGGTGTATGAGAAGGTACTTACCCCTGCGGCCCAGCTTTTTTATTTTTTGGCCGTTCAGGTTTTTTATAAATTCCCCGGGGGAAGGGGACCTTACTATTTTAGGCAGTATCAGAACGACCTCCGTGATGGTTAAACCGGTGATCCGCTCTTCAAGAGTCCTTTTGACGGTTTCCACTTCCGGCAGTTCCGGCATCCGCTACATCTCCTATTAGATTTAAAATAAATCTGCAGGTGGACTTTTTGGGCGTCCTCATTAAACCTTTCTGACGTCGTACCAGTTCTCCCCCACCTTCATATCCACCACCAGGGGCACATCCAGTTTAATGGCGTTTTCCATATAGTTCCTGACCAGTTCCTTGACCTCGTCAAGTTCCCGGGCCGGCACGTCAAATATCAATTCGTCGTGCACCTGCAGCACCATCCTGGTCTCCAGCCGGCGCTTCTTCAGTTCATACCATATTTTCACCATGGCCAGTTTGATTATGTCCGCGGCGCTGCCCTGGATGGGCGTATTGGTGGCGGCCCGCTCGCCGAAGTTCCTGATCATCCTGTTCGGGCTGAAGAGGTCCGGCAGGTAGCGGCGGCGGTTGAGGATGGTGGTTACGTACCCTTTGTCCCTGGCCCCGGCAATGGTCCTGTCGATAAAGGCCCTGGCGCCTTTGTACCTTTCAAAATAGCTTTTAATATACCTGCCCGCTTCCTGGCGGGACACTTTTATATCCCGGGCCAGCCCGAAATCGCTTATTCCGTATACTATCCCGAAATTTACCGCCTTGGCCCTGCCCCGCATTTCACTGGTAACCTCCTGGATGGCCACCCCGAACACCTCCGCGGCTGTCCGGGCGTGAATGTCCTGGTCCTCCCTGAAGGCCTCCAGCAGCACCGGGTCTTTGGCCATATGGGCCAGTATCCTCAGTTCAATCTGGGAATAGTCGGCTGTGAGCATCACGTTGTCATCCCGGCGGGGCTTGAAAACCTTTCTTATTCTTCTTCCTTCCTCCAGCCTGATGGGTATATTCTGCAAATTGGGCTCGGCGCTGGACAGCCTGCCGGTGGCCGTTATGTTCTGGTGAAAGGTGGTGTGGACCAGCCCGGTGGACGGGTCAATCAGCGGCGCCAGGCCGTCAACATAGGTTGATTTGAGTTTCATGAGCTGGCGGTGCAATATCACGTGGTTCACGATGTCGTGGGTTTCAGCCAGCTCCTCCAGGACTTCCGCATCTGTAGAGTAACCTGTCTTGGTTTTCTTTATCACCGGCAGCTGCAGTTTTTCAAAAAGTATCTGTCCCAGCTGGCGGGTGGAGTTGATGTTGAATTTTTCCCCGGCCAGTTCATATATGGACGCGGCCAGTTCATCAATCCTTTTTCCCAGTTCGGCGGACATCTCCGCCAGGAGCCCGGAATCCACCTTCACCCCGGACATTTCCATGTCCGCCAGGACGCGGATCAGGGGGAGTTCAACGTCGTAATAGAGCCTTTCCATTTCGGCCAGCTTTATTTTCTCATCCAGTATGGGGGCCAGTTTTCTGATCACATCGGCCCGGGCGCTTAAGCCCGCCGGCCCCCCGGCGGGCAGCACCACCTCCAGGTGCTCAAGGGCCAGGTCGTTAAGATCCCGGTTGGGGGTGCCCGGGTTCAGCAGGTAGGCGGCTATCACCACGTCAAAGGAAAGCCCGGCCAGATTGATACCGTGCCTGGCCAGCACCCACATGTCCGACTTGGCGTCAAAACAGATCTTTTCCCGGGCGGGATTGTCGATTATTGAGGCAATGAAATTCAGCGCGTCTGTACCGGACACGGGGACATAGTAGCTTTCCCCGTCGGAAACGCTGAGGGCGGCGGCGCTGAGGCCCTCCCCGCGGTTTCCCTCCAGGGCCAGCCCAATCTTGCGGCCGGCCAGTTTTTTCTGCAGGTTTTCAAACTCCTTCCTGCTTTCCACCACGGAATACCCCACCTGATAGGTTTTCAGCCGGGGTGTGCTCCCGCCGTCCGCCCCGGTCTTATCCTTTTCCTCTTCCTCCTCTTCTCCATCTACCTGCCTGGTGATGGTCCTGATCAGGCTTTTGAATTCCAGCCTGCTGAAAAGCGGCAGCAAGTTGTTGTAATCCGGCCCGTTCCAGCGGCACCGGGCCGGCTCAAGGTCCACCGGCACATTCCTTTCAATGGTGGCCAGCCTCCTGGAGAGCCTGGCCTGGTCGGCAAATTCCTTGATCTTGACAGCCTGCCTGGGGTTGATGTGGTCCACGTTTTCTAACAGGTTGTCCAGGCTGCCGTACTCGCCTATCAATTTTACTCCCGTTTTTTCACCGATTCCCGGAACCCCTGGAATATTGTCCGAAACATCCCCCACCAGCCCTTTCAGGTCTATGAGCTGCGCCGGGGTAAGCCCGTACCTTTCCCAGACCTTGCCCTCGTCGTATTCCTCAAGCCCGGTGATGCCTTTTTTGGTAAGCAGAACGGTGGTAAAGGGGGATACCAGCTGCAGGGCGTCCCTGTCCCCGGTGACTATCAGGCTGGTTATTTTTTCCTTCTCGGCCAGGGTAACCATGGTCCCGATCAGGTCGTCGGCCTCGTATCCGTCGGCTTCCAGCACCGTTATGCCCATCACCGAAAGCATTTCCTTGATCAGGGGAAACTGGGGCCTCAGTTCGTCGGGCGTCGCTTTACGGGTTCCCTTGTAGGTCTCGCATTCATCGTGGCGGAAGGTCTTTTTTCCCTTGTCAAAGCAGACGGCCACCATCCGGGGTTTTCTCTCGGCAAGAATCTTCAGCAGCATAACGGCAAAGCCGTATACTGCGTTGGTAATTATCCCCTGGCTGGTGGAAAGGATCGGGATGGCGTGAAAAGCCCGGTGGGCCAGGCTGTTTCCGTCTATAACCATAAAGGATTGTCCGGCCAAAAAAACTCACCTACCTTTTCGACAGGAGTCGGAATCCAGTCCCCCATGACGCATAATTTATTTTAACCACAGAGGTTACAGAGATCCACAGAGGTCACAGAGAATTATTTCAGAATATAAACCCCCATGAAAAGCTTTTACTATTCTGGATTCTGGCTTCTGGATTCTTTTTTTTCATTATTTTCACCGCCGGGGCACAAAATACCTGCCGTAACCTTAATGGGATATTATTTATCGGCAAGCTGTAAGGCAGGAAAAAAAAGAAACAAGGGCGAATCATAAAATTCAGTAATTGACTGAAGAATGGTTGAGGTGAGTAAAATGGCCGGGAGACTGAGCAAAACAATGTTAAGGTTGTTTTTTATTTTTTTCTTTTTTTTGTTTGTCGTAACCGGGCCTGACTATGGTTATGCGTCGTCGGATCCTGCAAAGGCCCAAAAGACTATTCTTGAAGTTTTTGAGTACTTAAAGCAAAACCACATCAACCATCCGTCAGTTGAACAACTAATGGAGGGCGCCATCTGGGGCATGATCGATGCCCTGGAAGACCCATACACCGCCTACCTCAGCGAGGAAGAGGTAAAAAAGCTTACCGAGGATCTGAACGGGGGCTATGAGGGAGTTGGCCTTTACCTGGAGGGAAAACCCGATTACCCCAGGGTGCAGGAGGTTTTTCCCGATTCGCCGGCCGCCAAAGCCGGGGTAAGGGTGGGGGATACCATTAAAGAAGTGGGGGGAGTGGACGTCAAAGGATGGCCCCTGACCGAAGTGGTGGAAAAAATCAAAGGGCCGGTGGGCACCGAAGTGGTCCTCGGCCTGGACAGGGAAGGCACTGCTGTCAGGGTGAGGCTGAAAAGGGCGCACCTCAACATCCCCAGTGTTGAATCAAAAATTATTGGCCGCAGCACCGGCTACATCGCCGTTAAATCTTTCGGCATGAATACCCCGGAAGAATTCAAAGCCAAACTGGACGATCTCTCAGCGCATCATATCACCGGGCTGGTAATTGACCTCAGGGACAATCCCGGGGGCTACCTGATGGCGTCCCTGAAAATGGCGGAAACTTTTCTCGAACCGGACGCCGTGATACTGGTCACCAAAATCTATGACGGCTCCGTGGAGAGGTACCGGGCCGACAAGGATTTGCAGACAGTGAAAATGCCGGTGGTAATCCTGGTTAATTCCCAAACTGCCAGCGCGGCCGAGATATTTACGGGCGCCCTGCAGGACAACGGGGTGGCTACCCTGGTGGGTGAAAAAACATTCGGCAAGGGAGTGGCGCAAAATATAATCAACCTTAAATCGGGCGGCGCTTTAAAACTAACCACCACCGAATATACCACGCCCAAGGGCAGACTGGTAAACAACAACGGCCTGACGCCCGATTTCCAGGTGCTCACCCGGGAGCTTCAGCTTCCTTTTGCCCTGAGGCTGCTGGAGCCCCGGCCGAAACAAATAAAATTCACCCCCGGCAGCGGTGAAGTAACGGTTGACAGTGATAAAATGCTGACCCGGAATAAACCGGTGATCAGGGACAAAACAGCCTTTTTACCCCTGCGGTTCACTTTTGAAGCACTGGGTTACGTTGTTTCCTGGGAAGAGATGACCGGCAAAATTACAGCCCGGAAAGGAAACGCCAAAATTATCATCCCGGCAACTGGAAACCCGCTTTTTAACGGCCGGGAGATTAAAACTGAAAACCCGGTTTATACCGAGGAGGGAGTTTCATACATTTCCCTTGATTTAATCAAGGCGCTGGGATTTGCCTGCCGGCAGGCGGAGGGCCGGATTATTATCGAGGGCTGAGCAGGCAGAGAAGGAAATAGTGAGTTTTGTGTGGAATGCCTTATTAAATGGGGGGAGGTGACAGGGTATGATTATTTTCCTGGAACAGTACAGGTGGAGAAAAGCGGGTCAGATACTCCGCCTGAAACTGGGTGAATTTGCAGCCGATCCCCATTTCGCCGATGAAATAGCCAGGGCCCAGCAGCTGTACCTTGTCGGCCTGGACCCCGATTTTATTGATGAAAATGACGAAATAATCATGGAAAGGTGCTTCGAGTGGTTCATTTTTGACTACGTGATGGAAAACGGGCAGACTCTGATCGATATTTACAGAACCACAAAGAACACTTCCGATATGGAAAAAAAGATGCTCGGGGAATGGTCCTCCTCAAGGCTATCGGTATTTGAGGTATACGGTTTTTCCCCCGAAAAGGGCCTTAAAATACGGGACCTGATTCTCAACCGCAAATTAACGGTCAAAAATTACAGTGTCAACGGAAAACTTGACCGGGGTTCCATTATTTTCATGAGGGTTCTCAGTGTCGGCAGTGAATACGAGTTCTCCACCGGCGGACTCGCCCTGCCGGCGCCGTATGGCAAGCCCTTGATGAAAAAAATACGGGCGGATATTGGCCGGTACATCGCCAGGAAGGGGAAGGCCTCTTTTCCACTGGAAAATTATCTGCGGGAAAGGGCTCATAAAATCAATGCCTGGGTGATGGACCTGGCCCTTAAAGCCGTGCGCATGTCGGATGTTGATGCGGATCAAAACAGGCGCCAGCCGGGAATAAACATGTCATCAAGGATAGCTCAGCGGATTACCGACATGTTTCTTGACGATTATTATGAAAAATGGATAAACCAGCCCGTGCAGGCCCTTGACGGGAAAACCCCCAGGGAGTCATGCAAGACTGTCCACGGCCGGGCAAAAGTGGAGGAGATCCTGAAAAAGCTGGAAAGAATGGAGAAAAGCCGGATAAAAAAGGGAGAACCCCACTATGACATCAACAAGGTACGCGTCCAGCTGGGCCTGATCCCCGGGGAATATACGGGAGGGGCAGATAAAGACCGGCCGGCGGGCCAAAAACCGGATTGGCAAAACTTTCCCTGGGCCAACCATGTTCATGCCAGGGTTGCCTTATTGATCAAGGAAAGCCTGAAGGCAAAAAATTACTCGGCCAGCCAGATAGAGGGGGCGTTGAAACTCTGGTTTGACTACTGTGCCAAAGAAAACCCCTCGGTCCGGAAGGAGCAGTTGTGGGTCGCCGTTGTAATGTATACCCTTGGCAGGCTTGAATTTGACGGCAGGGTGCAGCAGCACAAACTGGCCGATGAGTACGGCATAAGCTCCTCCAGCCTGTCGGCCAAGTTCCGTTCCATGTGCCGGAGCCTGGACCTGGTGATCTTTGACCGCCGGTACACCTCGGGAAAATCCCCCATTGAGGAACTGGAACTGTCCGATCCGTTACTGGCCAAAATACTGTACAAATTAAAACTGTAATCAATTATTTTCCATCAGCTAATTTAAGGAGAAATTCATTGGAAACAATTACAGCACTGATTGAATACCTGTTTCAGCTGGTTACCGGAAAAATAGGCGCCCTTGGGTACTGGGGAGTGGCCCTGGGCATGGCCATAGAGAGCGCCAACATACCCCTGCCCAGTGAAATTATTATGCCCTTCGGCGGCTACCTGGTCTCCACAGGCAAGCTTAATTTTTTCTGGACCGGGATGGCCGGAACCATCGGCGGAACGGTGGGGTCAATCCTCTCTTACCTGCTGGGCCTGTGGGGAGGGCGCCCGTTCCTGTTGCGCTACGGAAGGTACATAGGTATTAACCAGCAGAGGCTGGCCATGGCCGATTACTGGTTCGACCGGTACGGCGAAGCCACCGTGTTTTTCACCCGGCTGATGCCGGTAATAAGAACCTTTATTTCACTGCCTGCCGGGATATCCGGCATGAATTTTCCCCGCTTTGTTATATATACCTTTCTCGGGTCCCTGCCCTGGTGTTTTTTCCTTACCTACCTGGGCGTCAAGCTGGGGGAACACTGGGAAGACCTGAAGATCTGGTTCCACCGGGCCGATGTGCTGGTGGTGGCAGCCATCGCAGTAGCGGTGCTTTACCTCTGGCACAGAAGCAAAAAATCCCGGTAAGACACTGACCCTAAAACCACTTGTGTTAGTCACCTGTATTTTTATTGTCCGGGTCACATTTCTTATTGAACAGTGCTGTTAATCTCTTTGACTGAAACGAGAAGCAGAGCAGGCTGATGAGGATAATCACCACGGTAACCTTGGTAACCAGGCCCTCCGCCCTTTCAAGGCTGTGCCCCAGGGCGGTATAGATAATTATCTCGGGCAGTTTTCCAAACACGCTGGCCAGGAAAAACCCGGTAAAGCTGACCTTGCTGAGGCCGGCGGCATAACTGACTATGCTGGACGGGAGGATGGGCACCAGCCTGGCCAGGAAGACAACCTTGACGCCTGATTTTTTGCTCATTTCCTCAACCTGGGGCATATACCTGGAAAGGCGCTTGGAGAAGTAATCCCGGGCTATAAACCTGGCCAGGTAAAAGGCAACCGTTGCCCCCAGCAGCGCCCCCACCAGGGTTATCACTATTCCCCAGGCGATGCCGAAAATAAAGCCGTTTGCCCCCGCCACCAAAAAAAGAGGTACCGGAGTGGCGATGGTCTGAATGATCATCACGATGATACTGATTATAACAGCCCATGGCCCGAAAGATTTAAGCCAGTCGGCCATATCATTGCTGTCCTTGAAGATGCCGCGCCAAACCATTTTTTCCGGGCCTAAGTGGTCGGATATGACAATGCCCAAAGAAAAAAGCACAACTACCAGCGAACATATAATCAAGAGTTTTTTGACCATGTAAACCTCCGGCCTATTTAGCCCAATTCCATAATTAATATACCAAAAAAGTCAATGCCTAGGAAGTTCAAAATGTTTTTGCAAAATTATGTCGTATTTTCTGAAAGAGGGTGATGCACCGCCTGCCGTTTTATTATTGAGTTTACAAAAGGTGTTTCCCGGTCTTATTCCTTTAAAAAGTAAGAAAAGCAAGGAGATTAAAGATGACGGAAGGTAACATGCTACAGTTTTTAGTCCAGGTCTTTGGCGGAATCTTTAATTTCGGCTGGCAGAACCTGGTCATGATTATGATTGGCGGATTGTTGCTTTACCTGGCTATTGTCAAGGATTACGAGCCTTTATTGCTGTTACCCATCGGGTTCGGGTCGATCCTGATTAACCTGCCCCTGACCGGACTGATGGGAGAGGAAGGCATCCTGCGCGCTCTTTACAACGCCGGCATCGCCACCGAACTTTTCCCCTGCCTTCTTTTTATCGGTATCGGGGCAATGACCGACTTCGGGCCGCTGCTAAGCAACCCCAGGATACTCCTGCTGGGCGGCGCAGGACAGTTCGGCATTTTCCTCACCCTTATGCTGGCCCTGGTTTTGGGCTTTGAGCGGCTGGAAGCCGTCAGTGTGGCTATCATCGGCGCCTGTGACGGGCCCACCTCCATATACGTAACCAGCAAATTCGCCCCGGAATTGCTGGGCCCCATTTCGGTGGCCGCTTATTCTTACATGTCCCTGGTGCCCATTATCCAGCCCCCGGTAATGAGGCTTCTGACCACCAAAAAAGAACGGACAATGGTAATGCCGTATACCAACCTGAAGCCCGTATCCCAGACCACCAAGATCCTTTTCCCCATTGTGGTCACGGTAATAACCATTCTCATCGCGCCCATGGGAGCGCCCCTGATGGGTATGTTGATGCTGGGCAACCTTTTAAAAGAATCCGGGGTGGTAAGCAGGCTGGTGAAGTCGGCTGAGAACGAATTATCCAGCCTTATAACCCTTCTGCTGGGCATTACCATCGGGGCAACCATGGACGGCCATGTGTTCCTGCAGTGGAAAACACTGTTGATCTATGGCCTGGGCCTGGTGGCCATAGTCGGTGATACGGCGTGCGGTATATTTATGGCCAAAATAATGAACCTTTTCAGTAAGAATAAAATCAATCCCCTGATTGGCGCGGCTGGTATCTCGGCCTTCCCCATGGCGGCCCGGGTGGCCCATAAAGTGGGATCGGAAGAAAACAAGCAAAACTACCTTTTAATGCATGCCATGGGAGTAAACACCGGCGGTCAGATTGGGTCGGTGCTGGCCGCCAGTATAATGCTGGCATTAGTGCAAGCAATTAAATAGTGAAAAAGAGGGATGACCAATGACAGACATGCAGTTCGGCCTGACGCTGATGGTATTCGGCGGGGGGCTGACCCTGATGTCCCTGGGGCTTATCGTTATCGCCATCACCATTTTGGTAAAATTACAGCCCCAAAAAAAGGGCGACACATCCACGGGCTGAAGTCAACTCCCTGCCTGGGCAGGGAGTTGACTTGTATACCTCGGAATTATCATGCCTGAAGCCGGTACCCGCTATGCAGGATGCAACCAAATCGCCCCGAAAAACGTCTAACAAATATAGAAGGAGAAATCCTTGGAAAAGGAGAGAAGACGTTGAAAAAAACGGTAGGGGTTATCATTGTACTTTCAGTCATTGTTTCCGCGCTGCTGCTGTATTCCAGGCCTTTTACCTGCTCGGGGGGGCCGGGGGTTAAACTGGGCGACGAACTGTTGATGAGCAAGTATCACCACCTGATAGAAGGCAAAAAGATCGGCCTGATAACCAACCAGAGCGGGATAACCGGCGAGGGGAAAAGCATCATCGATGTCCTGGCCAATGATCAGTCGGCCCGTTTAGCGGCTCTTTACGGCCCTGAGCACGGCATTGACGGCACCGCCAAAGCCGGCCAGTACGTGGAGTCATACATTCACCAAAAGCTGGGCATCCCTGTATACAGCCTGTATGGGCAAACCAGAATGCCCACCGGGGAGATGCTGGGCGACGTAGACCTGCTGATCTTTGACATCCAGGATATCGGGGCCAGGTCGTATACATACATCTCAACCCTGAACTACTGTATGGTGGCGGCGCAAAAGTACAACAAACAGATTATTGTGCTGGACCGGCCCAATCCCCTGGGGGGAGAAATTGTTGAGGGGCCTGTGCTGGAGGATCCTTACAAGTCCTTTGTGGGCATCGACAACCTGCCCATGGCCCACGGCATGACGGTGGGTGAACTGGCGCTGTTTTTCAACCGCAAGATCGGGGCCGACCTGAAAGTGATTCCGATGGAAGGCTATACCAGAAAGATGATCTACCAGGACACCGGGCTGCCCTGGGTGCCGACATCCCCCAACATTCCGGACCTTGATTCGGTGTTCGGATATATGGCCACCGGCCTGGGGGAGGGGACGGGCATTTTTCAGGCCGATAAATTCAAGTGGATCGGGGGAAAGGGTATTGACTCCCTTAAGTTTGCCGGTCTTCTCAACCGGGCGGGGCTTCCCGGAGTGACCTTTGTCCCGGAGGACAGGGGAGAGGCGGGAGGAGTAAGGTTGAAAATCACCGACCCCCATGCCTTTAATCCGGCCAGGGCCGGCATTTACGCCCTGGCCTACGCCCACTCCCTGAACAACTTTAAAGTGCCCAAAAGCGGAAACACTGTCGTCATGTTCGACAAGATAATGGGCACGGACAAGATCGGCCAGTACCTGGATCAGGGGCTTACACCGCAGCAAATCGAAGCAAAATACGCTGCCGCCCTTAACAAATTCAAAGAAGAAAGGAAAAAATACCTGCTCTACGGCTATGAACCTCAAAAACAGGTTACTGTCATAGTGCGCGGGATCCCTTTGAATTTTGACACCGACCCTTACATTGACGCCAACAGCCGGCTCATGGTACCGCTGCGGGCCATTGCTGAGGCCCTCGGCGCCAAGGCCCAATGGGACAACCTGAACCGGACGGCCACCATTGTCGGGGACGGGAGAACCGTTGTGTTTAAAATCGGCAGCACCGCGGCCACCGTCAACGGGCAGCAAAAAAGAATGGACACCAGCCCCGTGATAAAAAACGACCGCACCTTGATCCCGGCGCGCTACGTCAGTGAATACCTCGGGTTCTCGGTTGCCTGGGATCAAACCTCGCGGACTGTCACCATTGACTGAATAAGATTTGCCCGCAAAAACAGTCCCCCGGCCTATTACATCCAAGAGCCGTCCGCTATAATCAGGGGCGCATTTACCACGGAATAGGCAAACCCGTTTTCAATGGCGGTCTGCAGGTGATCCACCGCATTTGACCGTTTCCCACGTAAAGGGTGTTGGCGTCGGTGAGGAAAGGCTTCCCGCCGGCATTTCTGACCTCGTCCACTATCTTCCTGATAAATTGCGGCCACCAGGTCTCCCGGCGCCATCGCGTCCCTCAGCCCGGCTTCAAGAAACAGCCTTCCCACCTTGTCAATAAGGTTTAATTCCATCGAGGACCGCATATCCGCAAAATATACCCTGGAGTACATAAGCACCTCCCGCGTGGCTATATGCCGTACCTGTGCAGCAGCCCGCCGACACCGCCCCGGGCCATTGTCTCCCGCACCTCGTCCGCCGGGCACCGGCCTTCTTCAAGGCGCCGCCAGAGGGGATCCAAAAAAGATTCCTCACCCAGTTTCCGGGGCTTCAATCCCCTGCTGGCGACATCCAGCATCCGCCGGGCTATTTCCATAACCGTGACGCCGCCGGCGCGCGCCAGCGGCCCCTTTTCCACAGCGCCGTCATGCAGTTTCCTTAATGTTTCCCAGGGGTAAAACCGGACCAGTTCTTCAGCTTCCCGCAAATTTTCCATAAGGCCCAGGGTAAGGGCGGTGACGCACAGTTCCTCGCCCGGCGGCTGCTGGCAGTTGACCCTGTTTTCCAGGGTGAAGTACTCGGACAGCCTGGCATCATGCCAGCAGAAGGTGTAGTGCCGGCTCAGGTCGGCATATTCCGGCCTTAAGGGCACCGTTTTGCCCGTTTCATCCTCGCCCAGCGCACCATCTCCCGCCAGGTAAAAGTCGGCAAAACTGCCGTAGCGGAATATGCCCAGGTAGCGGTTGCCGCGCACAACGTACACGGGCCTGAATTCACAAATGTGCCTGAGATAATCCTCCCAGTCCGCGAACGGACGGACAGTCATCCCCACCCGCGGGTCGCCCGGAAGCCACCAGTACCAGAAGGCTTCGGCCAGGGCCCGGTAGCGCTCGTCCACCCGGCCGCGCCACACGGTTGAATTGGCGGTAAGGGCCAGCTGGGCTCCGGAAAGCCCGTTGCATACGTTCACGGCGGCGCTCCCCTCCGCCAGCGCCACGTCCACATGAGCCTGGTTTGTCGCTGAAACGGTGAAAAGGGTGACCCGGTCGTTGTCAAAAACCTTGTTCCAGAACAGGTTCCGGGATTTTTTCATCATCAGGCGCTCACCGGGCCCGGTGACCGGCTGCAGCCCCAGGCCGAGAAAAATGACCCCCTCCCGTTCGCCGTACAGCCGGAGAGCTTCCTTTATTTCCTCCAGGCGCCGGGAAAGTTCAAACAGGTTGTCCTCGTATGCCAGAGCCACCTCCAGCTTGCAAAACCCCGTTTCGGTGGTTATAATGTCGCGGCGGTTTTTTCTCGGAAAGGCAACTCCCACCGGGTCTTCGGCGGCGGAATCGCGCATCAGGTCCCAGCCCCGCCCGGCAAGAAAATACCACAGCCCCACCATTTTGTCATAATCCACGGCGGCGCCGTCCCTGTTCACCACGGGAAACTTCAGCTCGGCCCCGGCGCAGCGGCGCCTTCCCGCCCGTTCCCCTTCCTTCTTTTTGAAAGCACTCTCCATTTGTGCAAGCAATTCCTTCACTCTTAAAACTCTCCCCTACGGCTGACCCATTGTGTGCCCGTCCCCGCGCACCACGTATTTATATGTGGTAAGGTCATGCATGCCCACCGGGCCCCGGGCGTGCAGGCGGTCGGTGGAAATGCCTATTTCCGCGCCCATTCCCAGTGCGCCGCCGTCGTTGAACATGGTGGAAGCGTTGACCAGCACCACCGAAGAGTCCACCAGCTCCACAAAGTAGTTGATGGCGGAATAGTTCTCGCTGACTATGGAGTCTGTGTGGTGCGACCCATACGTGTTAATGTGGTCCACCGCCTCTTCAACCGATCCCACCACCCGGCAGTTGATAATCAGGTCAAGGTATTCCCTGGTCCAGTCCTCATCTGCGGCTTCCGCCGCCCAGGGCAGTATCTCCCTGGTGGCGGGGCAACCCCTGATTTCGACGCTTTTGAGGCGCAGGGCGTCACCCACAACCTGCAGCGTCCGGCCGGCGATATCCCGGTGAACCAGCATAGTTTCAGCGGCATTGCATACTTCGGGCATGAGGACCTTGGAATCCACCACCACCGCGGCGGCTTTTGCAACGTCGGCGTCCCGGTCTATGTAGACATGACAAATTCCGCTATAATGCTTCAGCACCGGCACCCTGGCGTTTTCCCGGACAAACCGGACCAGGCCGGGGCCGCCCCTGGGCACCAGCAGGTCCACCAGGCCCTCCTCCCGGACGAGATCAAAAGTGGCCGACCGGTCCGTGGTGGTCACTACCTGCACCGCGCCGGCGGGAAGCCCCGCCTCCTCAAGCGCCGCGGCCCACAGTTCCCCAAGCCGGGTGTTGGTCCGCACCGTTTCCGATCCGCCCCTCAGGATTACCGCATTCCCCGCCTTCATTCCCAGCGCCCCCACATTTACCGTTACATGCGGCCTGGATTCGTATATAACGGCAATCACCCCTATAGGGACCCGGACCCTGGACACGTGAAGGCCCATGGGCCTTTTAAGGCAGTAATCGGCCGAACCCACCGGGTCGGGCAGTTCGGCTATTTCCTTCAGGGCGGCAATCCGGGAATTAATCTTTTTCCCGTCAAACACCAGTCTTTTTAACAGCCGGTCAGGCAGCCCGGCCCGCTCGGCGGCCTTCAGGTCGTCCCGGTTGGCGGCCATTATCGATCCGGCTTCTTCATGCAGCAGCCGGGACATGGCGGCTATGGCGCGGTTTTTGTCGCCCGTGCCGGCGGCGGCAAGCTCCCCGGCGGCTTTTTTGGCCCGCAGGGCCATGTCCCTGATCGGTGCATTCATAAACTAAAACCTCCGTTGCCTTCTTTCTGATTAATCACCGTACGCCTGACTGCAGCTCAGGCCTTCGCGGCGGAAAGAACAGCGCCCCTGCATACTGCAGGAAGAACAGCGCCCCTGATTTATTTCCTCCATCCGGCCGACACCCAGCTTGCAGGCAAAAGAAACCGATTTCAACGGTTTCATTAATTTCGAGGCCATAAGTTGAACACCGGCCGTAAAACGGCCCAGGTGCCTGAACACCAGGTCCTGGTCACGCACATCCCATGGCCCGTAACCGGGGCTGAACCGCCTGGTGATCCCGTAGCCGTTTGTCGACGCCCATTTTTCCAAATCCCTGTTCACCAGGTCTGTAACCGCTTCGGTGGCTGCCGTGCCGATGGCGTCCAGGATCACTCCCCGGACGCTCTCACCTTCCATAAAATAATTGTGTACCTGCTTTTCCAGTTCTTCACCGATGGTGCAAACGCCGAAGGCAACCAGGCCGGCGTCACTGAAAAGATTGTGCCTGCGAAGGGAATCCGCCTTTACAATGCGAAACAGCCCCCGGGGATTGATCAGTGACCGGGCCAGGTTTTCCTCCTGGCGCAGCAGGTTTTGTATCATGCCCCGCATCTTGCTCCGGCCCGGCCTGTAACCCAGGTAACGCAGGACTTCATTCCGATCTATGGTCAGCCTTTCCGGGGGCACGGCGATCACTTCACTGCTGTGCAGATAATCCTTTGCCCAGGCCATTTAATCTCCCCCTATAATTTTTCGGGCCAGTTCCACCGCCTCGATGGCGTTTTCGGCGTAATAGTCGGCGCCGATTTCCCTGGCGTATTCCTCGGTTACCGGCGCGCCCCCCACCATAATCTTATACTTGCCCGCCGACCCGTTCCGGCGCAGGTAGGCGACGGTGTCGGCCATGTGGGGCATGGTTGTGGTAAGCAGCGCGGACAGGCCCAAAAAATCCGGCCGGTATTCCTCCGCCGCGGCGGCGAACTTTTCCGGGGGCACGTTAATCCCCAGGTCTATTACATCGTACCCGTTGGCGGTAAACATCATTTTAACCAGGTTTTTACCCAGGTCGTGCACATCTCCCGACACCGTCCCGATAACCATCCGTCCCCGGAGCTTCTTGCCGCCGTTGGTCGTAAAAAAAGGCTTGAGCATATTAATACCGTACTGCATGCATTTGGCCGACATCAACACCTCAGGTATGAACATTTCGTCACGCTCGAATTTTTTCCCCACTGCCTCTATGCCGGGTATCAAGCCTTTGTTCAACAGGTCGTCGGCCTGGTGACCTTGTTCCAGGGCACGGGTGATGAGAGAACGCACCGCATTCATCTCAGCGTTCTCTACGGCTGTGATCAATTGATTATACAGATCCATCACGTTCCTCCCGTCTATTTATTTCCGCCCCAAAAGCCCCTTGCGGTATGCCTTTAAGAACCGCATGCACATCTCATCCCTTCCCAGCAGCGCTTCGGCCGCCAGCAGGGAGGGCATCATTTCCCCGTCCAGGGGGTTCATCAGCACCGCGTCAAGACCTTCTCGGGCCGCCAGTACAAGGAATGTACGGTTAAATAGCTCTCTTCTGGGCAGACCGAAAGAAATGTTGCTGACTCCCATGATGCTTTTTACCCCGGGAATCTGCCTGATCCCCCGCAGGGTTTCAAGGGCGAGCAGTGAGTTCTTATGATCCACGCCCAGGGGGAATACCAGCGGGTCGAAAAACAATCTTTCGGCGGCCACTCCCACTTCGGCAGCTTTTTCAACAATCATGCGGCATACATCCAGTCTTCCTTCAGCAGTTGCGGGAATACCTTTATCCGTAACCGGCAGCGCCACCACCGGCCCTCCGTAGCCGGCGCAAATTTCCAGAAAGGGCCGCAGGCGTTCCCCCTCGGCGCTGACCGAGTTGATCATGGCCTCGCCGCGGTGCGCCTCAAGCCCCTCCCGGAGGACCACCGCACTGGTAGTGTCGATGGAAAGGGGCAAATCCACCTCCTTCTGAATTGATTCCACCACCCAGGCCATATTTTTTGCTTCAATGTTTTCGTCCCCCTGACCGGTGGAAACGCAGACGTCAAGGTAATGAACTCCTTTTGCGGCCTGGCGCCTGGCCAGGTCCCGGATAAAGCCGGCGTCGCGCTCAATAACAGCCTGGCGGACCGCTTTGATTGAGGCGTTAATCAGTTCACCAACAATTAATATGGACGGTTCCCCCTTCACCCGTTATATTCCGAGGCGTTCCGCCAACTTATCAGTCCAGTTTCAAGTTGGGGAATTCTTCTTTCAGCGATGTGATAATGTCATCTGCTACCGAAACGGCCCTGTGGCCGGCCAGGATGTCCCGCGCCATCTCCCTGGCCCGCCGGGCGGCGTCCGGGGATCCTTTTTTTTCCCATGACTTGCGGTTTTGGCGGTTCCCAAGCCGGGGCTGGAAAAATTCGGTCCGGCAGTGTTTCATGGTGTGCACGTGATCCAAAAAGTTTCCCCCGGCGCCGACCTGGCGGATCACGTCCCCGGCCAGTGTATCCTCGTTGACATCAATACCCCGCACCGCCCGCATGCATATACCGATGATTTCGTCGTCTATGACCATTTGTTCGTAGGATGCGGTGGTGCAGAACTCCAGGAACCCGGCGGCGTCATGGATAAAATTGGCGCCGGCCAGCGCGGTAATCATGGCGGTGGCCATTTTTTCGTAACCGGCCTGGATATCCGACAGCTTGGAATCGGACATGCCGGCCGTGGCGTAAATAGGTATTTGGTAGTACTGGGCCATTTGGGCGCAGGCGGCGTTAATCAGCCCCATTTCCACATTTCCGGAGAGGTACGATCCCGTCCTCATGTCAATGGTGGTAGCAACAGTACCCATAATCGTCGGGGTACCGCGGTTCACCAGCTGGGCCAGCACCACGCCGGCCAGGCTTTCGGCATTGGAAACAGCCACTGTGCCGGCCAGGGTGCACGGCCCGGTGGCGCCGGCCAGCGGCTCGGCCGGGCATACCACCGGTATACCCTGGCGGGCCACCTCCATCAGTAAGCCGGCGTATGTATCGTCCATCAATAAAGGGCTCATTATACAGGTAACCATGGATACAATGGGCCTGTCCCTCAATCTGTCCGGCCCGCCGCTGATTTCCCCGGCGATTTTTATTACGCCGCGCACCCCTTCGACGGTATATACCCCGCCCATGACGTGTTTGGTGGTGTTGAAGAGCGCCGCGGAAAACCGGTTAATATCCACGTCCCTTACTTCCAGGTCATTGGGGTATACGGGCAGCATGAAAAAATGAATATTTTCCAGGGCGTCAACAATCCGGGCCAGGTCCCGAACGTCCTGAAGCGTGGAGGGGCGCCTTTTTCCGGTTTCCAGGTCCAGCACGTTAAGGACCGTTCCGCCGGTGCCCATGTAGGTGCGCCTGCCTTCCAGGATCAGGTCGTTCTTTTCATCCCTGCCGCACAGCACCACCCTGGACGGAGCTGAATCAACGGCATCTTCCAACATGGACCGGGGTATCCGGACAATCATTTCCTGCCGGTCCACTTCAGCGCCGGCCCTGTGAAATTCCTCCAGGGCGTCCCGGTTGTTTACCCTGACGCCGGGATCCTGCAGCAGCCCCACGCTCAACTCGTGTATCGCCTTAATGTCGTTTTCCTGCAGAGGCCGGTACTGGCCGGCCTCCAACCCGCGCATAATTATGGCCATCCCCTCCTGCAACCTTTGTTTATTCAACCTGTAAAATTGCCACAATGCCGTGCGCCATGCCCTCACCCCTCTGCAGGGACGTTTCCAGGCCCCGCAGGAGATAAGCCAGCTGCGGCTCTATGATGTTGGCCCGCGGATCCTCCAGCTCCAGGAAAGCAGCTCTTTTTATCAGCATACCCATGGCATCCACCGCCTGCTTCAACACCGGGGGGCTGTTTGCGGGCAGGGGCGCCGGGTCCACGCCGGAGAGCAGTTGTTCCGTGTATTCAACCAGGGTGTTCCACGCGCCGGACAGTGTTTGAAAGTAGCTATTAGCGAAATCAAATCCTTCCCGGGGCAGGTAATTGACCCGCAGCTCCCGGAGGTTGGTTCTGCGGCCCTGTTCCCACAGGGAATTTACCGCCCCTCGCAGTGCCTGGGGAAAGCCGTGATAGTCGGAGGTTTCCATGTGGCGGCCCACAAACACGGACCGGTCGAAAATATTGAGCACCCGGATGTTTCTCCCCGCCTGCGCGCCTGCCCGGTTCACCAGATCTATAATTGTCCTCCTGTCCATCAGTCTTAAGGGGAATTTTTCCAGGCGGGCGGCGGTGCGATCTTCCTCATCCAGCAGGTAGGAAACAACATAATCGATAAAGTGATCCGGCGGCAGTTCGGGAGTCCAAAGATCCTGCCATTCACAGGAGTAGCAGCCCAGCCAGTCGGCCACCGCAACGGCGCCGCTTCCCCCGTGCCGGGCAATATCGGCCAGCAGGCGGACGGCCTCGGTATCGCTGCAGTGGGAAAGGGTCCCGTAAGTACTCAGGTAAAGATGATAGGGCTGTTCCCCTTCCCGTACCGGCAGACCGTCGCTGAAACTTCCCTGCCGGAAACAGACGTTGTTGTATTTTCTGTATATACTCTTGCCCTGTTCCAGTAAATTGGGGTTAATTTCAATTCCCGTGTACAGCTCAATATCCTTACCGTCTGCGGTGATACCGGCGATCAGTTCATAACCGTCACCACTGCCGCAACCCAGGTCCATGACCCTGATCTTTTGCGGGCGGCCCGGGCCATTCATGTGCGTACCGATAAACCTGCGGGTAATCCCGTCCTCCCAGAAGCGCCGTACATTGTCGTATTTTCCCCGCAGGCCGGTGGGTTTTCCATACAGGCCGGTGTTAAATGCCTGAGAATATGCCATGTTCACATCCATGGTCAAAAATCCGCAGCCATCTTTTCGGCCGTTTCCACCGCGGCGAAGGCATCCCGGCAGTGGGCGTCGGCCCCGATTTTGGCGGCAAACTCCGGTGAAGTCGGCGCTCCCCCGATGATCACCCTCACCTTGTCGCGCAGTCCGGCCGCCTCCAGTTCTTTGATGGCTTCGCCCATATAACACATGGTTGTGTCCAACAGGGCCGAAAGGCCGACAAAATCAGCCTGTTCCCTTCTGGCGGCTTCCACAATTGCCGCGGACGGAACGTTGATACCCAGGTCGACCACCTTGAAACCGGCGCCCTTGAGCAGAATCCCGACAATATTCTTGCCTATGTCGTGCTGGTCGTTTTTTACCGTGGCCAGAACAAATTTGCCCCGCAGGCCCTGGCCTTCCTTAACAAGGTACGGTTCCAGAACGTCTATCGCCACGCCTACCGCTTCGGCGGAGGCCAGCATGTCGGGAATAAAATATTCCTTTCGCTCAAATTTTTCACCCACCACTTTCATTCCGTCGCTGAGACCGTTCAGCAGGATATCCCTGACCGGCGCCCCGGCGTTCAATGCCTCCTGGACCAGTTCCCGGACTCCCGGCCTGCCGGTCAGATCTTCTTCCAGCCCTTCGTCGTCCTTGTTGCGGCGACCCTGTATGACATTGAATTTAATGGCGTTAACAAGTTCACTGTGATCAGGCAATTAATTCCCTCCCCTGAAAAATTAGCTTGTTAGCTTAAACCATCACTTTTCCGGGAAATTTATTTCAAACGGTCCAAAATGCCGGGCACTTCCTCGAATATCCGCTTCCGCGCGGTTTCGGGCAGACGCGGGGCCGGGCCGGCCAGCAACTGTTCTGTTTTATCAATTGCCCTGATCACGGCGTCATCGTATTCCCCGTCTCCCTCGAAAGGATAGCCCATATACAGCCGCCCGGAATGAATAAGCCTGCGCGTATAGCGAGCAAACAGCCGGTGGGAGGAATTCATCACACTGCGAATTGTTTCCAGGCTTTTGGCAGCCGCCTCCCCGGTTATCTCAGGCGGTTCCATCACGCTTTTCACCATGCCGATGTGCTCATTGTCCATAACCGCCTGTACCGGACAGAAAGTCTGCGTCTCCTCCAGCAGTCCGAAGGCGTAATGCAGTAAATGCGGGCCGCTCATGGTTACGAAAAGGTGTGAGAACAGCTTTTCAACCGTTGCCTGGATTCCCGGAACCTTTGCGTCTGCAACTCCTCCGGTGGAGTAAACGGGCAGTTCATAATACCGGGCCATCTGTACACAGTCCACGTTGTACTGGTTGAATTCCGGCGCTCCGTACATGTCGTGCAAATTGTCCATTCGGGCGCGCACCGGCACGCTGCCGTATATTACCGGCGCCCCGGGCCGGGCCAGCTGGCTTAAAGTGACAACACTGAGAATCTCGGCATTTATTTGGGCCACTATTCCCACTTCGTCTATCGGCGCCGACGATCCGCCCTGCGGACTGCTGGAAAGCACTACCGGCAGTCCTTTTTCAATAACGGCCAGCATTTTGCGGGTGGCATCGTCCACAAATTGCAGCGGACTTTTGGTCACGCAGGTGATAAATGATATCACCGGGTTTCGGCGTAGTTCCTCTTCGCCGCCGGCCGCAATCTCAGCCATGCGCACCACATTATCCAACTGGTTAAGGTCCGTCAACCCCGCCATGACATGCTTGGTCGTGTTGTCCAGACAGGCAAAAAATTTGTTGACATCCTTGTTTTCTTCAGTGATATCCTCATCCTGTATGTTTACCGGGCGAATAAAAAAATCCAGGTGAGCCAGCTGTTCTCCCAACCGGGCGGCGTCACACAGGTCCCTGACCGTGCCGCGTCTTTTGGTATAGCCCGGTAAAACCAGGCCCCGGGACGGATCCTCCCGTAAAGCCAGCTCTTCTTTCCTGACCTCGAGAATAAAATTGGCCTCCGAACCGGTACCGAAAAACACCCCGGGTTCCGTACCCTTAAGTACCATTGCGTTTTCCGGGTTGCGCGCTCCCAGGCACACTTCCCCCGGAGCGGCATCCAGAGCATGCATAACTGTTCTTTCCGGAATCTTGACCCTCCACGCACCGTTTTGCTGACGGCCGGCTTCAGCCCCCCCTTTCCGGAAAATTTCCACCGCCTCCTCATTCCTCACTTCCACTCCGGGATTTTGCAGCAGATCCAAGGATGCACGGTGAATAATTTCAATCATTTTATTGTTCAGGCGCTTATAAGGGTTAACAAGAATACCGCTGCGTCCAGATATTTCCATTCCAATCCTCCAAATATAAATTTCACTTTTTTATCATATCAATATTTTATATAAAAGGGAAATTAAAACAGACAACTTTTTTTATTATTAAAAGTTGTCCGCGGCAATCTGGTCCATCTATCTCTGGCTATCGCTTCAACATTGTTTTTTTCTTCAGTTATTGCGGAAATTTCTTATTATTGCTTCGATTTAAGTGGAAAATTACTTTAGGTATGGGGATATCCCGGGATTGTGCATTCTTAATGCTGTCTGCCGGCAGCTTTTTCGGGGAACAAAAAGGAAAGGCTGGCAAAAAAAGCGAATATTAGTCTCCAGCTGGAGGGTGAAGTAAAGGAATTGAAAAAAAGGCTGACGGATCTTACCAGTGTGGAAGCGGCCGGCAAACAGGAGGAGCAAAGCCCCCCGGCGGCAGATTCAGCCGCCGGAAGCAAACAGGAAATACAAGATGCATGACCTACAGCAAACCTCCCTGTCCGCCTTCCTCGTACAGGTACCGGCGGGATGCCCCGGTTTTTGCGGCCGCCTCCTCCACTGCCCGGGCCAGCGCCGGGCAGACATCTTCGTTGAAAACGGAAGGAATAACGTATTCCGCCGAAAGCTCATGGTCTTTTACGATGCCCGCCAGGGCATGGGCCGCGGCCAGGTACATCTCGTCGTTGATCGTCCGGGCGTGGCAGTTCAGCGCCCCCCTGAAAACCCCTGGGAAGGCCAGGGCGTTGTTGATCTGGTTCGGGTAATCTGACCTGCCGGTGGCCACCACCCCGGCGATATCGTATATCTCCTCGGGCTCCACTTCCGGTTCCGGGTTGGCCAGGGCAAACACCACCGGCTTGCCGGCCATGCGCAGAATATCTTCCCGGTGCAGCAGCCCGGGCCCGGACACCCCGATAAAGACATCGGCCCCGGCGATCACTTCCCCCAGGCTGCCGTGCACGCGCCCCTCATTGGTATGGTCCGCCAGCCACCTCTTTGAAGGCTCCCCGGGCGGGTTGTCCCGGGTGATGGCCCCTTTTCTGTCGCAGACCACAATGTGGCCGGCCCCCGCCGCCAGCAGTATTTTGGTTACCGCCACCCCCGCCGCCCCGGCGCCGCTGATCACTATTTTCACCTTGTCCAGGCGTTTATTCACCACCCGCAGGGCGTTCAGCAGCCCGGCCAGGGTAACAATGGCTGTGCCGTGCTGGTCATCGTGAAAAACCGGTATATCCAGCAGCCGGGTCAGCTGTTCCTCAATCTCAAAACACCGCGGGGCGGCGATGTCCTCCAGGTTGATGCCCCCGAAGGTGGGCGCGCAGGCCGCCACGGTGTCAATGATTGCCCTGGTGTCGTGCACGCCGATGCACAGGGGAACGGCGTCGATGCCGGCAAACTTTTTGAACAAAACCGCCTTTCCTTCCATCACCGGCAGTGCGGCCCGCGGGCCGATGTTGCCCAGGCCCAGCACGGCCGACCCGTCGGAGACTATGGCCACGAAATTGCCCTTCATGGTCAGCCGGTAGGCCATCTCCGGGTTCCGGGCAACGGCCTCCGAAACCCGGGCCACTCCCGGCGTGTAGATAAGGGACAGGTCCTCCCGGTCATGGATTTCCCTTTTGGCCTTGATTTCTATTTTACCGCCCAGGTGTTTGAGAACAACCCGGTCGGCCACCCGCAGCACCTGCACCCCGTCAATCTTCTCCAGCGCCCCCAGCAGGCTTTCCAGGCACTCCCGGTGGCGCAGGCGGACCATTAACTCCCTGACCACGTGGGACGGCGAGGCCGAAACAAGATCTATGGCGCCCAGGTTGCCGCCCTCCCGGGCTATAACCAACAGCACTTGGGCCAGTGTGCCCGGCCGGTTGGCCAACTGCAGCCGGATGGTGATATTCAAAGACACGGCCATGACCAACCCCCCTTAAATTTTTGCTTATCTTTTTTACTCTTATAATGTTTCTGATAATTTTTTCGATACCTTAAAAGTTTAAGTTTTTTTATTGCTTGGGGGATTTCGGGAGTAAACAGCCGTGGAAGAATAGTCAGGGGGTATTCCGGCCTTGCCGGAATACCCCCTGCTTTAAAGCATTTCACTTATTTTTTTCTCCACCTCTCCCTCGTCGGGAAACCGTCCCCGGCTGCGCTTGGAAAAAACAAGCCGGTTGTTTACAGTTACCTCAAACACGCCTCCGCTGGAAGGGATTAATTTTACGTCATCGATATTAAACCGCTTTTTCAGTGAATCGGCCAGACCGGCCGCCTTGGGCCGGTAACCTCAAGAATTGCAGTATTCTATGGACACATTCACTTTTTCAGTCATTTCAGTATCACCTTCTTTAATTCTTTTATTTCTTTCATTAATATACCTAAAAAGTTTAAGGATTATTATCAGTTGCAATTATATAATTAATTATCAAGTCGTGCAAGTTGCTTTTAAAAATGTGATTATTTATGATTTCCTCTCTTATCAATATACCCGGATACAGGCTTTAAGGCCAGATAAATAACCAGGGCAACAGCCAGGGTGCCCGCCAGGGAAATGAAGCCGGGGAAATGATACCATGCCCAGAGGTAGCCGGTGGATATAAATATTGACATCAACATAAGGGGGAACGCCACTTTCATAAATCCCAGGAAACTTATATTTTGCCCCCTCTTTTCCGCCATCCCGACCACCACAACGTTTGCCGACGCCCCTATGATGGTGCCGTTGCCACCGAGGCAGGCGCCCAGGGAAAGCGACCACCAGAGGAAATTGAGGTTTTCTATTCCCCCCAGCCTGCCCATGTCCTGAATGAGTGGAATCATGGTGGCCACAAAGGGGATATTGTCAACAAAGGATGATGCAATGGCCGCTATCCAAAGTATCAGCAAACCCGAAGCCACCACCTCACCGCCGGTTACCGCCAGGGAGTACCTGGCCATGGCCTCAATGACGCCCACATGCTCCAGCGCCCCCACAATAACAAACAGCCCGATAAAGAAGAAAATCACCGGCCATTCCACGGCCTGCAGGGCATGCTCGGGGTCCTGCCGGGTAAGCAGCAGCAACAGGCTGGCCCCGCCCAGGGCAATCACCGACGATTCCAGGTGGACAAACTGGTGCAAAACAAAACCGGCAATGGTCAAAAACAGCACCATCAAGGATCTTCTCATCAGCACCGGATCTTTTATCTCGTCCAGTTCATTCAGTTTCATTAAATTCTCCTGCCGCTCGGGGGTGGCGACCAGCTGTTTGCGGTAGATAATTCTCAGGACAAAGATGGTCAGCACGTAAACAACCGCCACCACCGGGGTTAGATTGATCACAAAGTCCATGAAGCCCAGCTTCGTAGCGCTGCCGATCATGATGTTGGGCGGGTCGCCAATGAGGGTAGCCGTGCCGCCAATATTGGAAGCAATGATCTCAACCACCAAATAAGGCAGGGGGCTTACTTCAAGTTTTTTGGCTATGGCAAAGGTTACCGGGACTATCAGGAGAACCGTTGTCACGTTGTCCAGCAGCGCGGAGAGAACCGCCGTTACCAGGGCCAGGGCGGCCATTATTTTCATGGGCTGTCCCTTTGACTGCTTGGCCGCCTTTATGGCCAGGTACTCAAACACCCCGGTCTGCCTGGTGATCCCCACAATAATCATCATACCCACCAGCAGGCCGATGGTGTTAAAATCAATGGCGCTCACAGTGTCCGCGAAGGGTAATATCCCGGTCAACGCCATAATCGCTGCCCCTACCAGCGCCACTGTGGTCCTGTGGATCTTTTCCGACACAATTACCGCATAGGATATCAAAAAAACCGACGTGGCCACTATTGTCTGAGTACTCCCGGACATAGTTCTCCCTCCCCGTTTTATGACCCCACTAATGGATTCCTCCCGGGCAATTCTTATTATTATCTTAAATGCTAAAAATAATCTTCTCTCTCCCAATCCGCGTGAATAAAACAAATTTAAACGAAATTATAAATCTCAAACATACCACCTTATAATTTTATGTTTTCGTTGTTAACCACTAATTTCCTTTGACCTTGCAGTGATCTTTATATATAATACTACGAGCCACGGTTTATCAAGGAGTTGCAGTAGCGTTGCATAAAAACTAAATACTATACACAAAGGGATATTTAAGAAAAATTTCTATGTTAATATAAGTATAAAATGGTGTATACAACCATATGACTTTCTTCATCCTTGCCAGAGGGAGAGG
>JBMOPD010000046.1:0-5547 GCA_049323615.1 Bacillota bacterium | reverse complement strand
GGCATCAATCGAGCGATATTACCGGAGACTGTTACAGTCTCTTGCGAATGAGCCGGAACGGATGACGATTTGGACGCCGGATGCGGCCAAAAGCCCGAGAGCCGCATGGACGCGGCGTTCGAGGGCGCTCGGCTTCCGTCGGCAAAGAGCTATAGAGACTGTTCAGTCGCAGGTCGGGTTCGCGAGTGCGATGTCTTCTCCAATGCGCCATAAAGCTATTATGGGGTTTGTATTCAAACCAAAGGTTTACTTTAGTACTTTAAATCGACATATACTTTCTTTAACGATAAATAAGCCCGCCGCAAGCGGGCTTCAGGCGGGTTATTCTTGTTTTTACAGGAATTTCATCGGATTAACTCTCTCTCCGTGCAAGATTACTTCAAAATGCAGGTGCGGACCGGTGGAATACCCGGTTGACCCCACCTTTCCGATTAACTGTCCCCTGCTCACCTTCTGTCCAACCCCTACATTGATGCTGGACATGTGGGCGTACCTGGTAACCACTCCGTCACCGTGGGAAATATCCACACACTTACCGTATCCCGAATACCATCCGGCCCTGATCACCGTTCCGCCCTCGGCGGCGGCCACCGGACTGCCGTAACCGGCGCCGATGTCTATCCCGGCATGCATTTCTCTGCCTCTTTTACCGTAAGGCGATACCACCGATCCGGGCGCAGGCCAGGCCAGCCGCCCGCCGCCGCTTCCACGGGAAGCCAGCAGGACCCGGGTGCCTGTGGCTACGACCTTGGGCTGCGGCTGGTCCAGTACAACTTCATGCACCACCCTGCGTTCTACCTCTGCCCCGTTTACCAGGGTAATCTGGTAGGTTGCCTCCCGCTTTCCGTTTTTGCCCTGGGCCAGAATTCTTCTTTCCCCCAGGTACAGTGACGGGTCCTTCTTTTCTTCCACCGGGTAATCTATTTGTTCAATAGATACCTTTGTCAGTACGGTTTCAACATTGATCAGGTTTTCGGTCCGGTCCAGATTTATGGTGTCCCCCGGCTTGATAGTTTCCGGATCGAGGCCGGAATTGGAGGCAATCAACTTTTCCACCGTTACACCCAGGCGGTCGGCAATACCCCATAGGGTATCCCCATCCTTAACCTGGTAGGTAGCCGTTTTCTGCGACCCGTTTTTAACTATCTCCATGGCCCGGTCGGCACTTACTATCCTTGCCCTGTCAACCAGTGTGTCAACCAGCCTGATGTCTTCCACAAAACGGGTCCTGCCTTCCGGGGCGGTATAGGCGGCTTTAAGGTTATTCAGAAGCTGTTCGGCCTCTGTCCGGCTCCTCATGGCCAGCAAGGTTTTTCCGTTGACCACAACCTCGGTGCCCTTCACCCTGGAGGTGACGGCATCCATGAGGGCCAGCCTCAACTCTTTTCCTTCCATCACAGGGCCGGTCAGCCGGGTCTTTTTGAGGTAAATCCTTTCCAGTTGGGTTGCGGTTTCTCCAGAGTCGCGGTTTTCTTCAATCAGTTGCTTGATAACCACGTGGGCCTCGGTGGGATCGGCCACCACCGAAATCAGGCGTCCCCCCGCATATACCCCCCACATCATATTGACGGCGCTTACCATCGCCACGAGAAACATGACGAAAATTGTATAAAAAGCAACTCCAATTATCGCAGACGGTTCCTTCGGATGCTTGATGAACCTGATAAAGCGTTTGATCTGCCAGTCTAAATTTACAGTAATCAAACCCTACCCCCTTTTCGTTTAATAAGGGTATATACCAGGTCAAAATATGGATAAGCAGGAGAAACCTAAACAATTATATCATAAAGCATTCCTTTCCAAAAAAGCCAGTTTTGGCAAAATAATCCTGGGTTGCTCTGCATATCACTCCGATGCTTGGCGTTATCCATTTTTGCACAGACCAAACGAAGAATTAAAAAAGTTGCCGGTTAAAACACAATATTGTAGTCCTGGATAAAAATATTTTATAATTTGTTCTGCTTTATCCTAAAAAAGGGGAATTTTTCCTGTAGTACAGGTAAAGGGCGCACTCCAGCCTTTTTTTGGCCAGTACACACCCCGGACGATAGGGTTTTTCGAGGGTCCCGTTGTGTATGAAGGCGTTGGCGTGGCATCCCCCGCTGCAGAAAAATTTGGCCCAGCACTCACCGCATCCCTCTTTGCGGTATAAATGCGTCGTTTTAAAGCCCTGAACCAGGTCCTCCCGCTGAATTCCCGTGAACACGTCCCCCATAACAAACTCTTTTTGGCCCACGAACTGGTGGCAGGGATACAGGACACCATCCGGGTCAACGGCCAGGTACTGGTACCCGGCGCCGCACCCGCTCATCCTTTTGGGCAGGCACGGCCCTCCGTCAAGGTCGATATTGAAGTGGAAAAAGTTTATGTGCCTGCCTTCCTCCTTCATTTTGAGGATCAGCCCGGCCAGTTTTTCATACTGGGAAGCAACACCGCCAAGCATCTCATCCTTCAGGGCATAGTACTCCCTCCGGCCGGCAACCACCGGTTCCAGGGATATATTGTCAAACCCCAGGGAGGCCAGGTGTTCCACATCCTCGGCAAAGTCTGGATTGAGCGCGGTATAGGTCCCCCTGATGTAATAATCCCGGTATTGCCTGGAGGCCAGGAAATTCTTAATATTGCCAAGGACAAGATCATATGACCCCGTACCGTCCGGAAAGGGGCGCATGGCGTCATGCACCCCGGGCCGCCCGTCCAGGCTCAAAATAACGCTTATGTCATGGCTGTTCAGGAATTCCCCGGCCCGCCGGTCCAGCAGAACGGCGTTGGTGGTGACGGTAAACTTTATTTCCTTTCCCCGCTCCCGGGCCAGCTTCCGCCCGTAATCCGCCAGCATGCGGAGGACGCCAAAATTTAAAAGGGGTTCGCCCCCGAAAAAGTCCACCTCCAGGTGACGCCTGGGCCCCGACGAATCCATGAGGAACTCCAGCGCCCTTTTTCCCACCTCCGGCGGCATCAGTCCCCGGTGGCCGCCAAATTTACCCTGGCCCGCAAAGCAGTAGCGGCAGGCCAGGTTGCAATCATGGGCCAGGTGCAGGCAAAGGGCCTTGATTATATTGTCCTCCGGGGGCATGTACCGGCCCTCCAGGGGGTCCGGGCTGAAAAGGATCTTTTTTTCCACCAGTCCATTTATTTCATCAATGGCTTCGGTGATATCTTCGGCGTGATATCTGCCTGAAAATCTGGCCTTCAATTCTTCCTTCGGCCCGCCGAAATCGTCCAGCAGGTCCCAGACCAGTTCGTCCACAATGTGCAGCGCGCCGCTGTGGACGTCAAGGACCATCCTGGTGTCCTCTATAATAAATTTATGAATCATGGTTTTCCCCCGTAAAATAAAAAACCCAATCCCTGGGGACCGGGTCTTTATTATTCGCTTTTTATTTTTTTTCCCTGAGGCAAACTTGATTTCCCACCGTGCAGGAGGTCTTGCAGGCGGACTGGCATGACGTCTGGCATTCTCCGCAACCGCCTTGCCGGGCGGACGTAACGTTCAATTTACCGGTATTTACTGTCTGAATGTGCTTGCCCATTACTTCCCCTCCTCGATTATCTTTCCCTCCATCATTATACGGAAGGTTTAGCCGGTTAGCAACAGTTTTTCAAGCAACTTATTCTTAATTTATGCGGGGAGGGTGTAATATATCACCGTTATGTTATCCTGATCAGTGAACTACCCGGTTCTTGCTTTTGCAAAAAAGTAATTAAAAATTTTTTCCAGGCCATTGACTAGATAGTATTTTAAAGATAAAATCTTAGCAGGTGAAATAAATCACTATACTGCTTATTCCCACAAGTGCCGAATCGAACAACGATAGGCCGGGTATCTCTTATCCTGTCCGGGGAAGAGGTAAACGGCCTTTTAAATTTCGGGGCAATTGCACTTTTATTTTACCAACGCGTTCCCATCATTCCCTTTACCTCTTTAATCTTGGGCCATACGGTCCTAATTTTTTTTTTACCGCCCAATCTCCATAAAAAGCCTCCGGCCTTCTTTGCCGATGGAAAAACCCCTGACCTGGTTACCCCTTAATCTATTTTTGTTCCGGTGCGTCAGGGTAATTTCGCGCCGGAAAAATAAAATAAGGCCTCCCGGAAAAACCGGGAAGCCTTAACCTTTTTAATAACTGGAGCGGGTGAAGGGGATCGAACCCTCAGCCCTCAGCTTGGGAAGCTGATGCTCTACCATTGAGCTACACCCGCCTGCAATAAATTATTATATCAGCTTTATGCCTTAAGTCAAGTGCCAGGGGGCGGGTGATATTTTCAAAAGGTCCGTGTCATTTTATGGCACTTGCGGTAACATTCTGTCACTGCTGCCATATAATGTATTAGCGGCCGGAATGTTCTTCTAGCCGGGAGGAAGGGCATGTTCAGGCCGCCAGATAACCCTTTTAAAATAATTTTCATAGGAGGTACTTCAACATGGCGATTACACCAGGCAAGTGTCCGCCCGTCACCGGTTGCCCGCCTTTCACCGAAAAGGACTGCATTGAAGTCTTTAAGGTGTACGACCAGTGCGTGGCCGAAGAGATCCTCGGCAGCTGCGTCAACGCCGCCGACTTCTGCCCCGGCCCCATACCCGCCAACGCCGTGATCGATTGCAGCGTGGTGCCCGACAGCGCCGTGTGTTTCTTTATCGGCTTCGGGCCCTTCAACCCGCCGTTTTTCAGGCCGGTCAGGGTGCTCCAGCGGGTCCAGGTCAGCGTTACGGTCTCGGTGGGCGGAGTGGTCTTCTGCGGTCCCTTTACCATCACCCTGCAAACCGTCACCCAGGCCCTTTTGTGGGCCCCGCCCGGCACCTTCGTCCAGTGCCAGGTGCTGGCCGTGGGGGATTGTTCCTGCGATCTGGCCACCGACCCGGTGACAGGCAACCAGCTCATCTGCTGCCGGGTAAAGATCTGCAAGGATATCCAGGTCAAGGCCCTGGTCAAACTGCTGGTGCCTTCATACGGCTTCTGCGAAATGGAGCCCTGCGTCGCCGTCCCGCAGCCCGAGTTCCCCTGCCCGCCAGAACCCGCCTTCCCGCCGCAAAGGTGCCAGGAGCCCCCGGTGGTCACATTGCTGACCGCAGCCGGCGTGGGAATCTCCGGCGTGCCCGTCTCGGTGATCAGGGAGGTGGACGGGGGCACCGTGACCCTGACCGCCACCACCGGCGTCACCGGGCAAGCCGTTTTCACCAACATTGGCGGCTTTGCCGGCGGCCTCGACACCATTCAGTTCACCGTGGGAGGCAAGACGGTAACCTTCCCGATCCCGGTGGAATTTACCGACGCCACCGGCGTCCTCAGAGACAGCGCCACCGTCTGCACTATTACGTTCGCGCAAACACTAGTGGCGGGACAATTTCTTGTCACCATTGACGGCTCTGTCTTCGGAACTATTGATCCTTAAGTTCCCGCCGCCGGAAAAAACACGTCAATCATGACCACCCGTAAAACGGGTGGTTTGCTCTAGCCCTATAAGGGCATGTTACAAGCCAGCACCTAAAAGTGCTGGCTTGAACTTCGTTCAAGCCACTTTGCAATTATTACCTGGCTAACCCCT
>JBMOPD010000045.1:0-5557 GCA_049323615.1 Bacillota bacterium | reverse complement strand
CAAAAGCCCGAGAGCCGCATGGACGCGGCGTTCGAGGGCGGTCGGCTTCCGTCGGCAAAGAGCTATAGAGACTGTTCAGTCGCAGGTCGAGTTCGCGAGTGCGATGTCTTCTCCAATGCGCCATAAAACTATTATGGGGTTTGTATTCAAACCAAAGGTTTACTTTAGTACTTTAAATCGACATATACTTTCTTTAACGATAAAAAATCAGGGCTGCAGGAAAATCCTGCAGCCCTATTTGCTGGTGCGGCAGAAGGGACTTGAACCCCCACGGGCGTTACGCCCATAAGAACCTGAATCTTACGCGTCTGCCAATTCCGCCACTGCCGCCTGTTCTGTTTTATAGCCTGCGCCTTTGCGCAAATATTATAATAGCATAGGGCATTATCCATGTCAACAACGGTTTGGGTATTAATTAAATACATGTCTGACAACCTTTTCAAGCTGTTCCAGGTTTCCGCACTCCAGCACCGCGGTGCAGTGCGGCGCATAGGTTTTCATGATGCCGTCCTCACTGTTCCAGGTCTCCGCCGGGGCGGGGTTCAGCCAGATTACCCGGCGGGCCCTTTTGGCTATTTTGATGAAGTGGTCAATGCCGTCGGGCTTGTAGTTGTTCCGGGCGTCGCCCAGAATGACCAGAGTGGTTTTATCGCCTATCACTTCTAAAAAGCTGCCCTCAAACTGCCGCCATACGGCCCCGTAATCGGAAAAGCCGGTCTGCCGGATTCCCGTATGTCTCAGTATCTCCGCTATCTTTCTTTCCGCATCCCACCCCCCGATCAGCGGCGTCACCTCCTCCACCGCATCCACAAAGGCGAAGGAGCGGGTGGAACGGAACTTGTCCTGCATAGCGCTGACCAGCAGCAGCATAAACCTGCTGAAGGAAGCCACCGATCCGGAAAGGTCGCAGAGGATCACTATCTCCGGCCTGGAGGGCTTTTTGTCCCGCATCAGGAGCTTTACCGGCACGCCTCCGTGCCTTCCGGCCAGAGCAGCCGTCCTGCGCAGATCGACCACCCCCCTGGGGGACGCGGCGTACCTGTAACTCTTCCTGGCAGCCAGGCGTTTTCCCAGCATGACCAGCTTCCGCCTTATTTCCAGGGACTGGTCGTAATCCAGCCTGCTGAAGTAAGTTTGGGCGGCATTGAGCCCGCGCAGCACCCGCTCCGGTTCCCTTTTCCAAAGGGCCCGGTCCCTTTCCGCGGCTACTATTTCCCGGAAAAGGAGCAGCCCCTCATCCACCGCTCCCCAGTCCGCCAAGGCGCCCTGGCCGCTCATTCTCCTTAAAATTTTCCCGCCCTCGGCCCAGCCCGTAATTATGCCCATCTGCCTGAAAAATTCCCGGTCGTCCATTTCCAGTCCCGGCAGCATGTCCATGGCTGTCCTCACCAGGGCGCGCATCTTTTCCCTGTCGCCTTCCAAAATGAGCGATACAAACCTCTCCGGGACAGATTGTTCCCTGGCTCCTTCACCTGCCCCGGGCCTCCCGGTCCTCCGCCCGGAGGCCCCGGAGGCAGGTCCGCAGCCGGCCCGGGAGTCTTCCGACAGCGCCTGCCTCTCATTCCTCATAAAGTCTTTCAGTGACTGCATCCTTCTCTGGAATTCGGCTTTTTCCAGACGCGGGGGAAGTTCCGGGTAGTGGTGGGAACTTTTTACATTTTTTAATCCCCGCCGGTGACGGTGCCAAAAAAGTTCAAACAACCTCTCCAGTGCCGGGCGGTCGCTTTCCTGCTTAATCAGGGCGGCTTCCATCGCCCAAAGAAACCCTTCCATGTGGACTCCGGCCAGGGATACCGCCTCCAGGAAGTCCCTTACCTCGCTCATGCTCACCTTTATCCCGGCCCGGCGCAGCATGACTGCAAAAGCCGTTATCTCAGACAGCAAGGCCCATCACCTTATTTGTAAATTCTTCTATGCGGGCAAACAGTTCCCCGGAGTCACCCACCTCGTTCCACGGCAGGGTCCCCTTCAAATCCATCTGCCGCCGGGCAATGTCATAGCAGGCCTCCAGTCCCTCCATAGAGGCCTTAAAGCGGAAAAAACCCCTGTCCTTTACAAAGCCCAGCCTGTGCAGTAAATCGTCCGGGCTTAAGACAAGGCCGGTAATTGTCCTTGATATTTCAACACTGTCCAGCTTCAGCAATTCCGCCATCAAAAGAATCAGGGCAGCGCCGAGATGCCAGGGCTTTTCCAGGTATATTGAAGCTTGCGCTGATTTTTCGTTTTTCCCCGACAGTGTGATGCAATTGTTCCCACCGGGCAGTTCCACGCGGAATTCCCCTGATTCCTCCATAAACCGGACCCTGCCCGGGCAGCGGTTTAAAAACAAGGCACAGTCCTGGTGTTCCAGAGTAATGCTGGCGGTTAGGGCAACCGGAGACATCCGGGCAGGCTTTGCAAAATCCTTTTCTTCACCGGTTAATACCGACAGGCCCCTGGTCACGCTGACCGTGTTAAGCAAATTCCGGCAGTGAAATTCGCTTTCCCTGAAATGAGTTTTGAATTTTACCTTGGCCACCGCCACCCCGCCCTGTACCATCACGGTGTACTCTGCGGTCACCCCCACGTCCCTGGAACTCCAGGCAGTCTCAAACCGCCCGGCCAGTTCGCCGTACTCCAGGTCAAGGTGTTCCAGCACGTCAAGAGCAGTGATTATCTCGTTGATGGGCCGGGCCTGGCAGGTGGCGATAATCTTGATATCTCCCGCGATCTCGTAAAATGCCGGGGCGAAGGGCACCGGCCGCACCGTGAAAAGCTTTTTCAACAGCTCGTCAGCCATCCAGGGGATGCTTGTGCTGAGGTATATGTATGACCCGGTAATTTCGGCCTCCAGTCCTTCGGCCAGCGCTTTGCCGCCATAGGCCTGAAAACCTTTAAGGGACCTCAGGTAAGTCATTATGTCAGGTTTTTTGTCCGCGCTTCTGGTTAGGATCTCAATCTTCATCTTTTTACCCCGGCCAATGTTGCAGTTCGGAATCCAGACCTCCATGCATGTCAGGAACGCCTTCCCCATTCTGGATTCTGGCTCCTGGATTGTGAATTCTGAAATTCTGACTCCTGTATTCTGTCTCCTGTTTATGATATCATTACTCTGGTGGTCGGTAAAATGATTGATTTTTTCAACAGCATGGACAGTGTCCGGGACAACCTGCTCAAAAACGGCTACCTTGTGAACAGGAAGGTGGCCACAACGGTGTTCCTGGCCATACAGATGCAGAAACCCCTGCTGGTGGAGGGACCCGCCGGGGTAGGCAAAACAGAACTGGCCTGCGCTCTGGCCAGGACCGCCGGCGCAGAATTGATCCGCCTGCAGTGCTACCCCGGGCTGGATGAGGCCAAGGCCCTTTATGAGTGGAACTACCAGAAGCAGCTTCTCTATCTGCAGGCCATGAGGGAAAACGCCAGCTGGGAAGAAATCCAGACCGGCGTGTACACGCCGGAATTCCTGCTGCCCAGGCCCGTTTTAAAAGCTTTTCTGTCCCCCCGGCAGGCTGTCCTGCTGGTGGACGAGATAGACAAAAGCGATGACGAACTGGAAAGCTTTCTCCTGGAAGCGCTGTCGGACTACCAGGTTTCCATACCCGAGTTGGGAACTGTAAAGGCCCGGCACAAACCTATGGTGATAATCACCAGCAACAACACCAGGGATTTCAGCGACGCGCTGAAAAGGCGGTGCCTTCACCTGTATATACCGTTCCCCGACCAGAAGACTGAAGAGGCCATCATATCCATGCACCTGAAAGGCATTAACCGGTCCCTGGCCGGGCAGGTGTCTGTCTTTCTGGCCCAGGTGAGAAAAATGGCCCTGAGGAAGATGCCGGGCATTTCCGAAACCATCGACTGGGCCAGGTCCCTGATGACCCTGAATACTACCGAACTGGACCCCGAGGCGGCCCGCCTGACCCTCAACGCCCTGATCAAGTACGAAGAAGACGTAGCGGCGGTGGAGTCAAAACTAGAGGATCTCATCCCGCCCCCGGAAATCCCTCGGGAAAAGCAGGACCAACCTGGTTCCCCCGCCAGCCCGGCTCCAGGAAACAGCCCAGCGGTGTCCGACGTCTTAGCCAGATTCAATTTCTAACTGTCACCAATACCTTTCTTCTCCTGGGGCCGTCAAATTCGCAGAAGAAAATCCCCTGCCAGGTGCCCAGCATCAGCTTACCCCCGCCAATCAGGACGGACAGAGAGCTGCCCACCAGGGTGGCCTTTATGTGGGCGTCGGCGTTGCCCTCCCCGTGCCGGTAGTTGCCATTCCGGGGAGCAATCTTTTCCAGGCCGGCAATAATATCTTCCACCACGCTGGGGTCGGCGTTCTCATTAATGGTCACCGCCGCCGTGGTATGGGGAATAAAGATACGGACCACCCCTTCCCCAACACCCGATTCCTCCACCAACTGCCGGATCCCGGCGGTAATATCAATAAACTGCACCCTTTTACCGGTGTTTAATTCCAATATGCTTACCGGCGCCACCATCCATCACTCCTGAAACCCGGAATTAGGAAATGGGAATTGGGACCGGGATCTGATAGTGGAGTTAATTTCCTGAAAAATAAAGGCTCAAACAAGAGCCTTCTGAACAAACATTCTCAATTTACCTTGATTGTAAGCTACTAATCCCTAATTCCCAATTCCCGCTTTTTAAACGCTCTGGGCGGACTTAAAGCCCAGGTTGAAGGTCAGTATTTCCAGCTTGACCGACAAGTCAACATCCCTTACCTCGATGTGCTCGGGCAGGTTCAGCGGCAGCGGGGCAAAATTTAAAATGGCCTGGATGCCGTTTTTAATCATGTAGTCCGCCACTTCCTGCGCAGCCCTGGTGGGTGTGGCTATAATGCCAATCCTGACGTTTTGCTCCTTTATTACCTCTGGCATTTTTTCCATCGGGAGGACTTCCAGTTCATTTATCCTCTTGCCTATTTTGGTCAGGTCATTGTCAAATACACCGGCGATACTGAAACCTCTCATATTAAAACCCTTGTATGTACAAAGGGCGTAGCCCAGGTTTCCGGCCCCTACCAGGATAAGGTTCCAGTGCCGGTCAAGCCCCAGTATTTTCAGCGTGTACCTCATCAGGTCCTTGACATTGTATCCAACACCCCTGGTTCCGAATTCACCGAAATATGCCAGATCCTTCCTCACCTGGGCCGGAGAGACACCCACCCCGTCAGCTATTTCACCGGATGACACCGAAGTTACACCATTCCGGTCAAGTCTTTCCAAAAACCTTGAGTATATTGACAGTCTGGTTACCGTAGCTTCCGGGACCCTTAAAGTTTTCAAAAAGCCCTGCCTCCTTTTTTATACAATTTTTTTATTATAGTAAAACGTAAAACATGTACCTTTTAATCAGGTTCAGTCTTGGCAAGCCAAAATCAATATAGTACATTTTATAATATTTTTTTTATTTCAGTCAAATCTCTAGAGACACTTGTCTGCGTCAAGATTTAGTAGGTAGAACTCCCAGTTTTTTTTATTCATACTTAGAGATAGCCGAGGAAAGAAAACTCTGGGGCCGGGGTCCGGGTTTCAATCCGGCTACAGGACCTGCGGCTGAA
>JBMOPD010000044.1:0-53285 GCA_049323615.1 Bacillota bacterium | reverse complement strand
CCAGCCACCAGGGCGCTTGCCACCACATGCATCTTTATGGCAGCCTTGGTATGGTTGGTACGGCAGGCTGGCCAATGGCCGCCAAGCTTTTCATGAAGCCTTAAAACAGTGCCATCTGCAACAACTAAATCCAAAAACCCTTTTAATTTTTCAGATAGCGCCCGGGTCGGTTCGGCTACCTGCTGTGCCAAGGCGTGGGTTATTGCTTCTTTAAGCAGAGCTACCAGGCGTGGTGTGAAACGATCATAAAATGCCGACGGCACAATAGAGCTGGCTGAAGCAGTCTCGTAAGCCCGCCTCAGCTTGGCAAGGGTTTGCTGCATACTCACACCAAACCCAAGTATAAGTGTCCAGAAGAAAATAACGGGGTCGATTTTTCGGTCTCTAATTACAAACCCGGCTTTCTTTGCTGCTTCAGTTATCCATTCCGGGGAAAACAATTGGTTTAAAGATTTCTCAATTTCTTTTGAAGAAGGTGGCTTGACAGGCATTAGAGGTATCCTCCCAACTGGAAATTATATATTGTCGAATACTCTCTAATTCTGTCAGCCTGCAAAATCTTCCTTCCGTTAATTACCTAAATTTTGGTTAACCGAACACTAATGGATGCCACACGACAGATCAAATAATTGATTATTTGCAATACGTTTCGTCTGAGCCGGAAAGGAGTGTAAAATGTCCAGAAAAAACCGGAGAAACCTGGTTTGTAAAAATGGAGTTTGGTACGTGGTGCTTAGGGTTAAGGGCAAAAAGGTGTGGTACCGTGCCGGGAAATCTGAAAGTGAGGCCAGGAAGCTTAGAAATGAGCTGAAGTATAAAAATGATCTGGGGAAGTTGTCGTACGCGGAGAAGGTTACTTTGTTTGGTGCATATTCTCTCAGCATAAAAATATTCTGCGGAATTTTTAAGTAAGATTTTCTAGGCCCCCTTTTAAATCAAGCAAGCTTTTGTCGATACCCCCGCTGAATCATATGTGTGAAACAACCGGCTGATGGATCTAAAAAAACCTAAAGTGGTATAATAAAAGAGAAAAGTTAAGAAAGTTACATTCGGGGGGGTAATTATGTTACCTGTGAGAAAAAGAGTAGAACCTGATGGAAGGATCGCAATTGGAGAGGTGTTAAAGATGGCTAAAATTCAACTGGGCGATTGGGTAGAGATTACCCCTACTAACAATAAAGTAACCATCAAAATGACCAAACGAATGAAACCGAAAGGAGTTGTTAGAGCTGCTGCAGGTATCTTGAAGGATCGCGACAGCTTGGTGGAGGAGATGTTACGAGGGAGGACGAAGATGATCGGCCAGGAACCGGTATTTAATAAATTTGTGGTCGATACTAACATAGTTATTTATACCCTTTTAAAAGCAGCTGAACTACGTGCTTTAAGCAGGAAAAACTATAGAAAAACCCTTTATTAGTTTTGGGTTTTTATTGTTATTGATAAAGAAAGGAAAAGAGAAATTATAGTATTCTTTCGAAAGGGGAGGGGAATGCAATTTTTGCGCTCGGTTCAGAACAGCGTCCTATTGTGGTAAAGGTTAACTCGGAAGAAAAGGGTCAAAAAATTGCTCAAATATGTGACCGATTCGGGTTGCGGTTTATTATGGGAATTGAGTTCACAGAAGACCTGTCCGACTTGAAAAAAGCGCTGAAAGAAAGGCTTGCGCCGGACAATCCTTACGACCCGTGTCCGTGCGGTAGCGGCCAGAAATACAGGTTTTGCTGCGCGAAGAAGATGAAAAACTTCGACATCAATCGGTTCATCGCGGATTTTGCAGCGGAGGGATAACGTGAGCCGACATAATCTCCGTAAAAGAGTTTGGGAATGCGCCGGTCAGCTGATTGCGGAAAAAGGATGCGTCAGCCCGGTAGAACTTTTGGTAAAAATGGAGCGGTTAACACCACAACAAATAGAAGATTGGCGTTTCCGGCGCATCCCGTATCTGGAACGGGTCACAAACGGGAATTTGGGCAAGATGAATACGATTTTACTAACGCTTAGAGAATTTGCCAGGTCTGCGCAACTGAAACCTTCTCTTACCGTTTATATGTCGTGGGGGAAAGGGCCGAAGCAGAGGTTGCGTTTTTCCAAGTACGGCAGCCCTCCCGTGGAAGAAATGTACGCCACGCACTATGTTTGCCAAACGAAGAAACATGCCCGGAATGCTGAGGAAAGGGCATGTGGATCGTTTAACGAACACTATACAGACGGGAAAGAAATGAACCCAGATGGATGACACGATGAGAAACCATCAACAAAAAATTCGTTTCCGTCAGGCTGCGCTAGATTTCGCCAATAAAGCGAAAAACTTGTCTTCCGTGCAGGAGGTTGTATTGTGCGGCTCCATGGCCAGTGACGATCCGTATCCGCAGGACATCGATCTGGCTGTTGTTTTATCTGATTTGCATGAACTTCCGCAACTGTCCCGGTTTTGCAGGCAAATGTCTTCCGCCACTCATGCATGGGAAGTGTTTGTATTCAATACCGGCCGGAAGTACCTGGGCCGCATATGCCATAAACGGGAATGTCCGGGGCAGCGATACTGCGATGCGCCGGATTGCGGAAAAACGCCTCATCTGTATAATTTACGGGGTTTTCGTTTCGATCCGGCCCAGTTTCTTTCCCCTGAACTGCAGATTCTTTGGAACAGGAACGAAGAAAGCGTCCTGCTCTCCTGGCGCAGAGAAATGAACTTGAAAGCGCCTCGTGTTAAATATTTTGAAGCTGTCCGCCTGACATGTCAGGAGTGCGGGGATAGATTCATTTTTGACGCTTCGGAGCAAAAATATTTCGAAAAGCGGGGCTGGGAAGATCCGAAACGGTGTCCGTCCTGCCGGGAGAAAAAGTGGCTGCGTAATATGGGAATCAATACGGAATGCACATGGGAAGATGAAGACGGGGAAGAATGAAAGAAATCTATGACTTTAAGCCATTATTGATAGGGATGGACCGGTATATTCCGGATCACATTATAGATCGGGGGCTCGAGTATTATGAACAAGGACTTGTGGAGGATGTACAAATCAATAAATCATGGATCCATGCCACCGTTTTAGGCAATTACGGAGATTATAACGTTCAGGTGCATATGACCGATTTTAGCAAAAGCCGGTGTAACTGCCCGTATGGAGATTACTGCAAACACATGGCGGCTGTCGTTTATTATGTGACCCGGGAATACGCCGGGGAGCCGGGTTTTAATGAGCCTGCCGGTGGTCCGTGCGCGTGTGCGGCGGATGTGACAGATGCAGTTGTTGCCGAAACCAGCGTACAGCAGCCAAGCCATCAACCGGATGACGATCTGGACCAACGCCTGAAAAACATGGGGAAAGAGGATTTACTCGGGACCATAAAGCAGTTGATGGAAACCGATTCTTCCATACATGAAAAGATTCGCCTCATCCTTGTCGAGCGTGAGCGGACCGCAGATTTGCATTCCGATCGGGTTCGCCGGATGGGACTGTACAGCTCACTTAAATACTATCAACAACAATTTCCCGCCATTTTAAAAGAGTGCGAGTCCCTGTTCACCGAAACAAAGATGGATGATGAAGACGGGGATGATGACTGGGGATACGGCTATGATTATGATGACGATACAAGCGCGACAGAATGGGATTTTACCATGGGCCTGGAGAGGTTGCACCGTTATGGTCAAGAACTGCTGAAACTGGTGACCGCCGAACATTACATATCAGGAACTGTGGGATTGCTGGTCGCGGTGATTGGGCTGGAAGAGTGGAGCGAAAAGTACGATGACGAATACAGCGGCAGCGAACTCACTGACGGCTGTTCGGAATTTGAGAATTATCTGTGGGAAGCGCTGGAACGCGTGAGTATGTACCAGCTGCACGACCCGCAAGCTCAAACATTCATACGGGAACTTATCGATTGGATCGTTCATCAATGCAAACAACTGGATGATTTGTTGGCGTGGACATCTGTTTTGACCCATTGTGTCCCGGAACTGCAGTATCTTTGGCATTTGAAGGAACGCATCATGCTGATCGATAAGGACTTTTCACGGAGCGCCCGCCTGAAGGATGAAAGGCACCGCCGGATTCTGGTATATTGGTGGGTCGAGCTGTGCTTATCTTTAAACCAAGAAGAAGAGGCGAAACAAACCGCTTGCATTCCGGATGGTTCGTTTCTGTCTGATACTTCCGTAGCATACTGCTTTGTAAGATATTATGAACGGCTGGAAAACTGGCATGAAGCGGTCATGACACTGCAAACCATCTTGAATGCAAGTTCCCGGATCAACCCTCAAGATTACCAGTGGATTATCCGTCTGTGCGAACGGTCCGGCGATAAGCAGGGAATAAAAGATTGGCACGAAAAATGGTTCTTGGCCCATCCAGATTTTGACTTGTTTAAACGGAATGCGGCACTCAATAAACATGATGCGGATAAAGAGGCCAAAATCCAAAAATGGATCGATGTCATGAGGCATCAAAAAGAATATGCACTGGTGGTAGGCATGTATCTATACCTGGATGATATCGACAAAGCCTGGGCTGAATTTATCAGGCACAAGGACCGGTTCCATATGAATGAGCCGCTACTGCTCAAACTTTTCAAGCAAATGAAGAACCATGAGCCGGCAAAACTGATTCCGCTGTACCGGGATTTAGCGCTAAAGAATATCAGCTATCGGGGACGCCAGGCATACGCCAGGGCGGCCAGGTGGATGAAGGACTTGAAGGAAGTGTGCGCTTTATCCGGAAAAAAGGAGGAATGGACTGCCTTTTATGGACAAGTCATGACGGAATATCGCCGGTTCCGGTCCTTGATGGAGGAAATCAGGGCAGCAGGGATCGGGCAGCCTTAATGCGAGAAATGATTTTCACAAAGCAGACGGACCTGGGGGTGCATCTGGCGTCATTGCAATTTTATTAATTTTAACCATACAAAGGGTTTATAAATAATGGCACACAAAAAAGCCTGAAGAACATAAGTAATGAAATTAGTTTTATAAACAAGGCCTTGAAACTGAGGTAGAGATGAAAAGGTAAAAAAAATATCCTGACGTGTCAGGATATTTTTTTTGAGGGTGTTTTTATGATTATATGAGATCCAGTCACGCAAGTTTCACTTGGTGAGCCCGGTTAGCAATGATATACGCGTAACTATGGTTGGATCTATCGGAAGAACGGTCGGTGTAGAGGGTCAATTGCTGGCATGGCCTGGACAGAAGGAAGAAATACTGGCGGCACGGTCATTGGCCAGTATAGAGAACACCACCATAAGACGTTTTCCTAACGATCTTGCTTCTTTCAATGACAGGTGATTCCACGGCAGCAAGCCGTCCGCCGCTATCCTTACGGCCATTTTACCAACGCGTATGACTCCCGTCCGCTTGACCACCCACTCCAGGAAAACAGCGGTTTCCTCCTTACCCGACCCGCCGGACGTGGCTAACACCGGCGCCGTAAATTACCCCAGCCAGCAAAAGAGTCCGCAACACTTGCACTTGTGACAGAACAACCATAGCAGTGGCAATCAGAATGATGCCGGGTATCACCACCACGTCCTACCCCTACCGCCGAAACCAGCGCGGCAGGCATCAAGATAACACCTGTTTCCTACAAAGGAATTTTACAGGAAAATGGTAAAATATGCAGAATAATATGGTGCTTTGAAATCTAAGATCTGGAAGGACGGGGGTGAGGGTTAATGTTGACGGACTTCGACTTTAAGGTGGTATTTGATTTATCACCTCTTCCCATTTATATCTTGCAGGATGGTTTTTTGCAGTTAGTCAACCGTAAAATGGCCGATCTCTACGGATATTCGGTGGAAGAAATGGTCAGAATTCGCTTCTCCGAATTGATTCACCAGAAGGACCGACAACGGGTGGTTAATAATGTATTACGCAGGCTGAATGGGGAAGAACTGCCTGGATCCTTTGAAATTCGGGCTATTAACCGCAGGGGGGAATTAATATATATTGAGGGTGTACACTCCCTAATTGAGTTCGGAGGCCGTCCGGCCATACTGGGCCAGCTGATGGATATCACCGAGCGCAAGCGGGTGGAGGAGGCGTTACGGAAAAGTGAGGAGAGGTACCGAACCATCCTTGACAATATTGAAGACGGATATTTTGAAGTTGATCTGGTGGGTAACTTAACATTTTTCAATGATTCATTATGCAGAATTTTAGGATATCCCAGAAATGAATTAATGGGTATGAATAATAGGCAGTATTCCGGCGAGGAAGGCGCCAGGAAAACATTCCAGGCTTTTAATAAGGTCTACAGAACGGGAATACCGGTCAAGGGATTTGACTGGGAGATTATTAGAAAGGACGGTTCCAGGAGATTTATTGAGGCTTCGGTGTCTTTGCTCAGGGACGCGGAAGGCCGCCTAGCGGGCTTCCGCGGTATTGTCCGCGATATTACCGAGCGTAAGCGGTCGGAAGAGGCGCTTTTCTGGGAAAAGGAAAGGCTTGCCGTCACCATTTCCAGCATCGGTGACGCGGTGATAGCCGTTGATACGGCCGGTCTGATCACCCTGGTCAACCCCGTGGCCGAATCCCTTACCGGCTGGAGCCAGTCCGAAGCGTTGGGCCGGCCGCTGGGCGAAGTGTTTAAAATAATAAATGAATATACCCGTCAACCGGTTGAAAATCCGGCACAAAGGGCTCTTCCCGAGGGAAAGATTGTCGGGCTGGCCAACCATACGGTGTTGATAGCCAGGGACGGTACCGAGCGTTCCATCACGGATAGCGCGGCACCCATCCGTGATGCAGCGGGAAATATCTGTGGAGTTATCCTGGTTTTCAGGAATGTAACGGATGACAGAAAGCGCGAAGAGGAGCTTAGATCGAGCGAGGCTCGGCTGCGGCTGATTACCGACAATATGCTGGATATGATCGTCCAGATTGACGAGAAAGGAATTTGCAAGTATGTCAGCCCATCAGTCAAGGGTGTGCTGGGATATCAGCCTGAAGATACCGTGGGGAGGTATGTGTTTGACTTTGTGCATCCTCAAGACATAAACAAGATCAGAACTGCCCTGAAAAAGGTCATTAAAGATGCTTCGGTAGCCAGATTGGAGTGCCGCTTGAGGCGGGCTGACGGGTCTTACCTGTGGCTGGAGTCTGTGGGCAATTTCTTTTTTGACGAAAAGAGCGGGATTACCGGTGCTGTCATCAGCAGCCGTGACATCAGCAGCCAGCGCAAGGAGATGGAGGAACAGCTAAAATATTTAAGCCTTCACGAATCTCTTACCGGACTCTCTAAACGCGCCTTTTTCGAGCAGGAGATGCGTCGTTTTGAAGAGGAGCACAGTCATCCGGTAAATATAATCGTCTGTGACGTGGATGGGTTAAAGCTTATCAATGATACTCTGGGTCACCACTACGGTGATCGACTGCTTATGGCAGCTGTCGGGGTGATCAGGGAATCCGCTCGTCCGGGCGATATAGCGGCCCGGATCGGGGGCGACGAATTTGCCGTGCTGCTCCCAAACTGTGATGTGCCTACCGTAGAGGCCGTCAGCCATCGAATCCGGGAAAACGTTGAGAGGTATAACTCCACTAATCCGTCTTTCACCTTAAGCGTATCCATCGGGTTTGCAGCCAGTAACGAATTCTCAACTGATTTGAGTGGGATCTTTAAGGAAGCCGACAACAATATGTACAGGGAGAAGCTGCACCGACTGCAGAGCGCCCGCAGCGCCATTGTCCAGACCCTTATGAGGGCGCTGAAGGCGAGGGATTTCATCACCGAGGGTCATGCGGACCGCCTGCAGGAACTGGTGGCATGTTTTGCCGGGGCTATTGGCTTGTCTGAACACAATATAACCGACCTGCGGCTCCTGGCCCAGTTTCACGACATCGGCAAGGTAGGCGTATCAGACCGCATACTCTTTAAGCCGGGGCCCTTTACCCACGAGGAAATGGTGGAAATGCAGAGGCACTCTGAAATCGGCCACCGTATTGCCCAGTCCGCTCCAGACCTTATTCCCATTGCTGACTGGATCCTCAAACACCACGAATGGTGGAACGGTAGTGGGTACCCCCTGGGAATCCGGGGTGAGGAGATTCCGCTGGAATGCCGTATTCTGGCTATTACCGACGCATATGACGCCATGACCAGCGACCGGCCGTACCGCAAGGCTATGCCACGTGAGAAGGCCGTGGAAGAACTTCTGAGGTGTGCCGGAACACAGTCTGATCCGCAGCTGGTGCCGGTGTTTGTAAAGATGCTGGAAAACAGGAGACTCTGAATGGATGAAGTGGGTGACAGCCAAGGTTACCGGAATAATTATGCCGGATGACAGGGATAGCCGCCGGGTTACCAAATCCGTTACATACCTTATTTCAGTTTTCGCCACAGGGTGGAGCGGGATATCCCAAGAATACGGGCTGCTGCAGTTTTGTTCCCGTTAACTTCCTCAAGGATCCGTTTTATTTCGTTGGATTCTATTTTTTTTATTTTACTGCTCAGTTCAATAACCGGCAGCGCGGATAATGTCGACAATGGGTTGTCAGCCTCCGGAAGATCATTCTTTTTACTTTTAACACTATCCCAAAATACACTGCATAAAATTTCCTCTTTGTTTGGCTTTCCTCTTGAAAGCACCGCAAAGCGCTCCAGTATATTTTCCAGTTCCCTGATATTACCGGGCCAGTGATACTCTCTCGCCAGGAATAAAATTTTTTCAATTATAAAATTATCGACTATTGACATATATTTTCTGAGAATACTTCTCGCCAAGGCCGGGATGTCCTCTTTACGTTCCCGGAGAGGGGGGATGTTTAATTCGAGAACACTTAACCTGTAGTACAAGTCTTGCCTGAAATTGCCGGCTTTAACTTCATTCCAGAGGTTCCGGTTGGTGGCGGCTATTATTCTTACGTCCACCGGGATGATTTTCCGTCCGCCCACCCTCATTACCTCTTTTTCCTGTAATACGCGCAGTAAACGGGCCTGTATGGGGGGGGTTAATTCTCCCACTTCATCCAGAAAAATGGTGCCTCTATGGGCAAGCTCGAAAAGCCCGGGCTTTCCTTCTTTTTGGGCGCCGGTAAAGGCCCCCTGCTCGTAACCGAAAAGTTCACTGTCCAGCAATGATTCCGGTAAGGCGGCACAATTGATGGCCACAAAAGGTTTTTTGCGCCTCGGACTGATATTGTGAATGCTTTGGGCAAAAAGCTCTTTGCCGGTTCCCGTCTCTCCGTTGATCAGGATGGTGGAATCAGTCTGGCCAAAGGATTTGGCTTTGGAAACGGCAATTTGAACAGCCTGGCTTTCGCCCACAATGTTGGCAAAGGTGTAGTTCGCTACCAGCCTTCTCTGGTGCAGTTGCTGCCTTATTTCCTGTTCGCTTTTTTGAATCGTAACAGCGTCCTGAATGGCAAACACGGCTCCGGTACAGTTATCGTTGACTATGATGGGCATGATGTCCAGGATAATATTTACCTGCCCCGTGCATACCAGCTTGTTGGTTTGAGCGGTTAGTTGATGAGGTTTCTGGGGTATGTTTATTGAAGGAATGACATCCTTGATGGAATTATTAATTGTTTTATCGGCGCTGATATTGAGAATTTTTTCGGCGGCGTTGTTGAAAGTGGTTATTTGCCAGTTGTTGTCGGTGCAGATAATGCCGCTGTGCACAAGTTCAATAATGGTTTTAAACCGTTCCGCTTTTTCAGTTTCCTTGCGGATTGCCTGGAGTATCTCCGCCGCGTGAACCATGGCTTTTTCCACCGCTGTACGGGTATACATAAAAATGCCTTTCATCCCGTATTTTTTGGCGGTATCAAAGGCATTGCTGCCCCCGACGACGACTTTCTTCCCCGCCTTCTTTAATTCGCTAAATATGGCGTCCGCCTCTTCATGACTGTTGAAGACAACCTGCCTGACTTTAACCTTCAGAAGATCCCTGTATTCTTCAACCTCTTCCATTTCCTTGTAATAATTCACCAGCACCACTTCGTCATCGTCATGATCAAGGTATTTTTGCGCTTTTTTCAGCGCTTCCATAAGGGCATAGCCGGAAAATTTGACAGGTATCACCGGAATATTGTGATTTTCCTGTAAAAAAGTTGCGCACCTGTCCGCTGCCACCAGTACAGACCTGGAGGTTAACTTGGGCAGTTCTTTTCTGACAAATTCGGGATTGTTAATGTTATCCAAAAACGGATCGTATAATTCTGTTTGTATGTCAATGTCATGAAGTATTTCCAACTTTTTCGAAATACTTAAGGCAAACTTGTGCAGTATGGGGTAGCCGATAACTATGATCTTGGGGCGCATTGGCAAGGCCTCCCTCTGTCGGCTTCAGTAATGTAGTTGTGTCAACGGTATTTCTACTTTAGAACAGTGTACCAATTCTGAAATACTCGTGCAACATCAAATTATCGTAAAATCAATCGAATACCCTGGCATTGCCCGTGATACGGGTTTTTTTATTTTAATGGTACAAAAATTGCTCAATAAAAATTCACTATATTCAGCATTTTCATAAATGTCTGCTGCTTCTGAACGGTTAACGTTTCCGGGGGGTGTTAATAATCAGTGTATCAGTTCACGCCCGGACAGTAAACAGGCATACCTGCATGATTGGGCTGCCCTGTCTGGGAATAAGGGAGCTTCTTTCAGCGTACGTTCTGGTAGGTGAAAGGAATGCCCTCTTCGAGGCCGGGACTACAAATACCGCGCCTATGCTGCTGGAAGGTTTGGACCGGCTGGGTATCAGTCGGGAGGACATCGATTATTTAATTGTTTCCCATATCCACCTGGATCACGCCGGCGGGGCCGGTTTTCTGGCCGGGGAACTGCCTTCGGCCAGGATAATGGTGCATGAAGCGGGGGCCAGGCACTTAATCGACCCGGGCAGGCTGATCGCCAGCACAAAAAAAGTGTTCGGCGAGAAAAAGGTGATGGACCTGTACGGAGAGATTATCCCTATTCCTGCCGAAAGGGTTGTGCCCTTGCGGGACGGTGATTCGGTCGACCTTGGCGGGGGCCGGCGGCTGAAAGTGATTCATACCCCCGGGCATGCCCCCCATCATTTAAGTCTTTACGACCCTTTGACGAAGGGTGCTTTCTCCGGTGAAGCCCTTGGAGTATGGGCCGACGATATTAAAGTTTTTTCGCCGAGCACGCCGATGCCGGATTTCAACCTGGACCACAGCATTGGTTCCGTCTTGCGCCTGCTGGAATACGACACGGAAACCATTTATTTTTCCCACTACGGCTATACGGATGATGTGCAGAACACCATTTATAAAATAATCGGCCAGTTATTTTGCTGGGGACAGGTTGTCAGGGCCGGCCCGGAGGAGAATGCGGGCGCTAGGTTGTCCCGTTACGTGTCGGAAAAGGAGTGGGCCCAGTGGGATAGTGTGCGCCTGGCCGGGGAAAGGGGCCGGAAGGACCTCATAGATTGGCTGACCTGGAGGACGGGCGCCGTGCTGGCGCCGGGGATAATAAATTTTTACCGGCAAAAACAACACGGGAGGGAAGGCGAAAAATAAAAACGGGGGTTGAGAAAATGGGTGCAAAATGGCATAACAGGTTATTTGGCTGATGTGACCGGTTAAAAAGTTTTTACAAGAAAGTTTTTACAAGGAGGAAGCCATGAATTACGAGTTGTCCGAGGAGCAGAAGATACTGCAGAGCACCGCCTATAAGTTTGCCCTGAACGAGTTCGACCCCATCGCCAAGGAGTGCGACCGGGAAGAAAAATACCCCCGGGAGCTATGGGAAAAAGCCTGTGAAACGGGTCTGGTGGGGGCATTTATCCCGGAAAAATACGGCGGCCCGGGAATGGGATTTCTGGACGTCGCCCTGCTTACAGAACAGCTTTGCCGGGTGGACCTCGGCCTGTCCCTGGTGGTGATGGCATCCACATTCGGCGCTGAAAACATACTGTTTTTCGGTTCCGAGGAACAAAAAAAGAAATACCTGCCCCTGCTCCCGGCCGGCCGGGCTATCTTTGCCGGTGCCTATACCGAGCCGGATGCGGGCACCGATGTGGCCGGCGTCAAAACCACCGCGGTAAAGGATGGCAATGAGTACGTCATCAACGGCAGCAAGATGTTTATCACCAACGGCACCATTTGCGACTTCATGGTGGTTTTATGCGTGACCAATCCCGATGCGGAAGCCAGGCACAAAAGACAGAGCCTGATCATAGTGGAGGCCGACAGGAACGGCACCACCAGGAACAAGATTAAGGGCAAGATGGGGATCAGGGCCAGTGACACGGCCGAACTGGTCTTTGAAGATGTAAGGGTTCCCCGGGAGAATTTAATCGGTGAAGAGGGGAAAGGGTTTCATTACCTGATGCATTTCTTTGACACCACCAGGACCATGGTGGCCGCCCAGGGGGTGGGCCTGGCCCAGGGGGCGCTGGACAAGACCCTCAAGTACGTCCAGGAGAGAAAAACCTTCGGCAAGCCGCTGGCCTCGAACCAGGGTATCCAGTTCCAACTGGCGGAGATGGCCACCAGAATCGAGGTGGCCAGAAACGTCACCTACAAGGCCGCCTGGATGGTGGACCAGGGCAGGATGGACCCGGGCCTCAACGCCATGGCCAAGTATTACGCCGGTGAATGCGCCGTCTGGGTGGCCGACAAGGCCCTGCAGCTGCACGGGGGCTATGGTTACATAGACGAGTACGACGTGCAGCGTTTTTACAGGGACGCCAAGATCCTGGAGATATACGAGGGCGCCAAGGAGGCGGAAAAAATTACTATCGCCAGGAGGTTGTTTTAGTCGGTGAACAGCAAAATTATTTGACAATACTCGCGTGAAAGAGGGCTGGGTTATGGCTATTGGAGATATTGTAAAAAAGCACAGTTTTTATACCCCTGACAAGGTTGCCATGATTATAGACGACCGGGAGTACACCTTCCGGGAGTTGAATGAACGGACAAACCGGGTGGCCAATTTCCTGATCGACAAGGGGATCAGGAAGGGAGACCGGATCTCGGTGCTGCTATTAAACTGCAGCGAGTTTATGGAGGTGTATTTCGCCGCCGCCAAGATCGGGGCCATATTCGTGCCGCTGAACTACCGGCTGGCCCCGGCGGAGCTGGAGTATCAGTTGAATGACTGCGGGTCGAGGCTGCTGGTCTTCCACGACGACTTTGCCGCGGCAGTCGAATCCATCTCTCCCCGCCTGCCCGTGGAGAAGGACAAGTACGTGGCTGTGGGTGTGAACATTCCGGACTGGGCGGTTGAATACAACGGCATAATCGGCGGGTATTCCCCTGCTGAGCCCGATCCGGAGGAGCCCGTGGAGTGGGAGGACCCCCAGGCCATAATGTACACCTCCGGGGTGACCGGCAACCCCAAGGGCGCCCTGCTGCCCCACCGCAAGACCCTGTTCAACGCCCTGAACAGTGACTTTACCATGAGGCTGGGGCCGGGTGACATTTTTCTCTCCCCGCTGCCGCTTTTCCACTCGGGGGGCTTGTTTATCGTGGCCACGCCGACACTTTTCCGGGGCGCCACCTTTATCACCTATAAAAAGTTCGATCCCCAAAAACTCCTGAAAACCATAGAAAAATACAGGGTGACGGTGTTTTTCGCCCTGACCACCATGTTGAACTTTATCGTCAAGAACGAAAACCTGGACGATTACGACCTGAGTTCCCTGAGGCTGTTCATGGGAGGGGGCGAGAGGACCTCGCTGGCGATGATCGAGGAGTTTGCCAGGAAGGGCCTGTACATGCAGACCGGCTTCGGCCAGACCGAGAACTCCGTGCTGCTGTTTTTGCCCGAGAAGGACACCGTCAGGAAGATGGGTTCCCTGGGTGTGCCGGTGTTTTTCTGTGATGTGAGAATATGCGATGAAAGCGGGCGGTTTGCGGGACCGGGCAAGGTGGGCGAGATAGTGGTCAAGGGGCCCACGGTGATGCTGGGTTACTGGAACAGGCCCGAGGACACCGCCAGGACCATTGTGGACGGGTGGCTGCATACCGGCGACCTGGGATACCACGACGAGGAAGGCTACTTCTATTTTGTCGACCGGATCAAGGACATGTACCGCAGCGGCGGTGAGAACGTCTACCCCGCGGAGGTGGAAAAGATTCTGGCCGGCCACCCCAAGATTTTAAATGTATCGATTATCGGAGTGCCCGATGAAAAATGGGGTGAAACCGGGAAGGTCCTGGTAGTCCCGAAGGACGGAGAAATGATAACCCTGGAAGAGATCCACGAATATTTACAGGGTAAGGTGGCCAAATACAAGTTCCCGAGCCGGATGGAACTGGTGGACGGTTTTCCCATGACCGAAAGCGGCAAGATCAAGAAGTCCGCGATCAAGGAAATGTACGGCAAATAGTTAATTGGATTTGGAGTGATGATAATGGGAGCCACACAGGAACTGGCCCGGTACGTGGCCGGGACATCCTACGAAGATTTACCGGCGGAAGTGAAGGAGATGGCCAAGATCTGCCTGCTCGATTGGTTCGGGGTTACCCTGGGCGGGGCGACGGAGGACTTGTCGCCGATCCTGCAAAAGCTGGCCGCTGAAATGGGCGGCGAGAAGCAGGCCACAGTTATCGGCGCCGGCCTGAAAACCAATGTGCTGCTGGCCGCCCTGGTGAACGGGAGCATCTCCCATGCCCTCGACTTTGACGATGCCCACGCCGGGTCCTTCGCCCATCCCACCGTCACCGTGGCGCCAGCCGTGCTGGCGGTGGCCGAGTATAAAAGGGCCAGCGGCCGGGACCTGATTACCGCCTTTGTCCTGGGCTTCGAGGTGGAAACCAGGATCGGCATAGCGGCCGGCAGGGCGCACTACGACAAGGGCTGGCACGCCACCTCCACCACCGGGCGCTTCGGCGGGGCGGCCGGGGCGGCCAGGCTGCTGGGTATGGACGAGGGCCGGCTGGTAAACGCCCTGGGTATCGCCGGCACCCAGACCGGCGGGGTGCGCCAGGTTTTCGGGACCATGTGCAAGCCCTTCCACGCCGGCAAGGCGGCCATGGACGGGGTGTTGGCCGCTTACCTGGCCGGCATGGGCTTCACCAGCTCCAACAGTATTGTGGAGGGAAAATTCGGCTTCCTGGAAATCTTTTCACCGGAACCGAAGGCGGAGAAATTGACGGATGGCCTCGGGCGGGACTACACCATTACTTCCGTAGGCTTCAAGCCGTACGCGTCGTGCGCCGGCACGCACACGGTAATCGACGCCATACGGGACATCCGGGCCACGGAAAAGCTGTCGGCGGACGAAGTGGCGGAAATAGACCTGGAACTGGCCAAACTGTCCCTGGACGCGGCCGGCATCGTGGAGCCAAGGACAGCCCTGGAAGGGAAGTTCAGTGTCTACCACTGCGCCGCCCTGGCTCTGTTGGAAGGAGAGGCCGGGGAGGACAGGTTCACCGACGAAAAGGTGAACGATCCCAAGATTGTAAGCCTGAGAAAGAAGGTCAAAGCCCGGCTCAATCCGGACTTTAAGCTGCTGGATACCAGGGTTGCCGTGGTGACCAACGACGGCAGGAGGATTGAAAGGTTCCTTAAGATTCCCAAAGGCCAGCCCGAGAACAAAATGACGCAGGCCGAGATGGAGGAAAAATTCAGGGGCCTGGCTTCCCGGGTGATGCCCCGGGACAATATCAGCCGGCTGCTTGAAAAGATCAACAAACTGGAGGAAGTAAGTGACGTTGGTGAAATAACCGCCCTGTGCGCCGTGCGGTAGGCCGGCCGCAGGCGCCGGCCGGGACTGTGCCCGGGAGGGCAGTTTTATATGGGGTGTGTGTCAATGGGCGACCTGTTTCATTCCGTCGTCCATTGAGCATTGTTCAAGGATAAAAGCGGCCAAATCGGTGGAGGTGTTCAATAATGTCCGACATGGAAAAAATCAAGGAAAAAAGAAAGTTATGGCAGGAGAAGGTAATGGACCCGGCCCTGAAAAGGTTTAAGCTGGAAAAAAGCCCTACCGAATTTTACACTCCTGCTGAGATAGAAGGGTTCGACTTTTTGGCGAAGGTCGGTTTTCCGGGGGCTTATCCCTATACCGCCGGCATATACCCCACGCTTCCTTACGCTGTGGTGGCCACCAAGGGATCCCTGCCTTCGGCCCGGGGACTGGTAAGGGCCGCCCGTTATTCTGGATACGGGACGCCTGAAGACACCAGGGATTATTATAAAATGATGCAATCCCGGGGCCTGCGCGGGGGACCCAATCTGGCCATGGACCTGCCCACCCAGTGCGGCTATGATTCGGATAACCCCGTGGCCCGGGGGGAAGTGGGCAAGGTGGGGGTCTGCGTGGACACCCTGCGGGACTTCGAGGTGATTTATGAAAGTTATACCGGCGATCTGGACCTGGATAAAATTGCTTCTAACTTCACCATCAATGCGCCAGCCAATATCATCATCGCCTTTTATGCGGCCCTGGCTGAAAAAAGGGGCATCCCCCTGGAAAAACTGCGGGCTACTCCGCAAAATGACATACTGAAGGAGTTTGTCGCCAGGGGCACCTATATTTTTCCGCCCCGTCCGTCCATGCGCATGTTCCGGGACAGCGCGGTGTTTCTTACCAAGTACATGCCCAATGTCAATATCACCAGCATCGGCGGCTACCATATAAGGGAGGCCGGGGCAACCCGCAACCAGGACCTTGCCTTCAGCATGGCCATTGGTATTGCATATCTGCAGGAGGGTGTCAGGGCAGGGCTGGATATTGATTCTTTTGCGCCCAAGTTTACCTTTAACGCCTTCGGCGGCAGCATGGAGCTTTTTAAAGAGGTTGCCTTCCAGAGGGCTGCCCGGCGGATGTGGGCCAGGATTTTGAAAGAGAGATTCGGCGCCAGGGACCCCCGGAGCATGCTCATCCGCCAGCCCCTGGGGGCGCACATCGGCTGCTCCAGCACCACCGCCCAGCGTCCCCTCAACAACCTGACCCGGGCGGTGGTGGGCGCCATTGCTTCCGCCCTCAGCGGGTACCCGCCCATGGCCTTTCCTCCCTACGACGAACCCCTGGGCCTGGGTTGGAGCCTGGAGGCCTCGCAGCTGGCCGAGGACGCCGGCCGGATCCTGCAGTACGAAGCCAAGTTGACGGAAGTGATCGATCCGCTGGCTGGTTCTTACTACGTTGAGTATCTAACCGACCAGATCGAGGATGAGGCCTGGAAAGAGCTGGAAAAAATAGAAAGCATGGGCGGGGCCGTGGCTGCCATTGAAAGCGGCTACATGCAGCGGGAGGTGTCCAGGAGCGCCCACGAACGCCAGAGAAGGATTGAAAAAGGCGAAGAACTGCTGGTGGGGGTGAACTGTTTTACGGATGAGAGCGAACTGGAGGTCGAGACCAGCCGGGTAATACCGCACCCTTACGACGAGGAGAAGAGAGAGCAGGCAGAGGAGTTGCAGATAGCCAGCCTGACCCGGTTGAAGCGGTCCCGGGACAACCGGTATGTGGGAGAACTGCTGCGCGGTTTAAAGGCTGCGGCAAAAAAAGAAGAAGAGAATCTTGTCCCGCGCTTTATCGAATGTGCCAAGGCGTATGTCACGGAGCAGGAAATGTGCGACGTATTGAGGGAGGTTTTCGGGGAGTATCAGGAGGTGGCCATGTTTTAGCGGGCCGGTTCGGGATTGCGGCGCATTGATGGCGGCGCCTGAAAGTATTAGTCGGGGAGGTAGCTGAAGTTGGAAAAGATGAGACCGATTAAGGTGCTGGTGGCCAAACCTGGGCTGGACGGCCACGACCGGGGCGCCAAGGTGGTGGCCCTGGGGTTGAGGGATGAGGGGATGGAGGTTATTTACACCGGATTGAGGCAGACGCCGGAAAAAATAGTCCAGGCCGCTCTCCAGGAGGACGTGGACGTGATCGGCCTGAGCTGTCTGTCCGGGGCGCACAACCGCCTTTTCCCGGAGATCGTCCGCCAGCTCAGGGAGAATGGCAAGGAAGACACTCTGGTCATAGCCGGCGGGCATATACCGGATAAAGACATTTCATTTTTACAGGATCACGGCATCAGGGCAGTTTTCGGCCACGGGACCCCCGTTAAAAGCATAGCCGAATTTATCCGGCGGAATGTTGCTGTTGACTGATTCAGTTACCGGTTGCTGTGCCGGAAACACCGGGACGGCCAGATTATTGAGAAAATGGGGGGTCAAAAATAGATCAGGAAAGTATTGTGCGCAGCCGGCGGTGGAGTGAGGAAGAACTGATTGAACAACTGGCGCGGGGGAAGGTGACGGCCCTGGCCAGGCTGATTACCCTGGTTGAAAATGACCCCGCCGTGATGGCGCGGGTGCTTCCCATGGTCCAGCACTTGCTTGGCAGGGCCTTCTGCATAGGTTTTACCGGGCCGCCCGGGGCCGGTAAAAGCAGCCTGGCCAGCCAGCTTACCGGGGTGCTGCGGTCTGCGGGCCAGAAGATCGGCGTTATTGCCGTTGATCCCACCAGCCCCTTCAGCGGGGGCGCATTTTTGGGCGACCGGATACGCATGCAGGATCACTGTCTGGATCCCGGCGTGTTTATCCGCAGCATGGCCACCCGGGGCAGCCTGGGCGGCCTGGCGCGGTCTACCGGAGATGTGATCAAGCTGATGGACGTTTTCGGCTTCGATTATATACTGGTGGAGACTGTGGGGGTGGGCCAGACCGAGTTGGACATCATGCAGGCCACCGATGTAACCGTGGTGGTGCTGGTGCCGGAGGGCGGGGACAGCATCCAGGCCATGAAGGCCGGCCTGATGGAAATAGGAGATATTTTTGTCATCAACAAATCGGACCGCCCCGGGGCGGAGAGCCTGGCCGTGCAACTGCGGGGGGTGCTGGAGATGAACCCCAGGTACGGGTCGGCGATACCGCCGGTTCTGCTTACCCGGGGTACGGACGGCCAAGGGGTGCCGGAACTGGCCGGCGCCATCCTGGACCGGCGGCTTGACCTGGAGGGAGCGGACCTGGAGGCCAGGCGCCGGGAGAGAAGAAAGGCGGAGTTCGAGGAAATACTGAAGCGGGCTGTGGTCCGGGAATGGAGAAAACTGGCGGACTCCGACGAAACGGTGGGAAAACTGCTGGCCTTGGTTGCCGCAGGCGACAGAGACCCCTATACGGCGCTGATGGAAATATTCCCCCGGGGCTGCATAAGACTGCGGACTGACTGATCTTGGAGGAACTCATGGCTGGCGAGATTATTGTGGAAGAACGGGAATACACCTGCACCCTGGCCATCAACCGGCCGGACAGGCGCAACGCTCTGAACCGCGCGGCCCTGCTGGCCATGGGCGACGCGTTGAACCGTTTGCGGGGACGGGAACGGCCGCCGGTGGTAATCCTCCGGGGAGCGGGCAGGGATGCCTTCTGCGCCGGGGGGGACCTGGCCGGCGTAACCGGTGAGGCGGAGATGATGCGCTTTATCGAAGGGCTGGATTACTGCCTGCAGAGCCTGATTGACTACCCATCTCCGGTTATTGCCATGATTTACGGCTATGCCGTGGGGGCGGGCCTGGACCTGGCGGTGATTGCCGACTTCCGCCTGGCCGCCGGCAATGCCCTTATGGGGGCGAACATGGTCAAGCTGGGGCGGATATATTACTACACTTCCACCCTCAGGCTGGCCAACCTGGTGGGGTGGGGCGTGGCCAAGGAACTGCTCCTGACCGGCGGGCTGGTCAACGCCGGGAGGGCCGGAGAGATGGGCCTGGTCAACCGGGTACTCCCGGCGGAACAACTGGAGGGGGAGGCCTTTGCCCTGGCCCGGGAACTGGCCGGGGAAAACAGTTTCCAGGCAGTCACCGGCACCAAGGCCATGATCAGAAAATTAATGGATAACCAGGTGTTGAACCCCGGGGTGGAAGCAGATCTGAAGGCCATTATGGAGAGCGTGAACAGCGGCCGGGACGCCCGGGAGGGGCCCCGTTCATTTCTGGAGAAGCGCCGGCCGGTTTTCGGTGATGACAGCTGAAAATACGGGAGGGATGGACACTTGCCCCAGGATTATATCTTTCGCTACCGGGTTGAGCGGGCGGACGATGCCGGCCCTTCCGGCGGAGACCCTCCCACCGAAATGGTAAAAAAGATCTGGCGGAGCCTGCTGGATGTGGTTATCCCCTGCGCGGGCGGGGAAGAGGTGAAAATTGACGGTTTCAAGCTGCTGAACAACAGGGATGTAATCCATGACATATTTGACGGGGCTCACCGGGACGGGGGGCGCCGGGCGGCGGGCCGCGGGGAGGAGGACACGCCCCGCCGGAAAGGCCTGCCGTCCTTCCAGAATATTCACAGCGCCGCGCTTTACGAGCCGAGGATTCACCTGATCGGGCGACTGCTGGAAGCAGTTCTGGCCCTGGCGGACCTGGAAAAAAACGGATTAATGGTTGAAATCGACGGGTTCCGGCTGAAAGACCCCGGCCAGTGGACGGTCCCTTCGGCCTGCGACCCGGCGGAAATATTTGAATACGCCGGATCCCGCTGCAATTGCGACTGTGTTTTTTGCTACCTCAAGGGTAAGCCGCCCCTCCCGGCCTTTGATTTCCCCCGCCGGACGGCGGCGGAGGAACTGGAAGAAATCAGGACCAGGCTTAAATACTTTTCCCCCCGGATGAAAAGGAGCTTGTTTCCGGGTTCGGGCAGCACCTGCGAGGTGCTGGCCCATACTCACATCCTGGAAATACTGGCGGAACTGCGACTGAAGATCGGGAAGCCCTTCCGGCTGATCACCAACGGCGCGGCTCTGACGCCGGAGATGATTGGCGCCCTTGCCGATCTGGCCCCGGTCTACCTGGATGTATCGCTGAACAGCGCCTCCCCCTCCCGCAGGAAAAGGCTGATGCGGGACGGAAGGCCTGAGGTGGCCGTTGGCGCCCTGCCACTGCTCAGGTCAGCCCGCATCCCCTACTCGGTGGTGGTTGTGCCCTGGCCCCTGGAGTCGGTGGAGGAAATGCTGGCGGACCTGGAGGGTACCGTGGCCTATGCCGTGGAGTGCGGCGCCCACCTGGTGCAGGTCAGCCTGCCGGGGTACTCCAGGTATTTTTCGGGGGATGAGATCTTTGAGAGGGATTCCCTGTGGCGGTCAATTGTTAGCCGGGTGCAGGAACTGAGGGCGAAACATGATCATCCCATCGTGGTTATGCCGGGTATGTTTGAAGAGTTTGTTTCCAGGCCGGTAAAAAATGTGCCCGAGGTGATCGGGGTGGTGAGAAACTCTCCCGCATACCACGCAGGCGTCAGGCGGGGAGACATCATCCGGGGCCTCGGCGGCTTTGTCGTCCGCAACAGGCCCCAGGCCAGGGAGATCCTTTCCATGTTCCAGCAGGGGGACACCAAGTCCTTCAATATGACGGTAAGCAGGGAGGGCCGGGAGTTGACGCTGGGGGTGGACCTTGAAAAGTGGGGTTACCCTTATTCCAGGGCCACGGACACTCACCTGGGCGTGGTCTTCATGGGCACCGGCCTCAGGGCCGGCTACCTGGAACGGCTGAGGGAAATTGTCCTGGCGCGCCGGGCCGGGGAGGTGCTGTTTCTCTCCTCCACCCTGGTCAGGCCCGTCTTTGAGCAGCTTTTGAACGAGTCTTTTCTGTTTGCCGGCGGCCGGGTCAACATTCATATAGCCGTCCCGGAAAACAGGTTTTTCGGCGGGAATATCTTCATGGGAGACCTGTTGGTGGTGGATGACTTCATTGACTGCATAAATGATTTTGTCCGGAAAGAGGGGAAAAAGCCGGACCTGGTGGTGATACCCTCCTCCCCCTTCAGTTTGAGCGGGTGGGGCAGGGATCTTTCCGGCAGGTGCTACCTTGATATAGAGAGGGCGGTGGGTATCCCGGTGGAAATACTGCCGTGCCAGACCATATACGACTGATAGCCCGGTGTCCCGTTGCTGAAAAATTACAAGCGGAGGTATTCATATGGATCAGTTTGTTAAGGAAAGAATCGACCGGCTCAGGGAGGCCAAGGCCGGGGCGCTGGCCGGGGGGGGCGAAGAGAAACTGGCCCAGCTGCGGGCCAAGGGAAAGCTCGGCGCCCGGGAAAGGATCGACCGGCTTCTGGACCCCGGCAGTTTTGTGGAGTTTAACATGCTGGTGGGCCATCTCGACAAATCGCCCGGCGACGGGGTAGTGGCCGGCTACGGGACTGTTAACGGCAGGGTTGTCTGCGTTTATTCCCAGGACCCCACCGTCAAGGGGGGATCCATCGGCGCCATCCACGGCTATAAAATGTACCGGACGGTGGAAATGGCGCTGGACATGCAGGTGCCCTTCGTCGGCCTGCACGATTCGCCCGGCGCCCGCACCCCGAAGCCGGAAGAAGGGGGAGGCGCTCTGGGGGTTGGGGCGATAGGTGACAAAAACGGCGGTTCGATTTTTTTTCCCAACACCGAGGCCTCCGGGGTGATACCACAGATTTCCGCCATTTTAGGCAACTGCGCCGGCATCTCGGTCTATTCACCGGCCCTCACCGACTTCATCTTCATGGTGGACGGGTCGAGCCGCATGTACATCACCGGCCCCAGGATAGTCAAGTCCGTGCTGGGCGAGGAAATTACCGACGATGAACTGGGGGGCGCGGCGGTGCACTGCAGCGTGTCCGGGGTGGCTGATTTAAGGTTTCCCAATGAGGTGGTGTGCCTGCAGAAAATCAGGGACTTGCTGGATTTCCTCCCCTCCAGCCACAGCCAGGCGCCCCCGCGGATCGACTACGGAGACGACCCGGACCGCCTGGACGAAGGCCTGGCCGGGATCGTGCCCGCCGACACGTATGTGGGTTACGACATGCGCCAGGTGATCTATTCCCTGGTGGACAAGGGGTATTTCTATGAAATCAAGCCGGAATTTGCGCCCGAGATGATCGTCGGGTTCGGCCGCCTGGACTGCCGGACTGTCGGCATAGTAGCCAACCAGCCCATGTTCCGCGCCGGCAGCCTTACGGCGGACAGCTCGGTGAAGCAGGCCCGGTTTATACGCTTCTGTGACGCTTTCAACATCCCCATCGTCCTGCTGGTGGACACCCCGGCCTACATGCCCGGCCGGCAGCAGGAGCACGCCGGCATCATCCGCCACGGGGCCAAGGTCCTCTATGCCCTCTGCGAGGCGGCCGTGCCCCGGATAGCCGTGGTGCTGCGCAAGGCCTACGGCGGTGGAAACCTGGGCATGGGCATCATACCCGGCCTGGGCACCGACCTGATCTATTTCTGGCCCACGGTGGAGATGGGCGTGATGGGCGCCAGGCAGTCGGTGGAGCTTTACTATGGAAGGGAAATCAAGGAGGCCGGGAATCCGGAGGAGTTCAGGCGGATAAAGTTAAAGGAGTACATGGAAAAGTACGCCAACCCGCTGTACGAAATCAACAACAACTGGTACATCGACGACATTATTGAACCCAGGGAAACCAGGCGGGCTTTAATCCGGGGCTTTAAACTGCTGGCCGGAAAGAAGGTGCACCGGCGCCCCAAGCGGCACGGCAACATCCCCCTGTAGAGTTAGAGGAGAAAAGACAAAATGGACGACAGAGTCATCACCATTTCCACAAAAAGTGATCGGGCCAGGTGGACGGCCCTAGGCGTTTTTACAACGGTATACCTGCTGGCCGGTTTTATAGGCATGTGTGTGGCCCCCCTGGCGCCCTTTATTCAGGACGAACTGGGCCTGAGCAGGGCGGAACTGGGTCTGTTTGTTTCCATGTTGTATATGGGGTCAATTTTTACCGGTTATTTGGCCGGGTGGCTGTCGGACCGCTGGAGCATTCATAAAACCCTGGTTATAGGACTGATGGTGGAAGCGATCCTGATCGGCGGCGTTTGGAAGGTAAGTTTTTTCCCTGCGATGCTGGCTTTGTTTTTTATGGCCGGCTTCGGCTATGGGGCTGTCAACCCGGTTACCAGCAAGGGTGTGATGATCTGGTTTCCTCCCGACCGCAGGGCTACCGCCATGGCCATAAAGCAGATGGGCTTTACCGCAGGCGGCATGATGGCTTCGGTGGCGCTGCCGGTCCTGGCTGAATCAGCCGGATGGCGGTGGAGCGTCCTGGCATCATCGGTCTTGGTTTTGACTTGCGGGGCGGCGTGTTATCTTGCCTATCCCGCCGCTTACGAGGGCGGCGGGGCAATGGCTTCAGCAGCCACGGTGAAGCGGCAGACGTCAAAAAACGCCTGGACCGGCGTGGTGGTGGTCTGGAGCATCATTGGCCTCTTTTTCGCCGCCCTGCAAGGGGCAGGTACGGCCTATATGGCCGTGTTCATGGTCGAGCGGTTTTCGTACAGCGCCGTCGCGGCCGGTGTTTTCCTGGCCGTCGCCCAGGGCAGCGGCGCCCTGGGGCGCATATTGTGGGGGTGGGCCAGCGACCGCTGGTTTAAAGACAACAGGAAAACAGAAATTGTGGTTATCGGTTTTATTGCCGCTGCCATGAGTGTCTTGTGGGGGCTTTTGCCGCAAAACATTCCCCATTTTATTATCGGGGTTCTGGCGGGTGTCTTCGGATTTACCGCCATCGGCTACAATGCGGTTTTTCTTACCCTGGTCGGTGAAGCGGTGGGGCCGGAAAAGGCCGGCCAGGCCACCGGCCTGGCCATCACCATCGGCTACCTCGGCATAATAGCCGGACCCCCGGTTTTCGGGATGATTGCCGACAAAGCAGGCGAGTATTCCATATCGTGGATGGTGTACGGAGTGGCCCTGGCCCTTGCCAACTGCTTTGCCCTGATATATTTCCGGCCGGGGCAAAAGAATATTAAAAGAAAAGACAGGAGGTTAACAATATGACCGGTTTTAAAGTTAAACGCCTGTGGCGGTGGGCAACGGTTATCGCGGTGTTTGTTCTGGCGCTGTCCCTGGCGGGGTGCGGCGGGCAAAAAGCCGCCGGGGAGAAAAAAGAAAATGCCCCGGTGGAAAAGATAACCCTGCGTTTTCCGGGCACCCTGCCCGTCGACCACCAGATTACCAAGTCCCAGGAGATGTTTAAAAAACTGGTGGAGGAGCGGACCGGCGGCCGGGTGGCCGTTGAGATCTACCCTGCCGGGCAGTTGTACAACGACAAGGATCTGGTGGATGTGGTGCCCCGGGGGGGCGTGGAGATGGCGGAAGTGAACACGGGGATGTGGACCGGCCTGGTTCCCGAGCTGGGTGTATTTGACATGATAGGGTACTTCAATGACGCGCAGCACCTGTACAGTGTCCAGGATGACCCGGAGGTTCTCGCCATAATGGAAAAGGCGCTGGAACAGAAGGCCAACACCAGGTTCATCGGCTGGCTCGCCTACGCCGGGCGGGGGCCGCTGACCGTGAGGCCGGTGGAAAAGCTAGAGGACTGGAAAGGCCTGAAAGTGCGCGCCCACTCCGAGTGGTGCGGCTACTGGCTGAAGGCCATGGGAGCCTCCCCGGTGGTAATGAGTTCCGGTGAGGTATACCAGGCCCTGCAGCGCAAGACCCTCGACGGAGTGATCTCGGGAGGCACCAGCTACCTCCAGCGGAAGCAGCACGAGGTGGCAAAATACGGCGTGGACAACATCTTTCTTGCCGAAGGCATTTTCGCCATAGTCATGAACAAGGATATATGGGCCAAACTGCCCAAAGATGTTCAGGACGCCATGCTTAAGGCGGCCGGGGAAACAACGGCCTGGAGCCGCCGGGAGGCCCAGCAACAGGAAGAAGAAGCCTGGAAGAAGCTGGCTGATATGCCGGATTTCCACGTCGTCCGGATCAGTGAACAGGAGAGGAAGCGGTGGTGCGAAGCGGGAATGGAACCCCAGAAAGAGGCTTACGCCAAGCGGGTGGGCAAGGATACCGCCGCCAAAGTTTTTGACAGGGCGGAGGCCCTGCGCGTGAAATAATAGGACGGACACAGGCGCGCGCCGCTTCAGAAGAAAGTCGCTTTTGGGATGATCTTAACTTTTTCGGAGGATAACTATGAATGACAGACCTGCAGGTACGGGCGCTTTATCGGGTTTTCCGGGAAGTAGATGGCTGTGGCCGGCCATAGACAGGATTTCGGATTTAAGCGGGGCGTTCATCGGCTGGGTCATGCTGGCAGTTGCCTTTGCCAACTGCTATGAAATAATAGCGCGGAAGCTGTTTAACACCCCCACCGACTGGGTTCAGGATGTCAGCGTTTACGTCATGATCTGGTTTGCCTTTATTACTGCCGGCTATACCTGGAGAAAGGAAAGGCACATCAGGGTCGATGTGGTGACGGACAGAATCGCCCCGGCGGGCCGGAAGGCCCTGGCCCTGGTCACCAGCCTGTTTACGCTGTTTTATGCCGGCCTGCTCGTTGTTCAGGGGTGGAAGATGGTCAGCCTTTCCATGTCCAGCGGGCAGGTGACTCCGAACGTACTGCAGGTTCCCGTCTGGCTGGTCCAGTTCGGCATTGTTCTGGGAAGCGCGGTTTTGGCCCTTCAACTGATCAGGCAGATAGCCGCCGACATTGATGATCTTTGTAAAATACCCCGGAAGAGCCGGGCAGACTGGCTTCCCGCCGCTGTTTTTGTCGTCCTGGCGGCTGTTTCGGTCTGGCTGGTGGCGCTTAATCCTGTGGTGGGGTTGATTATGCTCCTGGTTACCCTGCTTTTCGGCGGTGTGCCGGTGTTTGCCGGCCTGGGCCTGGTGGGCGCCGCAGGGTTTTTCATGCTGTTTGGAGGGGTGTCGTCCCTGGGGCAGGTTCCCTTTATAGGTTATAAGGCCATGAACGAGTTTATCCTCGTGGCGCTTCCCCTTTTCGTATTCGGCGGCGGGTTGATGATGAGCGGGGGGATAGGCAGGGAGCTCTTTGACCTGTGCGCCAAGTTGGTCGGGCACCTGCCCGGCGGCCTGGCGGTGGCCACTATTTTTGCCGCCGCGGTTTTCGCCGCCATTTCAGGTTCCAGCGTGGCTACGGCTGCCACCATCGGCATGATCGCCCTGCCGGCCATGCTGGCAAACAACTATGACCGGCGCCTGGCTTATGGCTGCGTTGCCGCCGGGGGTACTCTGGGGATACTGATTCCCCCCAGTGCCCCCATGATTGTTTATTCCGCCATTACCGACGAGTCCACCGGGGCGCTTTTCATGGGCGGCGTGATCCCTGGCCTTTTGCTAACCATGATCATGGCCGGCTACGCGGTTGTCCGGTCAATGCGCGCGGGTTCCCATGAGAAAATAGCCCCGGCCGCAATAAAAGAAAAAGTGATTGCCCTGAAGGACGGCATATGGGGACTGCTGGCCCCTGTGATTGTCCTGGGAGGAATATACACGGGTCTTTTTACGCCCACTGAATCCGCCGCCGTGCTGATTCTTTACGCCTTTCTGATCGGCGTTTTGCGCGGCCGGATAAAACCGGGCAATTTATCCGAAACAGTGGCTGAGGGGACAACCTCGGCGGGGATGATCCTGATGATTATCGCCGGCGCCATGGTCATGGGGGCGGTTTTTACCCAGCTTCAGCTGCCCAACACACTTTCCGCAGCCGTTGCCGGAGCCGGCTTAAACCCCTGGTGGGTGATGGCGGCCATCATGCTGTTAATGGTCTGCCTGGGCATGATCCTGGAAGTGGCCTCCATTTTATTGATTACCATTCCCATTTTATATCCCCTGATTATATCCCTGGGGTTCAACGGTATCTGGTTCTGCATCCTGGTGGTGGTCAATATGGAAATGGCCCTGATTACCCCTCCCGTCGGGCTGAACCTGTTCGTAATCGGCGGGGTGGAACGTAGCGCCACGATGGCTGCAATCGTCCGGGGAGTGGTGCCCTTTATCATCATCATGGTGGTTTTTCTCGTTTTGCTGTGCCTTTTCCCGCAGCTGGCCACGTGGCTTCCGGATATGATGGGCTACAGGAGTTAGATTGAGTGAATGGAGGGTATGACTTTGATTAAACTTTTGGATGGGGTAAAGATTTTAGACTTAACCAGGCTTTTACCGGGGGGATACTGTACCCAGATGCTTGCGGACATGGGTGCGGAGGTGTTAAAAATAGAGGATCTCCAGATGGGGGATTATATCAGGAGCATGGGCCCGCCGGCAGACGGCGGGGACAGCGTTTATTTCCACGCGTTGAACCGGAACAAGAAAAGTATGCGGCTGAACCTGAAAGAAAGCGAGGGGCAAACGGTCTTTTGCCGGCTGGTTGAGTCTTATGACGTCCTGATCGAAGGTTTTCGTCCCGGTGTGATGGAGAAACTCAACCTTGGTTACGACAGGTTGAGCAAACTAAACCCCGGTTTGATTTACTGCTCCGTTACCGGTTATGGCCAGAGCGGGCCGTACCGCCTGCGGGCCGGTCACGATATTAATTACATTTCCATCGCCGGAGTGCTGGGGCTGACCGGCAGCCGGGACGGCGCCCCCGTCATGCCGGGCGTTCAGGTGGCGGATATCGGCGGGGGGGGACTGATGGCAGCGGTCGGTATTCTCGCCGCCGTTGTAAACAGGCAGCGCACCGGGAAAGGACAGTACATCGATGTGGCGATGCTGGACGGTGCGGTTTCGTGGATAACCACGTATCTCACCCATTACCTTAACACCGGGGAAAAGGCCGGACGGGGTGAAATGCAGTTAAACGGCGGCCAGGCATGCTATAACGTCTATGAAACCAGGGATGGCAAATTTGTTTCACTGGGCGCCCTTGAGCCGAAGTTCTGGAAGGAGTTTTGCCGTATAAGCGGGAGAAACGATTTATTAAAGCGGCAGTTCAGCGGGAGCAAAAAAGATTTTGCGGAGGTTCAGCAATTTTTCAGCACCAAGACCAGGGATGAGATCGTCGAAATGTTCAGCCGGACCGACGCCTGCGTGGAACCGGTCCTGGAATTGAACGAGGTGGCGGAACATCCCCATGTTTTACAGCGCCGGATGATTACCGATCTGACCTTGCCGGGAGGAAAGGCGGTAAAGACAGTCGCCTTACCGATCAAGTTTCCGGGGGCGGAAACGGGTGAAGACCGGTTGCCGCCCGCCCTTGGGCAGCACACCGTTGAGGTGTTGATGTCGTTGGGATACAGCCGGGAGCAAATTAGTATCATGCAGGCAAATGGGGTAGTCGCCTGAGGAACACCGCCGGGCGGCGTTCCTCAGGCGTGCCGCAACGGGCATTGAGCGTCGGCATCTAATTCTGCATCTTGGTAGTGGTCAACATGGAAATGGCCCTGATTACCTTCCTGTCGGTTGTAATTGGCGGGATCGAACGCAGTGCCACGATGGAAGCGATGATCTGGCGAGTGGTACCCTTTATCATTATCATGGCGATTTTTCTTGTTCTGCTGTTTTTTCCCGCAGCTGGCCACATGGCTGCCGGACATGATTGGTTACAGGAGTTAGATGAGTGAAAGAGTGTTCCGGGCATGAAGCAGTGTATTAATTATGAAACGCATTTGAAACGAATATGAGCCGGTAAGAATGGCCATTCAGGATGGCCAGGCGGCCGGTGGGCAAAGGTCAAAATCTTTTACCGCAGGATAATGCCTTTAAAGTGTACGTATAGTTTATTCGCCGGATGTTTTTTCAAAAGGAAAGAATTGTAGTTTGACAGGCACGGGTATTGCATGTATAAAGGTTATGAGTAAATATAGAAAATTCTAAAATTACTATAAAATATATTATATTCAAAACGAACATAATAGCATGATCATGCCACTTTCACCCATCACCGGCGCAGATTTTTAATCATGGGATTCACGGCAGGGGGTAACGTGAAATGTCGCAAATCAGGTTGACAACGCCTTTAACCGGATCGACAGTGGAAAACTTGAGGATAGGGCAGCGGGTGCTCTTGAACGGAGTTATATACACAGCGGAGGAAAAGTCACACAGGCGAATGGTGGAAGCGTTGAGCCAGGGCTGTGAATTGCCGTTTCCCATAGCCAACCAGGTTTTATTTTACGCGACTTTTTCACCGGCAAAACCGGGATATTTATGCGGTTCGGCCGGCCCCTCCAACAGCGAGCGCTTTGATCCATATACCCCGCAGCTTATCGCCCGGGGATTAAAGGGCATGATCGGAAAAGGTATGCGTTCTCCTGAAGTAATTAAAGCCATGAAGAGATATAAAGCGGTGTATTTTGCCGCCGTAGGCGGAGCATCGGCGCTGATCGCCAGATCCGTCAAATCATACAGGGTAGTCGCCTATCCCGAATTGGGCGAGGAAGCCGTTTGCGAACTAGTGGTGGAGGATATGCCTGTAATTGTGGTTAACGACGTCTTGGGCGGGGATCTATATGAGGAAAGCACCAGGATTTACGCCAGTAAGTAAGGAAACAAGGGGGTGTTACTTCGCTTGGCAATTTTTTGCAGCCCGGTCTAAATAATTCTAAATAAGGAGGCAAGACAATGACGTGCGAAAAGTGCAAGTGGTTTTTTCCCTTTGAGGACGACCAGACCAGAGGGGACTGTGTCAACAGGGTGGTGGATCAAAGGCAGGGCTATTGGAAGGCGAAGCCGAAGGATGCCGGTGAGGATGCTTCGAAATGCCCCAATTTCCAGGTTAAAGGCAGTTAGTATATTAATTAAGGAGGGTTGATCAATGGCTGCGGCATTGAGAAAAGAAGAAGTTGAGCGGCTGGAAAAGGAAGGCGCCTGGTGGTGGCTGGCGGAGAAGAAGAGATCCCAAAGGCTGGACTATTTAAGAAAAGCTGTCTGGAAAAAGGGAGCCATCGGGGGCGAATATGCTCCCGGCATAAAGGTAGATCTGGAAAGGGCAATTTATTTCACCGAGGCCTGGAAAGAAAATGAACACGACCCGCTGATGCTCAGAAAGGCCAAGGCGTTGGCCAATGTGCTGGACAATATAACCATATTCATTACCGATCACGCTCAGCTGGTGGGCTATGTCGGAAGCGCCCCCCACACTTTGGGCTGGCTTTGTGAAGGGGCCAGCATGGTCAATGAAGAGGTTTACAACAGCCATGGAACTATTCCCGAGCCGGAGGAAGAGTCCCTGAAGATAATTGCAGAGATAAATGACTACTGGGGCGGAAAGACTTCGGTGGATAAACTGGCCAGATTGCTCGACCCGGAAGACGCCGTTAAATTTTTAAGCGGCGCCATCGGCTGGGGCACGCCCACGTCCGCATATGGTTACTCCGGCAAGAACTACGAGTACTGGCTGACCGGTGAGCGCGGTTTCGAAGATATCATCAGCGAAATTGACCAGAGGATAGCAGATGCTGAAGAAAAGACCACCGGCACTCCCGGGCCTGATATTCTCCCCCTGTACGACAAGATCCAGAACTGGGAGGCAATGAAATTAATTCTTGAGGCTGCCATCAGGTATGCCAGGCGTTATGCCCGCCTGGCCCGGATAGTGGCGGAGAATTTTGAAACCGATCCCAAGCGCAGGGAAGAGCTGCTGCGCATCGCCGAGACCTGCGAGCGTGTGCCGGCAAAGCCGCAGCGGAACCTGCAGGAGTCCTTCCAGTACGACCATTTCGTACAGGTCATAGCAAGATTTGAGGCCTTTGAAGGCGCCTGGCCGGCCCGACCCGACTACTACCACGGCCCGTGGTACGACAAGGACGTGAATATAGATAAGCGGCTGACCAGGGAAGAGGCGCTGGATCTGGCCGGGGAATTCTTGATTCGCTCCTATGAGGTAGGCCTGTTTGCTCCCAGGTGGGCCAGGGAAGGGCTGCAGGGTATTACCGGCACATGGGTCTGGACCCTGGGAGGCGTCAAAAAAGACGGCAGTGACGCCTGCAACGACCTGACCATAGCCTTTTTGCAGGCGGCCCGGCTGGTGCGGGTGTCCAATCCCACCTTCGGCTTCCGCTGGCACCCGCAGGTCAAGGATGAGGTCATGCGGGAGTGCTTTGAGTGTATCCGCCAGGGCCTGGGCTACCCGTCCATGCGCAATGATCCGGTTTTGATTGCCAACGCAATGCACTGGCACAAGCACCCCATTGAGGAAGCCAGAACCTGGGTTCACCAGGCCTGCATGTCTCCCTGCCCGACCACCAAGCACGGCACCCAGCCCATGCGCATGGCCTCGGCCACAGCAAATACGGCCAAGATCATTGAATACGCCCTCTTTAGCGGATATGACCCGGTGGTTAAGATGCAGATGGGGCCGCAGACGGGCGACGCCAGGAACTTTACCAGTTATGAAGAGCTTTACGAGGCCTGGAAAAAGCAGATGAGGTGGCTGATGGACATCATGGCGCGCACGGTTAACCTGGGCCGGGCAAAGGACCCCGAATTTTTCGGCCGCCCGTTCCTTTCGGCCACCTACGAGCGCTGTGTGGAAAGCGGCATTGATGCCGTGAGCCCGGAAGGCGAGCGGGGCAATTCCTGGATTACCTGGTTTACCTGGGTGGAAAATGTGGACAGCCTGGCGGCGGTAAAGAAGCTGGTTTTCGATGAGAAGAAATACACCATGGCCGAACTGATTGACGCCCTGGCCAACAACTGGGAGGGCAAGGAAGAAATGCGCCTTGACTTCGTGAAGAATGCGCCCAAGTGGGGCAACGACGACGACTATGTGGACGAGATCATGGTGCAGTGCCTGAAAGATATAGCGAAACATTCCTGGGAAATAAAAGACCCTTGTGGAAACCCCTGGCCGGTACTGCCCGAAAACGTGAGCGGGAACATACACTACGCCAACATGGTTGGCGCACTGCCCAACGGCAGGAGGCTTGGCGACGCCCTTTACGACGGCGGCATTTCCCCGGGTCCCGGCCTGGACAAGAAAGGACCCACCGCAGTTTTGAAATCGTGCAGCAAGTTTAACCATATCACTGACGGCAGGGCGTTTCTGTTGAATCAGCGATTGTCTCCCGCCCAGTTGCAGGGCGAAAAGGGTTATCAGCAGTGGAAAAACTACATGAAAACCTGGGCTGACCTTGGAATGGATCACGTACAATTTAACATGGTTGACGACAAAACCCTCAGGGCGGCGCAGAAAGAACCTGAAAATTACCAGGAACTGATTGTGCGCGTGGCGGGTTACAGCGCCCACTTCGTGGATATCAGCAGGAAGACTCAGGACAACATTATTCAGAGAACAATTCAGGGAATAGGTTAATTGGAAAAACGGCTAAAGAACCCGGGTATCTACGTAGAGGTGGTATCCGGGTTCTGAACCAAACTTAACTGAGGAAGGAGTAAAAAATAAAGATGAAGATGAAATGTGTCAGCTGTAATTTCGAAGCTCCGAAAGCTAAATTCCGCTACCTGTACAACGCCAGGATTGACGCCTCCGGCTCTTACAGGCAGTGCCCGAAATGCATGAACTGGCTTTTTGTGGATGAGCTCAAAGGTGAAGCTGTGCAGATTGTGAAACCTGGAGATGCGCTGTGGGGCAAGTCTGCCGGCATCGAGGGACTGGCCGACGATGTGATTGCCGCCCGCGGGTAAATAAGAGGCACGGTTCCAGAGAGAAAATGAAAAGGGGTGTATATTTATGTCCCGGAGAAGTGAATGGGCCGGCGCGAGGGAAAGAATGATGGGTTACCTGTCAAAGCCGAAAGGAGTAGAGCAAAGGGAAAAGGTACCGGAAATTTGCTGCGGCAAATGCAAAAACTTTTCTGAAAGGGCCTATGTTTCCGACGGGAGCGGTTTTTGCGGCGTCTTAAGAGAAGGTTCAGATATTGAGAAAGGGAAGTATCTTTTGGAAGGAAAGGCGGCTTTAATGGTAGTCTTTAATATGGAAGCCGGTAAGTGCAAGTATTTCGATCAGTTGGAATTAATTGACACCGATACCTCCGAGTGCGTGGACCCGGCCTTTCAGCGGGCCGCGCGGCAGATGGCCCAAAAAAGTAATAAATAATTTAACCATATGCCGGTAATTGATTCTATTGCGATGATCCTCAAGGATCATCGCAATACACTTTAATAGTCTTGGAAACAGTTAAAAAGTACTAAGAAATAATAGCAGCGATACCAATGTAGAGCAGGAGTAGGAAAAGGAGGTGATACGGTGGAACTTACCTGTTATAAATGTGGTTATACGGCTGAATATTTTGAGTTTACTTATTTATGTAAAAATGGCTGCCCGGCATGTGGCGAAAGCGACCTGAGGCAGTGTCCAAAATGCGGGAATGAGTGTGTGTTCAGCCGGACTGAAGCCCTTGAAAAAGAAATAAATCAAATTAAAGAGCTGGCAGCAGAGCTGGCGGCAATCAGTCCTGACGATAAAGGGGCGCCAGAAAAGGCCAAGAAAATTATAATTCAGCTTAACAATATAAACCGCCGCTGGAATGATCCGGAATTAAAAAAGTTTTTATTGCAGAAGCAAAAGGAATTAAAATTGGGGGTATATGCAAGAAATTAAATTATGTTAAAAATATTGCTGTTTAAGGAGGCAATTTCAAATATGAATATATTTTCTAAGGAATGGATAGAAGTATTCAATGAAAAACTAAAAAAAGATGATGATTTTCAGGAAAAGGCCCAGGGCTTTGATAGTAAATTTCAATTTGTAATTGAACCGGATTTAAGTGCCGGTGTTTCAGAGAATTTATCCTTTGGCATTAATCTTCCCCAATGTGATGAGGTCTGGTACGGGATTAAGCCGGAAAAAGAGGTGGATATTATTCTGCAGGGAAAGTATGGTAATTTGCAAAGTGTTATATTTGGTAAAACCATGCTTCTGGTAGCCTTGGCTTCCGGAAAGTTGAAGCTTAAGAAGGGTGGTCAGGCCAAACTGGTTGCCTATATGGGTGCTATTAACAGATTTTTGGAAGTTGCACGTGGAGTTTAAGTTATTCGGCGAAAATAAAATAATCACAAATTTCCCTCAATATCTTCGGATTAGCTGATCTTTGAAGGTGGAATATAAATGGAAAAAGCGGTTTTAATTAAAGACGTTCAGCGTTTTTCGATTAATGACGGTCCGGGCATAAGAACGACGGTTTTTTTGAAGGGCTGTCCTTTAAACTGTGAATGGTGCCATAATCCGGAATGCAAGGACTCCGATGTAAAGATATTCTGGAAGAAATCCCATTGCGTTCAGTGCGGCAGGTGCCTTAATGTCTGTCCGCGCGGGGCCATTAATCCGCCTGTTCCGGTAGAAGTGGCCCAGGAGGACGAAGGGTATCACAAAATTATCCGGGAAAAATGCGACCGGTGCATGGAATGCGTAAATGCCTGTATATATCAGGCGTTAATACCTGATTCCAGGCTTTGGACCCTGGATCAAATCATGAAGGAAGTAGAAAGCGACAGTCCTTTTTATGCCAATTCAGGCGGCGGGTTAACCATTTCCGGCGGTGAGCCCGCCATGCAACCGGAAATTACCGCCAATCTGCTGAAAATGGCAAAGGAAAGAGATCTGCACACCTGTGTGGATACCAGCGGTTACTGTTCCTGGGATACACTGAGGGGCCTGATTGATTATGTGGATATATTCCTTTATGATTTGAAGCATTTGGACGGCAATAAACATATGGAAAAAACAGGAGTAGACAACAAAATAATACTTGAAAATTTAAAAAAGCTGTCCCTGGCCAAAAAGGAGATAAGAATACGCATTCCGGTTATACCTGAATATAACGATTCGTTAATTTACATGGAAAATGTGGTGAAATTTCTGGAGTCGCTTCCCAATCCTGTGCGGGGTGTTGATCTGCTGCCCTTCCATAACTGGTGCCAGGATAAGTACAGGTGGCTGGGTATCGACTGGCCGTTGTTGGAGACCGACAGTCTCGATCCCATTGAGGTAGAGCCTCTAAGGGAGGTTTTCACCTCGGCCGGCTTTGAATGTACCATAGGCGGTTGATTGTATAAGTTGTTATTGCATCATTTCATTAAATAAAAACAAGAGCTTAAGGAGATTTTATTGTGAAGCATAACGATGAACTGCAGAAACTAATGATTCCTCAAAGCGACCCACATTTCTTTCTGCCTGAAGAAATTATTGTAAACATAGACCGGCTGGAAAAACTGTCCCGGAGGCACCCGGTAAACGTCCTGGTTATCGGCAAGCAGGGCTGCGGCAAGTCTACCCTGGTCAGGCAGTTTGCCGCCCGCTATAATCGCACATTGGCAGTTTTTCAAATCGGTCTCCTTTCCGAGCCGGGACAACTGTTTGGGGAGTTGCGCTTGAAAGAAGGGGAAACCTATTATAAGAAATTTCTTTTTCCTCAGGCCATCACCACCCCCGGTTGCGTGGTGCACCTGGAGGAAATTAACCGGCCCGAAAATCCGAAGGCGTTAAACATGTTGTTTTCTCTTCTGGCCGAAGACAGGCAGGTTTGGACTGACGACCTCGGCCTGTTGAAGGTTGCCGACGGGGTGATGTTTTTTGCCACCCTAAACGAGGGTGATGAGTTTGTCGGTACGGAAATGCTGGATGCAGCGTTAAGAGACCGGTTTTACGTGATCTCTCTGGATTATCTGCCTCCTTCCATGGAGGTGGATGTTTTAACCTTGAAGACCGGGATCAGCCAGTCATACGCCCATACTATCGTGAACGTGATCAACAAACTCAGGAACAATAAGCAAATGCCGATCATAGTTTCCACCAGGCACAGCCTGATGATCGCGGAACTGGTGTCCATGGGGGCATCCGTGCGTGAGGCGGTAATTTACAGCCTTCAAATGAATAAGGATCATCTGGAGTCAATACTTCTTTCCATTCATTTGGAAACTGGGGAAACAAAGGTGGTAAGCCAGGGTGCCTATAAAGAATTTTAATCAGGCCGTTCCCGCTGACAGGCGTAATGAAGGCGGGGGATACTCCGACTACTGGCGGATAAACAAATATTACAACGAGCCTTTCGAGCTTGCTTCTGTCTTGCGCGCTTTGAGGAAAGTAACCGGGCATGTGGGCACGAATGTGGGAACGGTTATCTGGAGGGGGATGTTTACGAACCTTCCGCCCAATGTTATTGCTGTTAACCCGGATTTTGTATACGGCCAGTATCCTGTTCCCGGAGATAAAATGGATATTCTGGTCGGCGCAGTGGTGCACGAGGCTTTTCACCAGAAAGAATGGAGCGACTTGGTCTGGCAGGAGCTGGAAAAATCTTTTCCTGTAAAGAACATAAAGGATATAAAGGAAAAAGACATACTCTGGAAAATGGTTAATGGCGGCGAGGACATATTTGTTGACTGGCTGGCGGGCAAGAGCGTCCTGGGGCTGTATACGAAGAAGACCCGTGATTTTATCTTTGCCCGGTCAAAACCGGACCCTTCCCCTCCGCCCGGGATAGAGGCGCTGTGTGATCTGTGGAAGAGGCGGATGCTGGAAGGCGACCATGATAGCAGTTTCATTGGTTCGTATGGGCCGGTTCTGGATATTCTCTGTTCCCGTGCGTCTGAAGTCCTGCTAAAAACCGGGTCCATCGGTTCAGTTATAGACCGGTGCAGGCTGCGGGCCGGTTTTTATCTCGGCCTCTGGGAAGAACTGAAGAATGAGATTTCCTCCTGGCGGGTGGGGAAAATTACGTACCGCCCGCAGGGGGCGAAGGCTGCCGGAGAACGCAGGGGATCCAGGGCTGTGTCCGGCCGCAGCCGGAGTGTACTGCCGGTTGAACTGGCCGCCCAGATTGAACAGTTTCTGGCCCGGGACTCGTCAGACTTGACGCCGGCGATCAGGGAGATCTGCGGAAACCACCCTGATGTGCTGCCTACAATAATCTGGGACTCGAACACCACCGGCGATCTTTATGTTGACCCTTACCTTGTGGCCAGGCTGAAAATGATCTTTCAGGCCTATGCCGACCGCCTAAAGATAAAAAACAGGGGACTTCCGGCCGGCGGCATCGACCGGTCCCGACTCTACAGGGCGGAAACCAATGGCAATTGTTTTTTTAACCGGCAGACGCAGGCAGTTGCAGGGTGGAATTTTGTGATTTTGGTTGACGCGTCCATGTCGATGCGGGGCCATAAGTGGAACCTGGTGAAAAATACAGTGGCAGCCCTTTATAAGGCAATTGAAGGAAGTGGCAGCAGGCTTGATGTTTTTGCCTATCACGAGCATGACGGCGTGGTGGTTATCTCCCGCCTGATTAAAAACGAGAAGCTTTTCTCCATTACCCCCGGCGGGCGCACCCCTTCGGGCCAGGCAATAATAGCTGCTGCTTTGCAGATTCCCAAAGGGCCCAGGAGGAAATTCATTATTCATATAACTGACGGGGAGTCCAATTGCGGCTGTCCTTTAGAACGGGCGTTTGAGTACTGCAAAAAGGAAAAAATTGATCTGGTGACCTTGGGCTGCGGTTATAAAGAAAAGGATTTGTTAATTAAGCAATACGGCAAATATTTACAATTTCTTGATTATTTTGAACAGCTGCCACGGGCGCTGGAAAATTTGTTGGCGAGAAAGCTGCTTTTAAACAGGTAGCGGCAGAAAGAACCATTTTGGAGGAAAAGATGGTGAACAGCAGATATGCATGGGTGATTCTAGGCTGCCTTGTGCTGGCGCAACTGGTGATGTCCATCGGTGCCTATGCCTGGGGGCCCCTGGCTCCTTATCTGGTCGACGAACTGGGGATAACCCGGGCCCAGGTGGGGTCGTTAACCTCGGTTCTGTACCTGGTGGCGGCTGTAGCGGCTACTCCCCTCGGTTTTTTGGTTGACCGGTGGGGGGCCAGGGTGATGCTGATTTTCAGCCTGGCCGTTATGGGCATGGCCTTTCTGGCTATGAGTAAATCAGGTATTTACTGGGTTGTCCTGGCGCTTTCGGGACTGGCCGGGATAGGATACGGCGCCATCAACCAGATTTCTGTCAAGGATCTCAGCGTTTGGTTCGACGCAAAATTCAGGGCCACGGCCCTGGGGATCAGGCAGGCGGGGGTCACGGTGGGGGCCGCGTTGGGCGCCGTCCTGCTCCCGCTGGCGGCCGGGAACGGCAGCTGGCACGGCGGTGCGGTTTTTACAGGCCTGGTGATTCTTGCCACGGCGGTGTTGACTGGTATTCTGTACCGGGATGTCCGGGCCGGAGAAGGGGGGAAAATTGGGCGCGCCGCGGGCGGCGGGGCAAACGTGGCTGCGGAGTTGAGAAAACCGGAGCTGATGGTGAACATGCTGGTGGTTCCCTTGCTGGCGGGCGGGCAGGCGGCCATCGGTACTTTTCTGATCATTTACCTGCAGGAAAGGGGGCTGTTCGGGCCGGAGGTCAACCTGGGGAGCTTCCTTACCACGGTGATGGTGGCCGGCACGGTGGGCAGGATCGGTTGGGGGGTGATTAGCGACCGGCTGCTGGCTGGAAACAGGATTAAAACCATGATCATCATCAATTCAACCGGCCTGATCGGGGCGCTGGGCATGATCGGCCTGCACCACGGGGTTTCGCCGCTTGTCGTCTACCTCCTGGCGGCGCTTTTGGGCGCCGGGTTTCTGGGGTTTCACGGGGTGCTGTTCGCCTGTATCGCGGAGTTTATCGACAGCAAGAACGCCGGGGCTGTAACCGGGGTGATGGTGAGCGTGTCGTGGGCGGGGATTGTTGTAATACCGGTAATATTCGGGGTGCTGGCCGATTATGTCGGTTACCAGTGGGGCTGGCTGGTCTTGGCGGCCGCCTCCCTGTTCAGCATGGCCAGCTACGGTGTTTTTCTGGTCAGACGCAGGTCAATGCCGCATAGCGCCGGGTAAATGTTTGCCGGGAAGGTAACGCAGTGTTTTTGGGGTTAAATACTTAATTTTGTAAAGGAGGACATAGAAATGACCGTAAGCGAAAAGGTGAGAAAGATTTTGACCAGCGACTCCAGGATGAGTGTATACAGCACTTCCAGTAAGGACGGTATTACCAACATTGCCGTTATAGGATCCACCACCCTGCTGGAAGACGGCACATTAATGATCGCTATTGGCAATAACCGGACCTTCACCAATTTGCAAGAGAATCCCTGCGCCTCCTGCCTCGTTAAGATCGAAGGGACAACGGGCCTGCAAATGGAGGGCTGCAGGCTTTACCTGAAGGTAAAGTCCATCCTGGACAGCGGTGAGGTATTTGATAGTTTTATATCAAAATTGCGGTCCAAAATCGGGTCTGCGGCGGACATGTTGAAGCATGTGGTGATCTTTGAAATTACCGAAGCCAGGCCCATTGTCGATATGGGACAGGGAATTTAAAAATGCATGCCGGTCGGTGGGGCTGCATGAATCATAACGGGCGGGGGTCTGAGGGAGGGCAGTGTGGTGGCGTATAAAGACTTGAAAGTTCCTCTGCTGGATGAGTATTTCTTTGCTCCGGAAGAGGTTATCTTTGCCCTGGAAAAGTTTGAACATATTTCCGGTAAGCACCCCGTGAATATTCTGATTACCGGCCGGCAGGGCTGTGGAAAATCTTCCCTGGTGCGCCAGTTCGCCGCTTTTTACAACCGCCCGCTGGCCGTTTTTCAGATGGGGCTGCTTTCGGAGCCGGGACAGCTGTTTGGGGAGTACGCCTTGAAAGGGGGAGAGACTTTCTACCAGCAGTTCCTTTTCCCGAAAGCCATTTCCACTCCGCGCTGCGTGGTCCACCTTGAGGAGATTAACCGGCCGGAGCACCCCAAGGCGCTGAACGAGCTTTTTTCCGTCTTATCGGAAGACAGGTGCATCTGGGTGGACCAGATCGGTCTGGTTGAGGTGGCCCCGGGGGTGGTCTTTTTTGCCACCATGAACGAGGGAGATGAGTTTACCGGGACGGACAGCCTGGATGCGGCCTTGAGGGACAGGTTTTACATCATTTCGCTGGATTATTTGCCGGGGGATGTGGAACAAAAGGTTCTCTGCCTGAAAGCCGGGATCAGTGAAAAAGATGCCCGGTTGATCGTCAAGATAGTACATAAACTCAGGGGCAATTCCCAGTTTTCCCTGCCCGTCTCTACCAGGCACAGCCTGATGATGGCCGAACTGATGGCTGCGGGGGCTTCCGTCAGGGAGGCAATGATCTACAGCCTGCAGGTATCGAAGGATGTGGTTGAATCAGTGCTTTTGTCCATTCACGCCGAGACCGGCGATATGCAGGTCAGGGAAAACAGGTTTGTACTGTTCGTACCTGACCGGGGGTGTGGGAGTTGAACGCAAATTGTGCATCACGGGATAAAAATTACTCCCATGGTTATTCCGAATACTGGCGGTGCAATAAATCTTCCCTTGAAACTTGGGAAATGGCCTATGTTTTAATGGCTCTGCGCAAGGTGGGGGCATACATAGCCACCAATATCAAGCCCATTGACTGGACCGACAGGTCCGCCTCATTGCCTGACCTGACGAAAAACAGAATCCTTCTCGACATCGGCATGGCCCTGGGCGAATATCCGGTCCCACCGTGGAAGATGGACCGGCTTGTGGGGCTGGTGGTCAGGGAGGCATACCGTTGCCGGGAATTAAGCGATATGGTATGGCTGTGCCTTAAGCCTGCAGCTGAGGATATGAAAGCCGGTCACAGGCAGCTCTTGCACAACCTGGCGGATATTGGAGAGGATATTTACATCCGGCATGTTGCCAGCGGTCTTGTCTGGGAGCGCTATTTGGACAAAGGATGGGATCTTTGCATGCCCGGCAGGTTCAGAGATGTCTCCCTTCCGCCCACAGCCAGGTGCCTATATCAGATCTGGGCCGACTTCAGCCTGTCCAGCCGGGTGGCGGAAGATATGCATGTTGAGTATTATCAGCCGTTAAAGCGCCTGCTTTCTTATACAGGGGAAATCGTCGGATGCGGCCGGTTGCGGTCAAATCTGGATCGCTGCAGGGAAAGAAGCAGGATTTACCTGGAGATGTGGCGGGAGCTTGTACCGTTTATTACCGAATGGGAGGCGGAAGAGCCGCCGGAAAACAGCGGGGTGGAATTCAGGGATGAAAGAGGGCGCAAGAAACCTCTGGAGACCTTCGAGAATAAACGGGAACACAATGATGAAGGCGGCCGGCCGGTAAAAGACGAAAAAACAGCGGCTGAACTGGCTCAGGATGTTAAGAGGGTGCTTGAGGAAGCAGAGGGCAGGGACCTCAACCGCGAGGTGCAAACTGTTTGCGGGGACAAATCCTTCGGGGTGATGGAAACCGTCTTTGCCGACGCCGCCTCACCCTGCAAAACGTCTCCCGATCCTTTATTGGTCAAGCGACTGAGGCGCACATTTGAACTGCAGAAATCCAGGAACCGGGATCTGTTCCGGATAAACAGGGGGCTGTACTACGGGAAAATAGACGGCAGAAGGCTGCACAGGTCCGTTCTTGACGGCAGGGTGTTTCAAAAAAAGGAATTTGCCGTGGAAAACAATGTCTGGAACATTACCATCCTTGTTGACGCCTCCGCCTCGATGAAAGGGGTGGCCGGATCGGTCAGCAAAAACTGGCGCATTGTGGAAAAAACGTTTATTTCCCTGTACGAGGCGGCCAAGGGGTCCGGCAACTGCCTGAATGTGTTCGCCTACTTTGAGGGCGGCGCGCGCTGCCAGATCAGCAGATTGTTATACAACAACAGGCTTTACACCGTCAGTCCCAACGGGCGCACCCCCACCGGCCAGGCCATCATCGTGGCGGCGCTGAAGACGCCAAAAGACAGGCGGCGTCTGATTGTGCACATCACGGACGGCGAGCCTAACTGCGGGGCAGCCGTGGAGCGGGCCGTGGAATTCTGCGCCCGGGAAGGTGTGGAACTGGTGACCATCGGCTGCTATTACGACAAGGACGAGGTAAGGAACATGTTCCGGCAGCAGTACGGCGAAAGGGTTTATTTGATGGAGTCCCTGGAGCGGCTACCCGAGGGGCTGGAATCGCTGCTGAGGAGAAAACTGCTGGCCGGGGGGCGCTGAAAAACCGTTTAAGGGGGCGGGTGCCGGTGAAGATTACAGTCAGGCTGGCCGGTTCTTTAACCGGGTTGACGGGTGGCAGGAGTGTGCTGGAATGCGGCGCCGCCGGTGTGGCGGGCTGCATTGACGAACTGGAGGCCCGGTTTCCTGGAATTAAAGGCGGCCTGTGCGATGAAGAGGGAAAGCTGAAAGGGGTATTCAATATATACGTGAACGGCGAAAATGTGAAGTACCTGCAGGGTGCGGCCACCCCGCTGAAGGACGGGGATGAGGTGAGCATCGTGCCGGCCATCGCCGGAGGGTAGGAGGGCCGACGGAAAGCCGGGCGCATGGCCGGGGTTTTCCCGCAGGACCTGAAACGGGGGTGAAGAACAGGTGATTGTTGACCGCCCGGGTTCCCACTTTATTTTTGTTTATCATCCCGCCGTGTTTTACGGTTACAATTACATTGCTTATCAGGGGAGGCCCCTGACCAACAGGGAATTTCTGGAACACTGGGGAAAGTGGATTGTTCTCGGATCACGGGAGAAACTGGACGAACTGGCCCGGAGGTTGGATCCTCACGTTGAGCGGGGAGAAATTCCCTGTGTCAAGTACGACCGGCATCCCCCGCAGGAAATGGACCTGGAGGTCAAGCAGAAGCTGCGCAGCCGTTTTGTCGATGCCGGGCAGGACATGGCCGTGTTGAAAGAGTGCGTGATGTGCGTCTTTTGCGACGACAGGCAGAGGGAAGATGTGTGGAGTGTTCTGGCCGGCCAGGGAGTGGACCTGAAGGCTTGGGTCTATGAAAGGGAAACCATCGAACTGTGGCTGCCCGGAGGGGTGCTGCTGGAAAGGTGGATCGCCGGGAATTGTACCAGCGAGGCCGAGGCCGAAAGGGTCAGGCAGGAGTCCCGGGAGCGTTTCGGGGAAATTTTCCGCAATGAGAACGCCATTTACCGGGGATGGCTGCAGTAGCGGGGGGAGCGGGCTATGGATGGACCTCTGCTGAACATGGAGAGATACGGCCGCCAGATCATGCTGCCCGGGGTGGGCGTGGATGGGCAGCGGAAGATCAGGGCGGCCGGTGTTTTTATCGTGGGGGCGGGCGGCCTTGGATCGGCGGCGGCCTATTACCTGTGCGCCGCCGGGGTGGGGAAGCTGGGCATTATTGACCATGACCGGGTGGAGGTGGGCAATCTGCAGCGGCAGATCCTGCACCACGCCGGACGCATCGGGGCGCCGAAGGCGCTTTCGGCGGCGCAGACCCTGAGGGACCTCAATCCGGAGGTGGAGGTGGCCCCCCATCAGCGGAGGCTGACTGAGGAAAATGCCCGGAAACTGCTGGAAGGTTACGACCTGGTGGTGGATTGCAGCGATAATTTCTTCACCCGCTATATTCTCAACGATGCCTGTGTGCGCGCCCGCATGCCGTTGATTTACGGCGCGGTGCAGGGTTTCGAGGGGCAGGCCATGACTGTCGTGCCCGGGGAAGGGCCCTGTTACCGCTGCCTCTATCCCGGCCCGCCGCCGGATCCCGGGGCGGAACCGGCCGGCCTTCGGCGGGGCGTGATCGGGGTGGTGCCCGGCGTGATCGGACTGGTTCAGGCCTCCGAGGCGCTGAAGCTGATCCTCGGCCGGGGGGAACTGCTGACCGGCAGGATTTTGCTTTACAACATGCTGGCCATGGAGTTTTCCCGGATCAGGGTGGTCAGGAGCGCCGGCTGTCCTGACTGTGGAAGGCTGATAAAATAGGCAGTGAGTGCGCTGTTTTGTTTCGGCCTGAAAGCAAAGGGTGGTGTTTTAAAAACAATACAGATAGTGTTCTAGTGTTTCAATTGTAGTACGTTTCGCTCATCAATAAGTGATCGGTTAAGCAATGTTTTAAAGCCGGAAATGATATGGTACAAAATTTGCAAAACTTTAAATTTATATAAATAATTTGTATGTTCTCATAAGTAAAGCAACAGAAAGGAGTGGGTGACTCAGTGGAAACAATTGTGGTGGAACAGCGCGGGCCGGTTGGGATCATCTCGCTGAACAGGCCCCAAAAGATGAATGCCCTGAACAAAAAGGTAATGGCCGAACTGGCCGCCGCCTTTGACGATTACCGGCGGGAGGAAGGGGTCAGGTCCGTAATTTTGACCGGGGGAGAGAAGATTTTCGGCGCCGGGGCGGACATTGAGGAGTTGGGCGAACTGAACGGGGTTTCTGGTGGCCACCGGTTTTGCAGTGAGGCGCACAGGCTGTTCTCGGACATTGAAAACATGCCCAAGCCAGTCATTGCGGCCATCGCCGGGTTTGCCCTGGGTGGCTGCCTGGAGCTGGCCCTGGCCTGTGATGTCAGGATCGCCTCCGAGGGCGCCAAGCTGGGTCTGCCGGAAATAACCCTGGGGCTTTTGCCCGGCGGAGGCGGCACCCAGAGGCTGCCCCGGCTGGTAGGGCCCGGCTGGGCCAAGTGGATGCTCTTTTCCGGCAAACCCCTGGACGTCGCCGAGTGTTACCGGATCGGCCTGGTGCAGCAGGTGGTCCCCCAGGGGGCGCTCCTGGAGTCCGCCCTGAAGGTGGCCGAAGAATTGGCCTCCAGGCCGGCAGTGGCCCTGGCCACCATCAAGGACCTGGTGAATACCGGGGCCGGGCTGGATATAACGACGGCCCTGCGCTACGAGGCGCGGGGATTCGGGATGCTGCTGGACACCGGGGACTTCCGGGAGGGGACGCAGGCCTTTACTGAGAAAAGGAAGCCGCAATTCAAACACCGGTAATAATAAGGAGGGAGAGACGGATAATGCGCAGAGTTGCCGTGGCAGGTGTGGGAATGACCAAGTTCGGGCCGTCCGAAAAGACCCAGGTGGAAATGTTCGCGGAGGCGGCCCTGGAGGCAATTAACGGTTCAAACATCGAGACCGGGGATATTCAGGCCCTCTTTGTGGGCAACGCGCTGGGCGGTTTCGTGGAGGGCCAGGCCAACATAGCCCCGCTGCTGGCCAGTGAACTGGGGATGCCGCCGGACGTGCCGTCCACCAGATTTGAAGGGGCGTGCGCCTCAGGCAGTGTGGCGATTAGAGACGCCTTCATGTGGGTGGCCGCCGGGTACTATGACGTAGTCCTGGTTGGCGGCACCGAAAGATGTACGGTAATGGGGACGCCCATGGCCACCAGGGCTTTTGCCATGGCCTCCGACAGCCGGTACGAGGAGTTCAACGGGATTACCTTCCCCGGCGTGTTTGCCATGGTGGCGCATCTTTACTCGAAAAAATACGGTATTCCCCTGCCGAAATTAAAGGAAAGAATGGCCCTGGTGGCCGTGAAGAACCATAAAAACGGCGCCAAAAACCCCCTGGCCCATTTCCAGAAAGAAATCACCGTGGAAACGGTGCTCAACGGTTTCATGGTGGCCGACCCGCTCCAGCTCTTCGACTGCTGCCCGTTTTCGGACGGCGCGGCGGCCATTGTTCTGGCTGCCGAAGAGGTGGCCAAAAAACTGACGGACAAGCCGGTGTACATCCGCGGCGTCGGCCAGGGTTCCGCCGGGCCCCTGTATCGCCAGAAGGACCTTACCGTGCCGGTGGCCAGGGTGGCCGCGGCCAAGCAGGCGTACGGCATGGCCGGCGTGCAGCCGTCGGACATCGACGTGGTGGAGCTGCACGACTGCTTCACCATCGCCGAAATAGTGGCCTCCGAAGCGCTGGGGTTCTTTGAGTTCGGCGCCGGCAGCGAGGCGCTGGAAAGAGGGGAAACCGAAATCGGGGGCCGGATTGCCATCAACCCTTCGGGCGGACTCAAGGCCAAGGGGCACCCCATCGGTGCCACCGGTGTCGCCCAAGCCTATGAAATCGTTAAGCAGCTGAGGGGAGAGTGCGGCGCCAGGCAGGTGAAGGGCGCCAAGGTAGGTATGACCGACACCCTGGGCGGGGACCTGGCCACCATGGTGAATATAATCTACGGGGTTTAAGGAGGGGCAGAAATGGCTTATCCGTTGACGCACAAGCAATATTACGAGGGCCTGAAGGCCGGCAAACTATTGGGACTGAAGTGCAGGAAGTGCGGGGCGATCACCGTGCCGCCGAAGGTCAACTGCCTGCACTGCAGCGGTGCCGATCTGGAAGTGACGGAACTGAGCGGGCTGGCCGAGATCAAGACCTTTACGGTGATCAGGGTGGCGCCGGAAGGATTGGAGGCGCCCTATGTGGTGGCCCTGGCGGAGCTGGATGAGGGCCCGTGGGTGATGGGCAACCTGGAAGGCGTCGATGCCGGGAAGGTCACCATGGATATAATCGGGAAAAAAGTAAGGATCGGACATAAAGTGGTTCCTCCCGACATATACAGCGCCGGTGAAGGAGTGGCTATCACCTTTTCACTGGAGTAGGACGGTGGGTTCGGCGTCCAGCCCGAGTTTTTGATAATATAAGCCGGATTGAAGGTTTTTAAATCAGATTCAGAAGGAGGAATTTGACGTGCAGGTAAAGGATTCCGTTGTTCTGGTTACGGGCGGCGCTTCGGGGCTGGGTGAGGCCACGGTCAGGAGCTTCGTCGAGCGCGGGGCCAGGGCGGCCATCCTGGACATGGCCCGGGAGGCCGGCGGCAGGCTGGCCGCCGAACTGGGTGACGAGAGGGCCATTTTTATAAAAACCAACGTGGCCGACGGGGACAGCGTGCAGCGGGCCGTCAACACCACGGTGGAAAAATTCGGCGGCATTCACGTGGTGGTCAACTGCGCCGGCATCGGGGTGGCCGAGAAGGTGCTGGGCAAGAACGGCCCCGCGCCCCTGGAAAATTTCATCCGGGTGATCCAGGTCAACCTGGTGGGAAGCTTTAATGTAATTCGCCTGGCGGCGGAGAAGATGACGAAAAATGATCCCAACGAGGACGGGGAGAGGGGAGTTATAATCAATACCGCCTCGGTGGCCGCCTATGAAGGCCAGATCGGGCAGGCGGCCTACAGCGCCTCCAAGGGCGGCCTGGTCAGCATGATCCTGCCCATCGCCCGGGAGCTTGCCACCTACGGGATTCGCGTGATGGGCATTGCGCCGGGGATTTTCGACACTCCCATGCTGGGCCAGTTGCCGGAAAACGTCCGCACGGCCCTGGGGCTGATGGTGCCGTTCCCCGCCCGGCTGGGGAAGCCGTCGGAATTTGCCGGGCTGGCCCTTGACATTGTGGAGAATCCCATGTTGAACGGATATACCATCCGTCTTGACGGGGCCATCAGGATGCAGCCCAAGTAACGGTTCGGGGGAGTTGTTATATTTTTTAACACACCCCTTGATGTGGCCTCCGGCGCCCGCCCCTGCGGGCGCCAGAGGTATTCTTTACAGCCTGTATTGCTCGACAATTAAGACAATTTAATCATTTCCCAGTGAGTGGAGGAGGAGGATCAGACTATGGACTTCAGCCTGACCGAAGAGCAGCAGATGATCAGGAGAATGTGCCGGGAATTTGCCGAGGAGTACATCGCCCCGCGGGCGGAGGAAATGGACAGGACCGGTGAATATCCCTACGACATTATTGCCCGCATGGGCGAATTGGGCATGATGGGCATACCGTTTCCGGAGGAGTACGGCGGCAGTGGCGGCGACTGGGTGAGCATGCACCTCTGCATCGAGGAGATATCCAGGGTGGATGCGGCGCTGGGTGCCCTGCTGGACGTGACCACCAGCGTGGTGGCCCAGGAGTTGTATGTTTTCGGCACCGAGGAGCAAAAGAGAAAGTGGCTGGTCCCCATGGCAAAAGGTCGGGAGATAGGGGCCTTCGGCCTTACCGAGCCGGAAGCCGGGTCCGACGCCGGTGCCACCAGGACCACGGCCGTGTTGGACGGCGACCAGTGGGTGATCAACGGCACCAAGCAGTTCATCACCAACATCGGCCTGGAAAACGCCTCCATCATCATTACCACCGCCCGGTGCAAGAGGGAAGGCGGGAAGGATATCATCAACACCTTTATCGTGCCCAAGGGAACACCGGGTTTTACCGTGGGCAAAAAATACGACAAGATGGGCTGGATGTCCTCGGCCACCAACGAGGTTGTCTTTGAAGACTGCCGGATTCCCCGTGATTGCCTGCTGGGAGAAGAGGGAAAGGGACTGGCCCAGCACCTGGCCGTGCTGGACACCGGGCGGATCAGCATCGGCGCGGTCAGCGTCGGCCTGGCCCAGGCGTGTTTTGAGGCGGCCCTTAAATATGCCCGGGAACGTCAGCAGTTCGGCCGGCCCATTTACGATTTTCAGGCCGTGTCCTTCAAGATAGCGGACATGGCCATGCACATTGAACTGGCCCGCAACATGTACCTGAAGGCGGCCTGGCTGAAGGACAAAGGGCTGCCTCACGTCCTGGAGGCGGCCTACGCCAAGCTATTCGCCTCGGAAATGGCGGAAAGGGTGGCCAGTGACGCCCTGCAGATTCACGGCGGCTACGGCTACATGAACGAGTATCCCGTGTCACGTTATTACAAAGGGGCGAAGCTTTTGCAGATAGTGGAGGGGACGTCCGAGATCCAGCGGCTGGTGATTGCCAGGAACCTCTAGCTCACTGGCGGATCCGGCCGCCGGATCTTAAAGAAAATGAGGTGAATAGGCTATGCACATTACATGGATCGGCCACGCCACTTTTTTGTTCAGGTCAGGTGAAACGGCTATACTGACGGATCCCTGGTTCAGCCGGAGCCTGTTTTACCAGAGGCTGAAACCCCCGGCGATGGAAGCGGATGAGATTTCTTGCTGCGATATTGTGCTGGTTTCCCACGCCCACGGCGACCATATCGACGGCAAGGGCCTGGAACTGGCCGGGAGGCTCGGAAGTCTCGTGGTGGGGCCTCCTTCGGTGGTGAAAAAGGCAAAAAAAATGGGGCTCAGGTATGAAGCGGCGGAACCTGGCAAGACTATTAACGCCGCAGGCGTAAAGATCCTGGTAACGCCGGCCTGTCATCCGGCTCCCGGGGCTAAGGACGCGGTGGGATACATTCTTAAAATTGAGGAGAAGGCCGTCTATTTTGCCGGCGACACCCTCTTATTCCCGGAGTTGGTCGATATGTTGAAAGACAGCGTTGATCTGGCGATTTTGCCCATAGGTCCTTATAAGTTGTTGGGCCGGAAGGTGGGCATGGACGTTTCGGAGGCATTGAAACTGATTGAAGAGACAAGGCCCCGGGCGGTTGTTCCCATGCACTATAACTGTCTTAAGGGCACTGAAGCCGACCCGGATTTTTTGTTGAAAGCGGATGGTGAGGCAATCAGGATTTTCCTGCTGGCGCCCGGAGAAACCTTGTTTATTTAATTATCTTAAGGGAGGGACCTAAAATCAGATCCATCTCATGCGCAGAAGTTAAGGAAGCGGTGGCGAAATTATGCCGGGAAGTCAACTACCGGCTGGAAAAGGATATATTGGCGGCTCTTCAAGAAGCGTCAGAAATGGAGGTTTCCCAAACGGGCAGGGAGATTTTGCAGCAATTGAGGCTGAATGCCGAAATAGCCCGGGAGGGGGAGGTTCCGCTGTGCCAGGACACAGGCTTTGCCGTTGTGTTTCTCGAGTTGGGACAGAATGTGCACATAACCGGTGGCTACCTTTACGATGCTGTTAATGAAGGTGTGAAAACGGGTTATCAGGACGGGGTTTTAAGAAAATCAATTGTGGGACACCCGTTAACCAGAGAAAATACGGGTGACAACACCCCTGCCGTTATTCACCTCAAAATTATTCCCGGTGACAGCCTGAAGATTACCGTGATGGCCAAAGGCGGCGGGGGCGAAAATATGAGCGGTATTAAGATGCTTAACGCCTTTGAGGGCATTGAAGGAGTCAAAAAGTTTGTCCTTGACGTGGTCAAGGCTGCGGGGGGCAATTCCTGCCCGCCTGTAATTGTGGGGGTAGGCATCGGAGGCACTCAGGAAAAGGCCGCCTTTCTGGCCAAGGAAGCATTGTTGCGGCCGGTGGGAAAGAGAAGTGAGCATCCCGGGGTGGCTGAACTGGAGGAAGAACTATTAAAGGAAATTAATAACACCGGTATCGGACCTCAAGGACTGGGGGGAAGAATAACGGCATTATCGGTGAATATAGAGACTTATCCCGCCCATATCGACAGCCTGCCTGTGGCTGTCAATATCAACTGCCATTCGCACAGGCAGAAGAGTATTACGTTGTGATGCCGTCCATTTTCCAAAGTTGTCCGGAAGAGATGCGGGAGGTGAGATAAAAATGGCTGATAACAGCGGGCTGATCAATAAAATACTGGAAATTGAGCTGGATATGTTTTTGAATGTTCCCAGCCGCCGTCCCGCGGCCTGCCAGGAAAACACCGGGGGATTCAAACTGGTCCGGGGAAGCGGCTTCGCCACGTGGTCAGGGGAGGCGCTGGAGTCCTACCTGAACGATCTTTCCACCGCGGTCCAAAAAGGCATAAATCTCATGACCATTAAGTATGCGCGGATGGATAATCTAATCCCGCCGGTGAACACCAACCCGTTAATTAAAAAAATCGTGGAAATTGAAGAACGATGGCAGTCGGAAGTGCGCAAAAACTACCCGTTTATCGTCGGTTCCCAGGGCGCCGGACAGGCGTCCGAACCGTCAAATTTCGCCAGGTACTTGAGGGCGGAACTGGAAACATATTCGGACGAAACGTTGGGCTACTACTACGAGAATCTGAGGGCGGCTTTGGAGAGGGGTGAAAATCTCTCGGAAAAAGTATATGGCTTGATCTACAGGGGGATGGGTTATTCTTCCCTTGAGGCGGCCAACAACGCATTAGGTGAGTAGTACGAGGTATTGGCCGCGTTGCGGACGGTGCTGATCCGTGATATGCTATCCTACAGTAAAGGATATTATTCAGTTAATTAGGTCGGAAGGAATGGAAAGGCTTCTGGAAAGGATGTGGTGTTTTGAAAACCCGGGTAAATTTATACCTCGTAGCCATGTACGTGATGGGCACGTTGCTGTGGGGGCTGACATTTATTATCTCGGGAATGTTAACACCGTGGCAGATAGCACAGGCGTTACTATCACCGTTGCTTTTAAGTGTGGCCGGGATAATTCTCGCAGCATCTCTGGTGTACTTTAATTATTGTACAATATCATATTTGAAATCGGGGCAGGTAAAAAAGGCGATAAACAGGTTCTTCTATGTGGAAATGCTGATCGTATTGATTTATGGCACAATCGGGCCGGTATGCGGGCTTTCTTTTCATGACTGGTCGTCCGGTCAGATCACAACGGCGGGGGTTTTTTTAGGAATAGCCGCCTGCTTTGTGTATGCATATCCTTTTTACCTGAAGGCGTTGCAAGTATTGGAGCTGGAGTTTGCTGAAAAGGGGTTTGCCATAGCTGCTGACGAAGGTATTTCATTGGGAGTGAAGATGGGGATTACTTTGGCGTTAATGGTAACGTCTGATATCGTTGTGCTTATTACGACCAGCAACATATTATCGGGATTGGAAGTTCAAGATATGTTGAAAAAACTTGTGTATGTAGCAGTGATTTTGATCTTATTTTCTTTTACAACAATTTACTTCATTATGCGCTCATTAAAAGATACACTGGCGCCTTTGGTTGAAAGATTAAAAGAAGCCGAAGAAAGTCATGCCGACCTTACGGTACGCCTGCCGGTAGTTACTACCGATGAGATCGGCAGCATATCGTATCTGTTCAACCGCCTGCTTAAAAACCTGAGTGGTGTGTTTGAAAAAGTAAAACAGAATACTGAGAATGTGGCTGATACGGCACGTCAGCTGCACGAAAGTGTCAGGCAGGTTTCGGAAGCCAGCGCCGACGCCGCGGCAGGTGTTTCAGAAATTGCAGCCACAATGGACAATGTAGCTGAAAGTGCCCAGCAGGTAGCCCGTGCCGCCCAGGAGTCCAATGAACTGGCTATAACGGGAAAAGGGCACATGGAGCTAATGGGCGAGCAGGTTGAAACCATGGCCGTCTCAGCGGAACAGGTAAAGCAGTCGATTGAAGAATTAAACAGCAATGCCGGCGAGATCACGCGCATATTAAACATGATTACCCAGATTGCTGACCAGACCAACCTTCTGGCTTTAAATGCGGCCATAGAAGCGGCCCGCGCCGGGGAAAGCGGGCGCGGCTTTGCAGTAGTTGCCGAAGAGGTGCGCAAGTTGGCCGAGCAGTCAAACAACTCGGCCAAGGAGATTTACCAGCTGATTAATCAAACTCAGCAAAAAGCAAAAGCCGCATTGCAGGCAATTACCACTGGTAGTGAAAAAATGCATGAAGGGCTGCAGGTTGCCGGCAGGGCAAAGGCTGCGTTCAACGAAATACTGGAAAAGGTGGAAAGGGTGAGCGGCGGCATCCAGCAGGTGGCCGCGGCGGTCCAGGAGGTATCCGCCGGCGTTCAGGATATAGCGGTCACAGCTAAAAAACAGAGCGCCTTCGCAGATGAAATCAGCGCCGCCGGTGAAAACCTGAACAGCCTGTCGGAAGGCCTGCGCTCGGAAGTGGAAAAATTTAAGATAGCCTGCTGATATGGTTTGAAGGTGAATGGTTGGAGAAAGTCAGGGACGAGTAATTCCGGAAATCGGTTAATCCCGGGCGTTTCCTGTGGTTACTTTTAATGAAGAAAGGATGCACCGGCTGTGAACGAACAATTATTATTAAAGAAAATTGAAAACGGCATCTGTACGCTGACCATCAACCGGCCCCAGAAAGCAAACTCGTTGAACGTTGAGATGCTAAAGGAAATTATTTTAATAATGAAAGAATTGCAGGATGAACAGAATGTCCGCGTTGTAGTAATTCGCGGG
>JBMOPD010000043.1:0-53482 GCA_049323615.1 Bacillota bacterium | reverse complement strand
AAAATGTGGAGGGGAGATGCGTCCGAAAGAACCCTGGGTAAATACCCAGGAGATATAAAAAAGCCCCCCTGATAACGGAGAGGCTTCTTGATAATGGCTAACATGTTGGTCTCAGTAGACCCGCCCGCAGGGCGGCTTTTTTATTGCCGGGAGAGGAGGTGCCGTATTAAAGAGGAGCACAATGTCATCGTTTCTCTCCTGATCAGATTTTGGCGGAAGGAAGGGGGAAATCGGGAAGACTGGCAGGGCGAGGTCCGGCATGTCTCGTCCGGCCACAGCAAGCGCTTTGCAGGTCTGGCACAAATGAATGAACTGATAAGGAGGTTCCTAAAGAGGAGCGGAAAGGCAAAGAAAACTTATTCAAGGAGAGTGAATGAAATTTTTATGAGAAACGGCAAATTTATCGCGGTATGGTTAGTCCTGCTTTTGGTTTTGACCCTTGCCGGGGCAGCCTTCGCCCAGCCTTCGGACATCGCGGGGCACTGGGCCGGGAAACAGATCGGCGACTGGATAAGTAAAGGCCTTGCCAGTGGCTACCCCGATGGAACATTTAAACCGGACAACACGATAACCAGGGCCGAATTCGTAACCCTGGCCAACAAGGCCTTTGGATTTAACCAGAGTGTCCAGACGGATTTTTCCGATGTTAAATCGGCTGACTGGTTTGCCGCAGAAGTGGCCAAGGCCGGGGCGGCCGGCTATGTGTCCGGCTATGAGGACGGGACTTACGGACCGGCCGGCGGCGTGGAAGCCGTTGACGGCAATGTAACCATTGCCGTGGCGGACGTGACACTGCAAAACATGATCATTAACGGGAACCTGGTGATAGCCGAAGGGGTGGCCGAAGGCAACGTTCACCTTAAAAACGTTACCGTGAAGGGCGTCACCACCATCAATGTATTTAACGGTGCCTGGCACCTAAGTGCACCCTAACATAAATACGGTGACGTATTAATTGGTGTTCAATCGCTTTATTATGTGGTATGATGCTGCTATGGAGGTGAGCATCATGCCGGGGAAAAGCCCATTCATCATTGATTTAACGCTACACGAGAAACACGTTTTAGAGACTGAAGCAAGAAGGTATACGTCACCGTATCGAGATGTAATCCGGTCGAAAATCATTCTGCTGGCGGCTCAAGGTTATGACAATGACGAAATATCTTCCCGTTTGGACACACCGCGCCAGATTGTCAGCAAATGGCGTAAACGCTTTTATTATGAACGGCTACTGGGTTTGCAAGACCAACCCAGGGGCGGACGACCGGGTTCTTTTCCCCCCGGCAGTGATCATAGAAGTTAAGTCAATAGCCTGTGAACTCACTCGCCATCTTGGAGTGCCACTATCCCGCTTATCAATTTCCGAGTTACACAGGGAGGTGACCAGTCGGGGAATCATTGCTCAGATAAGCGGCATGACGCTTTGGCGATGGCTCAGTGAAGATGCCATCAAGCCCTGGCGCTACCGTAGCTGGATCTTCCCCAGGGACCCCGCCTTTTCGGAGAAAGCGGCACGTGTGCTCAGTCTATACGAAGGATTCTGGGATGATCTCCCCCTCGGCTCCAACGATTACGTGATTTCTGCTGATGAAAAGACCAGCATCCAGGCCAGGAAACGTAAGCACTGCTCACAGGGACCGGGGCCACAAGGTGATGCGTATTGAGCACGAGTACGAAAGAAAAGGGTCTTGGGCCTACCTGGCTGCCTGGGATGTAAGAAGAGCAAAAATTTTTGGCCGTTGCGAAAAACGGTATTGCATCCTTTGAAAAACTCGTAAGCCAGGTCATGAGCCTGGAACCTTATGCTTCAGCCAAAAGGGTTTTCTGGATTATCGATAACGGCTCTTCTCATCGGGGAAAGAGCTTGATTGAACGCCTGAAGAGGTGGCCGACGATTGTGCCGGTACACTTGCCCATACACGCTAGCTGGCTCAATCAGATAGAAATATATTTTTCCATAGTACAGCGAAAGGTGCTTACCCCTTGTGACTTCACCGCTCTTTCTGAGGTACAGGACCGTCTCCTCCGCTTTCAGGAGCGGTACCAAGAAGTGGCTCGACCATTTGAGTGGAAATTTACACGAGCAGATCTGGATCGTTTGTGCTCCAAGCTGTCATGTGAAAAACCAGAGATAAAGGAATTAGTTAGCGCAGCTTGCTGAAATACGTCACCGTAATTATGTTTTTAACCACTAAGTTATTAAGTTATTGAGCGGGCTGCTTCCACAGGGGAGCGGCTCTTTTTTTGACAGGCATAGGCTTTGCCATTTTATATATCCGGCGCTAAAAGAAAATAATAAACAAAAAATGGTGGGGGTATTGATGAGCCACGAAATGGAGTTGGCCGTCAGGCTGGTGGCGGCATTTATTCTGGGCAGCCTGTTCGGATTGGAAAGGGAAAGGCGGCACAAGCCAGCGGGCCTGCGCACCCATACCCTGGTCTGCCTGGGCGCTGCCCTTTTTACCATGGCCGGGATATACGGCTTTCCCCTGCCGGATTCCGGCGCGGTAGTCAGGAATATCGACCCGGCCCGGGTGGCCGCCCAGATTGTCAGCGGGGTAGGGTTCATCGGCGGGGGGATTATCTTCAAGGAACACGACCATATCCGCGGGATTACCACCGCGGCCAGCATCTGGCTTACCGCCGGCCTGGGTATGGGCGTCGGCGCAGGGCTTTACCTCCTGACCGGGGTGGCGGCGCTGCTGGGCTTAATTGGGCTGAGACTGGACCGCTTCTTAGAGCGTTTGGAAACGGGCGAACCTCAGGACTAAACCAGTTGCAGCCCGGTAATTTTATTTTCTTTATTTTTCCAGCAACTTGTATTAAAATATAGATGACATATTTCGACTTTGAATAATATATCGGGAGATGAATTAGATTGGCGAGGCAGGATCAAAAGGATTTCACACTTACGGTTTCCGGCTATGAGTACGATAAGGAGCTTTCCAGGGTGCCCATTAAGGTTTTCCCGGCCCTCCAGGCCCTGATTGCCAACCAGCATGATCTGATTGAGGTGTGTAAAAAGCACGCTCCGGAAAAATTAATTTTTCTGGAAAACCATATATCCGAATTAAATATGGTGGAAGAAACCATAGCTAAAGAACACGCCAGGTACTGCTCCAAGAAAGAAGAACTTAAAAGGAAGCGCCAGGAAAAGGAAAAGAGCGCCGGCAGCCCCTTTCAGCCCGCGGATACTGCTGACCTTTTGGGGCAGGGGTTCGATGAGCCGTTAAAGGACGACGAATCCTTGTTGGACGAGCTTGCCGCCGGTATAAGCCCCGGGCTGCCGTCGGCCAGGCTGGAATCGTCCAGGAAAGCGCCCGCACCTTCAAGGCGGGAGGAAGTTGATGTCAGGCGGATAGCCATAGGCGCTTCGGTGAAGGCGCTGAGCAGTCTGCTGGGCCGCCAACTGACCGACCAGGAAATATCAGTAATTGAAAAGCAAGTAGACTCTTATCTTTAGGTCTGCTACTTCTATGTCTCTATTGCTGGATTCGGGGAAAATTCTCGATTGAAAGCTAGATGAAATTATTTTAAAATAAGATAAGTAAGATAAGTAAGAGGTGCATGAAATATGTATACTACCACTGTTTCATCCCGGGGACAGGTGGTAATCCCTGCGGAAGCAAGAAAAAAAATGGGCATTAAAGAGGGTGACGTTCTTTTTGTCAATATTGAGGAAGGCGGAAAGCTGGTTATGAAAGCTGGGAGGAAAGAGCGGAAAGAGGTTGTCAGCAAAGGGGTAGTAAGTAAAACAGCCGGCCTGTTATCAGACATGGAGATGAGTGGAGTGGAATATGTAGAGAGAATTCGCCAGGGTTCCGGCAGGAGGTTAGACAACCTTGAAGGTAGTTATTGATACAAACATAATAATTGATCACCTGCGGAACATACCTCAGGCCACCAGGCAACTTCAGGAGGTTGAGAATGGTAATCTCGAAGGCCTTATATCCACAATCACAGTAATGGAACTCATGGCGGCGCCCAAAATGACCCCGCAACGCGTTGATGCAATCAAGAGCCTTCTTGGAATATTTGATCATATACCGGTAGATGATCATGTTGCGGCCATGGCCGGGGGTTTATTATCAAAATATCACTCGTCACATGGTCTGGATCCTATGGATGCTATTATTGCGGCCACGGCCCTGATTAATGATGCTGTACTCTTCACATTAAACAAAAAACATTTTAAGTTTATTGAAGGTCTTGTTTCCGTTAACCCTTACGTGGCTGATGAGTGAGGGTGATGCAGGCATTCGTGCAATTTTCATGGGAGGTGAGGTCTTGAAAACTCCCGAAATTAACGTGGTGACCGGGGCTTTCGGCTACACGGGCAAGTACATAACCCGGCTTCTCCTGGAAATGGGAAAGAGGGTGCGGACCATTACCGGGCATCCCGGCCGGACCAATCCCTTCGGTGACCGGGTGAGCGTATTCCCGTTCAACTTTGACAATCCGCCCGAGTTGGTAAAGAGTTTAAAGGGCGCCACAACCCTTTACAATACTTACTGGGTCCGTTTTGCCCGGGGGCGGGTTACCTTTGATACGGCTGTGGAGAATACCGGAACGCTGATTAAAGCGTGCGCGGAAGCCGGAGTGCGCAGGATCGTCCATGTGAGCATCACCAACGCCTCGGAGGATTCACCCCTGCCGTACTTCAGGGGGAAGGGGCTGCTGGAAAAGGCCGTCATCCAGTCCGGGCTGTCCTACGCCATTATCAGGCCCACGGTGATCTTCGGTCCCGAAGACGTTCTTATTAACAACATCGCCTGGCTGCTGAGAAGATTTCCGGTATTTGCCGTGCCGGGGCCGGGCGATTGCCGGCTGCAGCCCGTCTTCGTGGAGGATATGGCCCGGATAGCCGTCAGGGCCGGCCAGCAGAGCGATAATATTATTATGGACGTCGTTGGCCCGGAAGTTTTTACATTTAACGATCTGGTCCGGCTAATCGCCGGCAAGGTCGGCAGCCGGTCCAAAATTATTCATGTCAGTCCGGGACTGGCGCTTTTCCTTTCCAGATTGATTGGCTATATGGTTAATGACGTGGTCCTGACCCCCGACGAAGTCCGGGGGCTGTTGTCCGATTTGCTGATTTCCCAGGACCCTCCGGCCGGGGAAACCAGGCTCAGCGACTGGCTGGAGAAAAATTCCGGCGCCGTGGGGGCTGAGTACGCTTCCGAGCTGGGACGGCACTTCCGGTAAGGAGAATCCAGAATTCAGAATCCACCGGCCTTTCTCGAACACCACCTCCCCGCCCCTAGTCAAATGAAAATGGGGTGTGGGGAAGAATGTTGCCCCACACCCGGAGAATGAAATTTTAATTAAAAACTGACTGCCTGATCGCTATTAACATGGAAGGAACGTGAATACCAACACACCCAGGACAAACCAGATGGCAGAGAACACCAGGCCGTAGCCGAAGAACTTTCTGAAGTCAACCCGGGCAATGCCGGCCACAACCACGTACCAGAACGGGGAGATCAGGTTGCCCATCTGGTCGCCCACCATTAGCGCCAGCATGCCCCGCTGATAGGTTATACCCACCGCTGCCGCCGCCTTACAGGTGATAAAGCCCTGGATAACCCACTGGCCGCCGCTGGAGGGGACGAATATGGCGATCGCCGTTGCGGCGAGGGCTATCAGCAGCGGGAATGTATAGGCCGTGGAAATTGAGGCCAGGGCGCCGGCGAATTTTTCCCCTATGTTGGTGAACTGTATGATACCGGCCAGGGCGGCGTACAGGTGGTAAATCACAATTACCGACCAGGAGGATTTTACGCCTTCCTGCAGGGCTCTGGTAAAGTTAAAGACATTTTTGTGGAGAAGGAAGGAAAGCAGCAGGAAGATGACGTTCAGTGAGTTCAGGTCCAGGCTCAATTTCTTAACCCCAAAGTGGTAGTACAGCCAGCCGGTCAGGGCGATGCAGAGTATCACCGAGATAAATGTATACCTTTCCAGCCGTTCCGAGTAAGTAAGCCCCTTTGCTTCCCCTATGCCGGTGTCGGTGACGATGTATTCGCCCACGATATTGGCCTCGGTTAATTTGTGGGCGTCCGGGTATTCGGAAACGGGCCTTACCTCTCTGGGTGTGAAAAAGCGGGCAGCCAAAATCAGTATGACAGTAAAGACGATAGTATGAATTATGGCCGCCGGAGACCAGATGGTTGTTGTCAGGGGCATGATTCCGGTAACCTTTTCCAGGAAATGCCCGGGTGTGACCATTAAAAGGGCTTCGCTGGAGGAAAAGCCGTACTGCCAGATCGAGGTGGCCGCGTAGAATACCGCCAGGGTGAAAAGGAAGTCGGCTTTAATACCCTTTTTCTCGGCCTCATTGCAGAAATAAACGGCGATGATGGGGGATAAGGCTATACCCAGCCCCCAGTAAAAGTACGAGACGATTGATACCAGTAAAACCCCCAGGGCCTGGACCTGAAAAAGGTTTTTGGGGATTCTGGATAGTGAAATGATAATACGCCTGAATAAAGGAGTGGATCCGAATACCGCACTTAAGGTTATGATCAGTGTCATCTGCATGGTAAATGCCAAGAGCATCCACAGGCCCTTATAATACGCATCCATAGTCTTTTGCACCGAGTTGCCCAGGGCCAGCGCGCAGATAAAAAGGATGACCAGGAATATAATCGATGCGGTAATGGCGTCCGGCACCACCCCTTCGGCAATCCGCGCAAAGCGGTCCAGACGGCTCTGCCGGGCTTTCGCTACGGCCATATGTTTCACCCTTTCAGAACTTAATTAAATTTTGAAAAATACCTATCATTCTGACAATTGCGAATCCGGTGCGGTTCCCCCCTTTGCTCAATCTTTGATTCACTTTTTGTTAACTTTGGTTATTCACCTCCTAAAACTTTAATTGGTGGCAGCATTAATGCTAAAGTCTGTCGGGTAACCCCGATATGGGTTTATTTCCCGTTTACTCGGACCAGTAAAGCATTTTCAGGCGCCGGATAAATTCCCTGTCTCTTTTTTGCACCACCTCGTCCCAATTTTCTTTAAAGTAGTCGGTTGAGTAATTGTAAAATCCTTTTCCGGACTTTAGCCCCAGCTCACCCCTGTCCACTTTTTCCTTGACTGCCGGGGAGGGTTCGGTGGAATTGTTGATTTCTTTCATTAGATTGACGCCTACCCGGTACCACAGGTCCAGACCCCCAAGGTCGCAGATCTGCAGCGGGCCCAGGCTGGCCAGGCGAAATCCGAAGCTTCCCTTAATGGCCAGGTCGATATCCTCAACGCTGGCCACTCCCTGCTCCCACAACGACCAGACCTCCCTGATGGCCGCCGACTGCACGCGGTTGACAAGAAAGCCGGGCAGCTCTTTCAAAACCCTGACCGGAGATTTTTTTGCCTTTTTCAGCAGGGAGTAGGCGATGTCCACAGTTTCATCGGAAGTTTTCGGCCCCCTGACGATCTCCACCACTGGTACGATGTGGGGCGGGTTAAACCAGTGGGTAATCAGTTGTTTGTCTTCCCTTTTCGTCCCCGCCCCGAAATCGCTGATCAGCAGCGAGGAGGTATTGCTGGCCAGGATTGTGTGCGGCGGGCACAGGTCGTCCAGTGAACGGAACAGGCTCCTTTTCGCCTCTGTGTCTTCAACTATGGCCTCGGTTACAAAATCCGCGCCGTCCACCGCCTTTTCAAGATCGGTGGTGGCGGCGACGCGGGCCAGGGCCTGGTCAATTTTCTCATGTTTAATCAGATCATTGTCGGCAAACAGCAAAAGGTTTTCCCTGATATGCCTGATTGCGTTCTCAAGTATGCCGTCATTTATGTCGTTTAAAGCAACCCTGTAGCCGGCCAGGGCATAGGTGAGGGCGATTCCGTGGCCCATCAGCCCTGCGCCGACTACTGCAATTTTTTTAATATCTTCCGGGCGCATGGGATTTCCTCCTGTTTCTCTGTTTGTTATATGGGCCTAATAGTTGACCCTGTCTATCCCTTTTAACCCCAAAATCTTTCTTGCCTCGTCGGGAGTGGCCGGTTCCCGTCCCAGCTCCCTGGCGATGCGCACGATCTTGGCCACCTGCTCGCCGTTGCTTTTCGCCGGCACCCCTTTTTCAAGGTACAGGTTATCCTCCAGCCCCACCCGGACGTTGCCGCCCATAAGCAGGGCCGCGGTGCACATGTTGATCTGGTGACGGCCCGCGGCACACACCGACCAGGCAAAGTCGCCGATGGTATTTCTGGCGGTCTGGTAGAAAAACATGAGGTTCTCCAGCGTGGCCGGGGCGGAGCCCAGGATGCCGAGCACGAACTGGATGTACAGCGGTTTCTTCAGGTAGCCCCTTTCCAGCATAAAGGCCGCGTTGTTGATCATGCCCAGGTCGTAAATCTCCAGCTCCGGTTTGGTTTGGTTTTCGTCAAAGTACTGGCAGTACTCGCGCAGGGTCTTAAAGGTGTTGGGGAAGATAAAATCCTCAGTCATGCCCAGGTACTGCTTTTCCCATTCGTACTTGAACTGCAGGTTTTTGTTGGACAGCACGTGGAACAGGGCGAAGTTTATGGAGCCAAAATTGAAAGAGGCCAGTTCGGGTTTGAAGGTGGGTACCACCGCTACCCTCTGGGCGGTGGTGGCGCCCAGGCTGCCCCCGGTGGTCAAACAGAGGATGATGTTGCACCGGCCTTTAACTTCGGTGACCACTTCCCGGAACAGTTCCATGTCCGATACCGGCATGCCGTTTTCCGGGTTGCGCACGTGGATGTGGGCCACCGCCGCCCCCTCTTCGTAGGCCCTGACCGCCTCGTCGGCGATCTGTTTTGGTGTAACCGGCAGGTAAGGACTCATGGAAGGAGTATGGATGGCACCTGTGATCGCCGCCGTGACAATAACCTTGTTGGACATTCTAAATCCCCCCGTAACTGAATATTTTAACCCCGTCGCTGCAGATCTTTAAATGTTCAGCAGGCCTTCAAGCTGCGGGCCGTATAAATCGAAAGCCGTATTGCCCAACTCCATAATCAGTTTGTTGACATAGATGTCGTGCCTTATGTAATTGGTAACCATCCTGATTACCCCGGGGTTGCTGGTCCAGTAGCCTTCCCATTCTCCCCCGGGCGCCAGGTTCATGAAAAAGCCGTATTTATTGTCTGCCGCCAGGGTCATTTCATTGCCGTGCCTTTTGTATATGGTATCCAGCAGGATGTGCCTGTATACCGTGCCTATGTCGGTGGTGCCCGGCCCGAATTGCATGCTGATAACCCGTACGTTTCGCTTCACCGCTTCTGACAGCGGCCCTGTGATATCCTTTGCCTGCTCTTCCCAGAAGCTTATAAGGACCTCATCTTCACTGCTGTTTATTATTTCGCCGGCCTTGGCCATCAGCGCCCCGTAACCCCGGATGTGCCAGATCAGGTGCGGGCTGTCGGTGGTAACCAGTTTGTCCAGGTTTTCCTGCAGGAACCGGATATTGCTTTTGGTCTCATTTTCCTTGTATTTCAGAAACTCAATGTAGGGCAGGGGTTCATAGGTGACGGGCTCCGTTTGCAGGGGGGCCACCAGTCCCTTCCTGGTCAGTCTGTCCAGGGTCTCGTATATCTTTGGTCCCGGCACACCGGACAGCCGGCTGATTTCATGGCCGTTGACCGGATGCCGCCGTAAAAGGGCGATATAGGCCATGGCCTCGTATGTGGTCAGGCCTAAATGTAAAAATGACTTTACCAGCTCGTCGGAAAGATTGTCGGGCAATTTAGGTTCCTCCAGTTATTTACTACCCGGGTAGTATATTACCTAAATTTAATTTATATTCAAACAATGGCAAAGTCAATACCATTTTTGTAAGGGCCGGCGGAAGAAAGGTACCGTTGAAAACCATGTTATAATAAAATGATGAAGGAGGTGCTGGTTGTGGAAAAAATTGCAGTGACGGCCGCCGATGAGGTAAAAATAACCGTTACCATGGACAATTTTTACGACGGCCTGCTGATGCCCGAGGCAAATGTGCAGAGGTACAGGTTTGTCGGGGCGGGGAGCGGGGGAGTGGCGGAACTGCCGGCCCACCTTTCCGCCGAGCACGGGTTTGCCTGCTTTATAGAGGTGGCCGCCGCCGGGCAGAAGAACTCCCTGCTGATGGATTTCGGCGTTTCCGGGGAGGGAACGGCCCGCAACATGGAGGCCATGGGCATAGACCTGTCCGGGGTCAGGGCGGCCGTATTGAGCCACGGACACTTTGACCACTACGGGGGGCTGCAAAGGGTTATCAGCGGCCTGGTGCCCCGGGAAAAGCTGCCGCTTCCCCTCTACGTGGGGAAAGAAGCATTTTTAAGGAGGTATATCTGTCCCCCCGGCATGAAACTGGACCTGGGCAGGCTTGAGCCGGCCGGGGTGGAAGCCGCCGGCTGCCGGATAAGGGAAATTGACCGGCCGGAGGAGATACTGCCGGGAGTGCTGGTCATCGGTCCGGTGCCCAGGGTTACCGAATTCGAGCAGGGATCCCCCCTGCTGATGGTAGAAAGGGACGGCCGGCTTGAGCAGGATGATTTCGTGGGGGAATTGAGCCTGGCCTTCAACGTGGCCGGAAAGGGCCTGGTAATCCTCACCGCCTGCGCCCACGGGGGCATAGTGAACATTGTCAGGCGGGCCGTGGAATTGACCGGGGTGGAAAAAATTCACGCCATACTGGGAGGTTTCCACCTCTCCGGCGCCCCGGCCGAAAAAATTGAAAAAACCGTGGCCGGTCTGGCCGGCGTGGCGCCCGGACAGATCGTACCCATGCACTGCAGCGGATTCCAGGCATTAAAAATGATTTCGGAGAAAATGGCCGTCGCCTTCGTTCTGTATTCGGCGGGATCGCAGTATGTGTACAGCCGGGCCGGTTAAGCGGGAAATTTACCCGCTTAACCGGGTGATCTGGTATAATTAACCTGTAGCGCGGATTTTAGCCTTTATTCGAGGTTGTTATGGAAAAGGTATTGTGCGCCGAGGTGCTGGTGGACGTCACCACAAGGAAAATCGACCACAGCTTTCATTATGTGGTGCCCCCCCGGCTGGCGGGAAGCGTGAGGGTGGGAAGCAGGGTACTGGTTCCCTTTAACAGGAGGCAGGTGGAAGGGTATGTTACCGGCCTCGGCCCTCCCCCCGAAAAGGTGCTGGATAAGTTTGAATTAAAGGAGATAAAGGAAGTTCTGGATGAGGGGCCTGTTTTCACCCCCGGCCAGATGGAGTTGGCCAGGTGGATGGCCGATTACTACCTGTGCCCCCTGGTATCGGCCCTGCAGGCGGTCATATCTCCGCGGATACAGGGCACCGGATCTAAGAAGGTGAAGGGCCTCTATCCGGTTTTTCCCGATGGGAAAAAACCCGTTTTTGACCGGCGGTCGGCCAAAAGGGAAGCGGTATGGCTGGCCGCCGCCGCCCACCCGGGCATGTCCAGGAAAGGGCTGGCGGCAGCCGCGGGAACGTCTGTAAGTGTGGTGGATAAACTGGTCTCAGAGGGGCTGCTGCGCAGCGGGGAAGTGGAGCAGCGCCGGGATCCTTATCCGGAGGACGGCCCGGTCGCCCGGGGTGATTTTGACCTGACCGCGGAGCAGGCGGCTGCCCTGGAGGAAATAAACAAAGCCGTTGACCGGTCACAGCGCCGGGTGTTCCTGCTGCACGGGGTTACCAGCAGCGGAAAAACCGAGATCTACTTAAGGGCCATCGCCCATGCCCTGGGCAGGGGAAAGCAGGCGGTGGTAATGGTGCCGGAAATTTCCCTGACGCCCCAGATGGTGTCGGCCTTTAAAGGATACTTCGGGGACAGGGTGGCCGTGCTACATAGCAGGCTGTCCGAGGGGGAAAGATATGATGAATGGAGGCGTGTCGCCTGCGGCGCGGCCCCTGTGGTGCTGGGGGCCCGCTCGGCGGCCTTTGCCCCCCTGACCGGCCTGGGGCTGATTATCCTTGATGAGGAGCATGAGCCGTCATACAAGCAGGAGGAAACTCCCCGCTACCACGTCCGGGATGTTGCCTTAAGGCTGGCCGGGCAATTTGAGGCGGTAACCGTTTTGGGCAGCGCCACCCCCTCCGTTGAGTCATACTACCGGGCCCAGCCGGGCGGACCGTACGGGCTGCTGGAGCTTACCAGAAGGATAGAGATGAAGCCCATGCCCGAGGTTGAGGTTATTGACATGCGGGAGGAAATGAGGGCCGGAAACCCCGGCATTTTCAGCCGCCAACTGGCCTCGGCCATTGGGGACAGGCTGACCCGCGGGGAGCAGGTAATATTATTCTTAAACCGGAGGGGTTACTCCACCTTTGTGGTATGCAGGGAATGCGGGCTGGTGATAAAATGTCCGCACTGCGATATTTCACTGACCTACCATACCGGCGGCCGCCTCTGCTGCCACTACTGCAACTATTCGACAGCCGCCCGGGGGTACTGTCCCGACTGCGGGAGCAGGTATGTTGAGTATTTCGGAACAGGCACCCAGAAGGTTGAAGAAGCGGTTGTAAAGCTCTTTCCCGGCGCCCGGACTCTGCGCATGGACAGCGACACCACCACCAGGAAAGGGTCCCACGGGCGGATACTGAAGGCTTTCCGGGAGGGCGGGGCCGACATACTGATCGGCACCCAGATGGTGGCCAAGGGACTGGATATGCCGCAGGTTACCCTGGTGGGCGTGATAAATGCCGACATAACGCTGCACATGCCGGATTTCCGGTCGGCCGAGAGAACATTTCAACTGGTTGCTCAGGTGGCGGGCCGTACCGGCAGGGGAGAACTGGGCGGCCAGGTGCTGGTGCAGACATTTTCTCCCCGGCACTACTCCATTGTTTTGGCGTCGGCCCATGATTACGCCGGTTTTTACAAACAGGAAATGAAAATAAGGAAGTCCCTGAAATATCCCCCCTTTGCAAGGCTGGCCAGGGTGCTGGTCACCGGCAGGGACGAGGGAGAGGTGAGGGAAATGGCGAAACAATGGGTGTCCCTGATAGCCGGTGGCTCCGGAGGGAGCGAAGGGCAGGAGGGCATTGAAATACTGGGGCCGTCCCCCGCTCCCCTGACCAGGGCCAAAGACCGTTACCGCTATCATATAATCGTCAAGTCCGGGAGCGGCAACCGGCTGCGCAGCCTGTTGCGGTCGGTTATGGGGCGGGTGGAGACCAGGGGCAGGAACAGTACCAGTGTAGTGGTGGATATAGACCCGCAGAATTTGATGTAGAGACTAAAAATGGAAGGATGAGAGCAGTTGGCTGTCTACAAGATAGTGGAAAACGGTGATGATATTCTGCGGGAAAAGGCCAGGGAAGTGCCCAAAATCACACCGAATATCATCAAGCTGCTGGATAACATGCGCGATACCATGTACGCCAACAAGGGCGTCGGGCTGGCGGCCCCGCAAATAGGGGTCTCCAAGAGAGTAATCGTGGTGGATGCGGGTGAGGGGCTTTACGAGCTGATTAACCCCGTGATTACCGAAACCCGGGGTGAGGTCACAGATGCCGAGGGCTGTCTTAGCGTTCCCGGCCTGGTGGGAGACGTCAGGAGGGCCGAAGTAGTCAGGGTCAAGGGCCTCAGCCGGGACGGCAGGGAAATTGAAATCAGGGCTGAAGGCTATGCGGCCAGGGCCTTTCAGCATGAAATAGACCACCTGGAAGGTATTTTATTTATCGATAAAGCCGAAAATATTCGCAGGGTGAAATCGTAAAAGAGAGATGGATATAAATTGCTAGATTAGAATAATTTTGCTGGGGGAAAAACATCGTGAGAGTAGTGTTTATGGGCACTCCGGATTTTGCCGTGCCCAGCCTGAAGGCTCTGGTGGAGGCGGGCCTGGAGGTGGCCGGGGTGGTCACCCAACCGGACAGGCCCCGGGGAAGGGGCAAAAAGGTCCTTCCTTCCCCGGTGAAGGAAGCGGCCCTGGCGCTGGGACTGCCGGTGTACCAGCCGGTCCGCCTGAAGGAAGAATCTTTTATCAGTCTTTTGAAAGATTTAAAACCGGATGCCATAGTGGTGGTTGCCTTTGGCCGGATCCTGCCGGCGGAAGTTTTAAGCATTCCTCCCCTGGGCTGTGTCAACGTTCATGCTTCGCTGCTGCCCAAATACAGGGGCGCCGCCCCCATCCAGAAGGCCATCATGAACGGTGAAACCGAGACCGGAGTGACCACCATGAAAATGGACGCCGGGCTGGACACCGGCGATGTGTTGCTGCAGGCCCGGACGGCCGTCTCCCCGGAAGAAAACTTTGGTGCGGTGCATGACCGGCTGTCCCGGATGGGCGCGCAGCTTTTGCCGGAAACGCTGGAACTGCTGGCCGCCGGCAAAATGGCGGGCTTTCCCCAGGATAACGAAAAGGCCACCTACGCGCCGGTAATAAGCCGTGAGGATGAGATAATCAACTGGCGCAACAGGGCCATTGATATAAAAAATCAGGTCCGCGGCCTGGATCCGTGGCCGGGGGCCAGAACATGGCTGGATGGCAGGGTGCTTAAAATATGGAATGTAAAGGTACTGCCTCCGGAACCGGGGCGGGAATCCCCGGCAGAAGCGAAAAGGCCGCTGCCCGGGCAAATTCTGGGACCGGTTGAAGAAGGGCCGGCCGTGCAGTGCGGGGACTACCCCCTGGTAATCCGGGAACTGCAGCTGGAGGGCGGGAAAAGGCTGAAGGCGGCGGATTTCTTGCGGGGCGTGAGGATTGTCCCCGGGACAGTGCTGGGGTATCAGAACGGTTCGGGCAAATGAACGGAACGGACTGGGAGGCGCCTTAATTGAAAGTCAATATAACCTATATCCACCCATATGTTCGTAAAAGGCTGTTTTTGGGGCTGCTGGGGGGCAGCCTGCTGATGGTGGGGCTGATTGCCTTTGCCCTGGGGTATTTCATTTTCAATCCCAGCCAGTCGGTTATGAACCAGATGCTGGTCATGGCTTTGGTGGTTTTCCTCGGCGCTTCCGTAGTAGTGGCCGGCCTGGGCATGGCGGGAATGCTGTTAACCCTGCTGGCCTCCAAGAGGCTGGGCTTTTTCCAGGGACCCATCAGGGTGGCCATAAACATTTTTTTCCCGGTTATCATTGGCCTGGGTAAAATGTTTAAAATTGATGTGGACCGCATCAGGAGTTCTTTTATCGAGGTAAACAACGAGATGGTCAGGACCGCCCGCTTTAAACTGAGGCCCGACCAGCTTCTCCTGCTGGTTCCGCACTGCCTGCAGCGGACCCAGTGCCCGCACAAGATTACCGTGGAGATCGACAACTGCCGCCGCTGCGGTGGCTGCTGCATCGGGGAACTGCTGGAGGTGAGGGACCGGTACGGAATAAACATGGGGGTGGCTACCGGCGGGACGCTGGCCAGGAAGTATGTCAAGGATTATCGTCCCCGGGCCGTGGTGGCCGTTGCCTGCGAGAGGGACCTGACCAGCGGCATCCAGGATTCCAATCCGCTGCCGGTGCTGGGGGTTACCAACGAAAGGCCCTTCGGCCCCTGCCACAACACCCGGATTGATATAGCGCGGGTGGAAGAGGCACTGAATTTCTTCATAGACAGGAAAGGCGGGCGGTGAAAATTCGCACCGGCAGGTACAGCGCCAGGGATATAGCGCTCTTGGTCATGAAGGATGTTGACGCCGGGGAGGCCTATGCCAACCTGGCCTTAAGCCGGGTGCTGGAGGAATACAAACCCGGCGGGCTGGACCGGTCCTTTGCCACCGAACTGGTTTACGGCGCCTTGAGGTCGCTGAATACCCTGGACTGGATACTCCGGCAGCATGTCAGGCAGCCGCTGGAAAAACAGACCCCCTGGGTAAGAAATATCCTGCGCCTGGGGGTTTATCAGATATTTTACATGGACAGGGTACCCGCCCCGGCGGCCATAAACGAGGCGGCCAACCAGGCCAGGCGCTTCGGCCACCCGGGGGCGGTTAAATTCGTCAACGGGGTGCTCCGCAATGTCCTCCGCCACCGGGATGAAATCAGCTTCCCGGCAATGGCAGATGACCCGGTGGGCCATATTTCTCTCAAGTACTCCCACCCGGCCTGGCTGGTGGAGAGGTGGGTCGACGAACTGGGTGTCCAGGAGACCATAGAACTGTGCAGGGCAAACAACCACCCCGCCCCCAACACCGTGCGCACCAACACCCTGCGGATTACCAGGGAGGGCCTCATGGAGCGGCTGGCCGCAAAAGGGGTAACGGCCGGAAAAACAAGATATGCCCCTGAAGGCGTCAACCTGGAGGGAGTGGGCGCCCTAAGGGGTTTTTTACCCTTTGAAGAGGGCCTTTTTCAGGCTCAGGACGAGAGTTCAATGCTGGTGGGCCACGCGGTGGCTCCTTTGCCGGGATCACTGGTGATCGACGCCGCCGCCGCCCCGGGGGGCAAGGCCACCCACCTGGCCCAGCTAATGGGCGACAGGGGAACGGTACTGGCCTTTGATATTCACCCCCACAGGCTGAGGCTGATCGCGGAGAACTGCGCCAGGCTGGGCATAACCTGTGTCAGGCCGGTAGAAGGCGATGCCAGGGATCTGCCCCCGGACCTGGCCGGGCAGGCGGATTTTGCGCTTCTGGACGCCCCCTGTTCGGGGACGGGGGTGATCCGGAGGAGGCCGGATTCACGGTGGCGAAAGACTCCCGGCCAGTTGCCGGAGATTGTCAGGCTGCAGGGAGAGATGCTGGACAGTATTTCGCACTGCCTGAAACCGGGGGGTGTCCTGGTTTACAGCACCTGTTCGGTGCTGCCCGAAGAAAATACGGGCCAGGTGGAAGGTTTTCTGCGGTCCCACCCCCATTTCCGGGCTGAGGACCTCAGCGCCTGCCTTCCCTCCGCCCTGGGCGAAAAGGAAGCCATGAAAAACGGCCATGTCCAGCTTTACCCACACCGGCACGGCACCGACGGATTTTTTATCGCCCGCATGAGAAGAAGGGATTAACCGATGGTTGTAGAAAGTATTTGAGTATCGGGGGCCCAGATGAGCGACCTGATCAATCTTAAGGACTTTACCCTGCCGGAGCTGGAAGAGTTTTTCCAGGACATCGGCGAGCCCCGCTACCGGGCGCGGCAGGTGGCGGACTGGATTTTCAGAAAAGGGGCGCACAGCTTTGACGACATGACAAACCTGCCCGCCCTGCTGCGGAACCGCCTGGCCGGGATGTGCACCCCCGGGAGGGCGGAGATTATCAATAAGCAGATATCTTCCCGGGGCGGCGCAGTGAAATATCTCTTCCGGCTGGCGGACGGCCAGGCCGTGGAAAGCGTGCTGATGAAGTACTCCTACGGCCAGTCGGTGTGCATTTCAACCCAGGTGGGCTGCCGCATGGCCTGCGCTTTCTGCGCCTCAACCCTGGGCGGCCGGGTCAGGAACCTCTCAGCCGGGGAAATGTACGACCAGGTGCTGGCCGCCCGGGGGGACTCGGGCCAAAGGGTGAGCCACATCGTGCTGATGGGCTCGGGGGAGCCCCTCGACAATTATGACAACACCGTAAAATTCATAAAGAATGTCAGTGCCGGGTACGGGCTGAATATCGGGTTCAGGCACATAACCCTGTCCACCTGCGGGGTGGAGCCCCGTATAAGGCAGCTGGCCGGTGAGGGCATGCCCATTACTCTGGCCATTTCCCTCCACGCCCCCGATAATGACCTGAGGGACCGGCTGGTGCCGCTGAACAGGAAATATCCGCTGGCAGCGCTGATGGAGGCCTGCCGTTATTACAGCGGCCGGACGGGCCGGCGGATTACCTTTGAATACATACTGCTGGCCGGAATCAACGACAGCCCCGGCCAGGCCGGAACGCTGGCCCGCCTGGTGGGGGGGATTCCCTGCCACGTCAATTTGATACCGTTTAATCCCGTCAGGGAGCGGGAATTCAAGCGGCCTTCACCCGGGGCCGTGCAGAGGTTTAAGGCCGTGCTGGAGAAGGCCGGGATTGAGACCACGGTGCGGCGCGAACTGGGTACCGACATTGACGCGGCCTGCGGCCAGTTAAGAAGGAAAATGATGTTTTTCCAACCGGAATCAAGGGAATAATATTATTGCCGCAACTGTTAAAATATTCCACTGTGCTGTAGAAGAGGTGAAATAAATGGGTTTCTTTTCCGGACTGGAGGGAAGCCTGGAAAAGTACATAGAAGGTTTTTTCAGGGATAAATTCAAGGGCCGGGTACAGCCGCTGGATATCGCCAAAAAACTGACCCGCGAGATGCGCGACCGCAAAAGGGTCAGCGTTAACCTGGTATACGCCCCCAATGAGTATGAAGTCTTTTTGAGCCCGGATGACCTCTCGTCGATATCGTATCTGGTGGAAGCCCTGTCCGGTGAGCTGCAGGATTACCTCCGCCAGAAGGCCGAAGAAAAGGATTTTACCCTGGTGGCCCAGCCGCGGGTGAGTTTTTTCCCTGACGAGGAACTGAAACCCGGGCAAATCCGCGTCAGCGGAAAGTTCGGCAGCCCGGCGGCGGGATCAGCGGCCTCCGGGGAAGAAGCGGACGATGAAAAGATTTATTTTGAAGACACATTAAACTACCGGCCGGCCAGAGACACCGCGCCGGTTCCGGTCATCGGCCAGGCAACTGGTTACGTTCTGGAAGCAAAGGAAGGCCCGCAGGCCGGAAAAATTATCAGGCTGGAAGGATACCCGGTTGTGCTGGGGAGAAGAGAGTCCTGCGATATTGTCCTGCCGGACGGCAGTGTATCAAGGAGGCATGCCAGGCTGGAGCCGCTTAAAGGGAGCTGGGTCGTAACCGACCTGAACAGCACCAACGGGACCTATGTCAACGGGGAGCGCATCAAAACAAAAACCCTGTCGCCCGGTGACAGCCTCAAACTGGGCTCCACCCTGTTCGCCTTTAAGGTGGATGAAAGTGCTTGACCTGTTATTGACAGTCTTCCGCTATCTTTTTTTAGTCATACTTTATGTCTTTATTTTTCAGTTGATAAAAATGATGTTCCAGGACCTGGGGAAGGCGGGGGAACCGGCGGCGGAACCGGCCGGAAAAAGAAAAACCGGCAGGGAGTTGCCCGAACCGCCCCGGCAGGAAGAATATGCCCCTCCCCCCGGCGCCGAAGCCGGCCTGGTGGTGATCACTTCCGGCGACCCCGGGCTTACGCCGGGAAGTGTATTCCCCCTGGGACCGGAAGGGGAAGCGGGCCTCGGCCGGAGCAGCCGCAACACAATAACCCTGGTGGACCCCTTCGCTTCCATGGAACACGCCGCCGTTTACAAAGGCGGAGGGCAGTACTGGCTTGTGGACAAGGGCAGTAAAAACGGCACCTTTCTTAATGAAATCAAATTAAGCAGGCCGACGGTCCTGGCCGACGGGGACAGGATCCGGATTGGCGGTGTCACCCTGCAGTTTGTGAGGTGGGCATATGAAGTGGAGTCAGATGACGGAAGTGGGTCTCGTAAGGAAAAAGAACGAGGATAGCCTTTGTGTTGTTCCCGATCTGGCTCTTTTTGCCGTTGCCGACGGGATGGGGGGGCACCAGGCCGGGGAAGTGGCCAGCCGTATTGCCGTTGAGTCGGTATCCCGGCGAATCAGAAACGGGAGTAATGATGAAGCCGTGAAAAGCTTGCTGGAGGGTGTACGGCTGGCCAATAGCAAAATATATTCGGCCTCCAGGGACAAACCTACATACCGGGGAATGGGCACCACCCTTACCGCCGCAGTGATCAGGGAAAAGGAACTGATCCTGGCCCATGTGGGTGACAGCAGGGCATATATAATCAGGGGCAACAAAATTTACCCGCTTACCGAAGACCATTCACTGGTTCAGGAAATGTTCAGGCACGGCGGAATCACAAAGGAACAGGCCCGCGATCACCCGCACAGAAACGTGCTGACCAGGGCCCTGGGCACCGATCCCCTGGTGGACGTGGACCTGATCAGGATTAAACTGGAAAAGGGCGACATCCTCCTGCTGTGCACCGACGGGCTGAGCGGGCTCCTGGAGGACGACGAAATGCTCCGGCTGGTCAGGGAGGCCGCCCATCCGGACCAGGCGGTTCAGGGGCTCGTGTCCGAGGCCATGAAAAGGGGCGGCAGTGACAACATATCCGTAATAGTGGTTGAGATAGATGGATAGTACGGCACCGGCCCACGGCCGGAGAGTATACAGGCAACTGGAGATAAAACTGCTGTTTCTGGCCGCGCTTTTCATGGCCGCCGGGGCTTCCGCCGGCTACCTCTGGCGCGGGGGGGACGCCCGCACCGTTTTCATCGGGGCGTCGGCGCCGGCCCTGGCTTTCCTGCTGGTGGGCATTTTGTGGCAGGCCCTGCGCTTTAAGGCGGACCAGTTCATGCTGCCGGTGGTGGCCGTATTTTCTTATACCAGCCTGGTTTTTCTGTACCGGCTGGAACCGGGGTACGCATACAGGCAGTTTGCCTGGCTGCTGACCGGCTTGTTTTGCATGTTTCTTACCACCAGGCTGTTCACCAACTACCGGCGGCTTTCTGAGTACAAGTATGTATACGGGCTGATCGGGGCCCTGCTGCTGATAGTGCCGGTTTTTTTCGGCATCGAGGAGGGGGGCGCCAGGAGCTGGCTGGACTTTGGCCTTTTTCACCTGCAGCCCTCCGAGTTTGTAAAGATTTTGGTGGTTCTGTTCCTGGCTTCATATATGTCGGAAAACAAGATGGTCCTGGCCCGGGGCACCGAGTCGGTCCTCGGCCTGGCCCTGCCCGGTCCGAGGGTGTGGGGGCCGCTGATCGGGATGTGGGGAATTTCCCTGATCCTGCTGGCTTTTCAAAGGGACCTGGGCACGGCGCTGATCTATTTCGGTGCCTTTCTGGCCATGGTATACGTGGCCACGGCCAGGATGCTGTATATTTCCCTGGGAACCGCCCTGTTCCTCGGCGGCGGGGCTTTGAGCTACCTGCTGTTTGACCACGTAAAGCAGAGGGTGGATATCTGGCTCTTAAACCCGTACGGTTTTATTGAGCTGGGAGACAGGGAATACAGCCAGGCCTACCAGATCATCCAGTCCCTGTTTGCCATCGGGGCGGGCGGGCTGACCGGAACCGGCCTGGGCGGGGGATATCCGAAGTTTATTCCGGCGGTGCACACCGACTTTATTTTTGCCGCCATTACAGAGGAATTGGGACTACTGGGCGGTGTGGGCATTCTCCTTTTGTATGTTATCTTTGTGTACAGGGGGCTGAAAGTGGCGCTGGAGTCAAGGGACGATTTTTCAAAGCTGCTGGCCTTCGGGCTGACCGCCCTGATGGGCTTGCAGGCCTTTATCATAGTAGCCGGGGTAACCAAGCTGCTCCCCCTCACCGGGGTCACCCTGCCGTTCATAAGCTACGGGGGCAGTTCCCTGGTGGCCAATTTTATTATCCTGGGCATGTTAATGAACATATCCCACGAGGCGCGGTCCCATGAATGACAACATCAGGAAGGCGGGGTACTTTTTCCTGGCCATCTTTTCGGTGCTGGTGATCTATCTCGGCTACCTGAACGCAGTGGTGGGGCCGAAACTGTCCACCGATCCCCATAACAGGCGCCTGGCCGCGGCCGAGGAGGCCGTCGTCCGGGGCGCCATATACGACCGACGGGGAGTGGTTCTGGCCGAGGACAGGATGGTGGACGGCGTCAAGAGGCGGGTTTACCCCCGCGGGCGGGAGACCGCCCACCTGTTGGGATTCGTTTCTCAGCGGTACGGCCGGACGGGCCTGGAATCGGTTTTTGACAGCTACCTGCTGGCCATGGACGACGCCGGCAAGATCCAGGCCCTGGTGGACCGGGTACTGGGCAGGCAGAGGTACGGCTATAACGTCGTGCTTACCATCGACAGCGACCTGCAGAGGCAGGCCGTGAACCTGCTGGGAAACAGGAGAGGGGCGGTGGTGGCCCTGGACCCCCGGTCCGGGGCGGTGCTGGCCATGGTCAGTGCGCCGGCCTTTGATCCGGCCTCGGTGGACAGCGTGGTCCGCACCGAGAGTGGTGTGCGCAACGGAAAGAAAGTAGAACTGCCAGTAACCGGGTACGACATACTCAAAACACAGACCGGGGCTGCTCCACTGCTGAACAGGGCGGCCAGGGGAATCTACCCGCCCGGCTCCACCTTCAAAATAATAACCGGCGCCGGCGCCCTGGCGGCCAACCCGCAGAATCTGGGCAGGATTTATGACTGCAAGGGCAGTATTGCGGTGGAAGGCTTTGAGTTAAAGGACACCGGGGTTCATGGCCGGATAAATTTTAACGGCGCGTTGGCGGTGTCGTGCAATACCGCCTTTGCCGGGCTGGGCCTGGAGTTGGGGGAGGAGGGGCTGAAGAGGGCCGCCAAATCCTTTGGCTTTAACTTTATCGATTACGACAGGAGCGGCCGGTACAAGGACAGTTACCCCGTGGTTGGTGGAGAAATTCCGTTTTATCCCGGCACTTTGCCGTTAAACAAAATGAGCGGCCCCGAGGTGGCCTCGGCCGCCATAGGGCAGGGGCGGGTGCTGGTTAGCCCGTTGCAGATGGCCCTGGTGGCGTCCGCAGTGGCCAACGGGGGCGTGGTGATGAAACCTGCCGTGCTGGAGAAGGTAGTGACCAGGAACGGCATAGTGATTAAAAAGATGGCCCCGGAGATCCTGTACAATGCTGTTTCCCCCGAGGTGGCCGGGATGCTGGCCGCCGCCATGGAGGAAGCGGTGAAGCGGGGAACGGGCTCCCAGGCCTCCATTGCCGGAGTCCGGGTGGCCGGTAAAACCGGTTCCGCCCAAAATCCCCACGGTGAGACTCACGCCTGGTTTATCGGCTTTGCCCCGGTGGAAAACCCCCGCATAGCGGTGGCGGTGCTGGTGGAGAACGCCGGCGCCGGCGCCGGCGCAGCGGCGCCGGTAGCCAGGGAGCTTATAAAGGATTATCTTAAGGGGGTGAAGGCTAAGTGATTGGTAAGATGCTGGGCAACAGGTATGAAGTCCTGGAACAGCTGGGGGGCGGTGGAATGGCCATCGTTTACAAGGGCCGTGACGTCATTCTCAACCGCCTGGTGACCATCAAGCTGATGCGCCCTGAATACACCTCGGATGAGGATTTTGTCCGGCGTTTCAGGCGGGAGGCCCGGTCGGTGGCAAGCCTTTCGCACCCGAATATAGTCAGTATATACGATGTTGGCCGGGAAGATGACATGCAATACCTGGTCATGGAATATGTGGACGGAAAGGATTTAAGGAGTATCATCAAGAGGGAAGGGCCATTGGACCCGGCCAGGGCGGTGGCCATAGCCCGGCAGATTTGCGATGCCCTGGAACACGCCCACGAGAACAATATCGTACACAGGGACATCAAGCCCCATAACATACTGATCACCAGGAACGGGAGGGCCAAGCTGACCGATTTCGGCATTGCCAGGGAGGCCAGCGCGGCCACGGTAACCACTACCGACACCATAGTGGGTTCGGTGCATTACCTGTCCCCGGAACAGGCCAGGGGCGAGGTGGCGGACCCCAAGTCGGACATATATTCCCTGGGGGTGGTATTGTATGAAATGCTGGCCGGGAGTGTGCCATTCACCGGCGACAGTCCCATTGCCATTGCCTTGAAGCATATTCAAAGCGATCCCGAGCCGCCGACCAGAAGAAAGCCGGACATCCCCGTGGAGCTGGAGCGGGTGGTGATGAGGGCGCTGCATAAAGACCCGGACAAGAGATTCGGCAGCGCCAGGGAAATGTCTTTCCAGTTGGAGGAGGCGCTTTCCGGGGATGATGAGGACACCACCCGCATCATTCCCGTTGACCGTGAGGACATGATGGCCTTAAAAGCACCGGACCATTATTCCCAGAGGCAAAGGCCGGCCAGAAGGCTCAGCCCGGCAGGGTGGACAGTTTTGATTATGCTGGCGGCCCTGGTTGTCGCGGCGGCTTATTACGGCTATTACCGGTTTGTAAATGTACCGGAAGTGGTTGTCCCCTGGGTGGTCGGCAAGCCTCTTAAAGAGGCCCAGGACATCCTGGCGGAAAAGAATTTGCGGACCACGGTAAAGGAGCAGTATGACAGCAATGCTCTCCCGGGCATAGTGGTTGCCCAGGACTATGGCCCCAACGACCCTCCCGTCAAGGTGAACAGGGTGATCACGCTTACGGTAAGCAAGGGGGCCGACCTGAAAACGGTACCCAACCTGGTGGGTCAGAACCTGATCGCGGCCAGGGACAAACTGATTGAAAACGGCCTGGAAATGGCAGATCCCCCCGAAGAGGTATACAGCAGTGAGATTGAAAAGGGTCTGGTGGCCAGTCAGAAGCCGGCCGCCAATGAAAGGGTGCCCAGGGGAACAAAAGTATCAGTTGCCGTTTCCAAGGGAACTGAACCGGCCGGCACCAAGGTCCCGGATTTAAAGGGCCTTACCGTTGACCAGGCCAGGTCGAAGCTAAGTGAGAATAAACTGGAACTGGACCGGGATAGAATTTACCAGTACAGTGCGGAGTACCTGAGGGGGCAGATAGTCTCACAGTTCCCTGCAGCCGGTGAGCAGGTGACGGAGGGGACGGCAGTCAGGGTAAATGTCAGTAACGGCCCCGGTCCGGCGGCCAGGGAAGCCGATGTTATTGTTACAGTACCGAAGGACGGCAAGCCCCACGAGGTAAAAATAACGGTCACCGATGTGCGGGGTACCAACCCTGTGTATATCAGAAACCACAACCCGGGGGACCAGGTGGTGGAAACCGTAAAGTACTGGGGCCGGGCAACCATCAGAGTCTATTTGGACGGCAAACAGGTGGAGCAGGAAGTTTTGAATTAGGTGATTTTTTTGTGATTGACGGGGTAATAACAAAGGCTTACGGCGGGTTTTACTTTGTCAACGATGGAAAGTGCCTGTGGCGGTGTACACTGAGGGGTGTTTTCAGGCACCGCAAGGTTGACGTGATGGTGGGGGACCGGGTGGCAGTGGAGCCGGGAAACGGAAGACAGGGGGTTGTGGTGAAAGTCCACCCCCGGCGCAATGCCCTGGTAAGACCCCCGGTGGCCAATGTTGACCGCGCCGTGATTGTGTTTGCGGTCCATGATCCCCAGCCTTCCCTGGCATTGCTGGATCGCTTGCTTATCCACGCCGGATCCGGGGGCATCCGCCCGGTCATATGTTTTAACAAGATTGACCTGGATTCCGGCAGTGCCCTGGAAATTACCAGTCCTTACGCCGCTGCCGGGTATCTGGTTTTGAAGACCAGCGCCAGGGACGGCACGGGGGTCGAAGATTTAAAAAATGTAATCAGGGAAGGCATCTCGGTGTTTGCCGGGCCTTCGGGAGTGGGGAAGAGCAGCCTCTTAAACGCCATTCAGCCGGGATTGTCGCTGAAAACGGGTGAGATCGGACAAAAAATCAAGAGAGGGCGGCATACCACCAGGCACGTGGAACTGCTGCCCCTGGAGGAAGGCGGGCTGGTGGCCGACACTCCGGGATTTTCAACCCTGTTTTTGCCGGATGTGAAAAGGGAGGAGCTGATTTATTTCTTTCCTGAAATGGAGAAGTATGTGCCGGAGTGCAGGTTTGCGGGCTGCCTGCACTGGGCCGAGCCGGACTGCGCCGTTAAGGCGGCCGTAGCCAGGAACGACATAGACAGCGGGCGCTACGAGCGCTACCTGGACATCCTTAAAGAACTCATCGATCGTGAAAGGAGTTACTGATGATTAAACTGGCGCCGTCAATACTGGCGGCTGATTTTGCAAAACTGGCCGATGAAGTGCGCAGGGTGGAGGAAGCCGGGGCGGAGTACCTGCACCTGGACATAATGGACGGGCATTTTGTTCCCAACATCACCTTCGGCCCCCAGGTTGTTGCAGCGTTGAGAAAAAAATCGGGAATGCTTTTTGACGTCCACCTGATGATAGAAAATCCCGGCTTCTATCTGGAAAGCTTCATTGCAGCCGGAGCGGACCTGGTGACGGTGCATGCGGAAGCCGCAACCCACCTGCACCGGACCATCCAGGAGATTAAAAAGAGGGGGGTAAAGGCGGGTGTGGCCCTTAATCCTTCCACTCACCCCTCGGTTGTTGAATACGTTCTGGGCATGGTCGACCTGGTGCTGGTAATGACGGTCAACCCGGGGTTCGGGGGGCAGGATTTTATCGGGGAAATGGTTCCCAAGATAAGGGCAGTGAAGGATATGATTTCCCGGTCGGGGTCGGGGGCCGAGATCCAGGTGGACGGCGGGATAACCGCCGGCACCGCGCCCGTTGTGGCAGGGGCGGGCGCCACGGTTCTGGTGGCGGGATCGTCGGTCTTCGGGGCGCCGGACCCCGGCGCGGCCGTGCGGGAAATAAGAGAAGCGGCGGAGGTGAGACTAAGTGGCTGTATATAAGTGCGAGGAGTGCGGAAACGTTGTGGAAAGCAGGTGCAAGCCCGGCAAGTGCAAGGCCTGCGGCGCCTTGAAGGACAAGCTGGTAAAACAGAACCAGCCGAAGAAATAAGGAAAATACAATAAGTATCGGATTATGGAGCAGCTTCTTTTCTACTGGTTGCAAAAACCAGTTTTTTTATAGATATTTGCGTAATTGTTTTCTGTTTAACAATTATGAATGAGAAATTCTGTCTTGACATGTGATCATAATAATGCGTATAATAATGCTACAAGGCCCTTGTATAAACTGATCCCCGTTTCGCAATAATATTATGTGGAGGGATACTACCCAGAAGTTAGGATTGATCAGCAAATGTTAATGAGATCCCATATTCCTGGAGAAAAGCGGAAGGAGTGTGACGGGTTTTATTGTTGATTACAGCTTAGAATGTTGAGTTCGGATTAACAGCAAGACAAGATAGGAATATGGGAATTGAAAGGAGATTAATATTTTACAATGGCTAATTTGATGTTTAGTAAAGAACAAATCGTAGGTATAACGGAGCTGCAGAGGAATGCCGGTTCTGTATCTTTAAGGTCTAAAGAAAAAGACATTCTGATTCTTAAAAACAACCATCCATTCGTTGTTATGCTGGATTACGAAAGGTACGAAGAACTTTTGGAGAAGGCGGAACAGGCAGATATTTATGCAGTGCTTTCAAAGCGCAAGAACACCGACAAATGGTTAACCACACGGGAAGTTCTCGAGGGCCTTAGTTTCGTGAAGGGAAATGATGTTGTTGAGCAATCCCAAAAACGGGGTAAACCTCGAAGATCTGATTCTTCTGATTGAGGAGAAAGTTATCTGGCATCAGGAAGCGGCGTCAGATTTCCGGTCACTACCAGTGAATATGCGCTTGGACGTCCTACAACAACTTGTACGAATGACCATCAATCCACGAGTAGGTAAAGAGCTTGAGGACAAGCATGGGTTTGACTTAAGAGGATACAGGGCAATGTATTTTGCAAATGCAACGCGGAGAATTGTATACAGTGTTGAAGACGACGGAAGGTGTAAAATTTGGGGGATAGGTCCCAGAGCAGGCTTTGCGATTTACAGCACGGTGGCCAGGAGAATTAAATCATAAAGCCCATAAAAGGGCTTTTTTTCGTGCTAAAATGCGGCTGACGCTTTATTGGGCAATCACTCATTTAACCCTTATTAAAATTAATCAGGCCGGGACAATAGAAAAGGGTTTGTCGAAAATGCGGGTTATTCCGCGTTTTTTGTATGTAAACTGGCCCTTTGAAGGGATTAATTTTTACCTGCAGTAATTCGATATATTAAAAAGGAACCCCCAGAGTCTCTCAAGTGCAATGAGGTTCCCGGTGCGTCCTTTGGATGAATGAAAAGAGGATCGTAATGTTGTCTGAAAAGAGAAGGTTTATGAGAGCCGACAAAATATTAAGGGTCCAATATGCTTTACTGCCCGGGCCGGAGGAAAGACCGGGCTTTAAAAAGGCGGAAGCTTTAAATATAAGTGCCGGGGGCATGAAACTGGCGGTGCCGGAGTACATTGAGCAGGGCAGGGAATTAATACTGCAGTTCATTTTACCTGTACACAACAATTACCGTAAATTTAAAGTGTTGTCTGTGACTACCCGCACTGTATCGGTCGAGAAAGCGGAAACAGCCGATACATTCCATGTCGGAGTGAAATTCATCAATATCAGAAAAAGCGAACTTGACGTTATAAACAAATATGTAATGCGCATACTCTGGTCCGGGGGCCGGTGAAAATCCACCCCGGAGCCCGGCCCTAGCCATAACCGTAGAGTTCATTATCCAGGTACCTTTTGATTCTGTCGTAGTCCTCTATTTTAATTGGCCCGCCGTCCCTGTTAAGCATATAAGACAGTCCTTCATGCACCCACACCTTTATGTCTTTGTCCATACTTTCATCATTTTCCATAAGCTGCTGCAGCCTTCCCTGCAGCGCCCTTCTGACCGCCTCCTGAACCGGTATATATGACCCCGCGGACCTTTTCCCATCAATTATTTCATCAATAATCCTGCCGGCCAGGGGGCCGGCCATTACCTTGAATATGACCACGAAGTCCGATTCGGCGTAATAGCTGAGAAGAGTCAGCATGTTCAGCAATACCGGGTTTTTGTATGAAAATTCCATTGCCTCGCCGACCATTTCATTGATCTGCTGCCTGTCCAAACAAATCACCCCCCGTTTGTATATACTAGGTATATAATAATATGGCCTGAAACAATTTTCCAGCCGCTGAAGATTATCCTGAAAAAGAAGGATTTAAAAAAAGAAATGTACAAAAGAGTAAAATACTCTTACATATATTTCAGGCTTTTTTTGCCGGCTGCTGATTGCTGATGGCTTCTTTACCGGGCATAATTAAGAAGGGGGGATTAAATTTGGCCGATATCAAATCAGAATTAAAAATTGGATCTTTAATACCTGTGATAAATTTTATAAATAATTTTTACTTATCGGCATTTTTTTAGAAGGATTTTGCTGAATTATGTAAAATTTTCATATCAACAAGGGTTAATTTTAGCAATAATAAGGGGGTGTTGCCCTGTGAACACTGAAGAACAACTGGTCATCTTTCAGCTTAACGACCAGCAGTATGCCCTGCCGATCCAGGAGACGCAGGAAATAATTCGCATGAGCAATATAACCAGGGTTCCCAACACCAGGCACTATGTGGAAGGAATAATAAACCTGCGCGGCAACATAGTGCCCGTAATCAATCTGAACAAGCGCCTGAACCTTCCTGTTAGCGAGTATAACGAGGATACCAGGATCATAGTGGTTGAGCACGAGGGGCAAAAGGTGGGCATGATAGTGGACATAGTACTGGAGGTGGGCCGGTTCAGCAATGACGAAATTGAGCCTCCCGCGGTGGCCGGAGACAACGTCGATTACTTGAAGGGTGTTGTCAAAAAGGGAGAACAGCTCTGGCTCCTTTTGAACCTGGCGGAAGTAATCTAGGTATGAGGAGACACTTTATATTCGTGGATTTGGCTCCTGAATTCAGCAACCTGACCGGTGGCAGTTATCTTTATGGATAGTTTTCTTTATGTTATTGAAAAAATCATTCGGTCGGGGCCGGTTTACCGGCCCTGATTATTGTTTATCATAATAATTGTAAGGAATGCATTACCATACTGTATTCTGTCTCCTGTCTCCTGTATTCTGACATGCATTTTATCAGGATAAGATATTAGGGGGGGTTCGGTGGACGATCTGCAGAGCTTGCGGCAAAGGCTTCTTTCCCTTGACGGCAAGGGATACGGCGCTTATAAGGCAATCCAGGGCGGATACAACGGCGGCTGGTTTCAGCTTTTTATCGACCATGCCCAGGCCGACCCCTTCGCTCCCCCCAGCCGGGGAAGGGCCAGGGTTCTGCACAGGGTTTCCGGCTTTCCCCTGGATTTATACAAAAGTAAAATCAGGAGAATAGCCCTGCAGGATTTTGTGGCCAGGAACTTTTACAGGCTTTTAAAATCCGTGGAATCGGGTGACAGAACGGGCCCGGGGAAGAGCGGGGCGCTGGTCATTGACCGCTGCGGCCAGGAAATCCTGGAGCGCACCGCCGTCCTGGTAACCGCTGAATTTATTGAAGTCCGTTTTGCGGTGGGGCTGCCTGCCAGGGGCAGGTCCATAATGGGGCGTGAAGCGGCCAGGCTGCTGACCGAGGTCATTCCGGGACTGGTGGACCGGTCCCTGCTGTACAAGAATCTGCAGCGGGCAGAGCTGGCCAGGCATGTTGAACTGGCGGAAGACCAGGAATACCTGCGCGGCGCCCTGAAGGAAAGAGGCCTGGTGGCCTTTGTGGGCAACGGTTCGGTTCTGCCCAGGGAAAGCGGGATAAGCGACCGGCCCCTTATGGGGCCCGGGGTGGTCCGCTTTCAGTCGCCTCCGGGACTGGAAACCGAATTTGACCTCCCTAATACCGGGAGGGTAACCGGGATGGGGATCCCCCGGGGTGTCACCCTGATCGTGGGGGGAGGCTACCACGGCAAGTCCACCCTTTTGAGGGCCCTTGAGCGCGGGGTGTACAACCATGTGCCCGGGGACGGGAGGGAAATGGTGGTCGCGGTGGGTGACGCCGTAAAGATCCGCTCGGAAGACGGGAGGCGGGTGGAAAAGGTTGATATCGGGGGATTCATTAATAACCTTCCCTTCGACCAGGACACCCGTTCCTTCAGCACTGAAAACGCCAGCGGCAGCACCTCCCAGGCGGCCAATATAATCGAGGCCCTGGAGAGCGGGACGTCGCTGCTTCTGCTTGATGAGGACACCAGCGCCACCAATTTCATGATCCGGGACAGCCGCATGCAGAGGCTGGTGGCAAAAAAATACGAGCCCATCACCCCGTTCATAGACAGGGTAAGGGACCTATACAGCAACCTGAATGTATCCAGCATCATAGTGGTGGGGGGCTCCGGGGATTACCTGGCGGTGGCCGACCTGGTGATAATGATGCGGGAATACCGGGCTTTTGACGTTACCGCCGAGGCCCGGGAAATAATAGAAAGCACTTCCGACCAGCGGGTTATCGAGGCCGCCGGCAGGCTGGACAAGATACTCCCAAGGTATCCCCTGCCGGTGGGTGACGGCCGGGGGGGCAGGGTCAGGGTAAAGGCGAGGGGGCTGGAACAAATAAGCTTCGGCCGGGATGACATTAACCTTACACATGTGGACCAGCTGGTGGACCCCAGCCAGACCAGGGCAGTGGCGGAAATAATCCGCTATGCCTTCAACCGCTACGTGGACGGCAGGACGCCTCTGTCCGGCGTAGTGGACAGGGTTATGGGCGACATGGAAAGGGATGGCCTTGATGTTATTTCGCCCTTCGCCGGGGGACAGCATCCCGGAGATCTGGCCGCCCCCAGAAGGCAGGAAATAATGGCCGCCTTCAACCGCCTGCGTACCGTCCACATGCGTTAATTTAATAATTCTTGCGCACCTGGAATTATTGCTATAAAATTGTAAAAAAAAATACTAAAGGGAGGCGTATACCGTGTTTGTGAAAGACTGCATGACAGCAAACCCGATTACCATTTCTCCTTCTACTCCCGTTTTGGAAGCTATCAATATTTTAAAGAAAAATAAAATAAGACAGCTTCCGGTGGCTGAAAAAAACCACCTGATGGGACTGGTGACCAGATATGAGCTGCTGACGGTATCGCCTTCACCGGCAACCACCTTGAGTGTTTATGAAATGAACTACCTCCTGGCAAAGATGGAAGTAAAGGAGGTTATGAATAAAAAGCCGGTAACTGTTCAGCCTTCCACCACCATCGAGGAGGCTGCCCTGATTATGCGCGACAACAAGCTGGATAGCCTCCTGGTGACGGAAAATGATAAGCTGGTGGGAATTATTACCGAGTCGGATCTCTTTGAACAGATGATCAGGATTTTCGGCCTGCGCAAGCCCGGCACCCGGATTGTTATCGAGGCCGAGGACAGGGTCGGCGTCCTGGCAGATATACTTGAGGAGGCAAAGGCCCTGGGGATAAACCTGATCGGGGTTGCCATCACCGAAAAGTCTGACCGTAAGGTGCAAATCATGGTCAGGGTCAGCACCGTGGAACCCGGTGATCTGGTAAGCAGGATCAAGGAAAAAGGCTTTGCGGTAACAAGCGTAAGTTAAGAAGTATTATTACAAATTTCAAATTAGCCGGGGGTATATCCGGCAGACATCGACCCCGCAAGGAGTATACCATATCATGGACAATCAAACAATCCAGACGATGGCCCGTTATGTCAATATCGCCATAGATATAGCTTCCCGGATAGTAAGGGGTGAATACAGGGAAGGCCAGAAGATTTTCGGCCGCTCCACCCTGGCGGGAAAGTACAACGTTTCGCCGGAAACAATACGCCGGGCCCTGACACTGCTGCAGGATACCGGGATAGTGGATGTCTCCCCCGGGGTTGGCGTGGTGGTGAGGTCCAGGAGGGCGGCCGAGGCTTTTTTAGCCCAGAGCGGCCAGCGCCAGGTGCTGCGCGATGTGCAGGAGAGGCTGCATTTCCTGCTCAGGGAAAGAGATAAGCTGAACGCCGAAATAGAAAAGCTGATGAACGAACTGCTGGACTACACATTCAAGATGGCCGGCAGGTTCCAGAAGATCGAAGAGATCAAGGTGACCCGGTATTCGCCCCTGGTGGGGAAGTCCCTGATGGAGGCCGCATTCAGGGAAAAGACCGGGGCAACGGTGCTGGCCGTATACCGCAATGGGGAAGAAATAATTTCACCGGGGGCGGACACGATAATAGAGGCCGAAGACATACTGATTATGGTGGTGCACCCCGAGATGAAAGAACAGCTTCACACGCTGGTTGACCCGGAGTAAACGGAGTATAAACCGCCAGGAATTGGTTTATACTATGGTAAAATCCGCCTTACAGGAGGGAACCGGTGTGGGTTTCAAGGATTTTGAAAATAGAGTGAGGGATGTCAAGGGAAGGTTGGAAGAGGAGCACAGGAAGGTAGTGGAGCAGAGCATAACCCCCTTGACAGAAAATGAAGACACCGTTTCTGACTCCAAGTAGATGACTGCAGGAAAAAGGCCCGCGACGCGGGCCCTTTTTGTGTGCACCCGGAATGGGCGGTGTTTGTATGGCACAAGATCATAACGACCTTTTTTCCCCAATGGGGAAGGCAGAAATAATAGTGTATGGAAACTGCGGTTTTGATGTGCGAATTTATATGTGATGGTATTAGCTAGGAAAAATTTTTTAGTGGCTAGAAGTGTGTTATAATTATGTTGCCATCTGAGCTACCTAGCTAGGCAGTTTAGAGGATACTCGCTATTGGGAACTTACACTGGATTTTGAGATAAAGTGTTCAAAAATGGTTATTGATTGGTGCAACAGTGTGTTGGAAGCCTTGGACAAGGAAGAAGCTCAAGTAAACACTCATAAAGGATTTCGTTTCTAAAGACTTTTAAAAATTTTGTGTCAAAATGGATTTTTCCTATTGATTTCTAGAGGTAAAATTTACAGTAATTGGTTGCAATAAGCTTTGGCTATTACCCCCTGAGGATAGGTAAATCCTGGAGAGTAACCCGTGCACCAGGAAGGAGGAGACAATGAAAAATAGTATTCCATTTTTGATCGGAATTTTAGTTGCATCTGTATTATACTTTTTAATCGGTTGGTGGGGGTTTCTTGTTATATTTCCCTGGATAGGATTTGCCATATCTTTGGGTATGTACTTACAGAGCCGGATGCCTCCTAAGAAAAAAAGTATAGGTCGGAGAATAACCATTTTAATGATTTTGCCTTGTCTTCTTTTTTTTGTTCCTGTAGCTAATAATGAAAACTTTCAACTTGAAGGTATTGTTTTGCTAATTTTAACGGGATATTTTAGCAAGGGATTCATACATTACGCAATAGCTAAGATTTTCGGGCCTCTCATATGGGGGCGTGGTTTTTGCGGATGGGCATGCTGGACAGCAGCTGTACTTGATTGGCTTCCTGTCGGGACTTCAGGTAAAGTTCCCCCCAGAATGAAAAGGGTCAGGTATCTGACTTTTCTTCTTTCAATCCTTCTTCCGGTATCTCTGGTGATTTTTCTAAATTACGACGTGAGAGCTGAGTACTTGAATAAGACTGAAATGTTCTGGATGTTCTCTAGTAATATAGTCTACTATTTAATAGCCATTTGGATGGCTTTTTACCTTAATGACAGACGGGCTTTTTGCAAGATAGCTTGTCCGGTTGCCGTTGTGATGGAGGTTCCAACTTCTGTTTGTCTCATTACTATTTCACCTTCAGGAAAAAAGTGTGTCAAGTGCTCTAGGTGTAACAACGCCTGCCCCATGGATGTAGACGTAATGTCATTTATCAGTCAAGGAAAGAGGGTGAGAAGCACTGAGTGCATTCTTTGTATGGAATGCAAGCACGCCTGTCCTTCAAGAGCTATAAAGTGAGCATAATGGTTCCAAATTTAGACCGTTGCTGAAAATAAAAACAACAGCACCGACTAGAACTTTCCAATTGATACTCCTTCCAATCATGAGCCAGATTGCGCGGTTACATCACCTTCGACTTAAGGCCGTCCTTTCAACTGGATTAATCCCAATAGCGTAGCCCTGAAATTTGTCACCAATATCCACTAAAACGGCGGCATTTTTCTTTGACTCGAGTTTGACTTCTCCAGGCTCAATTTAAGAGCTTCCATGAGATCCATAACACCTGCCGTTGACATCCCCGTTCAGGGGTTAATTTTTTGATTTGACTAAGGAATCCTTAGCACTACAGCGCAAATTATTCCTGAACCTTGACAATTATCCAGATTCCAGAAACATCAACTTCTTTTTCCGATGAGACTGGTACGCAACAAAGTTGCGTCTTAAATGGTACCTCAATTCTGCCAGGGCCTTGCGTATCCGTACAGGGTCCTGGATAAAAGCCGCCCCAATCAAGCGATAAGCTTGCGGCATGGTCAGTTTTTTTTAAGGCGTATCCGGATCTCCATAGTAAAGAGGTGGGCGGTAAATACAAAAAGCATGTGTCGGTGCCAGGCGTTCCACGAACGCGCTTCGTAATGGTCCATTCCCAGGTAACTTTTGCATTCCTCGAAGCACTGCTCGATGGGCCAGCGCAAGGTAGCGGCGCGGTCGAGCTCTTCCCTGGGGAGATCATCCGGAGCGCTGCTTGATCCGTCCGTTCTCGTATTGCCGTATATAAAGCCAGAGTTCGTTGCCGGGTTGTCCGTCCCGGTATTCCACCACCCGACAGCATTTCACCATACCCCTTGGTGCCGGAGTACCCGATGAACACGCCGGCCTGGCAGTTATCCGTCTTGCCCAGCACACCGCAATGCTGGCGGCTGACCCCCACCGAATGGCGGCCCTTTTTGGGGAAGTCCGACCCGTCTACGGTAATCATCCCGTTTGGGTCGTTGACCAGGGAGGCCAGGCGCCGCCGGTACAGGCGCAGCATCTTCCGGTCGTCCCAGGGGTAACGCTGGAAGAAAAACTGCATCGGGCGAACCGCTTCTTCCCCCTGGTAGCGTAAGGCGATAGGCTTGATGGACTTGCAATCCAAGTCACTGAGCAAACCTTTTGCCCACCGTTTGGGGGTCCGGGTGACGGCAAGGGTCTTCGGCTATTAGCTTTGGAAAGGCCGGGTTGAGCAGGTAAACAAAGACTCTCTTGTGCTGGCCATGATGGATATATGTTTTGCCTACCCGGGCAAAGCCGCTGGTTTTCCCCAGGTAAAGCCAGTTGGCGGCCCGATAACAGGTGCCGCGGTATTGATGATCAACAAAGGTTTCCACGTGGAGCGCTGCCCGGTTGTAACTCAAAGCCGCAAGCGGCCTGTCTTCGTGGAAAACCAGGTATTTGATCCGGGGGCCAATCATCGTCTCGTTGCCAAGGTAGTGGTAAGTCCGGACCAGGTAGTCCCATACCGGCTCCCACGCCGTCTTATTGACCAACAGGATTTTGAGCGGCCGAAGGTCTTTGAGCTTCCCGGACAGTGGCTGTATGTTCAGCGAGAAGTCTTTGCTCATGAATGCTACTTTCTACAATTAATTTATTTGCGTCACCGAACCCCTTTTAGCCATTGTATCATGGTAATTTGGTTTTGTCTTTTAAAGTTACGCTGTAGTATTAAGTTCGTTTTTTATTTCGTCTTTTTGATAGCTTCAATGGCTTCCCTTATTTCCGAAACCGAGGCCTCTTCCTCTATGGTGGACAGATCTCCCAGTTCCTTGTCCAGCCAGAGGGTCTTCATCACCCGGCGCATGATTTTTCCGCTTCGGGTTTTGGGCAGGGTGTTTACAAACTGGATATCCCTCATCACCACTATGGCGCCCATGGTTTTCCGGACGTGCTCGATGAGTTCCTTTTTAAGCCCGTCGGTTGGATCGTAGCCCTGTTTCAGCACCACAAAGGCGCAGGCCACCTCGCCCCTCAGCTCGTCGGGCACTCCCGACACGCCGGCCTCCACCACCGCCGGGTGGGCGATCAGCGCGCTTTCAACCTCCACAGTGCCTATGCGGTGGGCCGCTATCTTGATCACCTCGTCGGACCGCCCGGCAAACCAGATATAGCCGTCTTCATCCATTGACGCGGCGTCGCCGCAGTAATAGGCGCCCTTGGTGGACGGCAGCCGCTCCCAGTAATTGTACAGGTAACCTTCCGGGTCGCCCCACAGTGTGGATACCAGGCCGGGGAAGGGCCGCTTGACCACCACCACGCCCTTTTGCCCGGGGGGCAGGGGAGCGCCGTCCTTTTCGTCCACCACTTCGGCGATCACTCCGGGAACCGGTATGTGCGCGGAACCGGGCTTGATAGGTATAATGCCCAGCCCGTAAGGGTTGGCAAACAGGGGGCCCGAGGTTTCCGTCTGCCACATGTGGTCCATCACCGGCACCTTATTCTTGAACACATCCTCCTGGAGCCATTTCCAGGCCGGAGGGTTCAACACCTCGCCGGCGCAGAATATTCTTTCCACCGAATTCAGGTCATGATTTAAGACCTGTTCGATGCCCAGCCTCATCAGCCCCCTGACCCCGGTGGGTGAAAGCCACAGTCCGGTGGCCCTGTTCCGGGAAGCGATTTCCCACCACATGTCCTTGCGGGGGTAGTCCGGGGTGCCTTCATAAAGCACGGTGGTGCATCCGGTCAGCAGCGGGCCGTACACGTTGAAGCTGTGGCCCACAATCCAGCCGATGTCGGAGGTGCAAAACCAGACATCATCCTCCCTCAGGCCGTATATCCACTTGCCCATGGAATACACGTACATCTGGTAACCGCCGTGTTTTTGCACGGTTACCTTGGGTTTGGCCGTGGTGCCCGAGGTGGGCAGCAAAAACAGAGGATCGTTGGATTCCATTATTTCATAATCGGAACTCATGCCCTCCCCGCCGGCGAGGAACTCATCCCAGAAGATGTCCCTGCCGTCCTTCATGGGCGGCATGCGGTCGAAGTTCTTTCTCAGTACGGCCACCTTGACGATCTGGTCCCCGGGGCACATGGACAATCCTTCGTCGATGATGGACTTCAGGTCCACCGGCTTGCCCCGCCTGGATCCCTCGTCCTGGGTAAGGACGTAGCGGGTGCCCGAAATGTTTACCCGGTCTGCCACCGCATTGGAGGAAAACCCGGCAAATATCACCACGTGAATGGCCCCAATGCGGGCACAGGCCAGCATGGCGGCAACCGACTCAATACCGGTGGGCATGTAGATGGCAACCCGGTCGCCCTTCTTTACCCCCATTCCCCTGAGGGCGGAGGCGTACTGCTTGACCAGGCCCAGCAGCTGGGCGTAAGTAAGGGTTCTGGTTTCGCCGGTTTCACCGGACTCGGCTACGATGGCCGCCCTCCCGGCCCGCCCTCTTATAATATTATAGTCCACACAGTTGTAACAGATGTTGGTTAACCCGCCGGTGTACCACCGGAAATTGGGATAATCCCATTCAAAAACCTTGTCCCATTTCTTGAACCAGTGAATATCGTGGGATGCCTTTAAGGCGGCCTCCCCCCAAAAACTTTCAGGGTCTTCTGCAGCCCAATCCATAAATCTTTTTACATGCGGCGGAATTAGTCCGGTCCCCATCTTTTCGGCAGTCATCGGCGGCAACAACCTCCCCTTAAATTTGAATATTCTAAAATATAATTATATTAGCAATTGCGATATAAGTAAATGATTAGATGACTGAAAGGCCGGGTTTCAGGTCTAACTCCTGAATATTAACCCCTATCCCTGATTGGTGACGGCCGCAAGCTGAAACTGATAAAAACTTCTGTTTGACACCTCCGGATAATAAGCCTATAATTATTTAAAAAATCGCCTTCGGGGACGGGTGTAATTCCCTACCGGCGGTATGGCCTGAGCTAAAGGCCGAGCCCGCGAGCCCGCAAGGGTTGATCCGGTGAGAGGCCGGAGCCGACAGTCACGGAGACTACCGAAAAACCCTTATGACGAACTAAAAGAAGCAGCTTCCGGTGGCAGTTCAGTTCAGAGAACGGGACCGGTTTTTCGACAGCTCTAAAAGTCTGGATGGGAGAAGGTTTAAATGGCAGGGATGCCTATTTTCCTCGCCGTCAGGCGTGAGGGTTCTCCTTTTGTGCTTTAATCCCGGGGGCAGTATTCTCCGGGTTTTACTATTTTTTGCAGAGTATTAAAGGGTGGTAGCTTTGGAAGACGCGGAATATATGAAAATGGCCCTGGAACTGGCGGCAACCGCCATGGGCCGCACCAGCCCCAACCCCATGGTGGGGGCGGTGGTGGTGCGGGACGGCGAGGTGGTGGGCAGGGGTTTCCACGCCAGGGCCGGCACTCCCCACGCCGAGGTGGTGGCGCTTCAGCATGCCGGGGACAGGGCCCGGGGGGCAACCCTTTACGTTACGCTGGAGCCCTGCTGCCACCACGGCAGGACCGGGCCCTGCACCGAGGCCGTGATTGAGGCCGGGGTAAGGAGGGTGGTGGCGGCCATGACCGACCCCAACCCGCTGGTGGCCGGGAAGGGACTGGCCAGGCTTAAGACGGCGGGCCTTACGGTGGACACCGGAGTAATGGAAGAGGAGGCCCGGAGGCTGAACGAGGTTTTTATCAAATATATAACCACCGGGCAGCCCTTTGTGGTGCTCAAGGCCGCCATAAGCCTGGACGGGAAGATTGCCACCCGGGCGGGGGATTCCAGGTGGATTACCGGACCCCGGGCCAGGGAGTACGGCCACAGGCTCCGGGACAGATATGACGCCATCCTGGTGGGGGTTAACACCGTGCTGGCGGATGACCCGTCGCTTACCACCAGGCTCCCGGCAGGGGGCAGGGACGCCGTCAGGCTGGTGCTGGACAGCCTGGCCCGGACACCGCCCGAAGCCAGGGTGATTAACAGCTCCCGGGAGGCCCCGGCCGTAATAGTGACCACCGGTGCGGCGCCCCGGGAAAGGGTGCGCCGGCTAAAGGAAGCCGGAGCCCAAGTTATTGCCGTACCGGCAAGGGAAGGGCGGGTGGACATGCCGGCCCTGATGCGGGAACTGGCCGGGAGGGAAATTACCAGCGTGCTGATTGAAGGCGGCGGACAGGTCCATGCCTCAGCCATAGCCGCCGGCATCGTGGATAAGGTGGTGTGGTTTATCGCCCCCAAGCTCATCGGCGGGAGGGAAGCTCCGGGGCCGCTGGGCGGAGAGGGTCCGGAAAGGCTTGCGGAGGCCACACTTTTAGACCTGGTCAGCGTATCGAGAATCGGGAATGATATACTGGTTGAAGGATACATTTCAAATCGGAGAGGGTAAACTATGTTTACCGGTTTGGTGGAGGAACTGGGCGTGGTCCGGGGCATTTCCCGGGGGGCCGACTCGGCCCGCATTAAAATTGAAGCCCGGAAGGTCCTGGAGGACTCGAAGATAGGGGACAGCATCGCCGTAAACGGCGTATGCCTGACGGCGGTTGAACTTGACCGCAGCTGCCTGGTGGCCGACGTGATGGCGGAAACCCTGGCCAAAACCAACCTTGCGCATTTAAAACCCGGTGACAGGGTGAACCTGGAAAGGGCGCTGCGGCTGGGCGACCGGCTGGGGGGCCACCTGGTCAGCGGCCATATTGACGGGGTGGGAACGATAGTCCGCCTGGAGAGGCACGATATCGCAACCCTGGTGACCATATCGGCCCCTGCCGGGGTAATGCGCTATATAATCAAAAAGGGTTCGGTGGCTGTTGACGGCACAAGCCTTACAGTGGTGGATTTCAGTGCGGGAGCCTTTCAGGTATCCTTGATTCCCCATACTGCCCATATGACTGTCCTGGGCCTTAAAAAAACCGGTGATACGGTAAACCTGGAAGGGGACCTGGTGGGCAAGTATATTGACCGGCTGCTGTCCTTCCGGGAAACAGGAGAGCCGGGGAAAACGGGCAGGGGCATAACAATGGACTTTTTGGCCAGGAAAGGCTTTTTGACTGATGGCTGAAGGTAAAGGCCGCCGTATATTTTTGCCTCTAACCCTTTGCTTATAACATCTTAATCAGGAGAGTGGGACCATGACTGATTTTAAGTTCAGTACCATAGAGGAAATAATTGAAGATATCCGCCGGGGCAAAATGGTTGTAATGGTGGACGATGAGGACAGGGAAAACGAGGGCGACCTGATCATGGCCGCTGAAAAGGTCACCCCGGAAGCCATTAACTTTATGGCCAGCCATGGAAAGGGCCTGGTATGCCTGCCCATTACCGGGGAGAGGCTGGACCAGCTTGATCTTCCCGCCATGGTTACGCACAACACCGACCCCCACGGAACGGCCTTCACAATTTCGGTGGACCATAAAGATACCACCACGGGAATATCGGCCCACGAGAGGGCTGCCACTGTTAAAGCGATCCTGGACCCGGCCACCAGGCCCGAGGATCTGCGCCGGCCCGGGCATATCTTCCCGCTGCGGGCCAAAGAGGGCGGGGTGCTGCGCCGGGCCGGGCACACCGAGGCCGCCGTTGACCTGGCCAGGCTGGCCGGCATGTACCCGGCCGGGGTAATCTGCGAGATTATGAAGGAAGACGGCACCATGGCCAGGGTACCCGAGCTTATGGAGTTCTGCCGCAAGCACAATCTCAAGATCTCCACCGTTGCGGCCCTGATCCAGTACCGCCGGAGAAACGAGAAGCTGATCCGGAGGGTTGATTCGGCCAAACTTCCCACAAAGTACGGTGAGTTCCTGGCGGTGGCCTATGAGAGCCTGCTGGATGGAAAGGGCCATATCGCCCTGGTGAAAGGTGACCTGTCGAAGGTGGAGGCCCCCCTGGTCAGGGTCCACTCGGAGTGCCTCACCGGGGACGTGTTTGGTTCCGAGCGGTGCGACTGCGGCGATCAGCTGGCGGCGGCCATGAGGATAATTGACCGGGAAGGAACGGGAGTACTGCTCTACATGCGCCAGGAGGGAAGAGGCATCGGCCTCCTGAACAAGATCAGGGCCTATAAGCTGCAGGACATGGGCAAGGATACCGTGGAGGCCAACGAGGCCCTGGGATTTCCGGCGGACCTGCGGGATTACGGGCTTGGGGCGCAGATCCTGGTTGACCTGGGGCTGAAAAAAATCAGGCTGATGACCAACAACCCGAGAAAGATAGCCGGACTTGAAGGCTACGGGCTGGAAGTAGTGGACCGGGTGTCCATCGAGATCTGCCCGGGCAAAAATAACCGCTTTTATCTCACGACCAAGAAGCGCAAGATGGGGCATCTGCTCAGTATCGGGGAAAGATAGCAAAAAGGGGAGGAAGGTATGATCAAAGTTTTTGAAGGCCATTTGGTGGGCCAGGGGCTGCGTTTTGGCCTGGCGGTGGGCCGGTTCAACGAATTCATCACAAACAAACTGCTTTCCGGGGCTCTGGACGCCCTCAAGCGCCACGGCGTTGAGGAGAAGGACGTGGAGATTGCCTGGGTCCCCGGCGCCTTTGAAATACCGATGGTGGCACGCCGGATGGTTTCGCTGCAGCGGTTTGACGCGGTAATCTGCCTGGGGGCGGTGATCCGGGGGGCTACCCCGCACTTTGAATATGTGGCCGCCGAGGTTTCCAAGGGGGTGGCCAAGGTCGGGCTGGATTCCGGGGTTCCCACCATCTTCGGCGTGGTAACGGCGGATACCATCGAGCAGGCCATTGAGAGGGCCGGCACAAAGGCGGGCAACAAGGGCTGGGACGCGGCGGTGACGGCCATAGAGATGGCCAACTTGCTGAAAGGAATGGCCTAAATTTGACAGGGATTAGGGATTGGGGATTAGGGAATAAATTCCTTATTCCTGCTTGTGGGAGGGAATCAGGTGCCTGAAGACAGGACTATACAGAGTTTAAAGGAAGTCGAACAATTCCGGGTGTCCACCGAAAACAGGCTTTTTTCGGCCGACGGCAGCGAAATCCTGAAGGGTTGGACAACCGATATTTATTTTATTAAGACCAGGGAGATATTAAGGGGCATGGGCCTGGCGGACACACCGGTAACGGCCGAGGTGTTCGCCGGGAGGCCCGGCGTTATGGCCGGAACCGCGGAGGTCAAATATATGCTGGCGGGGACCGGGGTTGAGGTATGGGCCCTGCCGGAGGGCAGGCCCTTTGCAGGCAAGGAAGTGGTCATGCGGATAACCGGGCCTTATGACAGCTTCGGTATTTATGAAACCGCCCTGCTGGGCGTGCTGGCCAGTTCCAGCGGCTGGGCCGCCGCAGCCAGGGTGGTGAAGGAGGCCGCCGGCGACAGGCAGGTTATCTGCTTCGGCGCCAGGCATGTCCACCCGGCGGTGGCGCCGGTTATGGAGAGGGCGGCCATTATCGGGGGCGCCGACGGCTGCAGCTGCATACTGGGCGCCAAGCTGGCCGGGCGGGAGCCCACCGGCACCGTCCCCCATGCCGTATTCCTGATTGTGGGCGACACCGTGGAGGTAGCGCTGGCCTACAAGCGTATTATGCCGGAGGGGACTCCGGTGGTGGTGCTGGTGGACACCTTCAAAGACGAGGCCGAGGAAACGCTGCGGGTGGCCGCGTCGCTGGGCAGGGACCTGGCTGCCGTCCGGCTGGACACCGCCGGCGAAAGGGGAGGGGTAACGCCGGGGCTGGTCAGGGAGGTAAGGGCCAGGCTTGACCAGGCCGGGCACAAGCACGTCAGGATACTGGTCAGCGGCGGGGTTACGCCGGACCGCATTCCTGATCTTGTGGCCGCCGGGGCGGATGCCTTCGGGGTGGGGAGCTACATCTCGGGCGCTTCTCCCATAGATATGACCATGGATATCAAGGAAGTATCCGGTAACCCCATCGCCAAGCGGGGGCGGATACCGGGAATAACAAGCGCGGCGGGGCTGGTCAGAATTTTGTGAGGATACACTCCCCCCGGGCTTTATAATATTGATAAAAACCGAAGGGAGAAAGTACATAAATGGCTCGTGTAAATGAAAATTACCTGAAACTGCCGGGGAGCTACCTTTTTTCCGAAATAGCGCGCAGGGTAAGTGAATTCAAGAAGGATAAACCCGACGCGGACATAATCAGGCTGGGGATAGGGGATGTCACCAGGCCGCTGCCTCCGGCGGTGGTCGAGGCCCTGAAAAAAGCTGTTGAGGACATGGGCCGGGAGGAAACCTTCCACGGCTACGGGCCCGAGCAGGGCTACGACTTTCTGATTGAAAAGATTATAGAGAATGACTTCCGGCCCAGGGGAGTGGATCTTTCGGCCGACGAGGTCTTTGTCAGCGACGGGGCGAAGTGCGACACCGGAAACTTCCAGGAGATTTTCGGACTGGATAACATAGTGGCGGTAACCGACCCTGTTTACCCGGTCTACGTGGACAGCAACGTGATGGCCGGCCGGACCGGCGGGCTGAACGGCAGGGGGCAGTTTGAGAACATCGTCTACCTGCCCTGCACCGAGGAAAACGGGATGAAGCCGGGCCTGCCCAAAACCAGGGTGGACCTGATATACCTGTGCTTCCCGAACAACCCCACCGGGATGACCCTTTCCAGGGAGGAACTGAAAAAGTGGGTGGATTACGCCAGGGAGAACAGGGCGGTGATATTGTTTGACGCCGCCTATGAGGCCTATATCCGGGAAGAGGGCGTCCCGCACAGCATATACGAAGTGGAAGGGGCCCGGGAAGTGGCCGTGGAGTTCAGGAGCTTTTCCAAGACCGCGGGGTTTACCGGAACCAGGTGCGCCTACACGGTGGTGCCGAAGGAGGTCAAGGCCTGCGATTCTTCCGGCCGGTCCCACCCGCTGAACGCCCTCTGGCTGAGGAGGCAGACAACCAAGTTTAACGGGGTCTCCTACCCGGTGCAGGTGGGGGCTGCGGCGGTTTATTCCGGGGAGGGCAAAAGGCAGGTAAGGGAATTAATTGACTACTACATGGAGAATGCCAGGATTATCAGGGAAGGCCTGGAAAAGGCCGGCTACAGGGTGTACGGAGGGGTCAACGCCCCCTATATCTGGCTTAAAACGCCGGGCAACATGGGGTCCTGGGACTTTTTCGACAGGCTGATGAAGGAGGCCCACGTCATCGGGACGCCGGGAGCCGGCTTCGGGGCCAGCGGGGAGGGTTATTTCCGCCTTACCGCCTTCGGCAGCAGGGAGAATACTATAAGGGCAGTGGAAAGAATCAGGCAAAAACTATAAAAGATATTATTAAATGTCAGAATACAGGAGACAGAAGACAGGAGACAGGAGTTTGAGACGAAAAGGGGATTCTGATGGATGCTTTTGTAGCCGGTCTCTTGGTTGTGGTAGTAGTGCTGCTGGCCCTGGTCCTGATCCGGCAAAAGGGGATGGTGGACCACAGGCAGCTGGACCTGGCCATTATGAACAATCTGAATGAGTTCAGGAAAGAGATACAGACCTCGGTGGAGGCTTCCCGGACCGAAATGAACGCCGCCAGGGAAAATCTCAACGAGCGGGCCGGCGAAACCTTGAAGCTGATGATTGACATGCAAGCCACTGTGAAAGAAATTATTTCCAAGCAGGAGGAGGCCAACAGGCTGGGACAGTCCCTGAAGGACATACTTTCCACCCCGAAGCTGAGGGGCAACTACGGTGAAATGGTGCTGGAGGAACTGCTGGAAAGGGTGCTGCCGAAGGGTATGTGGGACAGGCAGTACAGGATTAAAGAAGGCTGCGTGGTGGATATAGTTATAAAATACAGGGACATGTGTGTGCCGGTGGACTCGAAGTTCCCCCGGGACAATTACATCAGGTACATGGAGTGCGCCGACCCCAGGGACAAGGAAATGTTCTGGAAGGCCTACGAAAAAGACGTGCAGGTCAAAATAAAGGAAATTTCCAGGTACATAGCCCCCGAGTACGGGACCAGTGATTTTGCGCTGATGTTTGTGCCCTCCGAGGCGATATATTACGAAACCATAGCCGAAAAGAACTACCTGGGCCAGCAGTCCAAAATATATGAAGAGGCCGAAAGACACAGAGTAATCCCGGTCAGCCCCAACACCTTCTACGCTTTTCTCCAGGTGGTGCTGACCGGCATGAGAAATCTGGAGGTGCTCAACCAGGCCAGGGAAATACAGGCCAAGCTGCTCAGAATGCAGAACAAGTTTGAGCTTTTTTACAAGCAGTATGAAGCAATGGGTAAGGAACTGGAAAAAGCTGCGGAAGCCTACCGGAAGGGAGACAAGCATATTTCCCTTTACAAGCGGGAGCTTGACGAAACCCTGAGGATCGAGGTGGGCGGCGGCCAGGGCACCCTGCCCGGATAGCCGCACCATCTCCTTCCCTATTCTGGATTCCCGACAGAAGTAATTTTATCCTGTTAGTTAAATAAACTTATCAAGGTTTTCGAAAAAATGCACGTGGCTTTCAAAGACCTTGCCCAGGGACTTCATTCTTGACGGTTCAATCCAGGTGTAGCCGCTCAGTTCTTCCCTGTTCAGGCTGATATCAAGGGAGAGGGGTTTCGCCGTCCACCAGTGCAGAATAAAGGCCCTTTTGACGGTGACACTTTCCCAGACCTTTTTAAGGGGTATAACACTGATCCCCAGTTCTTCCATCGCCTCCCGGACAACGGCCTGGTACTGGCTCTCCCCCGGTTCAACCTTGCCCGTCGGGGGGCTCCAGTAACCTGCAAAAAGGTCTCCCGGCGGCCTCTGCACAAAAAGATAGCGTCCGTCCTTTTCGATCAATATGGCTACGGCGTCTTTCAACTTTTCACTTCCTTAAAATGCTGATAGTTCTTAGTTTAGACCTGCTTCAGTACGAATTCAAGTATGAATGGGGCAAAAGGGTATGAATAAACTGGCTGCAGGGCTTCATAACCGGCTTTCTTTTTCGGAAAGAATAAAGGTTGAGATAGAAAAGTATCCTCACCGGAAAAGAATTGTCCATGTGGGATGCGGAATCGGAAAATACACCCCGTATCTGGCCTCCATCGCAGACGAGGTGGTGGGTGTAGACCGTGACGGAGAAAAGATTGACGCCGCCCGCAGTTTATACCCCAATCTTAAATTTTTGCAGATGGACCCCGCCCGGACGGGGTTTTCCGACGGGCAGTTCGATGCGGCTTTCCTTATTATGTATTTGCACGATGATTATTCCGATGAATTAATCAAGGAAACCTGCCGCATTGCCGGGGAAGTGGTGGTCATCGACTACTCCCGCATACTGTATGGATTAAGGGGAAGATTCATCAGGCTGGTGGAAAAAGACAATTACGAAAAGTTTGCCAGTATAAACCTGGGTGCCAAATTCGCCGAGGCTGGATTTTCCCTCAGGGAAAGCAGGAGTATTCAATCCAACTTTTATATTTACTTTTTTGCCGGGGGCAGAGCCAATAAAAAATCAAAAAAGCTATTCCTGATATAGAAAGCGTTAAAAAAACGGCTCTTAGCCGTTTTTTTGCTTTTAAGGTATTATATTGCCCTTTTTACCTTTCCGCTCCTGAGACAGCGGGTACAGACCAGTATTCTCCGGGGTGTACCGTCCACCAATGCTTTAACCCTCTGCAGGTTGGGCGACCATGTTCTCTTGGTGCGGATATGGGAGTGGCTTAACTGCATACCGACCCGGACGCCTTTCCCGCAAACGGCGCACTTTCTTGCCAATGAAAACACCTCCTTTTGAGAACCAGCACATGAGGTATTTTACCAAAAAATATTCCCGGGCGCAAGCATTTAACGATCCGGTTACTCAAATACCAATGATATGCGGTAACTTCAGCGCATATAAAGTACTTGACAAGCACAAAAGCACAATGTTACGATATCTAACGAACGTACGGTAGATATATATGTTTTCCAATGGCGCAATATAATGAATTTTTCACCAGAATGGCGGGCAGTGCGGTGGTGGACAAGATATTGACGAAGGAGACATAAAGGATGGAACAGTTCAGCCGGTCCGGAATACCTTTGAAAGATTACTACAATCATGATGATATCAGGCATACGGGGGCCGGTGATGCCGCCAAACCCGGAGAATATCCCTATGCCCGGGGCCGGCGCGCCCGGGCGCAGGCCGCCGGGGGCTGGATCCAGCGGGAACTGTCGGGGGAAGGGGAGCCTTCAAAGTCCAACGGGCAGATTAAGTACCTTCTCGGTAAGGGCCAGATGGGGATTGACATCATTGGCGACAGTCCCACCATGGCCATGCTGGACCCCGATCACCCGCTGGCGGCCAACGCCGTGGGAACACAGGGGGTTTCACTTTGCTGCCTGGATGACTACCTGGAATTGTTCAGGGACATCCCGCTGGACTCCATCTCCATCTCCAGTTCCCTGCCTTCCATCTTCGGGCTGGCCGGCCTGTACCTGGCCGCCAAAAATGCCGGCGTCCCGCCCGGCAAACTGCGGGGTTCGGTGATACAGGCGCCGTTCTACTCGGAAGACTGCGGTTACGCCACACACATGCCCTTCGACCTCAGGGTCAGGCTGGCCGCCGACGTGATGGAATTCTGCGCCGCCGAAATGCCCAAATTCCACTCCTATGTCGAGGATACGTATTTCATCAGCGAGACCGGGCTGACCGCCGTCGAGGAGATGGCCCTCGGCTTTGTTGAAATCCGCTACCTGGTGCGGGAGCTTCTCCGCCGGGGGGTGCCTATCGATTCCTTTGCCCCGCGCATAGCCATCCTGGTCAACTGCAGCATGGACTTCTTTGAGGAAATCGCCAAGATTCGCGCCATCCGCCGGCTGTTTGCCAGGATGATGAAGGATGAATTCGGCGCGCAGGATCCGCGCTCCCGGTCCGTAGTGATCACCAGCCACACCTCGGGTCTCTCCCTTACCGCCCAGCAGCCGTTCAACAACATTGTCAGGGGAGCCATCCAGGCCCTGGCCCTGGTTCTGGGCGGGGTGCAGGCCCTGGAGATCTCGGCCTTCGACGAGGCTTACAGGACGCCGAGCCATGAGTCTCACCTGGTCGGGCTGCGGACCCAGCAGGTCATCGACCTGGAAACAGGCGTAACAAAGGTGGTTGATCCGCTTGGCGGTTCCTATTACCTGGAATTTCTGACCGGCGAGATGGAGAGGCGGATTTGGGAGATGGTTCAGGATATCGAGGCCAGGGGGGATCTGGCCGCCTTGTCCGACAAGGGTTTTTTCCGCGGTATTTTTCAAAACGCCGTCGAAAGGTATTCCAGGCAGGTCAGCGATGGCGAGGTGAAGGTGGTGGGTGTCAACGCCCACCAGCTGCCGCCTGAAGAGGATACGCTGCTGAAGGAAGTGGCCGAGCGGAAAATCAGTCCCTGCCGGGAGCACATATTGAAAATTAAGGCGTTCAAAGAAAACAGGGATATTGGAAAAGTAAAACATGCGCTGCGCAGGCTTTACGCACAGGCGCTGTCCCGGGACCTGAACCTGGTGCCCGCCGTCATCGAGGCGACGGAAGCCAACGCCACCATGGGAGAAATGGCCGGCACACTGCGCATGGCCTACGGCTATCCCTACGACCCTTACCGTTTGATTCAACCCCTGGAGGGAGGATTGGACCGATGAAAAAGACGCGGGTGCTGATTGGGATTTTCGGCCTGGACCAGCATGAGGTCGGCGCATTGTCGGTGGCTCAGATGCTACGGGACGCCGGTATGGAAGTGATCTATGCCGGGCGGTTCAACACACCCTCCACCCTGGTACGGGGCGCTATTCAGGAAGATGTCGATGTCATCGGCATCAGCTGCCATTCCTGGGAATACCTTCACTACACTCCCGAACTGATTGAATTATTGAAAAAGGAAGGAGCTGATATAGCGCTGGTTGTCGGCGGATCCGTAATTACGCCGGCGGATGCCCGGTCGCTGACCGGCCTGGGGGTTTCGGCGGTTTTCGGGCCCGGCGCGGCCAGGGAGGACATTATCGCCACCATTGCGGAACTGGGTTCAAAGCGCAAATAAGCAGAACAAAAAAGTCAGATTGGAGAGGATAACGTGACATTCGAGACAATCCGCTATGAGAAGGACGGGCGAATCGCGACGGTAACGCTCAACCGGCCCGGGAAGTTCAACACCATCCGGCCGCCGATGCCGGAAGAACTGGAAAAAGCCCTGGCCATGGCCAACGCCGACAGTGAAGTGCGCGTGATCATACTGCAGGGAGCCGGACATTCCTTCTGCGCGGGGTTTGATTTCTCGGACAACCTTTCCCACTTTGAGGGCTGGGGCCTGCCGGACGCGGTGGAAAATTGGGATCCGGGGAGGGACATGATGGCCGTGACCAGTCCCTTTATAGGGCCGGTGCCCAAGTTCATGAGTATCTGGCGCAGTCCCAAGCCGGTCGTTTGCAAGGTGCAGGGCTGGTGTGTGGGGGGCGGATCGGAGATGGCGCTGCTGGCCGATATCGTCATCGCCGCCGATGACGCCCGGTTCGGAACACCCTATGCCCGGGTCTGGGGCTGCCACCTCACCGGTATGTGGATATACCGCCTGGGGCTGACCAAAGCCAAGATGTTCGCATTGACCGGGGATTCCATCAGCGGCAAGGAAGCGGCTGAGATCGGCCTGATCAACAGGTCTTACCCTGCCGAAGAACTGGATGAGAAGGTGCGGGACTGGGCCGGGCGGATAGCCAACATTCCTACCAGCCAGCTGGCGGCCATGAAGCTGATCGTCAATCAGGCCTTTGACAACATGGGCCTGCAGACCACCCAGTATCTCGGCCCCATCCTTGATGGATACATGCGCAACACGCCGGAGGGAGCAGCCTTCGTCAAAAAGGCCAAGGAAGAAGGTGTGGCCGCCGCCATCGCCGAACGCGACCGGCCTTTTGGAGATTATAGCCAGGGAGACGCATCCATGAAACCACGGAAAAAGTAGTAGAGAAGGGAGGATGCCAAAATGATGGACCTTCTACATGAAAACCTGCTGCGCCGTGCCACGCTGGGGGACCTGGTGACCCGGTCCGCCCTTCGTTTCGGCAACCATATCGCCCTGGTGTCCGGGCAGGAGAGAATCAGCTTCAAGACTCTGAACGAGCGGAGCTGCCAGGCGGCAAACGCCTTTATGAAGATGGGAATCGGCCCGGGAGACAGGGTTGCCTTCATGACCCACAACTGCCTGGACTACCTCTACTGCCGCTTTGGACTGGCCAAGATTGGCGCCGCTCCTGTCCCGCTGAACTTCATGCTGAAGGGCGAAGAGATTGTTTACATTATTAAAGATGCCGAGCCCAAGGCTTTCTTCGTCGAAGACGCCCTTGCCGAAGCCGTGCTGGCCGTGCGGGACAGGCTGTCCGGCGTCAGGCACTACGGCTGGTTCAGGATTTCAGGCAAGAATGAAAAGCCGGCCGACTGGACTGACGCCGGGACATTCTTTGATGGGCGGTATCCCCCGGAGGAGCCCGAGGTGTTCATTGCATCCGACGATATGGCCACTTTGATGTACACCACCGGCACCGAGGGCTTTCCGAAAGGCGTGGTTACCACTCATCTGAACTATTACATGAGCATACTGCACCTGGTATGCGACTGCGACTACAGGCGCAACGACGTCACGATTATCGACCTGCCCCTGTTTCACGTGGCGGGCACCACGCTCCTGCTGGGATCCATCGCCGCCGGGGGCAGGGCGCTGATCGAATACGCCCCGGATCCCCGCAACACCCTGAGGAAAACGCAAGATGAGGGAGTCACCATGTGGTGTTACCCCCCTACTTTGTATCAGGCCTTGCTGATGCTGCCGGACTTCAATCAATCGGATATATCGTCCCTGAAGAAATGCATCACCTTCGGGGCGGTGATGCCCAGGGCGCTGCTGGAGAAGTGGCAGGCCATCAAGCCGGATCTGGAATGGCGCAACTACTGGGGGCAGACCGAGAGTTCGCCGGCCGGGACAACGTCTTCCCCATACGACTTCGGGGATAAAACCGAGTCCATCGGCATCCCGGACACCGGCGTGACGGTGAAGGTCTTTGATGAAAATGACCGGGAGGTTCCAGACGGCCAGTTGGGCGAACTGGTCATTCGCGGCCCGGCCGTGATGAAGGGGTACTGGCGGAATGAGAAGCTGACAGCAACAACGCTGAGGAACGGATGGCTGCACACCGGCGACCTCGGCCGCCGGGACGGGAGCGGTCACTTTTACTTCATCGACCGCAAGAAAGACATGATTAAATCGGGCGGTGAGAATGTCTCATCCCAGGAAGTGGAAGGCGTTCTGATCAGAAACCCGAAGGTGGCCATGGCCGCCGTCATCGGTACGCCGCATCCGTACTGGATCGAGGCGGTTACGGCCTGTATTGTCCTGAAGCAGGGCCAACAGGCGTCGGAGGAGGAAATAATCAAATTCTGCAAGGAACACCTGGCCGGCTACAAGGTTCCCAAGAAAGTCCTGTTCCTGCAGCAGCTGCCCATGTCCCCCAGCGGGAAAATTCTCAAGCCCAGGCTCAAGGAGGAACTGCTTCAGGGACAAAATTCCGGGTAAGGTCTTTTTTTACCTGGAATCTGCCGTAATGCAAGCATCAATTACCTGCAGGACGGTTTCTTTATACTTCCGGTTAAGTTCTTCCAGGTCCCTGTTTCCGGTGATCTGGCTGACCGTGGGACGGGCAATGTAGAAATAGGTAATTGACCCGATGAGATGGATCAGGAATAACGCCGGGTCAATAGTAGTCAGTTTACCCTTGTCCTTCATCTTGTCAACTTGCAGGCGCATCGCTTCCACCACGCCGGCCAGGTACCACTGCCGCGCATGGGCGAGACGGTCGGGAACCTCCATCAACTCGCGCACGATGATTTGGAGATAGCCGGTGTTTGCCTGCGCCCACGCCATCAGACGTTCCATCATGACCCGCAGCTGTTCCGAAGCGTCGCCGGAATCTTCGGGCAGATCATTGATTACCGGGTTGATGCTGTCCGCGATCCGCATGAGAACTGCGGCATAGAGCTTCTTCTTGGAGGGGAAGTAGTACATAATTGAAGAATTGGCGATGCCAAGGGCCGCTCCGATTTCCCTGATTGAAGTGCCGGCAAAGCCTTTTTTAGCAAACAATTCCTCCGCCACCAGCAGCAACCGTTCGCGTGTCGTGTCGGGAAGACCTCTTGTTTCGCCGTTTCCCTGGGCCTTGGCCGTTTGTGTGTTTTTCGTGGGCATTGCTTCCTCCTCCGTATTAATTCGACGCTGATATATATGATTTGACGCTAATATAAATTATACCAGCGGCAGCGGTGGGAGTCAAAAACTGGTTGCAGCGTCCGGGTACAGCGGCAGCCGGCCGGCGCGGCGGGCGGAAATTAATCCGGTGGCCAATGTAAAAGGGGGTGTAGATATGAGGTTAAAGGGCAGGGTTGTTCTAATAACCGGCGCCGCGCGGGGGATTGGGCGTGCGTGCGCGGAGGTTCTGGCCAGGCAGGGCGCGGATATCGGGCTTTTCGACCTGAATGAGGAGGTTGAAGATACCGCCCGGGCGGTAGGGGAGCTGGGGCGGAAGGCTGCCCGGGCAGTGGGCGACGTCAGCGATCCGGAACAGGTCCGGCGCGGGGTCGAAGCAATCCGCCGCGAATTGGGTCATATTGACTGCCTGGTGAACAATGCCGGCATTGTAAATAACATTGCACCCCTGGCCAGCATGGAGCAGGCCGCCTGGGAGCGCGAGCTGGCCGTCAATTTAACGGGAGCCTTTAACATGATCCGGGCGGTTATCGGGCCGATGGCCGAAAAGGGTTGGGGACGTATTGTCAATATGGCTTCGGCGGCGGCGCGGGGAGGGCTGTTCAACCAGGTGGGTTACGCCGCCACCAAGGCCGGCCTGCTGGGGTTGACCCGGAACGTTACCCTTGAATACGCCCGCAAGGGGATCACCTGCAATGCCGTTTTGCCCGGGCTGATCGGCACCGAAAACGTTCTTGCCATGCCGCCGGCCATCATCGGGCACGCCGTCTCTTTTACACCGGCCAGGCGTACCGGCACGCCCGAAGAGGTTGCGCATCTGGTTGCTTTCCTGTGTTCAGACGAGGCCGGCTTCATTAACGGCGCCGAGATCGATATCGATGGCGGGTCCAGGCTCAACACCGTTACACTGGGCAGTCAAAAGGAAATCGGACGGAAATAAAATCATGAACACCGCACTGTAAAAAAGGCTGTAAGTATTCTGGATTCTGGATTCTGCCGCCCCGGGGCGGCTTTTTTACCGTTAAAGAAAGTATATGTCGATTTAAAGTACTAAAGTAAACCTTTGGTTTGAATACAAACCCCATAATAGCTTTATAGCGCATTGGAGAAGACATCGCACTCGCGAACTCGACCTGCGACTGAACAGTCTCTATAGCTCTTTGCCGACGGAAGCCGACCGCCCTCGAACGCCGCGTCCATGCGGCTCTCGGGCTTTTGGCCGCA
>JBMOPD010000042.1:0-54481 GCA_049323615.1 Bacillota bacterium | reverse complement strand
GGGGTTAGCCAGGTAATAATTGCAAAGTGGCTTGAACGAAGTTCAAGCCAGCACTTTTAGGTGCTGGCTTGTAACATGCCCTTATAGGGCTAGAGCAAACCACCCGTTTTACGGGTGGTCATGATTTCTTAGTTGAATTTCCAGGGAATATTAAAAGACCTTTTTGCTCCCCAGGAATTCCTGCACGTGGTCCAGGGCCTCGCCGAAGCGCTGGAAGTGGACCACCTCGCGCTCCCTCAAGAATCTCAGGGTGTCCTTGATGCCCGGGTCGTCGGTGGGCCTGATCAGGTGCTCATAAGTGGTCCGGGCCTTCTGTTCGGCGGCCAGGTCTTCGTGCAGGTCGGTGACGGGGTCGCCGGTGGCCTGGATGTAGTGCCGGTACCCACGTTCACCCTTAAGATATTGTTCATATATCCAATAAATTGTCTGCGCCGGAATTTCATCGGGTTCAAAAATATCTTCCAAAAGGAAAAGGGTGTCTTTTTGACGACGAGAGAGGCGGTGCAGCGGGAAGTAACTATTTTTGATTTATTGTCAGTTCGATTGTATTCATAGGCCTTAAAGTTCATGATCAGGAGCTGCAACAAGTGCGTTGCCGCAGAGACCCCCATCAGGGCGGCAGCCAACAATCTCTCGACGTTTTCAAGAAAATCCTCCTTTCCTGTAAGGTGTTGCCTAAATAAATTCGAACATCCAGATGGCAACACTTCTTTACGGCCGGCAATCTTTTTATGCCCGATAAAAGTATAATTTTGCTAAAGGTAATCAGTTTTTTTGTCTAATTTGAATAACCAGAAAACATCAGGGGAGTGGACCGCCATGAGGAATCTGGGTAGAACAAACATGCCGGTAACCGAAGTGATGTCCCCCATTACCCCGGATTGCTGGCTGCGGCCGGAGGACTCGATCCTGGATTCCATCGAGAGATTCCACCGGTTCCGCCTGGATGCCCTGCCCGTTGTGGACGGGGACGGCGCCCTGACCGGCATCCTTACCAAGTGGGCCCTCTACAGGTGCCTGATCAGGAAGGTTTCGCCGGAGGAAAAGATAGACGGCTACTATTTAAAGGACGTTATCTTCGTACGCAGCCACCAGGTGCTGGACGAGGACATCCTGGAAAACATCAAAAACAGCCCCGTCGGCCAGAGGGTGGTGGTGGACGAAAAGGGGCGCCCGGTGGGAATGCTGACCAAGATCAATATCGTCTTCTTTTTGCTGTACAGCACCGAAACCCTGATGACCGAACTGACCGCCGTGCTGGACGCCATCCCGATCGGGGTGATTGCCGTCGACAATCGGGGTCTGGTCAAGCTGTACAACCCGGCCGCCGAAAACCTCCTGGACAGGCCCCGGGAGTCGGTTTCGGGGCGGCCCCTGGCCGGCACCTTCAGCGAGTTCAACCTTGACGACGTGCTTGCCGACGGAAAGGTCCGGCTCTGGGAAAAATGCCGCCTGGACAGCCGGACGGTGATTTATAGCGGACACCCGATCAGGTGTAATGACCGGGTTAGCGGGGCCATAGGAATAGTCCAGGACCTGACCGAGTTTGAAAATATCTCCCAGGAACTGGAGAGCGTCAAGAGGCTCAAGCAGACCCTGGAAGCCATCCTGGCCAGCATCGACAGCGGCATCGTGGTTACCGACGAAAAGGGCGTCGTGGTCAGGGTCAACCAGGCCGCCCGGGCGCTGCTCAGGAAAAACCAGGAAGAGGTTGTGGGCAGGGAGTTTAAGGAGGTGTTCGGCAGCCGGGTGGTGGACATGGTTCTCTACAAGGGGGTTTCCGAGGTGGATGTGGGCAGCCTGGGGGGCCAGAGCTTCCTGATGACATCGAACCCGGTGCTGGAGTCGGGATCGGTGGTGGGAACGGTGACCAACCTGATTTTCAGGAACCTGATCAAGCTCAAGTACCTGATGTCAAGGCTCGACCTGCTGGAAAACCAGCTCAACCACTATAAAAAGGAACTGATCAAGGCCACCGCCAGCAGGTACAGCTTCGACAGCATCATCACCCAGAGCAGGGCCATGACCAGGCTCAAGAAGGAGGCCATGGCCGCGGCCGCCGGATTTTCCAACATCCTCCTGCTGGGCGAGAGCGGCACCGGCAAGGAGCTGTTCGCCCATGCCATTCACGACGCCAGCCCCAGGAGAATGTCCCCCTTCGTCAAGGTGAACTGCGCCGCGATTCCGGAAAACCTCCTGGAGTCGGAGCTTTTCGGCTACGAGGACGGGGCCTTCACCGGCGCCAAAAAAGGCGGAAAGCCCGGGAAATTCGAGCTTGCCCACGGCGGGACGATCCTCCTGGACGAGATCGGGGACATGCCCCTGCCGCTTCAGGCCAAAATACTCAGGGTCCTCCAGGACAAGGAGTTCGAAAGGGTGGGGGGCACCGGGACGATCCAGGTGGACGTCCGGATCATTGCCGCCACCAACATGAACATAATCGAGATGGTCAACAAGAACAAATTCCGCAAGGACCTTTACTACCGGCTGAACGTCATCTCGCTCCAGATCCCTCCCCTGAGGGAGAGGAGGGAGGACATAATGTTTATCGCCGAACACTACCTGAAGCACTTCAACCAGGTCATGGGCACCGAGGTCAGGGGGTTCAGCCGGGAGTCGGTGATGATCCTGGAAAACCACGACTGGCCCGGCAATGTCAGGGAACTGGCCAACGTGGTGGAAAGGGCCGTGAACATGAATTCCGGGGGCCTGATCCAGCCCGAACACCTCCCGCCTTACCTGGTGGAAAGGAATGTAAAGCCGGAGCCCGTCCTTGAACAGGAAGGAGAGGTGGACTACCGGAAAAAGTTAAAGGACTACGAAAAGTCCCTGATGCTGGCGGCGCTGCAGGACGCCGGCGGCAGGTTCAGCAAGGCAGCCGAGATGCTGGGGATGAGCCGTTCCAGGTTCTATGAAAAGATGGCCGCGTACAGCATCAAGGTTGCCCCGAGGAAGGGAAAAGCCCTGAAAAGGCAGGGCTGAATGACGTGTTCGAATATTCGGACATGCGGCGCGATACTGAAAAATGAATAAGGTGGAACGATTTTGGAGAAAGTCCGGTTTTCCGAACACCGCCGGTTCGAAAAACCGGACTTTATTTCCTCAGGTGATTAAAAAGTCCCCCATTTCAGGCTTTTTGTCTGGTCCCATTATTGCAAAACCGGTGAATGGAGGGGGCGTTGCACCGGCTGGCCGGGCGGAATTATTGGGGGGCGCCGGGCAACCCGGAGGCTCCCGGTCAGTTTTGTCATTTTATTTTGGGAGGTGAAAGAGTGAAGGGTTTCCATGATCATCATGGCTTTTGTTTTTACCCTTTATACCTCCATCGGCGGGATGTGGGCGGTTACCTGGACCGACTTTTTCCAGGGGCTTTTGATGATGTTCATCGCAATCTTTTCGGCGGTGGTGGCGGTCTTGCACTTCGGCGGGGTGGGCACCGTCATCGCCGAGGGGGTCAGGGTTTTCCCGGGGTTCGGCAAGTCGGTCCTACCCATATCCTCGATTGCCGGCTTCTTGTTGATCCCCCTGATCGCCTGGGTGATCATGCCCCATACGATCATGAAGGCGTACAGCGCCCGGGATCTCTTGCCGGTGCAGGTGAGAATAGGATTCGCCAGCATCTGGATACTGGGATTTATTGCCGTAATCCTGGTCGGTCAACCCCCCGGCGCTGCTTATCATCCTCCAGCAAATGGCCCTGGGGTTCTTTGCCTCGGCGGTCTTTGTACCGATCATCCTGGGCATGTGGTGGAAAAGGGCCACCTCCGAAGGGGCCCTGGCCGGCATTGTGATCGGCGGCCTTACTTACCTGGGGCTGGTCTTTTTCGCCAAGATGCCCCTGATGTCTCACATCCTGGTCTCCCTGCCGCTGTCCTTCGCGGTTGTAATCGTGGTCAGCCTCCTTACCAGGCCCTCGTCCGGGGAAATTCTGCGGGCGGTTGAAAAGCTGCACGCCGATGCGAACTGAGATGAAAAAGGTTGAGCTGGCTGTGGGCAAGGTCGTGGTCACCGCCTATGCCGACAGGAGGCCCTTCCGTCCCAAAAGGCATGTCTACCCCCTCTACATCGGCGCCCTGTCCGGGAAAAACTTCCTGATCAAAAGGTTGCCCCCGACCACATCCCGGGAGGTCCCGGACCAGAGCCGGCTGATCGACCCGGTGGTCAGCGAGCAGCAGGCCAGGCAGTATGTGGAGGAGTTAAAGGAAAAGCAGATCAAGGGGTTATATATATTCAAAAAGCCCAAGGAATTTTCAGTGGAAATGAAGATGATCTTCAGGCCGGTCTGGGAGGTCAGGCATCCCGGGGGAGTGGTCAGGATCAACCAGTTCAGCGGTGAAGTGGAATGATATTTGCCAACAAACTGAGGGGCGGCCCTTTTGCCGCCCCCCGGGCCGGGCACCGACTATGATGTAAGGAAGGTGAGGCTAGACAATGGTTCAGGTTAACGGCTTTCAGTACGACCCGTCGAAATGCACTAACTGTTTATGCTGCCATCTGATCTGCTCCTTTAACAACACGGACCGCTTCAATCCCCTAAAGGCGTACATTTCCATCGACTTCAACGGCCCCGGGAGCACGGTCAGCTTCCGGGACGAATGCCTGCAGTGCGGGCTGTGCGCCCGGTACTGCCCCTTCGGGGCCCTGGTGGAGAAGGAGGGGGTGAACTGATGCCCGGCGGGTTTGCGGGATCGATACTGTATATTGACCTTTCGGAACGGACAGTAAAGAAAAGTGAACTTCCGGAGGATCTAAAAAAGGATTATATCGGCGGCCAGGGGATCAACACCCACCTTTTCCACAGCCTCTGCCGGCCCAAAACCGACCCCCTTTCCCCGGGCAACCCCCTGGTCATCGGGGCCGGCCCCCTGGTGGGCACCATCGCCCCGGCCTCGTCGAAAACCCTGCTGACCACCAGGAGCCCCCAGTCCGGGACGATCCTTTCCTCGCCCACCGGCGAGCTGGGAAACATGCTCAAGTACGCCGGCTACGACCACCTGGTGATCACCGGCAGGGCGGATAAGCCCGTCTATATCAACATAGAGGACGAACAGGTCAGCATCCTGGACGCCGCCGACCTCTGGGGATTGGACATTTTCGCCGCCACCGACATTTTGCAGGGGAGGCACGGCCGCTGCTCGGTGGCCGCCATCGGCCCGGCCGGGGAAAATCTGGTCACCTTCGCCCTGGTCCTGATCAACAAGCAGGCCACCTGGGGCCGGGGGGGCGCCGGGGCGGTGTTCGGATCCAAGAATTTAAAGGCCATTGCGGTTAAGGGCAGCCGGGGCATCGGGGTGGCCGACCCCAAGGCCTTCCTGAAAGTGGTCGACCAGTGCATCCAGGATTTCAAAAGCGGCCCCTTTATCGATCAGTGGACCAGGTACGGCCTCCTGATGGCCTGGGAGGCCTGGATGGCCACCGGCAAGCTGACGGTGGACAACTGGGGCGGTCCCTACCCGCCCGAAGAGGCCACCCGGCTCTGGGGGCCGAAGGCTTACGAAAAGGAACTCCGGAAGGGGTCCTACAGCTGCCCGTCCTGCCCCCTGGGCTGCAAGGGCCAGCTGGAGATCAGGGAAGGGGAGTACAGCGGGGTGTCCTTCGTGTCCTCCAACCCCTTCGCCATTTCCGAGGGCTTCGGCAGCCGCCTGAAGACCGGGGGCTACGCCTGGTCGGCTAAATGCTACGAGGTCTGCAACCGGCTGGGCATGGACCTGGGGTCCTTCAGCGCCAAGATGGAATTCCTTTATTTCCTGTACGAAAAGGGGCTGGTGGGCAGGGAGGCCTACCAGGGATTGGAACCGGGGCTGGGGTTTGAAAAGACCATGAAGATGCTCCACAAAATAGCCTGCCGGGAAGGGGTCGGGGATGTCCTGGCCGGCACCTGGCAGGAGACTGCCGACCGCCTGGGCGGCGCCGCCGGCGAGTACGCGGTGCACATCAAGGGGGTGGACCCCACCATGGACATCAGGGGATACCAGTGCACCGAAAACGTGGGGCAGCTTACCAGCAGCCGGGGCGGGCACGCCATGAGCGCCCTGTCCATCACCATCGTGCCCGGAAGGTCGGCCGACGCCCTGAAAAGGTACGGCAAAAGGATCGGGGTTCCGGACAGCGCCTCCGAAAGGGTGTTCCGGGGAATGTTCGGGTTCCACCCGTCCCGGTTCCTGAAATGGGTGGAGGACCACAACACCCTGCTGCTTTCGCTGGGGCTCTGCAACCGGTCCCCCCTGGCCCGGGTGTTCAGCCTGGAGAGGTGCCTGGAACTGTACCAGGCGGCCACCGGCATCCCCACCACGGCGGAAAAGCTCCTGGCCGCCGGCGGGGAGAAGATAATCAACGCCGAAAGGCTGTACAACCTGGCGGAAGGGTTTGCCAGGAAGGACGACATGCCCCCCAAAAGGTGGATGACCGGGAGCATCACCGTGGGAGGCAGGGAGTACCCCCCCATGAGCGAAGAACAGGCCGCCTCCCTTCTTGATGATTACTACAACGAGAGGGGCTGGGACACCGGAGGCGTACCAGGGGAGGAACTATTGAAGCGACTGGCCCTTTATGCGCCGTCAGGGCGCCTGTGATTAATCAACCAACACGATGGGAGGTGTGGCGTTGCTTTTGGAGAACAAGGTGGCCGCGGTCACCGGAGGCGGCAGGGGAATCGGGGAGGCCGTGGTGGAGAGGCTGGCCGGGAACGGTGCCCGGGTCGCCCTGCTGGACAAAAACGGGGAAAGGGCCCGGGAAACCGCCTCCCGGATTTCGGGACTGGGCGGCCCGGAGGTGGTCCCCTGCGAGGTGGACATCACCAGCTACGAGGAGGTCAAAAGGGTCTTCGGAAGCGTCCTGGACCGCTTCGGCAGGCTGGACATCCTGGTCAACAACGCGGGATGGGATATAATGGAGCTGTTCATCGACAACAAGCCGGAGTTCTGGACCAAGATCCTGGACTTGAACCTCAAGGGCCACATGAACTGCTGCCACGTTGTCCTGCCCGGGATGATCAGGGCCGGCTACGGTAAAATCGTCAACATCTCGTCGGAGGCCGGGCGAACCGCGGCGTACGGCGAGACCGCCTACGCGGCGGCCAAGGGGGGCCTTATTTCCTTCAGCAGGTCACTGGCCCACGAAGTCTCCCAGTACGGGATTTGCGTCAACAGCGTGGCCCCCGGTCCCACCGAAACCCCGATGCTGAAAAAGGGGGTCCAGCTCTCGGAGTTTGCGGCCCGGGTGCTGGAGGAGAGAAAGGCGCTGATCCCGATGAAGAGGTTCGCCCAGCCGGGTGAAATCGCCGACGCCGTGCTGTTTTTCGCCAGCCCGCTGTCCGACTACGTTACCGGGCAGGTGCTGGGGGTATCCGGCGGGCTTTGCTGACGAAAAAGAATAACTGCGTCAAGGTGGTTGATATTGAAGTAGTCGCCTTCTGCGGCCAGCACCTGGGCAAGTACAAGGTCCCCAGGTGCGTGGAGTTTGTTGAGGCCCTGCCCCTCAACGCCATCGGCAAGGTGCAGAAATTTGTTTTCAAGCAGAATTTCAAAAACAAATATCATCCGGGTGAATGAGGAGGAATAGGGGTTGGACTTCGGGTTAAAGGGAAAGACCGCCATCGTCACCGGCGGGGCGAGGGGAATCGGCCGGGCCGACTGCCACGTCCTGTCCCGGGAAGGGGCAAAGGTGGCCATTTTCGACATACTGCAGGAAGAGGCCGAAAAAACGGCCCAGGCAATCAGGGATGAGGGCGGCGAGGCCCGGGCCTTTTACGTCGACATTTCGGACCGGGAACTGGTCAACCGGCAGGTCGGTCAGGTGGCTGAAATGTACGGCAGCGTCGACATACTGATCAACAATGCCGCCATCTGCGACACCATCGCTTCAATCACCAAGTATGACGACGAACAGTGGAAGAGGGACCTGGAGGTCAATCTTACCGGCATGTATTACATCACCAAGGCCGTCTTCCCGATCATGAAGAGGAACCGGTGGGGAAGGATTGTCTCGATGAGTTCCGTCGTGGGCATGCTGGGGGGCTACGGGCAGGCCAGCTACACCACCAGCAAGATCGGCGTGGTGGGCTTCGCCAGGACCATTGCCCTGGAAGGCGCCAGGTACAATATCACTTCGAATATTATCGCCCCCGGCATCATCGGGTCGGAAATATTCCTGAATTCCATCTCCGACCCGGTTAAGGACGAGGTCAGGGGGCGAACGGCCTTCGGCAGGGAGGGGGAGACCTGGGATATAGCCAATGCCACCGCCTTTCTCTGCTCCGAACAGGCAAAGTATATCACCGGGGTGATCCTGCCGGTCATGGGGGGGCTGGACCTGTTCACCATCCTGCCCCACAATTGAGCTGACCGGAACGGCAATGCAAAAATTTGAGGCCGCCGGGGGATCGGGAGCCGGCATTAAATCCCACTCCCCCCAAGGCGGTGGTTGCCATCAAAGCGAAAAGCCCGCTGTCTTAAGCGGGCTTTTTGAAAATTCAAGCCGGGGAGTGGAAAAATATCCCGGGGGACTGCCGGTGGCATGCAATTTGCGATATGATTAATAAAAGCATCATACCGGGAGGGTTTGAAGGAGGTTTTCAATTTGGGTCACCTGGTCAATTCCAAGGAAGAGGTTTACCATGCCCTGGCCGAACGGCTGAACAGGAACCCGGTGGGGGCGCCGGTCAACGAGACCCTGATGGAGATCCTGCACCGGCTGTACACTGTCAGCGAGGCCGAGGTGGGAAGCAAATTCCCGCTTTTCCCGATGTCCCTGGAACATGTCTCCGACGCCGTGGGGATGGGCGGGGGGGAACTGAAAAAAATACTGGAAGGGATGGCGGACAAGGGGCTGGTGGTGGACATCGACCGTCAAGGGGAGACATATTACATGCTCTCTCCGATGGTGGTGGGATTTTTTGAGTACACCTTCATGCGGGTCAGCAGGGAGGACGTCAACCTCAGGGAAATGGCCGAACTTTTTAAAAACTACTTCGAGGCTGAGGGGGTGAGGGAGGAAATTTTCGCCGCCCCCACCAAGATGTTCAAGTCCCTGGTTTACGAGAGGCTTATCCCGGCGGTGGTGGAGACCGAGGTGCTGGGCTACGAAAGGGCCTCGGAGATAATCCGGCAGTCCGGGGGCGGGGCCCTGACGGTCTGCACCTGCCGCCACAAGGCCGGACACCTGGGCACCGCCTGCGACGCGCCCCTGGAGGTGTGCACTTCCCTGGGGGACGCCGCAAACTGGGTGATCAGGAGGGGTTTCGGCAGGGCCGCCGGCGTGGATGAACTCCTGCGGGTGCTGGATTTGACCGAAAAGCACGGCCTGGTGCACCTGGGAGACAATGTGCTGTACAAGCCGGCTTACATCTGCCACTGCTGCGGTTGCTGCTGCGGGGTGCTCCAGACGATCAGGAAGTCGGGAATAATGTCGGTGAGCCCCAGCCACTTTACGCCCGAACTCAACGCCGACCTCTGCGAGGGCTGTGGGGTGTGCGCCGAGCGCTGCCAGGTCCAGGCCATCAGGATGGACCATGATCTGGAAATACCGGTCATCGACCAGGGCCTCTGCATCGGCTGCGGGGTCTGCGCGGCCAACTGCCCGGCCGGGGTCCTGGGCATGGCCAGGAAAAAGGATATCGTCCCGCCCCCGAAAAACAAAAAGGAACAGCTTTTGGCCATCGCCCGGGAAAAGGGTAAGATTTAACGTGTATCGGGGCTTTTAATGCCGGCCGGGAGGAAAATACACCGAAGATCAAAAACCGTTAATTGAAGGTGATTAAATGCTCCCCAGAGAACTGATGACCCCGATTAATCCGCAGTGCCTGCTCAATCCGGAAAGCACGATTATGGAATCCGTTGAAAAGTTGCAAAAACACCGGTTTGACGCCCTGCCCGTGGTCGACCGGAAGGGATCCCTGATCGGTATTTTTTCCAAGAGATCGCTGTACAAGTGCCTTTTAAAGGGCGTCGGCCCCGGGGAGAAGATCAAAGGCCACTACATCAACCAGGTGGTCTCGATCAAGCATGACCAGAAGCTGAACGAAATCTCGGAAATCCGCAACACCCCGGTGGGCCAGTGGGTGGTGGTGGACGACGGCAACCGGCCGGTGGGGATGCTGACCAAGATCAACATAGTCTTCTTTCTGCTGAACAACACCGAGCGGCTGATGAACGAGCTGTCGGCAATTTTAAAGGCCATCCCCATAGGGGTCATTGCCATTGACAACCGGGGAACGGTAAGCCTGATCAACCACGTGGCCGAAGAACTTCTGGGCCGGCCGGCCGACCAGATCGAGGGCAGGCTGCTGAACAACGTGATGCAGGATTTTGATTTGGAAAAGGTGCTGGTGGGGGGCAAGATCCAGCTCAGGGAGAAGAGGCGCCTGGACAACCGGACGGTAATCTTCAGCGGCCACCCGGTAAAGCTCGACGGTCAGATCGGCGGGGCCATCGGGATCTTCCAGGACCTCACCGACCTGGAAAACCTGTCCCAGGAACTGGAGAGTGTGCGCCGGCTGAAGCAGACCCTGGAGACGATCATCGCCAGCGTGGACAACGGCATTGTGGTCACCGATGAAAAGGGTGTCATTGTCAGGGTCAACCAGGCCGCCCTGGTGCTGCTCCAGAAAAACGGGGACAAGGTAATCGGCAGGCAGTTCAGGGAGGTCTTCGGCAGCCAGGTGGTGGATATGGTACTCCACCGGGGCACCTCCGAGGTTGACGTGGGAAACGCCAACGGCCAGCGCTTCCTGATGACCTCCAACCCGGTGATGGAGTCCAATGCCGTGGTGGGGACGGTCAACAACCTGATCTTCAAAAACCTGAACAAGCTGAAGAACCTGATTTCCAGGCTGGACCTGCTGGAAAACCAGCTCAAGCACTACAAGAAGGAGCTGCTCAGGGTGACCGCCAGCCGGTACAGCTTCGACAGTATCCTGACCCAGAGCAAAGCCGTGATCCAGCTGAAGCAGCACGCCATGGCGGCGGCCTCGGGATTTTCCAATATTTTAATCCTGGGTGAAAGCGGTACCGGCAAGGAGCTGTTCGCCCAGGCCATCCACGGCGCCAGCCCCAGGAGGATGTTCCCCTTCGTCAAGGTGAACTGCGCGGCCATCCCGGAGAGCCTGCTGGAGTCAGAACTCTTCGGCTACGAGGACGGGGCCTTCACCGGCGCCAAAAAGGGGGGGAAGCCGGGCAAATTCGAGCTTGCCCAGGGGGGGACCATCTTTCTGGACGAGATCGGGGACATGCCCCTGCCTCTCCAGGCCAAGATCCTCAGGGTGCTCCAGGAAAAAGAATTTGAAAGGGTCGGGGGCACCGAGACGATCCAGGTGGACGTCAGGATCATCGCGGCCACCAACATGAACCTGACCGAGATGATCAGCCGGAACAGGTTCCGCCAGGACCTGTACTACCGCCTGAACGTCATCTCCCTGTGCATCCCCCCTCTCCGGGAGCGAAGGGAAGACATCATTCTCATAGCCGAACATTTCGTGCAGCGGTTCAACCAGAACCTGGGGACCCGGGTCAAGGGCTTCACCATCGAGGCCCGGCTGATTCTGGAAAACCACGACTGGCCGGGGAATGTCAGGGAACTGGCCAACGTGGTGGAAAGGGCCATGAACATGGGTCCCCGGGACCTGATCGGCCAGGAACACCTCCCTCCCTACCTGGTGGAGAAGCTGCCCCAGAGGGGAGGCGTCAGCTGCGGCTTCGCCGGCGGGCGGGTTACCGATTACCGCAGGGCCATGGAGGGATTCGAAAGGTCCCTTCTGGTTTCGGCCCTCAGGGAAACCGGGGGGAACTGCACCGAGGCCGCCAGGCTGCTGGGGATCAGCCGGTCCAGGTTTTATGAGAAAATTTCCGGCTACTCGATTAAAAACACGGCCCAGAAAAGTTCCAAAAAAGGGTCCGGCTGATAAAAAGAGAGGCCTGTCCGGGATTCCGGACGGCCGCTACCCCCTGAAAAAGCCGCTGTAAAAGAATTAACTCGATAAGATTTTATGCGTCCGGAATTCCGGATGACTGCCGTCCGGAATTCCGGACGCTGCCGTCTTGGCGGGGGCGGGGCGGCGGGGCGGGTGGATTTTTAGCTGGTATATAAATTGCTTCCCAGACATATAGATTGCTTTATTGATGCTAAATTTCGATTGGAGGTATTTGGCCGTGGAAGAGAAGGGGAGTCTGTTATTCAAGGTTGAAGCGCCGATAAACAAAACCTGGGAATTTCTGAGCGATATCCTGAAGGTGGGATCGTGCGTTCCCGGGGTCACCGAAATAGAACTGATCGACCCGGAAACCAAGCTTTCCAGGTGGGTCTACAAGGTTAAGGTGGGGTTTGTGACCAAGACCTTCAAGATCATTACCAGGATGATCCGGCAGGACCCCCCCTGCATGGCTGAATTCGAGGGACATTCGGAGGATGGCCTGCTCCGGATGAAGGGCAGCATTAAAAACGAGCCCGACGGCGAGTACGCCACCAGGGTCTGCTACGAGCTTGTGGGCAGAGCCGGGGAGGCCATCCCGGCAAGCCTGCGGTCCCTGCTGGAAACCCTGATGAAAGAACGGGCCTATAAAGAGGCCGAGCAGTTTGCGGCCAATGTCAAGGCCCGGATTGAGCAGGGGGAGGATCCACCGGCTTTTATATGAACCCGTGGACCTCTTCCGCGGCTGCCGGGGCGCCCAGGGAGGGGTCCCAGTCCCTTTCCCGGTAGTATTCCTCCAGGAGGGCGGCGGCCTGCTGATTCGTGAAGGGGGGAAGGACGGCGTCCCCGTGCCACTTCCTGCTTTCGGTGGCCCACTTTTTGGGAGGCAGGTCGTCCTCCCGGGTGAATCCCTCCCGGAAATTGAAAAGCCTCTCCAGGTCCCAGGTCCTCTGCCCCATGGCCAGGAGGTCCCCGCCGCCCAGGTCCCTGCCGGTGACCGCCCGGTAAAAGCCGGCGCAGCTTTCCAGGTCGAAGGCCCGGGCCAGGGGCTCCCGGTTGCAGCAGCCCAGGATCAGGAGGACGGTGTTGTAGTCCTCGACCCATTTAAGCAGCCGGGCCGGGTTGTAATTCATGGGCCCGCTGAACACCGCCTCCATCCTTTCCTCCGGCACGCCGATGCGCCGTCCGAAGCGGCGCAGGGAATCGGCCGGACGCCCTGGGACGATGGTGGCCCCCAGGGCCCGCATGTTGTGCCCTCCCCCGGCCCCGGTGAGGAGGCCCAGGGTTTCGGTGCAGAGGTGGCCCCTGATATCCGACGAGGGGTCCATACCCTTGATCTGGACGGCCAGTTCCTCCACCCCCCCGCCAATGTCCTCCACCACTTCCTTCCAGGTCCCGGCCAGTCGCCGGCCGATCCCCTCATTGAAAGCGATCAGCCGCATCAACTCAATGGCGGGTTCGTACCCGGTGCCGGGCCTGTAGCCACCGCAGTCGCCGTCTTTGAGGATTCCCTTTTGGTAAAGGTCCACCAGGTACTCCAACCGCATGCTGAAGGTGGCGTAGTCCAGGCCCAGCCGGTTGGACATTTCGGTGCACCTGACCACCCTGTCCAGGCTGCCCACGTCGCACCTGATGCCGAAGGCGGCGGATCCGGCGAAGGGGTCGGTGGAGTGGATGGCCGGCTCCCCGGACTCCGGGCCCCCGGCGCCGATGATCCCCTTGCAGCCCAGGGGGCAGGAGGGGCAGGAGTACGACCCCCTCCTGATCTCCCGGAGGTAGGCCTCGGGTCCGTAAAGCCTGGTGGCCAGGCCGGAGGGGTACAGTTCGGTCCAGTTTTTGACCGTCAGCTTGCCGGTTTCCACCCAGGATTTCCAGGCGATGTAGATGCCCAGCTTTCTCCAGGGCTCGATGAATGGGGAGGCGCTGAAGGTCTCGTGCCACTTCCGGACGGCCTCCTTGAGCCTTTCCGGGCTGTGCACCCGGGGCTGGAGGCTGCCCGAGGCCACCACGGCCTTCAGGTTTTTGCTCCCCCAGACCGCCCCGATGCCTCCCCGGCACCAGGTGGCATGCTTGTTGACCAGAACGTTGGCGAATTTGACCAGGTTCTCCCCGGCCGGCCCGATGGCCGCCACCGAGCACTTGCCGTGCCTTTTCACCAGATCGTCGGTGGTTTGGTAAATGTCTTTTCCCCAGATGTCTCCGGCCGGCAGGATCCTGGCGCCGGACTCGGAAATTTCGATATACACGGGCCGCTCTGAGCTGCCGGTGATCACCAGGTGGTCGTAGCCTGCCCTTTTCAGCATGTTTCCGAACTCCCCCGAGGGGGAGGAAAGCAGGCTTCCGGTCAGTGCCCCCTTGGTGGTCAGGACCGCCTTGGGGGTGGAGGGGATGCCGGTGTTGGTCAGGACACCGGTTCCAATCACGATCATGTTTTCCGGGCCGGTGGGGGAAGCCCCCGGGGTGAAGCCGCCGTATATCAGCCTGACATTGATGCCGATGCCTCCGCCGAACTGATCGATCAAATCCCCCGGGAGCGCCTCCCCGGAGACCCTGCCGCCCGACAGGTCGACAAACAGTATTTTTCCCATCTGCCCGAAATACACCGGTAAAATCACCGCCTTAAAAAGAATTGAGGTTTTTATATGCAAAAAACGGTCCCGCCCTTTTTGGCGCCCTGCCGGCGGCCGGGTCGGGATGGCATATTAGTTGCAATAGAAAAGACTGACATCCAGGGGAATTCGCAGCCGCCCGCTGCCTGTTTTGCGGTTTGGAACGGGCATGCCGGATTACGCCCCGGGGCTTTAGTGTCCGGAAAACCGGACGGGGACCGGCCGGCCAACCCCGGAGTAGTGTTTTTATAGCCTGCGGAATGATTCCGTAATTCCGGACAAGTAAATCCGAAATTTCGTACAATTCAAAAAATATTAATACAAGGAGGCCTGTTCATGGACGAAAAGCAGTATTTCCAGTGGATCGGGGACAAGCAAAGGGAACACTTGGCCGGTAGGGGTCTGTCGCCGGAACTTTTATACCCCTATGGCAGGGTCCCCATCACCGAGTACCTGAGCAAGTGGGCCCGGGCCATCCCCGACAAGCCTGCCATTATTTATTACGGCACCAGGGTAACCTACCGGCAGCTGGATGAGCTCTCCGACCAGTTCGCTAACTACCTGATCGCCAGCGGGCTGGGCAAGGGAGATTTTGTCGGCATCCACCTCTACAACTGCCCCCAGTACATGATCGCCCACTTCGGGGGGCTGAAGGCCGGCTGCACGATCGTCCCCCTGGACCCTCTGTGGAAGGGGATGGAGCTGGAGGCTCCCCTGGGGGATGCCCGGCCCAGGATCATCGTCACCCAGGATGTGAACTACCCCATTTTTGCCGATCTCAGGGAAAGGTTCGGAATCGAGAAGATACTGACCACCAACTTCCGGGATTTTCTGCCGGCGGAACCCGAACTTCCCCTCCTGGACATATTCCGGCAGCCGAAGCCGGAGTGCCCGGGGGCCCTGGACATGATGCCCACCATAAAGGATCAGATCACCGCCCCACCGCAGGTGGAGATCAAGCTGGAAGACATGGCCAGCCTGGACTACACCGGGGGCACCACCGGCCCCTCCAAGGGGTGCTTCCACACCCACCTGGGGATAACCTACACCAGGTCCTGCATGTACACCTACTTCGGCCTCAACGTGACCCCGGGGTCGGCGGTGATGATCTTCGTGCCGCTCTTCCACACCGCCGGCAGGGGGCAGATGGAGGCCATGATCTTCAGCGGTCTGTGCACCGTTTTGCTGACCAGGTTCGACTTCGCCACCTTTTTGATGGCTATTAACCGGTACAAGGTGTTCATGGTCTGGGGGCCCTCGGACCTCTGGGACACCATCACCAAGCTGCCCGAGGCCGAGCTGAAAAAATTCGACCTGACCTCCTTGAGAAACGCCACCTGCACCCAGTACAACGTCCTTCTCAACCGGGGGCTGCGGGAGAAGCTGGCCCAGATCACCAGCGGGGGAATGCTCTACGATATAACCTACGGACTCACCGAAACCCTTTCCATGAACACCATCACCCTGGGCTTCCAGGACGTTGATTTACAAAAGCAGGAGGAGGCCGGCGGGGTCTTCATCGGACTGCCCATGCCCGAAACCCAAATCAAGATCGTGGACCCGGCCACCAAGCAGCTGGTGCCTCCCAGGACGGTGGGGGAGCTGGCCATCAAGGACCCCGCCCTTTCACCCGAGTACTTCAACCGGCCCGAGGAAAACGCGGCCTGCTACCTCCCGGACGGGTTCCTGATCACCGGGGACCTGGGCATGTACGACGAGGACGGCTTCTTCTACTACACCGGGAGGAGCAAGGAAGTGATCAAGGTCTCCGGCCTGACGGTGTCGCCCAGGGAGATCGAGCTGATCATGGGCTATCACCCGGCGATCAGGAGCGTCGCCGTGGTGGGCGCCCCGGACCCCAAGTACGGCGAGATACCGGTGGCCTTCATCATCCCCAAGCCCGAATACCGGGACACTCTGAACCAGGACGAGATTATCGCCTGGTGCCGGGAGAAAATGTCCAGCTACAAGGTCCCCCGCCGGGTCGCCTTTAGGGAGACCTTCCCCTACCTGCTGGGCCTCAAGGTGGACCGGCAGAGCCTGAAAAAGGAGGCCCGGGTGCTGGTGGGGCCCTGATCCGGCATTCCGGACAGCCTTAAAAGCAGCAACAGCTCACTCTCACTGGTTTTTCTTTTTCACCGGCGTGGTGATCCGAGATACCGGACAGCAGATGTCCGAAATTTCGGATTTTTTTTATAGATCCGGCCGGGAATCCGGGCCAGGATGGCATATTTCCGGAAAAACCGGCGTTTTTCCGGTGTGGTACGCGGATTGCTTTACAACCTGCAAAGGCCATAAAAAGAGGGGAGTGATTGACGGGCCATGGAAAAACACGATGTGATTGTTGTCGGGGCCGGCCACAACGGGCTGACCGCAGCCTTTTACCTGGCTCAGAAGAAGCTGGACGTGCTGGTCCTGGAGCGCAGCGACGTGGTGGGCGGATGCTGCGTCACCCGGGAGATCATCGGGGGCTACCGCTTCAACCTGGGCGCCGCCTTTCCCACCACCCTGCACCCCAGGGTGGTGTCGGACATGAAGTTGAAGGAAATGGGCATGAAGTTCATCCGGTCGGAGATGATGTACGCCGTGCCCTTTCCCGACGGCACCGGGATCAGGCTGTACACCGACGTGGACCGGACCTGCGCCGAGATCGCCCGGTTTTCCGCCAGAGACGCCGCCGCCTACCCGGAATTCGTGCAGCTGGCCAGGGACTTCAGCGAGATCTTCGACATGGTCAGGCTGTTTCCCCCGCCCGACCTCAAGGACATGTTCTCCCTGGTGGAGAACCCCGGCGACCTGGAGGCCTTCAAGGACATCATGTTCCTGAGCAGCAAGGACCTCCTGGACAGGCACTTCGAGAGCGACAAGGTCAAGGCCGCCCTGGCCATTATGGGGCAGGACGGCTACATACTCTCCCCCTATTCCCCGGGTTCGCCCCCGGGACTGCTTTTCCACCTGGCCGGGCGCTGGGCCACCGTCCAGGGGGGGATGGGGACCATCACCCAGCTCATGGCCAGGGCCGCCGAGCAGGCCGGGGCCACCATCAGGACCGGGGTCGAGGTGTCCCAAATCGTGGTCGAAAACGGCCAGGCGGTGGGCGTCAGGCTGGCCGACGGGACGGTCATCGGGGCCCGCCGGATCGCCTCCAACGCCGACCCCAGGAGGACCTTTTTAAACCTGGTGGGCCCGGAGTCCCTGGAGGAAAAGTTTGCCGCCAAGATCAGGAACTACAAGACCGAGGCCACCGGCTTAAAGATTGACCTGGCCCTGGACGAAATGCCGGAGTTCACCGCCTTCCCCGGGGAGGCCATCGGCATGTTCGGGATCGGGCCCTCCCTGGAATACCTGGAAAGGGCCTACGACGACTTCAAGTACGGCAGGCCCTCGGAGAACCCGTACATGCTGGGGTTGATCAGCACCCTCCAGGACCCCTCCCTGGCGCCCCCCGGCAAGCACTACCTCTACCTCTGGGTGCAGTGCGCCCCCTACGACCTGAAGGAGGGGAACTGGGACCAGATCAAGGACCGGGTGGCAGACCGGACCATCGACGTCCTGGCCGGTTACGCCCCCAACCTCAAACGGGCCATCAGCGGCCGCTACGTCCAGTCACCCCTGGATCTGGAGCGCCGCTTCAACATCACCAGGGGCGACTGGGGGCACGGGGCGATGACCTTCGACCAGATGTTCTCCTTCCGCCCCAACCTGGAGTGCTCCGGCTACCGCACCCCGGTCCGCAACCTGTACATCTGCGGGTCCGGCGCCCACCCCGGCGGCGGCGTGTCCGGCGTCCCCGGGCACAATGCGGCCATGGTCATCCTGGCCGACGAGGGGCTGGCGGAAGAGGAGAAATAGCAGGGACATAATTCAATCAATCAGGAGGTAATCAGATGAGCAATTACAAGGAAGCGGCCGAGGAAATCCAAAGGTGTTTGAGACTGCGCACCTACCCCCTGGGGGTCAAGCTGTTTGAAAAGGCCGAGGACCTCCAAAAGGTGGAAAAAATCCGTACCTGGCCCCAGAAGCTGTCCTTCTGCCAGTACGTGACCATGGCCAGGACCAGCGGCTGGACCATGGGGTTCACCGTCCAGGGACTGGGCATGCCGGCCTGCATGTTCATGCTGGGGCTGGCCCCTCTTCCGGAAGCGGGGCTTCTGGACGGGGAGTCGTCGGTCAGGGTGTGGATGGGTGAACAGGAGGATGCCGCCAGGTACCAGCAGTCCCTGCCCCGGATTTCCTTCGGAAAATTCAACGCGGTAGCCCTCTCGCCGATGACCTCCGGCCGCCTGGAGGACCCCGACGTGGTACTGATTTACGGTACCCCGGGCCAGCTGCACCTGCTGATGAACGCCTGGCAGTGGAAGGACTACCAGCGACTGGAGTTTTTCTTCAGCGGCGAGGGTTCCTGCGCCGACTCGCTGGTGGAGTGCTACAAGAACAAACGGCCCTACCTTTCCATCCCCTGCTACGGCCAGCGCCGGTTCGGCCACGTCCAGGAGGACGAGCTGGAAATAGCCGTCCCGCCCTCCCATCTGCAGAAGATCGTGGACGGGCTGGCCGCCCTGAGGAAGGCCGGAACGGCCACCTACCCCATCGTCAACTACGGCCCCATGGTCAGCCCCCTGCCGGTGATCACCATGGTCTACCCGAAGATCTCCAAGTACATCGCGGCCGTTGAAAAAGGTGAATTTCCCAAGAAAATCGACTGACGGGGGGGGGGAGGGAATTGACCGCACAGGCTGCCGATCTCTACAAGGAACTGGTGGACATAGTCGGGGAGGAAAACCTTTCGTCTGATCAGGCCGACCTCATTCCGTACATGAAGGACTCGTACACCGCGCTGATGCGCAAGGCCATCCCCTTCCCCGACTTCGTGGTCATGCCCCGCAGCACCGGGGAGGTGCAGGGGATCATCAGGCTGGCCAACAAGTACAGGGTACCGGTGTACCCCCGGAGCTTCGGCGTAAACATCGCCGGGTCGGCCGTCCCCTACGCCGGCGGGCTGGTCCTGGACCTAAAGAGGATGAACAGGATACTGGAGATCAACGAGGACACCATGACCGCCTACATTGAGCCCGGGGTGAGCTGGGGACAGCTGCGCAAGGAGGCCCGGAAAAAAAGGCTGGACATCATCCCCATCGGCGGGCCGTACGACACCAGCCCGGTGGGCAACTTCCTGCTCACCAACATCACCCCGTACTCCACCAAGTATCCGGCCGACCGGGCGGTGACCCTGGAGGCGGTGCTGCCCAACGGGGAGATCATCCGCACCGGGTCCCAGGCCACCCGCACCGGGGCCGAACTCAACCCGTACTTCCGGTACGCCTACGGGCCGGACATCACCGGGCTGTTCCGGGGGAGCCTGGGCAACTACGGGATCATCACCAGGCTGATGATCCGGCTGCGCCCCCTGGCCGAGGTGGAAAAGAACGTCTACTACGCCTTCGACAGCCTGGAGCCGGCCCTGGAGGCCATGAAGATCATCGAAAGGCTGGAGATAACCAGGTACAGCATGCTGAGCAACAGGCACCTGTCGGTCCGGATCGCCGCCCACCCGGACGACCTCCGGGACGGCGAAAAAAGGGACAGGATCATGGCCGGCCTTCCGGAGTACCAGCTGGTGGTGGGACTGGGGGGCAAGCCCCGGCAGGTGGATCTTTACGAGGAGATGGTTGCCGAAGAGATCACTCCCAGGGGCGGCCGGGAGGCCGGGTTCGACGACGCCACCAGGGCGGTGATGGACGAAATGACCGAGGGGGCCAGCCAGAAGGTGCTCCGCATGTTCGCCCCCAACGCCGGTTTCGCGGCGGTCATCGGCTGCGTGCCGGCGGCCAGGGCCAGGGACCTCAACGCCGCGGTGCGGGAGGCGGTGAAAAAGCACGGGCTCAAGGATGCCCTAAGCGGCCGGCCCCTGGAGCCCGAGCTGATCGTCATCCCCTACGACCGCTGCTCGACGGTCTACGTGGAGCACGAAATACTGTACGATCCGCTGGACTCCGAGGGAGTGCAACTGGTCAACAACTGCCTGAGGGAGTGCTACGCCCGGCTGGTTATGAATTACGGCGCCGTCCACACCATGCCCAACAGGTCCCTTTTGCGGGTGGTGCTCCCCAGCTACGCGGAGCTTCTGACCGGGATCAAGAAAATGGTGGACCCCAACGGGATCATGATGCCCGGCGGGCCGTACACCCTGGAGGAAAAATTAAAAGCCGAGGCGCAAGGAGGCTGACCACCATGCTGGCGGAGTTCAGGGAGAACATTTACCACTGCCTGAAGTGCGGGGCCTGCAGGATTGCCTACCCCGAGTACACTCCCATCTGCCCCTCCGGGGAAAGGTTCGGGTTCGATTCATACTACGCCATCGGCAGGATGGAGATTGCCAGGGCGGTGCTGGAGGGCCGGCTGGAGCCCGGGGAAAAAATGGCCCACCGGATTTTCACCTGCACCAGCTGCGGGGCCTGCGAGGAGCAGTGCCGGCCGGCGGTGGGCAACCGGCCGCTGAAGGTGATCGAGGAACTGAAGGCCGATCTGGTGGAGAAGGGCTTCGTGCCCGCCAACCTGAGAAACTTCCTGAAGAACGTGCACCTGTACGGCAACCCGTACCAGGCGCCCCGGGAAAAGAGGGGCGAATGGGCCCTGGGCAGCGGGGTCAAGGAATACGGCGGGGAGGAATACCTGCTTTACGTCGGTTCCGAGGGGTCCTTCGACCCCCGGGGGCAAAAAATAGCCCTGGCCCTGGCCGGGATACTGCAAAAAGCCGGGGTTTCCTTCGGCATCCTGGGCAGCCGGGAGAACTGCGACGGCAACGAGGTCAACCGGATCGGGGAAAGGGGCCTCTTCGAGGCCCTGGCCGAAGAAAACATACGGACCTTTAAAGAACTGGGGGTGAAAAAGGTGGTCACCCTTTCGCCCCACGCCTACAATACCTTCAAAAACGACTACCCGGGGCTGGGGGCGGAGTTCGGGGCGGTCCACTACACCCAGCTGATCAGGGATCTGATCCGGGAAGGGAAGCTGGTCCCCAAAAAGGCCCTGGCGGCCAGGGTCACCTACCACGACCCCTGTTTTCTGGGCAGGCACAACCAGGACTACCAGTCGGCCAGAGAGGTGCTGGGGGCGGTCCCGGGGGTGGAACCGGTTGAAATGGAAAGAAACCGGCGCAACTCCTTCTGCTGCAGCGGCGGCGGGGGCAACTGTTACGCCGACCTGCTGGGCGGCGGGGGGGACCGCAACCCGGCCCGGATCAGGGTGCGGGAGGCTTACGAGACCGGGGCCCGGGTGCTGGCCACGGCCTGCCCGGCCTGCGCCGTTATGCTCGGCGACGCCCCGGCGGCCGAAGGACTGGAGGGCCTGATCGAGGTCAGGGACGTGGCCGAAATACTGCTGGAGGCGCTGTAAATTCAAAAAAGCCAAATATAAGGAGGCAAAAAAGATGAGCGAAATCAAGGTCCCGCAGCTGGAGTGGGAGTACCGGTACCGCAGGATGGTGGACATCGCCTACACCGCGCTGTCCGCCGGGATGCTCTTCGTCAAGGAGAAATACGGAACCGACGTAGCCGTCGAGTTGTACCAGAAGATCCAGCCGGCCATGAGCAGCAGGACCGCCGCCAAGCTGGTCCGGGACTTCGAGCTGGAGCCCACCGTGGAGGGGGCCCTGAAGCTGGCCCTGATTTACAGCTGCGAGGTCTGGGGGTACGGAGCCTACGAATACGTGGACGCCCGCCTGGAGTCTCCCACCCGGGGCATATACGTCAACAAGGTCTGCCGCTTCTGGGAAAAAAGGGAGGACTTCGGCTGCGCCAACATGGACTGCAGCAAGAGCTGCGCCGAGGAGTACGGCGGGCTGGTGGGCAGGCTGTCGCCAAAGCTCAAGGTCTCCATGAGCAAGGCCATGCCCTGGGGAGACAGCGTCTGCGAGTACGTCATCGAGGAAAAATAGCGGTCCGCTGCAAATCCGTAACTGCCGGGGGATGAACGTGTTAAGCCTGAAAAACGAACTGGAGAAAATGTCCAGGGAGGAAATGATCAAGTACATCGACGAGCTGCACAAGTTTTTCTGGAACATCCAGGGCAACTGGATGCAGTTCGTCAGCGAGAAATACGGCACCGAGGCGGCCAGGGAGGGCGACACCCGGGTCTTCGGCCGGAACGGGGAAGTCCAGGGCTGGCTTTTGAAAAAGCTCTTCGGGCTGGGGGAAAGCATGGAGGACCTGGGCAAGGCCCTGGTCTTCTCCACCATGCTTTCCAACGTGGAGTACGAGATCAGCGAGGTCAGCGACAGGCACATCCGGGCCAGGGTGACCAAGTGCCACATGCAGCTGGGCAGGCGCAAGTCCGGGCTGCCCGAGCTGCCCTGCAAGGAGGCCGGGCTGGCGGCCCTGGGGAGGTTCGGCCGGGCGGTCAACCCCGACCTGGAGATCGAGTGCATCGTCTGCCCGCCGGACGAACACCCCGAAGACCTGTGGTGCGAGTGGGAATGGAGGATCAAAGAATAAGGAGGAATCGACTATGGCGTCTCAAGGCGTCACTCTTGGCCACATCACCAGGCGCAACGCCAGCCTTTTCCCGGACAGGCTGTGCATTGCCTGCGGGGATGAACAGTTCACCTTCGATCAGTTCAACCGGAGGGTGAACCGCCTGGCCAACGCCCTGGCCGGACTGGGCGTAACCCGGGAGGACCGGGTGGCCTACCTCAATTTCAACTGCCACCGGTCGGTGGAGATCAAATTCGCCCTGGGCAAGCTGGGGGCGGTGGAGGTCCCCCTCAACTTCCGCCTGGTGGGCGAGGAGATTGTGTACATCGTCAACGACGCCGAGGCAAAGGTATTCCTTTTGGGCGCCGAATTCAGGGAACTGGTGGAGTCGGTCGGGAGCAGGCTGGAGACGGTCAGGCACTACGTGGCCGTGGGCGGCGGGGGCGGCATGCTGGATTGGGAGGAGTTTGCCGGGGCGGCATCGGACCGGGAGCCCGGGGTGGACGTGGACGAGGACGACGTGGTCATCCAGATGTACACCAGCGGCACAACCGGCAAGCCCAAGGGGTGCATGCTGACCCACCGCAATATCATCGAGGCCGCCTACGGCATGAACAGCGAGTGGAACCTGACCGAGAAGGACTTCATGGTGGCCGCACAGCCCATTTTCCACATCGCCACCGCCGGGATCATGTTCGCCACCCTCTATGCCGGGGGGTCTTCGGTGATCCTGCGCAGCTTCAACCCGGTGCAGTTCCTGGAGTTTATCCAGAAATACCGGGCCACCTTCACCGGCCTCCTGCCCCAGGCCGCCCGGGTGGTGCTGCTCCACCCCGATCTTAAAAAATACGACCTGAGCAGCCTGAGGTTTTTCGTCACCGCCTACGAGCCCGACCTGATCAAGAAGGCCGGCGAACTTCTGGGCTGCAGCATCATGGAATACTACGGCAGCACCGAAACCACCGCCAACGTCACTTTCCACAACCACACCGCCACCGGGTTCCAGAAGCTCACCTCCTGCGGCCGGCCGGCCCGGAATGTGGAGGTGAAGATCGTGGACGACGACGACAACGAGCTTCCCACCGGGCAGGTGGGCGAGATCGTGGTCCGGGGCGCCAGCAACATGAAGGGCTACTGGAAGCTTCCCGGGCCCACCGCCGAGACCTTGAGGGGCGGCTGGCTGCACACCGGCGACATGGGTTACCTGGACGAGGACCGCTACTTGTACATCAAGGACCGCAAAAAGGACATGATCCGCACCGGCGGCGAGAACGTCTACTGCAAGGAAGTGGAGGACGTCATCTACACCCACCCGGCGGTTTACGAGGCGGCGGTCATCGGCGTTCCCGACGAGCGCTGGGGCGAGACCGTCAAGGCCGTGGTGGCGCTGAAAGAGGGGGCCTCGGCCACCGCCGGGGAGATCATCGAACACTGCAAAAAATACCTGGCCAGCTACAAAAAGCCAACCTCGGTGGACTTCGTCAAGGCCCTGCCGCGAAACAGCTCCGGCAAGGTGGTCAAGGTGGCGCTGCGGGAGCAGTACTGGGCCGGGTACGACAGGAGGATCAATTAGTACCGGCGGAGAATGGAAATAGTTTGCAGCCGGCAGGGATTGGTTTTGCCCGGCTGAAAACTATACACCGGAGGCTGATCGATGATGACTGTTCAGGATTCCGCCGGCGGGCCGGCCGGCCCGGTAAAACATGAATACATCACCGTCAACGGAGTCAGGCTGCACGTGGCCTCGGCCGGGGAGGGCGATCCCCTTCTCTGCCTGCACGGCTTTCCCGAGTTCTGGTACTCCTGGCGCCACCAGATGGCGGGGCTGAAGGACCACTTCAGGGTCATCGCCCCGGATATGCGGGGCTTCAATGAAAGCGACCGGCCCAAGGGCGTGGAAAATTACGGGGTGGACACCCTGGCCGGGGACATCGCCCAGCTGATCGGGGCCCTGGGCTACCGCCAGGTCAACCTGGTGGGCCACGACTGGGGCGCCTCGGTGGCCTGGCACCTGGCCCTGACCCGGCCGGAGCTGGTGAAAAAGCTGGTCATTCTCAACGGCGCCCACCCCAGGGCCTTCGCCAGGGAGCTGCGGAAATGGAAGCAGCGCCGGATGAGCTGGTACATTTTCTTCTTCCAGCTGCCCCGGCTGCCCGAGCTGTACATGTCCCGGGGGAATTACCGCTACCTGAGGCGGCTGTTCAGGGGCACGGCGGTGAACAAGCAGGCCTTCGACCGGGAAACCGTGGACCGCTACGTCGAGGCCTTTTCCCGGCCCGGCGCCCTGACCGCCACCATCAACTACTACCGGGCCTCCTTCAAGGTCAGGAGCAAGGCCCGGTATCCCAAGACCTACGACGGGGACGTGCTGCTCATCTGGGGCCGGCAGGACCGCTTCCTGTCGCTTGAGATGAGCCAGGACAACGAAAAATGGGTGCCCAAAATTCAGGTTAAATACATTCCGGACTGCGGCCACTGGACCCAGGCGGAAAAGCCGGAGACGGTCAACCGGTGGATACTGGAGTTCATCCGGGAATGCCAGGCCGGGCCGGAATAAGCGAAAAAAACAAGGGGGTAATAACATGCGCTGGAAAACGAGGCTTACCGACCTGCTGGGCTGCAAGTATCCCATCATGCAGGGAGGCTTAAGCGGCATCGGCACCTGGGAATTTGCCGCCGCGGTATCCGAGGCCGGGGCCGAGGGGTGCCTGACCGCCGCCTGCTCGCGGACCCCGGAGAGGCTGCGGGAGGACATCCGCAAGCTGAAAAAGGCCACCAGGAACCCTTTTGCGGTCAACATAACCATCGGCATGTGCCCGCAGATCGACGAGATGCTGGAGGTGTGCATCGAGGAGCAGGTGCACTGCATCGAAACCGCCGTCTTCAACCCGGACAAGTACGCCAGGCGGATAAAGGACGCCGGCGTGACCTGGGTCCACAAGGCCGCCACGGTGGATCACATCAGGCGGGCCGAGGGGCTGGGGGCCGACGCCGTGGTGCTGGTGGGGCTGGACGGGTACGGGTTTAAAAACATCCGGCAGCTCCCCACCTTCACCGCCATCTCCTGGGCCAGGAGGCAGATCAAAGTACCCCTGGTGGCCGCCGGGGGCATCGGCGACTCCCGCACCATGCTGGCGGCCATGCTGGGGGGTGCGGACGGGGTGTACATCGGGTCGGCCCTGATGGCCACCAAGGAGTGCCCCATCTCGGAAAAGATCAAGGAAAACATGGTCAGGGCCACCCCGGACCACCCGGACCTGATCCGGGAGTTGGTGGCCCCCCCGAAGCCCGAGGATTTCCGGGAGATAATGGAGATGCGGGACAAGATGCCCTTTGAAAAGTGGATCCCCGCCCTGGAGAAGGTCATGCTCAAGCACAACGACTGGAAGGACGTCGACCCGATGTGGGTAATGGCCGAAAAGCTCAAGGACGACAAGGCGGCGGACGCCGTGACTTCCCTGGGGTCCCGGCCCAAGGGGCCCTTCTCCTTCTCCTGCGGCTACATCGACAGCATTGTGACGGTGAAAGAATTTATAGAAAACATGGCCCGCGGGGCCGAGGAAATAATGGAGAACCTGGCCGGGGAGTGGGCCCTGGGCCGGCCCACCGGCTGATCCGGCCCGAAAGGAGGTCTGCCTGATGAATTTCGCTTCGGTGCTGGCGGAGGCGGCGCGGTTGTTCCCGGACAACACGGCCGTCAAAACGGTGGTGATCAGGGACGGTGATCAGCTGACCTACAAAGAGCTTGACCGGATGGTAAACCGGCTGGCCAGCGGGTTGGCCTCCCTGGGGGTGCGGAAGGGCGACCGGGTGGCCATATACGTCCCCTACAACTGGCCGGAAACGCTGGTGGCCTATTTCGCGGCGGCGAGGGCGGGGGCGGTGACGGTGTTCATCGACTCGCTCTACACGGCGCCGGAAGCCGCTTATATTATCGGGGACTCGTCCTCCGGGGTGATCGTCACCACCAAGGACCGCTGGGAGGCCCTGGCCGGTCAGCCGGGAGTGGAGGACACCGTCAGGAGGGCGGTGCTGGTGGACCACCCCGGCGGGGAGGGAAAAACAGCGGGGTACAGGGATCTGGCGGAGTCGTCTGCCGGGGATTTCACGCCGGTGGACTGCCTGCCCGATGACGTGGCGGTGCTGGGCTACACCTCGGGGACCACCGGGCGGCCCAAGGGGGCCATGATCACCCACGGGAACCTGTGCTTCCAGGTGTCTTACGGGACCGCCCCGATCCAGCTGAACTGCCGGGACCGCTTCCTGGCCGTGGTCCCCCTGACCCACTCGTACATGTTTGCCGCGGCCCTGGGCCGGCTGGTCAAATGCGGCGCGGCCCTGGTGCTGATGGGGAGGTTCATGCCGGACAAGTGCCTGGAGGTCGTTCAGAACGAGAAAATCACCGCCCTGTCAGGCACCCCGGTGGTATTTGCCCACCTGCTGAAGGCCTACGGGAGGGCCGGGTATGACGTTTCCTCCCTGCGGCTGTGCACCACCGGGGGTAGCCCGGTGCCCGGGCAGGTGTGGAGGGATTTCCAGGACACCTTCAAGGTTGACTTAATCGAGGTTTACGGCCTCACCGAAACGTCGGTGGCCGTCACCATAGACGGGGCCGACGGCGAACGGGTGCAGGAGTCGGCGGGAAGGGCGGCCTTCGCCACCCGGATCAAAATAGTGGGTGACGACGGCCGGGAGCTGCCGGCCGGCGAGGTGGGGGAGGTGGCCGTCAGCGGCCCCCAGGTGATGAAGGGCTACTGGAACAGGCCGGCGGAAACCGCCGAAGTGCTGAGGGACGGTTGGTTTCTGACCGGGGACCTGGGGCGCGTCGACGACCGGGGCTACCTTTTCATAGTGGACCGCAAAAAGGACATGATCCTCACCTCGGGGTACAATGTTTACCCCCGGGAGGTGGAGGAGGTGCTGTACGGCCACGGGGCGGTGCTGGAGGCCGCCGTGGCCGGGGTGCCGGACCCGGTGAGGGGAGAGCTGGTCAAGGCCTTCATCATCCCCCGGCCGGGCAGTGAGGCCGATCCGGAAGAAATCGCGGCTTTCTGCCGAGAAAGGCTGGCGCCCTACAAGGTACCCAGGCAGATAGAAATAGTTGAACAGCTGCCAAGGACGGCGGCGGGTAAGGTCCAGCGGTACCGGCTGCGCGGGTAAAGCATTCAGGATGTTGCAGGTCATGCATAATTTTTGGGGGTGGAAGCGTTGAAAACAAGGATAACCGAACTGCTGGGCATCAAGTACCCCATCGTCCAGGCCTCCATGGCCTGGATTACCGACGCCGGGCTGGCGGCGGCGGTTTCGGCGGCCGGGGGGCTGGGCACCATCGGCCCCAACTCGGGCTACAGCAAGATCACCCGGGACGTCACGGAAACCGGCGAGCGCCTGAGGGAGCAGATCAGGAAGCTGAGAAGCATCACCGACCGGCCCTTCGCGGTCAATTTTGTGGTCGGGGCGGCCGGCTTGGACAAGGAGTTCAGCGAGAGGTGCATCGAGGTGGGGATCGAGGAAAAGGTCCCGGTGGCGGTGGTCTCCCAGGGGAACCCCCGGGTCCACACCCAGAGGCTTAAAGAGGCCGGGATGAAGGTCATCCACGTCTGCGCCAGCGTGGAACACGCTAAAAAGGCGGAGGAGGCCGGGGTGGACGCGGTGGTGGCCTCGGGCACCGAGGGCGGCGGGCACAGCGGATTTGAGCAGATCACCACCTTCTGCCTGACCCCCCAGGTGGCCGGGGCCGTTAAAATACCGGTCATCTCCGGTGGCGGCGTGGGCGACTCCAGGGGGCTGGTGGCCGCCCTGGCCCTGGGGGCCGAGGGGGTGTACATGGGGACCCGCTTCATCGCCACCCGGGAGTGCCCGGCCCACCCCAATGTCAAGCAGGCCATCCTGGACTGCGCCGACACCTGCACCATGTCCATCAGGCACGGCAGCCCGTCGGTTTCCAATTCGGGCAACCGGGGCTTCACCGAGGCCCGGCGGGGGTCGGTGAGGATCATCATCAACGACAAGATCCGCCAGATCATGGCCAAAAAGGGGGGCAAGATTTCCTGGGAGGACATCCTCCCGGAGATGGTCATGCCGGACCCGGAATCGGGAATCAGCCCCACCCTGGCGGCCTTCATCTACGGCGACCTGGACAACTATTTCATGGCCGCCGGCCAGGTCTCCGGGCTGGTCCGGGACATTCCCACCTGCCGGGAGCTGATCGAAAGGATCGCCGGGGAAGCCGGCCCGGTAATGGACAGGCTGAACCTGAAATTTGAAAAGGTGCATTAAATGGCAAAACCGGTTGTCTCAATAGTCAAATCCCGGGACATCGACCAGTCGGTCAGGGAGGCCGTGGAACTCTGCGGCGGCCTCCAGGGGATGAACAAAAACGACGGCATACTGATCAAGCCCAACCTGGTGGACTGGGAATTCGACCTCCCCTTCCCGCCATACGGGGTGGTCACCACCACCGCCCTGGTCTTCGCCCTGGTCCGGCTGCTGGCCGAGGAGGGCTTTTCCAGGATCACCGTGGGCGAGGCCCCCCTGCCGGTCCCCAAATCCAAGGGCAGGCAGATATACCAGGCCCTGGGCTACGAAAAGCTCAAAGAGAGGTACGGGGTCGAACTGGTGGACTTCAACGAGGAAAAGTTCGTCCCGGTGGACTTCGGCGGCTACAAGCTCAACATCGCCCAGAAGGCCCTGGAGGCCCACCGGCTGATCAACCTGCCGGTGCTCAAGACCCACAACCTGTGCCGGGTTTCCCTGGGGCTGAAAAACCTCAAGGGGTGCCTGGACAGGAAGTCGAAGATACTCTGCCACGGCAGGGACCACGACCTGGACCAGATGTTCCCGGCCATAGCCGACAAGCTCCCGCCGGGGCTGACCATCGTCGACGGCATCTACACCCTGGAAAGGGGGCCGGCCCCTTACGGCAAGGCCTACAGGAAAGATTTGCTGATCGCCTCCCGGGACACCTTCGCCTGCGACGTGGTGGCCTCGGAGGTGATGGGCCACCCGGCCCGGGAGGTGCCGCACCTGGAAAACTACGCCGGCATATCCGGCCGCAGCCTGGACACCGCCGACATCGAGGTTCGGGGCCGGGGCATCGGGGAGGTGGGCTTCAGCCTGGCCCACGACTGGGACTGGGAGGAGGACGACACCGGGCCGCTGGGCTTCAAAAAGAGGGGGATCACCGGGATCGCGGTCAGAAAGTACGATAAAACCCTGTGCACCGGCTGCTCCGGGATGTACAACCCGATGCTGATCATGATCATGTCGGCCTTCAAGGGCCAGCCTTTTCCCGGGGTCGAGGTGATCACCGGCAAGGTTCGCATGGCCGGCCCCGGCTTTGAGAAAACCGTCCTCTTCGGCAAGTGCATCTGCGACCTGAACAAGGACAACCCCAACATAAAGAAGGCGGTTCAGGTGAAGGGATGCCCGCCGGACCTAAAGAACTTCGAAAAGGTAATGCAGGCCGAGGGGATCGACTGCAAGTACGAAGACTACGTCAAATACCGCGGGTTTTACTTGAAGAACAACTACAGCGACAAAGAAATATTCGACATGGGGCTGTACGTCATGCAGTGACGCCCCGGCACCGCTGCCGGGGCCTTGCGCTCCCCGGCAGCCCGGGGACAGTGAAGGGTGAGTTAATTAAGTGAGTGAATTTGCCGATCTTTTCCGGCAGAGGGACGCCATGGCCCGGCACCTGGGCATCGTTCTGGTGGAGGCAATACCCGGTTACGCCCGGGCCACCATGAAGGTGGGGCCGGAACTGCTCAACGGGGCCGGGGTGACCCATGGCGGGGCCATCTTCAGCCTGGCCGACATCGTCTTTGCCGCCGCCGGCAACGCCCGGGGTCCCCTGGCCCTGGCACTGTCGGTGAATATCCACTTCCTGAAGGCCACCACCGCCGGGGCGGTGTTGACCGCCACCGCCCGGGAGGAAAAAATCACCGGCAGGACCGGCCTTTACCGGATGGAGGTGAGGGACGACCGGGGCGACCTGGTGGCCCTGGCCGAGGGGCTGGCCTACCGCATGGAAAACGTCCGCTGATTCCCCGCCGGTGCGGGGGCGCGCCGGACCTGGTGGTGGAAGTGCTTTCGCCGTCCACCGAAAAGTGCGACCGCAAGGAAAAAAGCGGGATGTATTTCGAAAGATGTGATTATACACCGAGAAAAAACAACACCGGGCTTCCCGGTGTTTTGATTTCTTAGTTGAATTTCCAGGGAATATTAAAAGACCTTTTTGCTCCCCAGGAATTCCTGCACGTGGTCCAGGGCCTCGCCGAAGCGCTGGAAGTGGACCACCTCGCGCTCCCTCAAGAATCTCAGGGTGTCCTTGATGCCCGGGTCGTCGGTGAGCCTGATCAGGTGCTCATAAGTGGTCCGGGCCTTCTGTTCGGCGGCCAGGTCTTCGTGCAGGTCGGTGACGGGGTCGCCGGTGGCCTGGATGTAGGCCGCCGTCCAGGGAACGCCGTCGGGGTTGGCAGGGTACACGGCGTTGTCGTGCATGGTGTAGTAGCCGCCCAGTCCGGCCTCCCGCATCGCCTCCGCCGGGGCGCCGTGGGTAAGCTTGTAGATCATGGCGGCGATGATCTCCCAGTGGGCCAGTTCCTCGGTGCCTATATCGGTGAGCAGCCCCTTGGTGCGGGGGGTGGGCATGGAGTACCTCTGGGTCAGGTAGCGGACTCCGGCCGAGAGCTCGGAATCGGGGCCGCCGTACTGGGCCATGAGGAATTTGGCCATGCGCAGGTCAATCCCCTGGACCCGCACCGGGTATTCAAGCTTTTTTTCGTATATCCACATAAGGTCAACTTCCTTTCCGAAATTAATAAATGATTTCCCACGGCCAGGGCTCGTCAATCCATCTCCAGTGATCCCGGGCGCCTTCGGCGGAGAAGGGGAACAGCGGACCGCGCAGTCTCTCATACTCGGCTGTGAGAGACTGAAGTCTTTCGTTTACCATTCTCAGATCCCTTAATGCTTCCTGGTCATCGGGATGGGTATCGAGAAATAGGTTCAGTTCAATGGCCGTGAATTCCAGTTCCATAATCTGTCTCAGGAGAGACAGGGAGTTGCCGTTCATTTTTCATGCCTCCGTTCTCTCACTAATAGGGGTAGGGCCGGTAGAGTTCAGGGAAAAGGGTGCCCTTTTCCAGCGCTTCCGCGGGGCTGTACGTGGGCCCGTACCTCTGGTACGGTATATAGGCCGTGGCCAGTTCCATACCGGGGCAGGAGGGGCCTGGAGGAGCGGGGGGAGGGTAGGGTCCCGGTCCCGGGAATACCCTTTCTTCCGGGGCTTCCATTTCCACGGCGGTTGAGTCCCCGGTTTTTTCTTCGCCGGCTGAGACAACCGGTTCCGCGTCTTCAACCATTTTTTCCGCCACGGGCGCATCCGGCTCTGCCGCGGCGGCCCGGGTCTCTACCGTGGTTCCGGTTCCCGCCGCTTCCATCACCGGGGCATCCCAGGGAGGGGCCGTGTCCTGATCCACTGCTGCCGGGAATTGATCCGGCCTGGGAGCAGGCGGAAGGGGACCCCACACCAGTGGTTTTTTTCTGAATCCGTTCATGTATAACACCGCCTAGTAAGTTATTTTTTAACTATAATAGGCGGTGACAGGGTAAAATGTTACACAATGGAATAATAATTTGCATATAGCGTATTGAATTGGAGCCGGAAGGAAATTGGCAGGTTATGGTTGAATAGAGGGTAAAACCGGAAGATAGACAGGGGGTGCCTTTATGTATTCGTTCAGGACCGTGTCCATAAGGCCCAGGCTGCCCCGGCAGATCGAGGGGCTGGGGGATATTGCCCGCAATTTCTGGTTCAGCTGGAATGTTCAGGCACAGAACCTTTTTAAAAGGATAAACGAGGGTTTGTGGGAGGAGGTAAACCACAACCCGGTAAAGTTTCTCCTGCTGGTGAATGAAGAGGAACTGGACGATATTGCCCAGAATGAGGAATACCTGAAATTATACGGCCAGGTGACGGAAGAGTTTCGCGGCTACCTGAACAGGAAGTCCTGGTTTGACAGGACTTACCCCGAATACAGGGACAGCGTGATCGCCTATTTTTCCCCCGAATTCGGCCTGCATGAATCACACCCCATTTATTCCGGGGGCCTGGGGCTGCTGGCCGGGGACCACATGAAATCGGCCAGCGACCTGGGTTTGCCCTTTGTGGGAGTGGGGCTGCTGTACAAGAACGGGTACTTTAACCAGATAATCAACCGGGAAGGAAAGCAGGAGGCCTTTTACCCCTACCACAATTTTTACGATCAGCCCCTGCAGCCGGTTTTTGACGGCAGCGGGGAGGAGATGACAGTAAGGGTGGAATTTCCCGGCCGGGACATTTTTGTTAAGCTGTGGAGATCAAAGGTGGGCCGCATTGACCTGGTGCTGCTGGATACCAATATATCCCTGAACTGCCTGGAAGACCGGGCCATTACCGGCCAGCTTTACGGAGGGGACCGGACGGTCAGGATTTCCCAGGAGGTGATCCTGGGCATAGGTGGCGTGCGGGCCCTGAGAAAGCTGGGTATCAATCCGTCGGTATGGCACATCAATGAGGGCCATGCCGCCTTTCTCCTGATCGAGCGGCTGCGGGAACTGGTGGTGGAGAGGAATGTTACATTTGATACCGCCGTGGAGGTGGTGAAGAGCTGTACGATATTCACCACCCACACCCCCGTTCCGGCCGGGCACGACCTGTTCACGGCCGAGATGATAGACCGGTATTTCGGTCATCTTTACGATGTACTGGGGGTGGAAAGGGAGGATCTGCTGGAGCTGGGCTGGGACCCGGGGCGCAAGATGTTCAATATGACCCTGCTGGCCATGCGCCTGTCCGGTTGTTGCAACGGCGTGAGCAGGCTGCACGGGGAAGTTTCCAGGGAGATGTTCTGTTGCCTTTACCCCGGTGTCCCGGTGGAGGAGTTCCCAATTTCTTATATTACCAACGGCATTCACACCTTTACCTGGCTGGCCCAGGAGATTAAGGATTTATATACCATCTACCTGGGATCCGACTGGCAGGAGAGGGTTACCGACAGGCAACTGTGGAAGAATATCGGCGAACTCCCGGAAAACCTTCTCTGGGTTGTACACCAGTCCTTAAAGGAGAAAATGATCAGGTTTGCCAGAAATAGCCTGAGGAAGCAGAGGCTCAGGAACCAGGAGCCGTATGAGCGCATCCGGGAGGTGGAAAATTTTTTACGCCCCGGTGTTCTCACCATTGGATTTGCCCGCCGGTTTGCCACGTATAAAAGGGCCGGACTTCTGTTCCGGGACAGGGAACGCCTTGCCAGGCTGGTCAACCACCCGGAAAGGCCGGTACAATTTATATTTGCCGGCAAGGCGCACCCGGCGGACACGGCCGGGCAGGAACTGATCAAAATGGTTTATGACGTGTCAAACCAGGAAGAGTTTAAGGGAAAGGTCGTCTTCCTGGAAGATTACGGTATTGATATGGCGCGCTACCTGCTGCAGGGAGTCGATGTCTGGCTGAACACTCCCCGCCGCCCTCTGGAGGCAAGCGGCACCAGCGGCCAGAAAGCGGCTGCCAACGGGGTGATAAACGTCAGCATACTTGACGGCTGGTGGCCTGAAGGTTATAACGGCCGGAACGGCTTTGCCATCGGTGAAAAGCGAAGGTACAGCGATGATGAGATGCAGGACAGGGACGACTGTTATTCACTCTACACCCTGCTTGAAGAAAAGGTAATTCCCACCTACTACAGGCAGGAGATGGGCTTCCCCCGGGAGTGGGTGCAGATGATGAAAAACTCCATGCAGACCATCACCCCTGTTTTCAGCACCGAGCGTATGGTGCAGGAATATACCGACAGATACTACATACCGCTGATCAGGAGGGGCCGGTATTTTGCCCGGGACAATTTTGCGGCGGCTGAAAAAATGAAGGAGTACAAGCAGTTAATGAAAGAAAACTGGGATCAGGTGGAAGTTGTCCGGGTGGAAACCAATGTAACCAGGGAGATGAATGTCGGGGAAAGCCTGGTATTAAAAGCCGCCGTCCGGCTGGGACGGATCGGGCCGGATGACGTGGATGTGGAAATAGTGTACGGCCATGTTTCGGAAAAGGGTCTCTACAGCCTGAGCATTGCACCCATGCTTTTCGAGGAGACCGGGGGGGAAGGGCTGCATTACTTTACCGGGCGGGCCATACTGCCCCAGGGAACCTTCGGCTACACCGTGCGGGTGAGGCCGGGGAATCCGGAACTGATTGACAAGTTCGAACTGCCTCTGGTGGCCTGGGCGGCGAGGTTTTAAGCCCGGGAGCAGGTATTTATGCTCAGGAGACAGAATACAGGAGACAGGAGACAGAATGTGTCCGGGCCATCCTCTTGGGTTCTTGCAGCCGGCGGCCAATAGCTTTCAGGTATTGACGAAGCGGGAGCGGGCTAATAAAATCTTTTTAGTTGTTGTTTAGGAGGCTGACAGGTGTATTATTGCGGCATTGACATCGGATCGATCACGGCCAAGTGTGTTATTTTAAGAGATGATGAAATAGCGGCCTCGGTGGTGGCCTTCAGGGGATACAACAGCGCCGGCGCGGCCACCGCCGTTCTGGAAGAGGCCCTGAAGCTGGCGGGAATAGAGAAGGGCCGGCTTAAACACATAGTTTCCACCGGCTACGGCCGGGCGGCGGTCAGGGAAGCCCACAAGCAGTTCACCGAAATATCCTGCCATGCCCTGGGGGCCAGTCACCTGGTTCCCGGAGCGGCCACCGTGATAGACGTGGGCGGGCAGGACAGCAAGGCCATTTCAGTGGACCCGGCGGGCAAGGTGCTCAATTTTGTCATGAATGACAAGTGCGCCGCCGGGACCGGGCGCTTTCTGGAGGTAATGGCCCATGCCCTGGAGGTGGACCTGAACGATTTCGGCGCCCTGTCCCTGAAGGCTTCAAGCAAGGCTGAAATAAGCAACATGTGTACGGTTTTCGCCGAATCCGAGGTTATTTCCAGGATTGCTTCCGGGGCCACCAGGGAGGAGATTATTGCCGGCATTCACGACGCCATGGCCTCCAGGATTGCCAGCATGGCCGCCCGGGTGGAAGTAAGGCCGAAGGTTGTTTTGACCGGAGGGGTTTCCAAGAATATCGGCCTGGTCAGGGCCCTTGGGGACAGGCTGGGGCAAAGGCTGGAGGTGCCGCCGGAGGCGCAGATCGCCGGCGCCCTGGGAGCGGCGCTGATGGCGAAAAAGTCAGCGGTTGCCTTGGTTTTATAGGGGGACTTGTCCCGGGAAAACCTGGTGTCCCGGTATATCCTTAATATAACAGGGGAAAAAGTTTTAAGGGCTCTTATCCATGAATTGGATAAGAGCCCCCGTTTATTCTGCGTTAGAAGCGTGAAAGCGAATGCTGACGGCTGACGGCCAACGACTGACGACTACTCCATCAGGCAGCGGGAAATTACCACCCGCTGGATCTGGTTGGTGCCTTCATAGATCTGGGTAATCTTGGCGTCCCTCATCATCCGCTCCATGGGGTATTCCTTCATGTAGCCATAGCCGCCCAGCACCTGCAGGGCCTCGGTGGTAACGTACATGGCCGTGTCGGTGGCGAAGGTCTTGGCCATGGCCGAGAACAGGCTCAGTTCATTGGCCGACACGCCGCCGGACTCGGCCTCCTCGATAAGGCAGGCGGCCTTGTACAGCAGCTGGCGGGCCGCCTCGATCCTGGTGCGCATGTCGGCCAGCATCCACTGCAGGCCCTGGAAGGTAATGATCGGTTTTCCGAACTGGACCCTTTCCTTGGCGTAATTGAGGGCGTAGTCAAAGGCCCCCTGGGCTATCCCCAGGCCCTGGGCGCCGACCACCGGGCGGGTGCGGTCCAGGGTCATCATGGCGTATTTAAAGCCGCTGCCTTCCTTGCCCAGCAGGTTTTCCGCCGGTATCTCACAGTCCTCGAAAATCAGCTGGGTGGTCTGGGACCCCCTGATGCCCATCTTGTGTTCCTTTTTGCCGATTGTGAAGCCGGGGGTGTCCTTTTCCACGATGAAGCAGCTGATGCCCTTGATGCCCGCATCCGGCTGCGTCTTGGCGAAGACGGTATAAACATCGGCTATACCCCCGTTGGTGATGAAACACTTGGTGCCGTTCAGGATGTACTTGTCACCCGCCCGGCGGGCGGTGGTTTTCATGCCGCCGGCGTCGGATCCGGCGTCGGGCTCGGTGAGGGCAAAGGCCGAAATTTTATCTCCGGCTGCCAGGCCGGGCAGGTATTTATTCTTTTGCTCCTCGCTGGCTCCCACCAGTATAGGCATAAGGCCCAGTTCCTGGGCCGCCACGATCAGGGCGGCGGAACCGGAAACCCTGGATATTTCTTCGGTAATCAGGCATACCGAGAGCAGCCCGGCCCCGGTCCCGCCGTATTCCTCGGGAACCCCGGCTCCCATCAGGCCCTGCCCGGCGAAAAGTTCCTTTAAGTCCCGGGGATATTCGTCGGTTTCATCTATTTCAGCGGCCCGCGGGGCTACCTTTGTTTCGGCCAGCCGGCGGACGGTCTGTCTCAAAAGCTCCTGTTCCTCGGTAAGCTTGTACATGGAAATACCTCCATTCAAAAGTTAAGCAGGCTGTCAATCATCTCCAAACAGCGACTGCACCAGCTTGTGCTTCTGGCACTTGCCGCTGGGGGTTTTCGGGATTTCCGGCACCATATGATAACGGCGTGGGAATTCATCGGCAGAGAGGTAACCCGAGTTTTCCACGAAATGTTTTATTATCTCCGGGTTTAAGCTTGAGTCCGCCGGCACAATAAAAGCTGCCAGGTCGTATTTGCCGTCCAGGCCCGGCAGGAAGACGGCGGCCACCTCGGCTACCCCCGGATGACGGTAAATCGCATCCTCCACCTTGCGAATAAGGAACTGGCCTGACCCCGTTGCCTCGTCGGGAATGTAGCCCAGCAATTTATCCTGTTCGTTCATACCAATCCCACCTCCGTAGTTAGTTGATCAGCCTGTTGATTAGCTTACTTGATTGTCTATGGGGTCAGAATCCAGAATTCAGAATAAGAATCCAGAATCAGTTTAACGGATGGTTAAACCACTATTCCCCAATTCCCAATTCCGGGCACTTATTTGTTGTTCGTATAGTCGTAGAAGCCCTTGCCGGTTTTCCTGCCCAGGTGGCCGGCCCTGACCTTTTTGCGCAGCAGCGGGCACGGCCTGTACTTGGAATCTCCGGTTTCATTATACAGTGTTTCCGCAACCATTAAAAGAGTATCCAGGCCTATTAAATCGGACAGGGCCAGCGGCCCCATGGGGTGATTGGCGCCCAGCATCATGCCCTTGTCGATGTCTGCGGCCGAGGCTACTCCCTCCATGAGCGCGAACATGGCCTCGTTGAGCATGGGAACCAGTATGCGGTTGACGGCAAAAAGGGGCGCCTCGTTTACCATGATAGATTCCTTGCCGAACTTCTCCACCAGATCTGCGGCCACCTGAAGGGTTTCATTGTCGGTGTCGGCTCCCTTGATCAATTCCACCAGCTTCATAACCGGGACCGGGTTAAAGAAATGCATGCCTATGAATTTGTCCGGCCTGCCGGTTGCCGCGGCCATCTCGGTGATGGAGAGGCCGGAGGTGTTGGAGGCGAAAATTACCCCGGGGCGGCATACCTTGTCCAGCTCCCGGTATATTTTCTTTTTCAGTTCAATTTGCTCGACAGCCGCCTCGATGACGTAGTCGCATGCGGCCAGGTCGTTGATGTCCGTTGTGCCCTTGATCCTGTTCAGAACGCCGTCGGCTTCCTCGCGGGTGAGGCGGTTTTTCTGCACCTCGCGGTCCATGTTCTTTCTGATGGTGGTGAGCCCGCGGGATACGAAAGAATCCTCTATGTCCCGCATTACCACGTTGAATCCTGCCCGGGCCGCCACCTGGGCAATGCCCGACCCCATAATTCCCGCACCGATTACGCCGATGGTTTTGATGTCCATTTGCAGCCCTCCCTTTGCAGCTGTTAGCTATTGGTTATTGGAAATACTCTCAATCTTTCTCTCTTTCGAAAACCATGGCCATCCCCATACCTCCGCCGACACACATGGAGGCCAGGCCCCAGCGCAGATTGCGCCGCTTCATCTCGTGCAACAACGTTACCGATATCCTTGCCCCGGTGCAGCCCACCGGGTGGCCCAGGCCCACACCGCTGCCGTTGACGTTGGTGATGTCGCGGTTTAAGTCCAGGAGCTTTTCACAGGCCAGGTACTGGGCCGCAAAGGCCTCGTTCAGCTCTACCAGCTCAATGTCCGCCAGGGTCTTGCCCGCCCTCTCCAGGGCCTTTTTAATGGCCGGCACCGGGCCGTAGCCCATCAGGTCCGGCTCCACGCCGGCCCGGGCGAAGCTGACAATCCGTCCCAGGGGCTTAATCCCCATTTTTCTCGCCCTGGTGGCCGTCATCAGCACCACCGCGGCCGCCCCGTCGTTAAGTCCCGAGGAGTTTCCGGCCGTAACGGTGCCGTTCTTGCGGAAAGTGGGGGGCAGCTTGGCCAGTTTTTCCAGTGTAACGTCCCGCCTGGGGTGCTCGTCGGTGTCCACCATAACCGGTTCTCCCTTGCGCTGGGGCACCGGGATGGGGAGTATTTCCTCCCTGAACTTGCCTTCATCGATGGCTTTGATGGCGTTCTGGTGGCTGCGGAATGCCACGATATCCTGCTCCTCCCGGGAAATGCCGTACTTGTCGGCCAGCCGCTCAGCGGTTTCACCCATCAGTATCTGGTGGATGGGGTCGGTGAGCAGTTCCCAGAGGGCGTCGGTCACCTGCCCGTGCTGCAGCCGCTGCCCCCAGCGGGCTCCCTTCAGTGTGTAGGGAACTGTGCTCATGGATTCGGCCCCGCCGGCTATGACTATTTCAGAGTCACCGGTGGCAATCTGCTGGTAGCCGCAAACAATGGCCTGCATTCCGGAAGAACACTGGCGCTGAATGGTCATGCCGGTAACCTCCTTGGGCAGGCCGGCCAGAAGGGCGGCGGTGCGCCCGAGATTGGGCTCGGCGGTGTGCTGGGCGCAGCACCCCATAATTACGTCATCGACCTGGGCACCGTCTATGCCGGCCCGGGCAATGACCTCTTTTATCAACGGAACCAGCATCTGGTTGCAAAGAAGGTTCTTGAAGGCGCCGCCGAAATCCCCGATGGGACTCCTTACCCCCGCAGCAATAACAATGTCGTCCATTAACTTCTCCCCTCTCCTTACTTTGACTATAAACAGCTGTCAGCCGTCGTCCACCGGCAGCTGAAAACAGAAAAAACAACCGCTGTTTCATCATCCGCCGGGGGATGTTTATGTATTTTTTGAAATTAAAAATTCTATTTTTTTCACTAAAGTCCTTCAATTATCAGAAAAAAGTGAAATAAGTCACCGCTCCAAATCCTTTAAACAGGCATTAATAATCAGTTTTTGATTGTGGGCGGGGTGTGAGGATGGTAATATAGGGGTTGGGGATTAATAGCTTATCCTGAAAAGCTTATAGGTCAGGAATCCAGAATCAAGGAATCCAGAATCCAGAATTCAGAATAGAAAAAGCCGGAATGAGGGTATTTTCATGGATTCGCGGCGCCGCTTGCGGCATGGGCAACTACTCTGAAATAGCCGGCGGCTGACTGCCGGCGGTTTGTTGGGGGTATAATACTGGTATTGTGGAGGTATTGAGCGTTGTTTTTTATTGTTTCCCTGTGCACTTTTCTTCTGGACCAGGCCAGCAAGATGTATATCATGACAACCATGCACCGGGGCCAGTCGATCCCGGTTATTGAGAATATTTTCCATATTACTTATATACACAACCCGGGGGCGGCCTTCGGCCTTCTGGCTTACCGGACGGCTTTTTTTATCGCGATCACCCTCCTGGTAATTGCCGGGATCGTCATTTTTTACTGGAAACGGGGGATTAAGGGCGGGCTGTTGCCGGTGGCCCTGGGACTGGTGGTAGGAGGATCCCTGGGCAATCTGGCGGACAGGATCCGCTTCGGTGAAGTGGTTGATTTTCTTGACTTCAGGGTATGGCCGGTTTTTAACCTGGCGGATTCAGCCATTGTAACCGGCGCCGGCCTGCTGATCATTGTCCTCTGGAGGATGGACAGGAAAGCCTGATGGGGGTGGCCGGGACGGTGTATCAGATTCATTGCTGTGATGTCGGTGAGGCCGATTCGGGGCGTCGGCTGGATGTTTTTCTGTCCGGCGAGAACCCCGAACTGAGCAGGTCTCACATACAAAAACTGATTGACGGTGGAATGGTGGAGGTCAACGGCCTGCCGGCAAAGGCCAGCCACCGGGTAAAACCGGGTGATTCGGTCATCCTGAGGGTTCCCCCGCCCGTTGAACCGGTGGTTGAACCCGAGCCGATCCCCCTGGATATATATTATGAGGACGCCGACGTGGTGGTGGTCAACAAGCCCAGGGGCATGGTGGTGCACCCGGCGGAGGGGAATTATTCCGGGACGCTGGTCAATGCGCTGCTGAACCGCTGCCGCGACCTCTCCGGGATCAACGGGGTTATGCGGCCCGGAATAGTGCACAGGCTGGACAAGGATACCTCGGGCCTCTTAATGGTGGCCAAGAATGATTTCGCCCACCTGGAACTGGCCCGCCAGTTAAGCGCCAGGACGGTGGAACGGCGATACCTGGCCATGGCCCACGGGGTTTTGAAAAGTGACCGGGGGGTTGTGGACGCTCCCATCGGCCGCCACCCCCGGGACCGCCAGAAAATGGCGGTGGTGGCCAGGAACGGTAAACCGGCCGTTACCCACTACAGGGTGCTGGAGAGTTACAGGGATTTGTCATACCTGGAACTGCGGCTGGAAACCGGGCGCACCCACCAGATCAGGGTGCACATGGCCTACCTGGGGCACCCGCTGCTGGGGGACCTGAAGTACGGCCCGGGAAGAAACAGGTTTGGCCTGGAAGGACAGTTTTTGCACGCCGGGCTGCTGGGGTTTGTTCACCCCCGCAGCGGGGAAAAGATGGCCTTTGAGGCCCCGCTGCCGGGAGATCTGCAGGGGATTCTGGATAAGCTCAGAGGCTGACAAGGTTAGGCGAAGTTTATCATAGCCGGGAGTTATCTGTTCCTGTTTAAAATTTCCAGGTACAGTGCCGCTATCCCGGCGGCCATCAGCGGCCCCACCGGGACGCCATGAAAGAACACTATGCCGAAGATGGAACCGATGACCATGCCGAAGATGGTCTCCGGCTTCAGGCCGAGCAGTTTCAGCCCCTGGGCGTTCATGTGCGTGGCCATGGCCCCGCCGATTATGGCCAAAATTCCCGGCAGGGAGGTTATGTTGTAAACCAGGTCCTTTCCGGTGACTACCCCCTGGGCTATGGGGACAAGGATGGAGAGCAGCAGGAAAAGCAGCCCCGCTTCCAGGCCGCGCCTTTCCAGAATGGGAAATACAAAATGCAGGTTGGAAAACCGCAGTATCAGCAGGACGCAGGCGGCAATGGCAATGAGGTTGGAGCGGGCCACTATTCCAATCAGCAGCAGCGCCACCAGCATGGAGACCCCCGGCATAAAATATCCCCCGTTACTTTATCCTGAGGATAATATATGTGCCGGGGCTGGATAGTATTACCAGCCAAATCCGTGATACTGCCGTGCAGACGGGATGATATATTAAAGGCGGCAACCCTGGATTGGGATGCAGGGGTATGGCGCCGGTCTGTATAATATTAGTAGGCATAATTAAAAGGGGTGGTGGAACGGATGGCTTTAAAAACCGTACAGGAATACATTGACAGTCTGCGCGGGCTTGATCTGAAGGTGTACATGTTTGGCGAACCGGTCAGGGATTTTGTTGACCACCCGGTTATCCGCCCGTCAGTCAACTCGGTGGCTAAAACATATGAACTGGCCATGGATGAACGTTACAGCGAACTGATGACAGCCACCTCCAGTCTGACCGGCGGGACCATCAACCGGTTCACCCACCTGCACCAGAGCACCGGCGACCTGGTGCGCAAGGTGCAGATGCTGCGCCTGTTGGGGCAGAAGACGGCGGCCTGCTTCCAGCGCTGCGTGGGCATGGACGCCATCAATGCCATCGACAGCGTGACCTTCGAGATGGACCGGAAGTTGGGGACGGAGTACCACGGGAGGTTTCGGCGTTTCCTGAAGTATGTGCAGGAAAACGACCTGGTTGTGGACGGGGCCATGACCGACCCCAAGGGTGACCGAAGCTTGCGCCCCAGCCAGCAGGCCGACCCGGACATGTATCTGCGCGTGGTCAAGGAAACTTCCGGGGGCCTGGTGGTGCGGGGAGCCAAGGCCCACCAGACCGGGGCGGTAAACTCGCACGAAATACTGGTCATGCCCACCATCGCCATGACCGGGGAGGACCGGGATTACGCGGTGTCCTTCGCCCTGCCCAGCGACTCCCCCGGGATATTTTACATTTACGGCCGGCAGTCCTGCGACACCAGAAAACTGGAAGGCTCGCCGATCGATGTGGGCAATGCCCGTTACGGCGGCCATGAGGCCCTGGTCATCTTTGAGGATGTTTTTGTTCCCCGGGAGAGGGTCTTCATGTGCCGGGAGCATCAGTTTTCCGGCGCCCTGGTGGAACGCTTCGCCGGCTACCACCGCCAGAGTTACGGGGGCTGCAAGGTTGGTGTGGGGGATGTGCTGATTGGCGCCGCGGCTATGATGGCCGACTATAACGGGACGGCCGGGGCGTCCCATGTCAGGGATAAAATAATTGAGATGATTCACCTGAACGAAACCCTGTTCTCCTGCGGCATTGCCTGCTCCTGCCAGGGGCGCCGCACCGCTTCGGGCACTTACCTGATTGACCTGCTCCTGGCCAATGTCTGCAAGCAGAACGTCACCCGGTTCCCCTACGAGATTGCCCGTCTGGCCGAGGATATCGCCGGCGGCCTGATGGTGACCATGCCTTCGGAAAAGGACTTCCGCCACCCGGAGATCGGGCCTTATATTGAAAAATACCTCAGGGGCGTGGCCTCGGCGCCCACGGAGCACCGGATGCGGATGCTGCGCCTGGTGGAGAACCTCACCCTGGGCTGCGCCGCCGTGGGGTACCGCACCGAGTCCATGCACGGCGCCGGTTCGCCCCAGGCCCAGCGGATTATGATCTCCCGCCAGGCCAACCTGGAGCACAAAAAAAAGCTGGCCAGGGTCATTGCCGGCATTGAGCAGGAGGAATAGCGGCCCCGTTAATGCCGGAGAAGACGGGCTTTAAGAAAGAAGGCTGTTGACGTGTGTCAGCAGCCTGTTAATGCTTTACCTGTATTTAAAGGGTTATCCTGAGGGAGTCAGAGCGGAGGCCCACCCGCAGTGCCTCCAGGGCAAGGACTTCATTGGTGGGGATGTTGCCCAGGTTGACGTTGGGGCCGAACCGGGTAATCAGCTCAAGCTGCTGGTCTTTGTTGGGGGCCTCCCACATGATTACCCTGGGGTCCTGAATCTCCTCCAGGAGCCGTTCAAAGTCGTCCTTGATGAAGTTGCCGTGCCTGTCGTAAAGGCCGACGCCGGTGCCCGATTCCCTGCCTTCCACGATTACCCTGTAAGCCCCGTTTTTCAGGTCCGATTTAATCAAGGCCGCCATCTCCAGGACCGGCGCCCGGTCGTCCTCATGTTTTTTGCCCACCTCCGTGAGCACCCTGAAGCCCATTTCAGCGGCCCTTATGATGGCCCGCTCTCTCACCTCCGGGTGCAGTGTGATTGTCCCGTCCGAAACCTCAATGCACGTGAAGCCCAGATCCCTGGCCAGGTAAAGAAAATCTTCCAGCTTATCCTGGAGGATGGCCACCTCCAGAAAGGTGCCCCCGGGATATATCTCGATGCCGCAGGACTTCGCCAGCTCAATTTTTTCAGGTAGAATATTCTTATTGTAGAGGGCTGAGGTGCCGAAAGCAAGCTTGATCAAATCGATGTATTCACCGGCGATGTTCAGCAAATCCCTGGTTTCCGCCAGGCCCATTCCCTTGTCGATGATCATGGTCAGTCCCTGTTCTCTGGGCTTGGGGTTCCTGCCCCCCAGGGGAAAACTGACAATACCCCGCCATGCCGTGCCGGAGTTATGAGCGATCATTTTTACTCTCCTTTCAATAACTTTACATCCGGGGGTGAACTTAAATTAACGGTATGTTTTAAGGTATTCAACAAAAATATAAAAGGTTACCATGATTTAGCCGGTGAACACGTTTCTTTTGCTACTTAAATTAAGTAACCTTGTTCATGTAAATCAATAATGGGAAAAATGTATATAAAAAGAAAAAGCCACATCCAGACAATGGATTCGCTGCCAAACTGTTATATTTTTATATTTATATACCCGACATGTCTTTAATTTCCCTTTAAAGTAAAAAGCAGCGAAAGGGATGGTAAGTGGTCTCTACAGGGAATGAAAAAGGGGTTAATTCCTTTGGCTGAAAGAGGGATTTTGCCGGGCGGCTACCTGCTGACCGGCGGGGCGGCGGCACCGGAAAAGGACGGGGACTGCGGTGAGGACACCTTAAAGCAGAGGGTGCGCCGGGCCGAGCGGGAGGCGATACTGAAGGCCCTGGTAAAAACTGGTGGAAACAAGGCCAAGGCGGCCAGGCTGCTGAACATGAGCCGCTCGCGGCTTTACCTGAAGATGGAGGGGCTGGGGATAAAAGATTAAAGGCCTGGAAGCAGCGGATTGTACATCATTACAGCGTGGTTTTCTATTAGATATTCATCTCCAATCAGATTGTTGTCAGCGTCAAATACTCTGCGCCGGAGCACGTTGTGCCGGGTGTAGCCGCCCCACCACTGGTGGGTGATGCGGTGATCGCTCTCGTATACCTGGTACCACAATTCACCGGGCCGCCCGGACCGCCACTCCCCGTGCAGGTGGGTGTCCCCCACCCATACCAGCAACTGGTAATCCCGGCCGGTATCATTGCGAATCTGCAGGTCGATATAGTTGTATGCCACCGTGGCGCCGCTGCCGAAGGGCTGGCTGCGGTCACAGTCCGGGAAAACGTCGTAGCTGTGCCTCCAGCGCTCGGTGACGGTCAGGGGAGTATGCAGGGCCATCCAGTAGATCAGGTTGGACAGCTGGCAGAGGCCGCCGCCCACACCGGGGTAAAACGATCCGTTGAACAGAACCATTCCTTCCACGTAGCCCTTTTTCCGGGTGGGCTTTCCCACCAGGCGCCAGAAAGAGAACGTCTCGCCGGGCCGGAGGATGACGCCGTTGATACGCCCGGCTGCCAGCTTAAGGTTGATGATCTTATTGTGCTGCAGCCGCATGTCCACATTGCGCAGCCGGCGCAAAAGAGGTGTCTGGTGCCGGCAAACAACGAAGGGCAGGGGGGAATCCGGGCTTATTGTCCGGGCCAGTCCCGCCCCGTTTATGGTCCAGGAGAGATGGCGCCGCCAGGTGAAATAGAGTTTGCCCAGGAACATGCGGGCATTTGACCGGTTTTTCGGGGGCTTTAAAGCATCCGCCGCTGTTTCACAGGACATCCGTATTGTATCTCCTCTGACGGCCGGCCGCTTCACGCGTAGCCTCCCCTGGGCGGCGGCAGCTTTTTATATTCCTCTTTCGATTCGACGATACCCCGGATATATTCGATAAGCTCCCTCAGCCTGCCGGCCTTTTCATTTGCGTTGACTATTTGATCGTCCCACCACAGCTCCTTGATCCGGGAGTTGTGAGAAACCAGAAAGTAATAGCTGGAATGGGGCGTCACCAGGTGAAGCCCTTCCCCGGGGGGCGGGGAAGCCTTGAATCTGTCGGGATAGCTGAAAAAGTCAATTTCCATCATTTTTTTGTAGATACTCTCCAGCTCTTCTCCGGACAGGGAGAGGTTGACGGTTACGGGCGGGTCCACGATCATGTCTTTCGTGTACTTGCCTTTGAAGGTGTTTAACTCATTCCCGGCCCCTACGCCGTACCTGAAGATAAAGGCAATTTGTCCGGCGCCTGCGGCGGGCGCCGGGTCAAATCTCAAGGAGCGGGCGAGATCTCTGATGTGGTCCTTGTTGGCGTGCAAATTGAAATAGTGGTATCTCTGGGGGATTCCCTTGATGAGGCCGTAATCATCGCTGGGCTGCCAGTTGGCCGGGTACTGTAAGGAAATCCCGAAGATTGGATTTTCATAGAGCTTTAAATTTATAACTTTAACCGGAGCCGGTTGCCATGTTCCGGAACACCCCGCCAAAACCAGTGCAATCAGGGCCAGGAGCATAAATTTTACTGGAAACACGGTGTTCTGCCGCTTCATTTGAAATCCTCCCGGGTTCTTCAGGTGTGTTGCGGAAGGGCCGTTCCGGCCCATGTTTCACTAATTGGACGAAATTAAATCCGGTATTGTTCCCATGGCGCCAAAAACCCCCCCGGCAGCCGGGGGGGCTCATATATCAGTATTTAATGGACGGGCCGTGTTTTTCCCTGAGCCTGGTTTTCAGCACCTTGCCGGCGGCGTTGCGGGGGAGGGCGTCGGTAAACTCCACCGAGCGGGGCTTTTTGTAGCCGGCCAGGTGGGCGGCGCAGAAGCTGATCACTTCCTCCTCGGTCAGTGTCTGGCCGGGTTTGGGCACCACCACGGCGTGCGCGGCCTCGCCCCACTTTTCGCTGGGTATGCCGATTACCGCCGCTTCCAGTACTTTTTCGTGCTTGTACAGCACTTCCTCAACCTCGGCGGGGTATACATTCTCACCTCCGGTGATCAGCATGTCCTTCTTGCGGTCCACCACGTAGACGAATCCTTCCTCGTCCAGGCGCACCAGGTCGCCGCTGTGGAACCACCCGTCCGCAAAGGCTTCGGCGGTGGCTTCCGGGTTTTTGTAGTATTCCAGCAGCATGTTGGGGCCGCGGTAGACAATCTCCCCCACCTCGCCCACCGGTACGTCGTTGCCTGCGCAGGGGCAGCCCCGATCTATTGTTTGTGTGCAAAAAGCGTCCTGGTTTCAGGACATTTATTAAACATTTCTGTTTGCTTTTCAGGACAGTAGACCTGACCCTTGATGTGCAGGAAAACGCCCCGCGCTGGTATAATTATTGCTGACGGGAAAAAGTATTCTGAGCCCGCCGGCCGATGCGGGGGAAAAGCCGGGCTGTGCCCCCCGGGCCGCGGCAAGGCGGCTTTCCCGCGGGGCCCGGGCGCTTTTCAAGAAAACAGGATGATATCAAGAGGGGGGTAATTGCATGGGACACCTTAACGGATCAAAGGATGAGGTATATCAGGCCCTGGCGGAGCGCCTGGCCAGATACCCGGTGGGAGTGGTGGTGAACGAGACTTTCCTGGAGATCCTGCGAGGAATGATTGGTGGAGGACAGAAGTTCCATGGTGGGCACAAGTTTTCCGGCGTACAGTTTTACCGTGGAAAGGGGCAAGATCAGGGAATTTGCCGCGGCCATAGGGGATATGAAGGATATTTACCTTGACCCAAAAAAGGCGGTAGAGGCGGGATATGCGGACGTGACCGTGCCTCCCACCTTTGGGACGGTAATCAACCTAACATTTGAAGCCTGGATATAAAGTAGGGATAAATATAAAATCTTAATGGGAGGGCAATCAAAATGGACGAGATGCTGAAGGACAGGGTCTGTATAATTACCGGGTCGGGCAGGGGTATCGGCCGGTCGGCGGCCCTGCTGTTCGCCGCCGAGGGGGCAAAGCTGGTGATCACCGATATTGACGAGGCCCCGGCGGCCGAGGTGGTGTCGGAGATCAAAAAGATGGGGGGACAGGCCATTGCTGTTGTGGGGGACGTAACGGCGGAAGGCTATGCCGAAAGGCTGATTAAGGAAACGGTAGATGCCTACGGCCCGGATATTGATATAATCGTAAACAACGCGGGCTACACCTGGGACGCCACCGCCCACAAGATGACCGACAAGCAGTGGCAGGCCATGCTGGATGTTCACGTCACCGCTCCCTTCAAGATTATCAGGGCGGCGGCTCCGTACATCAGGGACAACGCCATCAAGGAAAAGGAGCAGCAGGGCAGGGCCAAGTGCCGGAAAATCATTAACATTTCGTCGGTGGCGGGGCTGGACGGAAATTTCGGGCAGGCCAACTATTCCAGCGCCAAGGCGGCGGTGGTGGGCCTGACCAAGACCATGGCCAAGGAGTGGGGGCCCTTCAACGTCTGCGTAAACTGCGTGGCCTTCGGGTTCATCGAGACCAGGCTCACCCAGGCCAAGGAGAAGGGTGAGATAATCAGCCGGGACGGTGAGCAGGTGGCAATCGGCGTGCCGGAAAAAATCCGCCAGATGTTCACCCTGATCTGCCCCCTGGGCCGACCGGCGACGCCCGACGAGGCGGCGGCCGGCATACTGATGGTGGCTTCTCCCCTGGCAGACTACATTTCCGGGCAAGTAATAAGAGTTACGGGCGGAATGTAAGGTCAGGGATGAGGGGCTGGAAAAGGAAAGGAGTGTGGATATGGCTATTGATTTGCATTCGGGCGATTACAAGATATTCAGGGACGCTTTCAGGAAATTTATCGAGGCCGAGCTGAAACCCCATTACGACCAGTGGGAAGAGGAGGGGCTGGTGCCCAGGGAGGTCTGGCGGAAATGCGGGGAAAACGGGTTCCTCTGCCCGTGGGTGGAGGAGGAGTACGGCGGCGCGGGGGCCGATTTCGGCTACTCGGTGATCATTATTGAAGAACTGGCCAAGTACGGAACCCACGTCATGTTTCCCCTGCACAGCGACATCGTAGTGCCCTACATACACAGTTTCGGCACCGGGGAACAGAAAAAGAAGTGGCTGCCGGGCTGCGTGTCGGGCGAACTGATTGCGGCGGTGGCCATGACCGAGCCCAACGCCGGGTCCGACCTGGCCGCCATCACTACCACCGCCAGGAGGGAAGGGGACCACTACATCCTCAACGGGGCCAAGACCTTCATTTCCGGCGGCCACAACTGCGACCTTGTGGTGGTGGCCTGCAAGACCAACCTGCAGGCCGACCCCGCCTACACGGGAATCAGCCTGATCGTGGTGGAGGACGGCACCCCGGGGTTTATTAAAGGCCGCAGGCTTAAAAAAATGGGCTTGAAGAGTCAGGATACCACCGAACTGTTCTTTGAGGACTGCCGGGTGCCGGCGGAAAACCTGCTGGGACAGGAAAACATGGGATTTATCTACCTGATGCAGAAGCTGCAGCAGGAAAGGCTGGTCTGTGCCGTCGGGGCCCAGGCCGGGGCCGAAAAGATACTGCAGGAGGCCATTGAGTACAGCAACAGCCGCAAGGTATTTGGCAAGCCGGTATCCAAGTTCCAGCACAATACCTTCAAGATCGTGGAGATGGCCACCGAGGTGGAGTTGGGCAGGGTATTCATCGACCGGCTGGTCGGGGAGCACATGGAGGGCAAAAATATAGTCAAGAGGGTGTCCATGGCCAAGTACTGGATTTGCGAGATGGCCAACCGGGTGGCCTACCACTGCCTGCAGCTGTACGGCGGGTACGGCTATATGGATGAGTACCCCATCAGCAGGGACTTCCGGGACATGAGGGTGCAGACTATCTATGCCGGGTCTACCGAAGTGATGAAGTTGATAATAGCCAAAGACATGGGACTGTAGTGGATATGGACAAATGGCCTGGCAAGGGGGTGTTTTAACTGGATCTGGTAATCATCGGCAACAGCGCCGCCGGGGTGGCGGCGGCCGGAGCGGCGCGCAAGGCTTCGCCTGCGGCCAGGATTACCGTGATTGGTGACGAAGGCGGCACGGCTTACTGCCGCTGCCTGATCCCGGATGTAGTGGCCGGTACGGCAAGCTTCGACCGGATTGTTCTGCAGTCGGAAGAGGAATTCCGCAGGGAAGGCGTTCAACTAATCAGCGGCCGGGCGGTGGAACTGCTTCCCGGCCGGCGCCTCGTGGTTCTGGAAGACGGCCGGGAAGTGCCCTACGACCGGCTTCTGGTGGCTACCGGGGCGGAGCCCGTGCTGCCTCAACTGAAGGGCCGGGAGTTAAGTGGTATCTTCGGCTTCAGGAGTTATACCGATGCCCTGGCAGTGGCGCAAACGGCCGGTGGGGCCACCGATGCGCTGGTGCTGGGCGGCGGGCTGGTGGGCCTGAAGGCGGCTTACGCGCTTAAAAAGCGCGGCCTTCCCCGGGTTACCCTGGTGGTAAAGAGCCGTCACCTGATGACCCGGCAGCTGGACGAGGAATCTGCCGCACTGGTGGAAGAACATTTTAGGGATATGGGCGTGGATCTCATTTTCCAGACCGACGCGGCAGCCTTTCTGCCCGGCCGGGACGGCGGCAGGGTGGGGTCGGTGCTGCTGGAAGACGGAAGGGAAATCCCGGCCCAACTGGTAATTGCCGGCAAGGGTGTGCGTCCCCGCTCCGATCTGGTGGCCCGGGCCGGCGGGGATGTGCGGCGGGGGATAGTGGCGGACCGGTTTTTAAGGACATCTCTTCCCGATGTATACGCCGCCGGCGACTGTACCGAGGTGGTGGATGCCCTTACCGGCCGGAGTGTCCCCTCCGGCCTGTGGCCGCTGGCCGTCGAACAGGGCCGCCATGCCGGCTTAGCCATGGCCGGGCATCCGGCAGTTTATCCCCCGGTGCTGACTGCCCGGAACTCGGTCCGCTTCGGACGGCTGTCCGTGGTGGCGGTGGGACGAAAGGACGCCGGAGGGGAGGAAATTACCTTCCGGCGGCGGGAACCGGCTCCGGGTTCCCTAAAAAGATTTTTTATCAGGGACGACCGGCTGCTGGGCTATGTTTTAGTTAACGATATAGATAAAGCCGGTGTTTACACCGCCCTGGTCCGGTCCGGGCGGCGGGTGCCGGGGCTGGCACGTCTCCTGGCGGGGGAAAAACTGCCCCTTGCCGTTGCCGGCGGGAGATTCCCTGCCAGAAAAGGATGGCAATACTGAAAAAATTCTGGATTCTGAATTCTGGATTCTGACAGAAATCCTACAAGGGAGGTAAGATTATGAAATCGCACGACCCGGCTGTCCGGATGCTCCTGGAGACTGCCCGGGAACGGGAAGTGGAGACCATCTGGGACCGCCACGCAAAACAGGAGCCGCGCTGCGGTTTCGGTGAAACCGGCCTGTGCTGCCGGCACTGCACCCAGGGCCCCTGCCGCATCAACCCCTTCGGGGAGGAACCCCAGAGAGGAGTTTGCGGGGCCGACGCCGGCACCATGGTGGCCCGGGGCCTGGTGCGGGCCATCGCCGCCGGCTGCGCGTCCCACTCGGGCCACGCCAAACACCTGGCCCATGCCCTGCATAAATGGACGAAGGGCGTTACTGAACACTACCCGGTGAAGGACGAGGCGAAATTAAAGGCCGTGGCCGGCCGGATGGGTATCGACACCGGGGGCAAGGACACCCGTCAGCTGGCCGGTCAGCTGGTTGAGCTGGCGCTGGAACAGTTTGCCGAGGGGGAGGGGCCGCTGCCCTGGGCCTTTAACCACCTCACGGCCGGCCGTAAGGCGGCCCTGGCAAAGCTGGGCGCTGTGCCTACCGGGATTGAGAATACCATATCCGACATGATGCACCGCACCACCATGGGGGTGGACGCCGACCCGGTGAACCTTCTGGTGGGAGGGATCACCTGCGCGGTGGCCGACTACGCCGGCAGCCACATGGCCACCGACCTGGCCGATATTCTCTTCGGCACGCCTCAGCCGGTGGTGAGCCGGGCCAATCTGGGCGTAATGGATGCCGGCAGGGTCAACATAGCCCTGCACGGCCACAACCCGGTGCTTTCCGACCTTCTGGTGCGGGCGGCGCGGGAGATGGAGGACGAGGCCGGGGCGGCCGGGGCCGACGGCATCAACATGATGGGCGTCTGCTGCACCGGCAACGAGGTCCTCATGCGCCACGGGATACCGGCGTTGACGCACTCCATTTCCCAGGAGCTGCCCATACTGACCGGGGCCCTGGACGCCATGGTGGTGGACTACCAGTGTGTCTACCCTTCCCTGGTCACGGTGGCTTCCTGCGCCCATACCAGGGTAATCACCACCATGGGTATGGCCAGGATTTCCGGCGCGACGCATATTGAATTCGCCGAGGAGAACGGCCTGGAAGCGGCCCGCCAGATTATCCGGGAAGCCATTGAGGCCTTCAAGGCCCGCAAAGGCCTGGCGGTTTCCATCCCCAGGGTGGACAGCCAGGTGATGGCCGGCTTTTCGGTGGAGGCCATAGTGGGCGCTTTAAGCAAGCTTGATGCCGGCGACCCGTTGAAGCCCCTGATCGATAATATAGTTAACGGAAATATCCAGGGTGTGGTGCTGGTTGCCGGCTGCAACAACATCAAGGTGCCCCAGGACGAAAATTTCCTGGTCGTGGCCAGGGAACTCCTGGCCAGGAACGTGCTGATCCTGGCCACCGGCTGCGGCGCCGGAGCGTACGCCCGGCACGGCTTCCTCACCCCCGAGGCGACGGAAAAGTACGCCGGACCGGGGTTGAAGGCCGTGTTGACGGCCATCGGGGAGGCCAACGGGCTGGGCGGGCCGCTGCCCCCGGTGCTGCACATCGGTTCCTGCGTGGACAACAGCCGGGCGGTGGACATTGCGGTGGCAGTGGCCGACAAGCTGGGAGTAGACATGGATAAGCTGCCGGTGGCGGCCTCGGCGCCGGAGTACAAGACCGAAAAGGCGGTTTCTATCGGCACTTACGCCGTGGCCCTGGGCCTGCCCACCCACCTGGGGGTTGTGCCGCCGGTGCTGGGCAGCGCCCAGGTTGCCGGACTGCTCACTGCCGGGGTAAAAGAACTCCTGGGCGGCTATTTCATCGTCGAGCCGGACCCGGCAAAGGCCGCCGAGGCCATATTCGGGGCCCTGCAGGAGCGCCGCCGCGGCCTGGGACTGGCCCCCCGGTCCTGGTAGGAGGTGTAATAGGTGGAATTTAAAGAGGTATTCATCCGGCCCGATAAATGTACCGGCTGCCTTTCCTGCCGCCTGGCCTGCGCCGTGGCGCACAGTGAATCCGGCACCCTGTTTGGTGCGGTGGCGGCCGGGGAGAAGCCGAAAACCCGCATTTTTGTGCACCGGCTGGAAGGGAAAAACCTGCCGCTGAACTGCCGCCACTGCACCGACCCGCCCTGTGTGGACGCCTGCATCGCCGCTTCCATGCATGTGGCCGAAGACGGTCTGGTGACCAACCACGACCGGCAGGAAAGGTGCGTCGGCTGTTGGATGTGCGTCATGTCCTGCCCCTTCGGGGCCATCCGGGACACCGGCGGGGCCGAACCCAGGGCGGTAAAGTGCGACCGCCAGTGCACCTTTGAAACCGGCGCTCCGGCCTGTGTGCGGGCCTGTCCCACCGGCGCCCTGGTGTACAGCTCGGTGGATCAGTTCAGCGCCGCCGGCCGGGAGGACTTTTTCAGGCAGTGGCTGAAGGCGGGGCCTGAAAGGTAAAACAAATAAAACAAACCAATCACCCGGTAAATGCCGGGTGATTGGTTTTATTATCCGCTTTAGCGAGTTCGAAACGGAGTTTCGAACATAAAACCACCCGTTACACGGGTGGAGACAAAAACTTATAGAAAAAAATTCTCCTTCCGCTATAATGATGATTGTTCAAGCCATCAAAA
>JBMOPD010000041.1:0-55912 GCA_049323615.1 Bacillota bacterium | reverse complement strand
CGGCCGCGTCCTGCGGCCGGGCCGGCATTCCGTACGCTCCGTCGCCAAGAGCCGGATAACAACCTCCGGAACCCCCGCTTCCGGCTGGAAGGTCCTCCCCCCTCCGTACACTCCGGCTAAGAGGAGAGTATTTACAAGGTAGAATGGGAAAAGCCGGAATGAGGGTATTTTTATGATTCGTGGCGCCGCTTGCGGCATGGGTAACTTATTCTGAATTCTGAGTTCTGAGTTCTGAGTTCTCATGAATTATCAAACTGCTGCCCGTCATTTCCTTCGGCTTCTCTATCCCCAGCAGGTCCAGTATGGTGGGCGCCACGTCTTCCAGCCGTCCTGGCCTGAGCACCGCGCCCCTGACCTGTTCACCCACCAGGATAAAGGGCACCGGGTCCGTGGTGTGCGCCGTCACCGGGCGGCCGGCCTCGTTCCTCATGTGCTCGGCGTTGCCATGGTCGGCGGTGATTATCGCCACCCCATTTTTCTTCAGTATAGCCCCCACCGCCCTGCCGAGGCACCTGTCCACCGTTTCCACGGCCCTGACGGCCGCCTCCATGTCTCCGGTGTGGCCCACCATGTCCGGGTTGGCATAGTTGACAATGATCACCCTGTACCTGTCGAACTGAAGCTGCCCGACCAGCTCCTCGGTAATCTCGGGGGCGCTCATCTCCGGCTTCAGGTCATAGGTGGCCACCTTGGGAGAGGGTATCAGTATCCTCTCCTCACCCGGATTGGGAGGCTCCACTCCCCCGTTGAAAAAGAAAGTGACATGGGCGTATTTTTCTGTTTCGGCCAGCCGCAGCTGCTTTATCCGGGCGGCGCTAAGCACCTCGCCCAGGGTGTTTTTAAGCCTCTGCGGGGGGAAGGCCACCGGGGCCTCGATGGTCTTGTCATACCGGGTCATGCAGACAAAATACAGGTTTTCCAGGGCCTGTCCCCGGTCAAAGCCCCGGAAATCGCTGTCCACAAAGGACCGGGTCAGCTGCCGGGCCCGGTCCGGGCGAAAATTGAAGAAAATCACCGCATCGCCGTTTTTCACGGTGGCCACGGGGTTTCCCGCGCCGTCCTCGATGACGGTGGGCTGAACGAATTCATCGGTCTCCTGCCGGGCGTAAGATTCCTTTACCGCCGCCTCCACGGACAGAGCCTTCAGCCCCTGGCCGTCCACCAGCGCCCGGTAGGCCCTTTCGGTCCTCTCCCAGCGGCGGTCTCTGTCCATGGCGTAGTACCGGCCCATTACGGTAGCTATCCTGCCCGTCTTCAATTCTTTTATTTTTTCTTCCAGCTGCTTTATGTATTCCAGGGCGTTGTCCGGAGGGACATCTCTCCCGTCCAGGAAGCAGTGCACGTATACTTTTTCCAGCCGCCGCCGCCCGGCCATCTCCAGCAGGGCAAAAAGGTGATTTATATGGCTGTGGACGCCGCCGTCCGACAAAAGACCCATCAGGTGAAGGGCGCCGCCGGCCCTCAGCGCATGGTCCATGGCCTGCCGGAGAACGTCGTTCTCGAAAAAGGACCCGTCCCTGATGGCCTTTGAAATCCTGGTGAGTTCCTGGTAAACCACCCTGCCGGCCCCCATATTCAGGTGCCCCACCTCGGAGTTGCCCATCTGGCCTTCAGGCAGGCCCACATCCTCCCCCGAACAGCCCAGCACGGTGTGGGGATAATTTTTCCAGTAGCTGTCTATGTTGGGTGTGCCGGCGCTGGCTATGGCATTTCCCCGGGACACATCGCTCAGCCCCCAGCCGTCAAGTATGATCAGCACCAGCGGCCCCTTCAACTTTGCCAAGAATGTCTTCCTCCCGCGTGATTTAACGGCTTAACTTACACTTAGGGCTGCGTGAATTATACCGGTAAAGCTTTTGATGTCGAGGCTGGCGCCGCCCACCAGCGCCCCGTCGATATCCGGCTGTCCCATCAGTCCCGCCGCGTTGTCGGGCCTCACGCTGCCCCCGTAAAGTATACGCACTTTCCGGGCGCAATCCCGGCCGAACCTGTCCTCCAGGAAATCCCGGATGAAGCGGTTCACCTGCTGGGCGTCACCGGCCGAGGCCGTACGGCCCGTCCCGATGGCCCAGACCGGCTCGTAGGCGATGATCAGTTTTTCTGCCTGTCCGGCGGTGAACCCGTCCAGGGACCCTGCCAGTTGCTCCGCCACCACCCTTTCGGTACGGCCGGCTTCCCTTTCCTCCAACACTTCGCCCACACAAAGGATGGGGGTCAGCTGGTGGGCCAGGGCGGCTTTTATTTTAAGATTCACGCCCCGGTCGGTTTCCCCGAAGAACTGCCTGCGCTCGGAATGGCCGAGGATCACGTACCGGCAGCCGGCATCCCTCAGCATCAGCGGCGACACCTCCCCGGTAAAGGGACCTTCATCCTCCGGGTACATGTTCTGGGCGCCCAGTTCAACCCGGCTGCCCCTTAAAGCGCCGGCTACCGCGGACAGCGCCGTAAAGGGCGGGCATAACACCACCCGGCAGCCCTCCGGGAGCGCCGCCGCCTTTATCGCCCCGGTAAACTCCACCGCCTCACCAATGGTTTTATACATTTTCCAGTTGCCTGCTATCACCGGTGTCCGCATATAATTCTCCCCAACTTTCCTAAGATGCCCCGCGATTCTCCTGTCTCCTGTATTCTGTCTCCTGACCGGGAAGCTTTTCCGGTTAGCCTATTTATCCTGCAGGGCGGCAACGCCGGGTAATTCCCTGCCCTCCAAAAATTCAAGGGACGCTCCCCCGCCGGTGGAAATGTGGGTTATGCGGCCGGCCACGCCGGCCTTTTCCACGGCGGCGGCCGAGTCCCCCCCGCCCACTATGGTTACCGCCCCGCTTTCGGCAAGGGATTTGGCCACCTCGAAGGTCCCTTCGGCAAAGGGAGCCATCTCGAATACACCCATGGGCCCGTTCCAGACCACGGTTTTGGCTTCCTTCAAGGCCTCCCCGAATATCCTGGCGCTTTCCGGACCTATGTCCAGGGCCATCCACTCCGCCGGCACGTCCTCAACCGGCACCACCTTTCTCTCGGCCTCCGGGTCGGCCGCCCTGGAGACCACCAGGTCCACCGGCAGGAGCAATTTTATTCCGGCGGCCTCAGCCCTGTCCATCATCTGCCGGGCCAGGTCCGCCTTGTCCCCCTCCAGCAGCGACTTGCCCATGTCCAGCCCCCTGGCGTGGAGGAAGGTGTTGGCCATGCCCCCGCCGATAATCAGGGTATCCACCTTTTCCAGCAGGTTTCCGATAACACCTATCTTGTCGGAAACTTTGGCCCCCCCAATGATGGCCACAAAGGGCCGGTCGGGGTTGGTAAGGGCTTTGCCCAGCATTTCAATTTCCTTTTCCATGAGAAAGCCTGCCACCCCGGGAATAACCCGGGCCACTCCCTCGGTGGAGGCATGGGCCCGGTGCGCGGCCCCGAAGGCGTCGTTGACAAAAACATCGGCCGGATCGGCCAGGGAACGGGCAAACTTTTCGTCGTTCTTTTCTTCTTCGGGGTAAAACCTTACATTTTCCAGCATCAGAACCTGCCCGTCCTGAAGCTGCTGAACCGCCTGCCGGGGAATCTCCCCCACGGCCTCTTCCACCATGATCACCTCTTTGCCCAGCAGCTCCTCCAGTCTCCGGGCCACCGGCTTCAGGCTGTAGCGTTCGTCAAACGTACCCTTGGGGCGCCCCAGGTGGGAAGCCAGTATCACCCTGGCCCCCTTTTCCACCAGGTAGCGAATGGTGGGCAGTGCGGCCCGGATCCGGGTGTCGTCGGAAACATTTCCGGACTTGTCCAGGGGAACGTTGAAGTCAACCCTGACCAGCACTCTTTTTCCGCTTACCTCTATATCCCGAACCGTTTTTTTGTTCATAGTACACCCCCCTGTTTTATCCCGCTAACAGCCTGTAAGACCCCGTCCTCGAAGGTCGGGGATCAACAGGCTGTTGGCTCACTTATATTTCCGCCCGGGGTTGCCGGTGCAAAAAAACAGACCGGCCTGTCACCACCGGTCAGATTCTTTCGGAACAGGACCCTCTTATATTTTGCTACAAACCCCTTGCTGCCATGTATTCAACCAGATCCACAATCCTGCAGGAATAACCCCACTCATTGTCGTACCAGGCCACCACCTTGATCAGGTCGTCCCCCATCACCATGGTGGAGAGAGCGTCAACAATGGAGGAGTGGGAATCGCCGTTGTAGTCCGACGAAACCAGCGGCAACTCGCTGTATGCCATGATGCCCTTCAATTCATTTTCAGAGGCTTCCTTCAAGGCGGCGTTTATTTCCTCCCGGGTGGCCCTGCGCTCAATCTGGGCCACCAGGTCCACCACGCTGACATTGGTTACCGGAACCCTCATGGCAAAGCCGTTGAGCCTGCCCTTCAGCGCCGGAAGCACCAGGGCCACGGCCTTGGCCGCGCCGGTGGTGGTGGGTATTATGCTCATCACGCCGGACCGGGCCCGCCGCAGGTCGCGGTGGGGCATATCCAGTATCAGCTGGTCGTTGGTCACGGCGTGGACCGTGGTCATCAGTCCCTTGACGATCCCGAATTTTTCGTGGATCACCCTGGCCACCGGGGCCAGGCAGTTGGTGGTGCAGGATGCATTGGAAACCACCCTGTGCCTGGACGGGTCATATTCCTGGTGGTTTACACCCACAACCGCCGTGAAGGCCTCTCCCTTGGCCGGCGCCGAGATGATCACCCGCTTGGCCCCTCCTTTAAGGTGGAGGGCGGCGTCCTCCGGCTTATTGAACTTTCCGGTGGACTCAATGACTATATCCACCCCCAGTTCACCCCAGGGCAGCGCGGCCGGATCCGCCACGGCCAGCGTACGGATTTCCCGGCCGTCAACCTGGATAATATTTCCTGATCCACGCATGTCCTTATTCAGATTACCATGTATGGTATCATATTTCAATAGGTGGGCCAGAGTGCCGCTAAAGTTGTCATCCGCCGGCAACCGCCTGGATTTGTGGTTTACCGCCACCACCTCCACCCCCGGACGTTCCAGGGCGGCGCGCACAACCAGGCGCCCTATCCTGCCGAAGCCGTTGATTCCAATACGAACAGCCATTTATAACACCTGCTCTCCCCATTTAGTATGTTATAGTTGAATCTATTTTTTTAATTATGACATTCTATTCGATACATAATTAAAAGATTCCTGCCGGCATTATGCATAAAAAATATGTTCTTTTTTGTGGCGAAGAGGCCTGCATTCCCGGGTCTTATTCATAAAAAAAGTACATCCCCGCAGGGCTGTACTTTTAAATCGTATGGCTCTCAATATCTTTTTCTTTTCCTGATCGGGGCGATGTTCAGCTCATCACGGTATTTGGCCACTGTACGCCGGGAAATAACTATCCCCCTGCGCTTTAATATCTCCACTATTTTCTGGTCGTTATACGGATTCCTGGAATCCTCGGCGCCAACGATCTCCTGGATCATTTTCTTTATGCTTTCGGCCGAGGTGGACGACCCGAAGGAATTGCTCAGTCCGGAGCTGAAAAAGTACTTCATTTCCAGCACCCCCTGGGGGGTCTGGATGTACTTGTTGGAAGTGGCCCGGCTCACCGTGGACTCGTGGAGGCCCACCATGTCGGCCACCTTTTTAAGGTTTAAAGGTTTCAGATACTTAACCCCATGGTCCAGGAAATCCCTCTGCAGTTCAACCAAACAACTGGCTACCTTGTACAGGGTAAGCCGGCGCTGCTCGATGCTGCGCAGCAGCCAGGCGGCGGCGTTCAGCTTGCTTTCCACAAAGCGGCGGGTCTTGGTGTCGGAGTTTTTATCCTGGTTCAAAACCGACCGGTAGGTGGGGTTGATGGTAATCCTGGGAACCGAGGTGTCGTTTATCAGGATGACATATTCCCCGTCTACCTTTTCCAGCACTATGTCGGGAACTATATAGCGGGTATCGTTGGGGCTGCCGAAATTGCGCCCGGGCTTGGGGTCGAGGGTTTTTATGGTGTCGGCCACCCGCTGGATTTCCTGTACGCTGACCCCCAGGGTCTGGGCCATACGGGCTATTTTCCCCTTGGCCAGGTCCACCAGGTGATTTTTTATCACCTGCCGCAGCAGGTCATCCTGTACACCCATCTGATCCACCTGGATGAGCAGGCATTCCTCCAGGTTCCTGGCGCCAACCCCCGCCGGGTCAAAGGTCTGGATCACGGACAGCACCTTTTCCACCTCTTCCACCGCCACTCCCAGCTGCCTGGCAGCCTCCTCGACGGTGGCCTGCAGGTACCCGTGCCCGTCTATATTGCCGATCAGGTACTCCCCTATTTTTCTCTCCAGGCCCTTGCAGCGGCTCAGTCTCAACTGAGTCATCAGGTGCTCCGTCATGGTGAGGGTCTGGCTTAGATAATTTTCATAGGTGTACTCGACCCGGTCGGGGTTTTTTTCAACCCTGGGGAAGCCCAGATCACTGCTGTCCTGAAAGTATTCCTGCCAGTCCATGTCGTATTGCTCCGACCCGGCCCCGGCATCGGCGCTCTCCACCCGTTCCAGGCCGTCTGTAACATCACTTTCATGTCCTTCTTCGTTTAATTCCAGAAGAGGGTTTTCCTGCAGCTGCTGCTCAATATACATCTCCAGTTCCAGAGAAGAGAGCTGCAGTACAGTGATGGCCTGCCGCAGTTCCGGGGTCATGATTAACTTTTGCGTCTGTTCCATGTGCAGTCCATAACCCATGCGCATGACCTACACCCCATATTGGCCAGAAATTTTTATTTCAGTGAAAAATGTAAATATAATTTCTCTACAAACTACCATTTCTCCTGCCTTGTCGTATTTGATACCAGCATATTCATCAGGTAATTGTTTCATTACCGGCTGTTATTCGCCATTTTTACAAAAGGTAAAATTTTTATGGACAGAATCAGCACCAGGGAAAGCCCCACCACCGCAACCAGGGCCAGCCCTTCCTGCCCCGGCTCGTACAGGTAAGGGTGGATGTCCAGGTAGTAATCCAAAAAGTCGTTCAGCAGCATCCAGGACGCTGTAACGGCCACCACCCGGCCGGTTATAAAGCGCCTCCCGGCCCGGGAACCTGTAAAAAGACAGGGTCCCAGGTATATCATCCCCTGGACGGCCATACCCAGATGAGATACCCACAGCATGGCCTCGGGAAAGCGGATGCCGCCCCCTGTGGCCCAGAAGTGGCTGATTATGATCACCGCCCACAGTCCGTATTTTATGCAGGCCGTAAGGGCGATCACGCTGAACAGCACGTTCCTGAAGCCCAACAGGGAAAGGAGCAGTACCGCGGCGAACATGGTGGTGGCCAGCGGGCTGTCCGGCACAAAGAGCCACAGTTCTTTGTCTGTGGAGGCCAGCTGTTCCGCATACCAGTAATAGCCGTAGGCCGATCCCAGGATATTGATCACCAGGATGGGGACTGTGTATTTAGCCTGCCAGGGGTTCTCAATCAATGAACGCCAGTGATATATTATCATATTCATCTTTAAAATAAATTGTCGAAAAAATCATTCTATTTTTGCACATCAATGGTACACTCCCTGCTGAAGGGAAACAACCTTCTTTGCATCGTACTGCTGGTCCATGCCGTCCACCACCCTGGCCGGCACCCCCGCCACCATTACCCCCGGCGGCACATCCCGGTTAACCAGCGCCCCCGCCCCCACCACAGCCCCGTCGCCGATGCAGACCCCGGGCAGGATGGTGCTGTTGGCCCCGATCATCACGTCCCTGCCGATGACCACCTCTCCGGTGCGGTATTCGTGGATAAGGAATTCATGGCAGAGAATGGTGCTGTTGTAGCCGATGACGCTGTTATCCCCGATGGTGATTAACTGCGGGAAAAAAACATCCATCATGGCCGCCAGGCCCACCGACACGTCCCTGCCCACCCTCATCCCCAGGCTCCGGTACAACCACCTCTTCAACGTCAGGGAAGGTATGTACTTGCAAAGGTAAATAATAAGGAAATTCCAGGCCACCCTGGCCGGATTGACCGCCCTGTGCCAAAGGTGGAGGGAGTTTTTGCCCGGTGGAGCGGGAAATCTTTTTAAACGCCTGTATGTGCTCATAATAACCCCTTGGCTATTTCTTCTATCTTTCTCATCCGGTGGCTGACTCCGGATTTGCCCACCTTCGGGTCCAGCATCTCCCCCAGTTCCCTTAGGCTGGCGCCGGGGTTGTTGATGCGGGCCTCGGCCACCTGCCGCAGCGGCGGGGGGAGTTTGTCCAGCCCCACGGCGGCCTTAACGAGCCTTATGCTTTCCAGCTGCTGGACAGCGGCGTTTACCGTCTTGTTCAGGTTGGCCGTTTCACAGTTCACCAGCCTGTTCACCTGATTCCGCATGTCCTTGATTATCCTTTTGTTTTCGAAATCCAGCAGGGCGCTGTGGGCCCCCATTATGTTGAGGCAGGTTACAATCTGTTCGCTTTCCTTAAGGTATACGACAAACCAGTTTTTACGGGTGTTAATCTTGGCGTCCAGTTTGAACCGCCTGAAGATCCTCCTGATATCCCGGGCATGGTCCTCGTTGTTGGTAATTATCTCAAGGTGATAGGTTCCTCCGGGGTTGTTCACCGATCCCCCGCCCAGGAAAACACCCCGCAGATAAGCCCTCCGGCAGCATTCATTTTTAAAAAAGTCCTTTTTTACTTTTTTCAGCAGGCGTCCGTCTTCATCAACCAGTCCCAGCGTGAGCAGGATCTCCCCGGTCATCTGCTGGGGCGGCACCCTGACCAGGTAGATATTGTTCTTTCTGAGTTTATTTTTGCGCTGTACCAGCACTTCGGCAGGGGCTCCAAACAATTCCCTGATCAGTGAAAAAATTTTGCGGGCCACGGCCGCATTCTCGTTCACTATGTTTATATAAACCCGCTTACCGCTTATCTGGATGCTTCCGTCCATCCTGAACAGGGCCGCCAGTTCGGCCATCTTGCAGCAGTTCCTGGTATCCGCCAGCCTGGCCAGCTCATCTTTGGTCTGTGCCGAAAAAGACAAGGAGAATCCCTCCTTATTGGCATGTATATTATACCATATAGAGAGACCGCCCCAAAAGTCCGCCACGGGCCGTGGTGGCCAGACAATAACCGTCAGTCAACTGTTATGGTACCTGATCAGTTCCTCCAGAAAGCGGCCGTAGCTGTAGTCACCCCTGACCCTTATCCTCTTCAGGGTATAAGGACCTTCCCCATATTTGCCGAGCCCCTGTTCAGTGGTCACGGCGGCCCGGAAGCCGCTTTCGCCGACTATATTCACTATTTCCCGGTCATAGTTTCCGTAAGGGTAGCAAAAAACCTCCACCGGCCTGTTAAGCCCGGCTTCCAGCATTTTCTTGCCCCCCACTATTTCAAAGCGGGCCTCCCCGGGCTTCAGGCCGGCCAGGTGGGGGTGCCGCAGCGTATGCGCCCCTATGGTCATACCCCCTTTAACCATTTCCTGCAATTCCTCCCAGCCGGCCATTTTATTCCTGGGCTGCCTGCCCCCGTTGTAGTCAAATTCGTTAATCCCGCCCACAGTGCCGGCCACCACAAAAATGGTGGCGGTCATTCCGTATTTTTTCAGGATCGGATAGGCATAGGTGTAGTTATCCAGGTAGCCGTCATCAAAGGTGATGATTACCGGCTTGGAAGGCAGGGGTTTATTCTTTTCAAAGTGATCGGCCAGATCGGTAAGGGAAATGGACACGTAGCCGCTGCGGGACAGGTAGGCCATCTGCTTCTCAAAGGCCCTGGGCGTGACCCTGAGGCCGTAGCCCCCCGTCCTGGGGTCCGGGTTTACCTTGTGGTACATCAGGATGGGTATTCCCTCGAATCTTTCCGGAACGGCGGCCAGGGATTCCGCGAGCCTGTCCCTGGCGTTGCCCGCCGCAAGGTATAAAAAGGCTATAACCGAAAGCATAATCAGAACTGAAAATAGTTTTCTCAACACTAAATCAGCTCCGTTTATAGTAGTTTAAATTTTGCAGCAGGCTGATCTTTTCCCGGGGGTCATGCCTGGCCCTCAAAATCAGCCTGAAAATCAGCCTGGCCAGCCTGTCGGGATCGTGCCTGACCACATCCCCGTCGGCCAGCAGGTTTTCCGATACAACCCGGAGGCCCTCTTTTTCTACTTCCTTAAGGTCACAGGCCACCGGAATGGCGCCCTCCCTGCTGTAGCGTTCCCTGAGGGCCCTGGGAATATCACCCCGGTTTACCACTACGCAGTCAATGACCCTGCCGGCATGTGCCAATATGGCCTTGACATGGTCGCCGGCGGAGTATCCGTCGGTTTCTCCCGGCTGGGTCATAATATTGCAGACATAAATCTTTATTGCCCCGGACCCGGCTATCTGGCCGGCCAGTCCCTTTACCTTCAGGTTGGGGAGAATGCTCGTGTAAAGGCTGCCGGGACCCAGCACCACGGCGTCAGCCTCGGCAATGGCCTGCAGGGCTTCCGGCAGCGGGAAGCAGTCTTCCGGCTCCAAAAACACCCTTCTTATACGCCTGCCGTACTTCGGTATGTTTGACTCCCCGAAGATCACGCCGCCGTCTGAAAACTCGGCTCCCAGGGAGACATTCTGCAGGGTTGAAGGGAGCACCCGGCCCCTGACCGCCAGCACCCTGCTCATCCCCCTGATGGCCTGGTGAAATCCCCCGGCCAGGTCGTTCATAGCGGCAATCAGCAGGTTCCCCAGGCTGTGCCCGGCCAGTTCCCCGGTGGAAAACCGGTACTGGAGCAGGTCCTCCATCAGGGATTCCTTATCCGCCAGGGCCACCAGGCAGTTCCTGATATCGCCGGGAGGAAGTATGCCGAGGTCACCCCTCAGCCGGCCCGAACTGCCCCCGTCATCGGCCACCGAAACTATGGCAGTGATATTGCTTGTGTACTTTTTAATGCCCCTCAGCAGCACCGAAAGGCCGGTGCCGCCGCCGATGACAACTATCCGGGGGCCCCGGACCAGGTACCGGCGGGTGTACAGTATGTCAACCAGGCGTCCTCCGTCCTCCGGCGCCAGGGTAAAAACAATGGACCGGAAAGCCCTGACCAGGCCGTAAAGTATGGCCGCCGCCCCCGCCACGATCAGCACGGTTACTTCCGGAGGCCGTGAAAAGTGGCCGTAGAAACGCTCCCCCCACTGAAGCAGCAGGTACGTGGAAATGGGCAGCAGCGACGCCACCAGGAGGACGGTGCCGGAAACACACAGGAACACTCCCAGGGCGGCCAGTGAAATCCACCTTTTGACACGCAGTCCGGGGTAAAACCACTTCAGGAAATCCATATGTCAATACCCCGCTCTTCTCTCTATATCCCGGTGCTTGGTCCTGGCGTTGTATCCCCTGCTGTTCAGGTAATCAGCCAGCTGGTTGGCCAGCACCACCGAGCGGTGTACCCCTCCCGTGCAGCCAACGGCAATGGTTAGTGAGGTCTTTCCCTCTTTTATATACTGTGGCAAAAGGAATTCCACCAGATCGAAAAATTTACCGGTAAATTCCTCCGCAGCGGGGGAATTTATCACATAGTTCCGGACTGCCTGGTCCTGGCCGGTCATCGGCCCAAGCACCGGGTCGTAGTGGGGATTGGGCAAAAACCTTACGTCAAAAACAAGGTCGCTGTCTATGGGAATACCGTACTTATAGCCGAAGGACACCACCATTATCCGGATATTGGGTATGTTGGCGCTGTCCCCGAACAGGTTGATTATCTCCTCCCGGAGCTGGGTATTCCTCAGGTTGGAGGTGTCAATCACCTTGTGCGCCCTGCCCCGGATATCCTGGAGCATGTTTCTCTCCTCGTCTATCCAGTGCAGCATGTCTCCGTCCACTCCCAGGGGGTGGCTGCGGCGGGTTTCCTTGAAGCGGTGAATGAGGGTCTCCCTGGAGGCTTCCAGAAAGAGTATTTCATATTTTACCTTCATCCTGTCCAGGTCGTTGAGCACCTCCGACAGGGCGTTGAAAAACTCTCTCCCCCTTATGTCCACCACCAGGGCGATTTTATCAATGTCCTTTTTGGACTGGGTGCAAAGCTCCACAAATTTGGGAATCAGAGTCGGAGGCAGGTTATCCACACAAAAAAAGCCGATGTCTTCCAGGCATCGCACCGCCTGGGTCTTGCCCGCCCCGGAAAGCCCGGTAACTATTACCAGCCTTTTCTTATTCACAGCCAAATCACCCCAGCTCCGGAATTGGGAATCAGGAATTGTTCTGACAATAATTTTATACTTTCAGCGGCAATAAATCTACACCAGGTAAAATTCCCAATCCCCAACCCTAATCCCCGGCCTTGGCCAATTCGCTTTTAAGGTAATCAATGACCTCCACCGGGCCGGGGTCTAACCCGTAGAGATAGGCAAGGTACAGGCTGGTGTAATCACCACTGTATATCAGGGAGTATATGCGGGCCAGCTCACTTCCGCCGCTGGCCCGGACGTCGGTGATCCCGGCCACCGCCCTGCTTATCACGTTCCTGGTTATTTCTATGCGCTTCTGCACCCTGGGGTGGTCCCGCTCATCCCGCAGTATGACCACGTGTATATTTTTCAGCAGGGATTCCGGTTTTTTAAATCCCACCAGTTCGTTATGGTTCAGTTCGGGGAAAACATTCCAGTAGGCCGGCGCCTTGGCATTCTCGTTTATCTGGCCTTTCCACCGCTGGGCCACCACCTCGGTGGTGCCGCTGGTTCCCCAGATCACCGGTATCCTGTTATAGAGCTTCAATGCCATCTGTTTGGCCGAGTTCTGCTCCACGGGAACTTCGGGCCTGAGGTGATCATACAGTGTTTTCAGATTGTGCACCAGCTTTTCCACTTCTTCGGCAATCCCGGCAAGAAGTCCCAACCTTTCCATTATGCGCAGGGTAGGGATGAAAAGAAAGCCGGACGCCGACCGGGGCGCTATCCCGCAGGGCACCGTGATTACGGGGACCCCGTCCTTTTCGGCCATTTCTTTAAGTTTTCCGCCCGTGGTGAGGGCGATTACGGCGGCCCCCCTCCGCCTGGCGTCCCGGTAGGCGCTGATGGTTTCCTCGGTGTTGCCGGAGTAGCTGACCGCGAAAACCAGGGTATCCTTGCCCACAAATTCAGGCATGCTGTAATCCCTGTTTACCAGTACCGGCACCGGGCATTTGTCGAGGCAGTAGACCCTCAGCAGATCCCCCCCGATGGCCGATCCCCCCAGGCCGGTCACCACCACGTGGGATATGGCCTCCACCGCCGGCAGCTCAACTTCTCTGGACAAGTCCCAGCAGGCAGTGCTGCACTGGTGGGCCAGCGTGGCCATGGACTGGAACATCCCCTTGCTGTCGGCGCCGTACATGTAATCAGGATCATTAAGCACTTGCAACCGATCGATTTCCTTCATAATCAGTGAACCTCCCCGTTTTAAAGGCTGTCAGAATTCATCGGATTTCGAATTTCGTACCCCGAATTTCAAGCACGTCTTCCACGTAAGCCCTGAGGACCTCGGCCACTCCCCAGGCCTGGGCAATGCATCCCCTGGGCAGCAGCGGTTCACTGCCGTCAAATATCTCGGAAACATACCCAACCCCGTGGTAACGGAGGTGATCCCGGAAAGGATTGATGAACAGCGCCGCCTGTTCCCTGCTGGCCGGGGAGTAGCCATGGGCCTTGCGGTATGCGGTAATGAAGGGGCCGATCAGCCAGCTCCACACCGTTCCCTGGTGGTAAGCCCCGTCCCGCCTGATCCTGTCGCCTGTGTAAACACCCTTGAATTCCGGGTCGTAGTACGACAGGCTGCGCAGGCCGTAAGTGGCGTACAGTTCCTGCCAGATCCGGCGCAGCGCCTGCCTCGCCCTGGCCGGGCTTACCGGCGGGCAGGCAAGGGCCATGGCGATCACCTGATTGGGCCTCATCCGGGTGTCCCTGCTCCCGCCGTCTATGACGTCATACAGGTAGCCGCCGCCGTCATACCAGAATTTTTCCTCAAAACTCTCCCTGACCTTTTCCGCCAGGCCGCCGTGGGGAGGGGCCTCACCGGCCCGGACGGCCAGCTCATCCAGTATTTTCAGGGCGTTATACCACAGGGCGGATATTTCCACCGGCTTGCCGTGCCTGGGTGTTACCACCCAGTGGTCCACCTTGGCGTCCATCCAGGTCAGCTGCAGGCCGGGGGCGCCGGCCCTGATCAGCCCGTCCCGGTCCATGCCTATATTGTACCGGGTTCCCTTGATATACCAGCGGGCTATCTCCTTGAGCACGGGGTATATCTTTTCCAGAACAAAGTCAAAGTCCCCTGTATACTGCAAATATTTGTAGACCGCCTGGAAATACCACAGCGAGGCGTCAACGGTGTTGTAGAGGGGTTCCCGGGGGGTATCGGGGAACATGTTGGGTATCAGGCCCTCCTTGCAGTACCGGGCAAAGGTGGTGAGAATCTCCCTGGCCTCACCGTACCTCCCGGTGACCAGGGTCAGGCCCGGCAGGGCAATCATGGTGTCCCGGCCCCAGTCGTTGAACCAGTGATACCCCGCAATCACACTGCTGGCGCCGGTTGACTCCCGCCGCACCACAAAGGCGTCGGCGGCCAGGGTCAGCCGGCGGGCAAATTCATCCCGGCAACCGGACAATTCCAGCAGTTTATCACAGCGTTCCCTCTCGGCCGCCAGCAGGTCCTCGCCCCCGGCCCGCCGGTGGACAAGGTCTTCCTCGATGGTGGCCAGCAGGGAAAAAACCTTTTCCTCCCCGGCCTCAAGGTTTACCACGAACCGGCCCGGAACGTAGTGGTCCTCCACCGCGTTCTCGCCGCGCTCCTCCTCCCCGGGATAAAGCATCCCCTCAAAATAGCCCTCACCGGGAGAAAAAGTCCCGCCGCCCCCGCAAAATATTTTCAGCGCCGGAACCTCCGGCACACACTTTACGGCTATACCGGATCCCCCGGGCACGGCCAGTAATTCCGTGCTGAAATTAACCTGCCCTGCCCGGCTGGTCCAGTGAAAATCGCGGCAGTTTACCAGGGGAATCAGCCGGACGGCGGCCGGTGAGGACCCGTTTTTAATCCTGTAAAGGATCACCGTGGTATTTTTCTCACGGATCATGAACACGGTCTTTTCAAGGGTTATGTCTGTGAAACTGTATATAAAGGCGGGAAATTTCCCCACCAGCGCCCTCTGCAGGTGTATAAACCCGAATTCGGAAACTCCCTGGACAGTCTTGTTGGTGGCCAGGTTATAGGTGCGCCCCCCGGCCTCGACCCTCTCGTCAACCTTGGCCAGCAGCAGGGTCCTCCGCACCGGCGGCGCCAGGGAGGCCACCAGCAGCCCGTGGTACTTGCGGGTATTGGCGCAGATCACGGTGGAAGAGGCATATCCCCCGAGTCCGTTGGTAACCAGCCACTCCTTTTGAATTCCCTGTTCAAACGTGGGCCAGTCACCCTTGCCCAGATTAATGGCGTCCACGGTCAACACTCCCTCAAGTCAGGGATTGGAGATTGGGGGTTGGGATTAGGGGGGTTCACAAGAGCTATAATATTCAAAGGCTGTAATAAATATTCACCCACCAGCGGCAGGCTTTCACCAAATCCTGCCTCCTGTCCCTGAATTCCCGCTTGTCAGCGCTCCCATCGCCAGGGCAATGGCTCCCATGAGGCCGGACCTGTGACCAAGCCCGGACCTGACCACCGTGACCCGGTCCAGGGATGACGGCAGCGCCCTGGCCGACAGTTCCCTTTCCATTGCGTCCCAGAGCGGCCCGCCCGCCTCCAGGGCGCCGCCGCCCAGTACCAGCCTTTCCGGGTTGATCAGGTTGACCACACTGGCCAGGCCCATGCCTAAATATGCGCCGGCCCGGGAAATGATGGCAACGGCCTCCCGGTCGCCGGCCGCCGCGGCCCTGGACACCGAGACCGCGGTAACCCTTTCGGGATTTCCCCCGGCCTCCCTGAGTATGGCCTTGCCGAGGCCCGCCTCCACCAGTTCCCGGGCCCTGGCGGCCATGGCGGTGCCGGAAGCCAGGGACTCCAGGCAGCCCCTCCGGCCGCAGCCGCACAGGGGCCCGTCGGGTTCCACCACCATGTGGCCCACCTCTCCGGCCCCTCCCCCGGCTCCCCGGTAAATGCGGCCGTCTAGGATCAATCCGCCGCCTATCCCGGTGCTGACGGTCACATACACCATGTGCCGGGCGCCCCGGCCCGCCCCGAAGGAGTACTCCCCCAGGGCCGCCAGGTTGGCGTCGTTTTCCACCAGCGCCGGTATGCCCAGGGTGTCCTCAAGCTTTTGGCGCAGGGGAACTTCCCGCCAGCCCAGGTTGGGGGCGCTGTGCACCACTCCGCCGACAGGGTCCAGCGGGCCGGGGGCGCCTATTCCCAGCGCCGCCGGCGCCGCCCCGGCCGGCGGCGCCAGGCTTACCACCCGGTGAACGGTTTCGGCAATCCGGCCGATGACGGCATCCGGTCCTTCCGCGGCCCCGGTGGGAACCCTGGTTTCTGCCACTATGCGGCCCCGGGAATCGGCCAGGGCGGTGTAGATCTTGGTGCCGCCCAGGTCCACGCCCACAATGTATCTATCCAAACAGTCAGTCCTCCCCGTTGAAGATAAACTTGCTGATCACCCTGGCCACCCCGCCTTCGGTATTGGCCGAGGTCACGTAGTCCGCCTTCAGCTTTACCTCTTCCCGGGCGTTGGCCACAACCACCCCCAGGCCGGCGTAGTCCACCATTTCCAGGTCGTTATAACTGTCGCCCACGGCAATGATTTTTTCCCGCGCAATGCCGTAGTAATCGGCCACCGCCTGCAGCGCCCTGGCCTTGGTGGCCTCGGGGTGCATGAATTCCAGAAAGTACGGCTTGGACTTGGTGATATGAAGCCTGTCCGAGAAATCTTTCTTTAATTCTGCAGAAAGGCGGTCCAGGTTTTCCTCGGCGGACACCACCAGTATCTTGGTGGGTTCCCGGCGCACCCGGCACAGGTAGGCGGCCAGGTCCCCAACCTGGGCCGGCTCCACCTTGGATATGGCCCGGTACAGCCTGCTTTCCCCGGTTATCCTTTCCACCAGCAGGTTGTCGTCAATATAGATGTTGGTGTGGTACCCGGTGGGGCCAATCCTCTCCAGGAATCGGGAATCGGGCGTACATGCCACTACTTCCCGGATTCTGGATTCTGGATTCTGGATTCTGGATTCCTGAAAAAATTATATACCGCCTCGGCGGCCGGCCTGTTCATGCCGGGAACGGCGGCCAGTTCATCCGGGGTGGCCCCGGCCAGGGCCTCGATGGTGGGGAACGCCTTTAACAGGGATCTCTTTCTCGCCTCACCGATGCCGTCTATCTCGTCCAGCAGTGATTTCAAGTTCCTTTTGGCTCTCAGCTGCCTGTGGTAGGACACGGCAAAGCGGTGCGCCTCATCCCTGATCCTCTGCAGCAGGTACAGCGCCCTGGAATCCCCGGGAAGGCGAATGGGCAGTTCCCGGCCGGGACTGAAAAGCAACTCCTCCTCCTTGGCCAGGGCGAACAGGGGGATATTTCCGCAGCCGGCTGCGGCCATGGCCTCCCCGGCCGCCGAAAGCTGCCCTTTGCCCCCGTCCACTATGACCAGGTCGGGCAGCACATGAAATTTAGCCGCCCTGGTAGACAGCCGGCCGGTGTTGATCAGTTCCCTCTCCTCCCGCGCCCTTTCAAAGCGGCGGCCGATTACCTCCCGCATGGAGGCGAAATCATCGGGCCCCCGCACCGTCCTTATTTTAAACCGCCTGTACTGGCCGGGGGCGGGCCGCCCGTCCTCGAACACCACCATGGAGGCCACGGCCTCGGCCCCCTGTATATTTGAAATATCGTAGCATTCAATCCTCCGGCAGTCCTCCAGGCCCAGGGACCGGGCCAGCTCGGCGGCGTCCCGGCCGCCGTCCAGCCTGGCCTCCCTGGCCAGGAGGGCCTCGTCCAGGGCCAGGCGGGCGTTTTTTTCCACCATCTCCAGAAGTTTTTTCTTCTCCCCGCGCTTCGGTACCTTGACGTCAACCCTGGCGCCTTTTTTGGCCGACAGCCAGCGGGAAATGACAGCGGCTTCCTCCGGCTGTATTTCGGGCAGCAGTATTTCCCCCGGTATAAAGTCGGCCCCGTGGTAGTACTGCTTGACGAAGGAGGCGATCACCTCCTCCCGGCCGGTTCCCCCGGTGCCGTGCAGTAAAAAATTTTCCCGGCCCAGCAGCTTCCCGCCCCGGATAAAGAATACCATCACCGCAGCCTCGCCGCCGGCGGACGCCATGGCCACGGCGTCCTGATCCTCCCTCCGGGAGGAGATTATTTTTTGCTTTTCCAGCACCTCCTCCACGGCCCTGATCTGGTCCCGCAGCCTGGCGGCGCGCTCGTATTCCATTTTTTCCGCCGCTTCTTCCATCCGGGCGGTGAGCTTTTTAACCAGCTCTTCCCGGCGCCCCTCAAGGAACAGGCATACCTCCCGGATCATGGCCCGGTATTCCTCCCGGTCCACCTGCCCGGAGCAGGGCGCCAGGCAGCGCTTGATGTGGTAGTTCAGGCAGGGCCTGCCCTTTTGCTGCAAAACCCGGTCCTTGCAGGACCGGAACGGGAAAAGCCGCCTGATCAGGTTCAGTGTTTCATGGACCGCCCCCACCCGGGTATACGGCCCGAAATAGCGGCTCCCGTCCTTCAATACCCGCCTGGTTATGTGCACCCTGGGGAAGTCTTCGTTCAGGGTCACCCGGAGATAGGGATAGCTCTTGTCATCCCTGAGAAAAACATTGTAGCGGGGGCGGTGCTCCTTGATCAGGTTGGATTCCAGGATGAGGGCCTCCACCTCGCTGTCGGTGACGATATACTCCAGGTCGGCGGCCCTTTCCACCATTGACCTGACCTTGGGGCTGTGGCCGGATGCGGCGTGAAAATACGACCGCACCCTGTTCCTCAGGGAAACGGCCTTGCCCGCGTATATTACTTTGCCCCCGGCGTCCCTGAACAGGTATACCCCGGGACGGTCGGGAATATACTTAAGCTTTTCCGGCTCGTCGATCTTAACCCCTCCCACAGAATGACAAAAATTTAGCCATTCTGAATTCTGGATTCTGGATTCTCGACCCTAAGATAAGACTTCTTGGCAATTGAGCACCCGGCGGAGGAACCGGCCGGTATGGGAAGAGGGGTTGGCGGCCACCTCCTCGGGTGTTCCCGAGGCCACCAGGGTGCCCCCCTTGTCCCCTCCTTCGGGCCCCAGGTCGATGATGTAGTCCGCCGTCTTGATCACATCCAGGTTGTGCTCGATGACGATGACGGTGTCACCGGCCTCCACCAGCCTGTGCAGAACCTTAAGCAGCCTGTCTATATCGTCGGTGTGCAGGCCGGTGGTGGGCTCGTCCAGTATATAGACGGTTTTCCCGGTGGAACGGCGCGACAGCTCGGTGGCCAGCTTTACCCGCTGGGCCTCGCCCCCTGATAATTCCGGCGCCGGCTGCCCCAGCCTGATATAGCCCAGCCCCACATCCTGCAGGGTCTTCAGTTTCCGGTGAATCTTGGGCTGGTGTTTAAAAAATTCAACCGCCTGGTCCACCGTCATATTCAGTACATCGGATATATTCCTGCCCTTGTATCTTACCTCCAGGGTCTCCCGGTTGTAGCGGAGTCCCTTGCATACCTCGCAGGGCACGTAAACATCGGGCAAAAAGTGCATTTCTATCTTGATGATCCCGTCACCCTGGCAGGCCTCGCAGCGCCCACCCTTGACGTTAAAGCTGAACCGGCCGGGCAGGTACCCCCTCATCCTGGCCTCGGGCGTCTGGGCGTAAAGATCCCGGATATCGTTGAAAACCCCGGTATAGGTGGCCGGGTTGGACCTGGGGGTGCGCCCGATGGGGGACTGGTCAACCTCGATCACCTTGTCCACTTTATCAATCCCCCTGATCCCGCGGCAGGCCCCCGGTTTGACCCGGGACCCGTTGAGCGAGGAGGCCAGGCTCTTGTAAAGGACTTCGTTGACCAGGGTGCTTTTGCCCGACCCGGAAACCCCGGTGACACAGATAAAAACGTTCAAAGGAAAATAAACGTCGATATCCTTCAAGTTGTTTTCAGTGGCCCCCACCACCTCCAGCCCCCTGCCGTTCAGCAGGCGGCGCCGTGGAGGCACCGGGATTTGCTTCTTCCCGCTGAGGTACTGGCCGGTGATTGAGGCCGGAGTGTTTATTATGTCCTGCAGGGCGCCCCTGGCCACCACCTCCCCCCCGTGTTCCCCGGCGCCGGGACCCATATCGATGATGAAGTCCGCGGTCCGGATGGTGTCCTCGTCGTGTTCAACCACGATCAGGGTGTTGCCCACATCCCGCAGCCGGACCAGGGTGTCCAGGAGCCTGCGGTTGTCCCGCTGGTGCAGGCCGATGCTGGGCTCGTCCAGGATGTACAGCACTCCCATCAGCCCGCTGCCGATCTGGGTGGCCAGCCGGATGCGCTGGGCCTCACCCCCGGAAAGGGTGCCGGCCGCCCGGTTGAGGGTCAGGTAATCCAGCCCCACATTGACCAGGAATCCCAGGCGCTCGTTAATTTCCTTCAGGATCTGCCTGGCGATGGTTCTCTCGCGCCCGGTCAGATCCAGTTCCCGGAAAAATGTGAGTGACTCAACCACCGGCATGCGCGTAACCTCGTCGATGGACAGCCCCCCCACCTTTACCGACAGGGCCTCCGGGCGCAGGCGGGTGCCGTGGCACTGGGGACAGGGCCTGGTTCCCATATACTGCTCAATCTCCCGCCGCATGTACTCGGAGCTGGTCTCCCTGTACCGCCTGGCCAGGTTGTTCACCACTCCCTCGAAGGGCATGTAATAATTATGGCTCAGTCCGTGGGATCCGTTTAAAACCACCCTGATATGGTCTGTGCCGGTGCCGTACAGGATCTTGTCGAGGTCCTCCGGGCGCATGTTTTTTACCGGGACATCCAGGCTAAAACCGTATTTTTTAGCCACCGCCTCCAGGATGGCAAAGGAGTTCTGGCTTCTCATCCAGCCCTGGATAGCCCCGCCGTTGATGGATTTTCCCTTGTCCGGAATGAGCAGGTCCGGGTCGATTTCCTGCTTGACACCGAGGCCGGTGCAGGCCGGGCAGGCCCCGAAGGGGTTGTTAAAGGAAAAGAGGCGCGGGGCCATCTCCGGGATACTGATCCCGCAGTCCGGACAGGCCAGGTTTTCACTGAAAATAATCTCCTCACCTTCGGCAACGGCCACCACCACCAGCCCGGCGGCGTGCTTGAGGGCGGTTTCCAGGGAGTCGGCCAGGCGCTTTTCCGACCCCGGACGCGTAATTATGCGGTCAACCACTATCTCTATGGTGTGCTTTTTATTTTTTTCAAGTTTAATCTCCCCGGTGACTTCCCTTAATTCCCCGTCCACCCTGACCCTGACAAACCCGTTGCGGCCGATTTCTTCAAGTATCCTGGCGAACTCCCCCTTTTTACCCCGCACCACCGGCGCCATCACGGTCAGGCGGGTGCCCTCGGGAAGGCCGGCCAGCTGGTCCACCATCTGCTGGACGGTCTGCCGGCTGATCTGCTGCCCGCAGCTGGGGCAGTGGGGCCTCCCCACCCTGGCGAAAAGAAGCCGCAGGTAGTCATATATCTCGGTTACCGTGCCCACCGTGGAACGGGGATTGTGGGAAGTGGTCTTCTGGTCAATGGAGATGGCCGGGGAAAGCCCCTCGATGTAGTCGAGGTCCGGCTTGTCCATCTGGCCCAGAAACTGCCTGGCGTAAGCAGACAGGGACTCGACGTACCGGCGCTGGCCCTCGGCGTAAATGGTGTCAAAGGCCAGGGAAGACTTCCCCGAGCCGGAAAGCCCGGTAATTACCACCAGTTTATCCCTGGGAATCTCCACGTCAATATTTTTCAGGTTGTGGGCCCTGGCGCCCCGGATCACAATTTTGTCCTGCATACTTGCCTCCTGTAATCAGTCGCCGACCGGCGGTCGTCAGCCGGCGGACATGCCGGCGACCGGCCTGCCGATGAAATATTACTCCTTTACATATCTAAGATACCATAAACAGCGCACAAGAACAACTGTTCCCCCCGGATTAAAAACTTCCTTAGTTCACGGCTGCAGGGCCCGCAAAAAACAATGTCCAACATCCTTGATAAGGTGTTGGCCATCTCCTGATCCATTGGGAATTAACTTTTATACAATCACCATTACTCAGCGGGTAAAGGGCTGTATCCCCTCTCCTCAAATACCGGATTAAAGGTAAAGATGCCGGTTATCCCCAGTCTCTCCATAACGGCGATGGTGGCGGCGTCCGTATAAGAAATATTCACTCCGCCCGGGCCGCCGTTTTCCAGCAGGATCTCCCTGGCCCTTTTTTCGTCGGCCTCGTTGACCCTCTCCACCGGCCATATATTATGGCGCAGCCAGGTGCGGCCGGCATCGGGCCCCAAGGTGTCAGACAAAAGGGTGAAGGTCTCCCCCACAATAAAATTTGTCAGCAGCGGCACTGCTTCCCTCTCTCTTAGTGCTTTGAGCATTTCCCGGGCCTGCCGGTGGATCCGGCTGTCCGCGTTGAGCAGCGCCAGGATGGCTCCGGCATCCACAATGACGGTTTTCATCTAACCTCTTCACGAAAGGCGATTACCTTGCCTTCCCGGGATTTGTTCTCATCCTTTGAGCCGTGAAACATTCCCACCATATCCCAGATGGGGTCGGCGTCACTGAGGGGCTTTTTGGGATTCACCTTTTTCATTACAATCCGGTCTTTCTCCAGATAAATGGCAATATGTGAACCCTTGTCAATTTTCAGTACGTCCCGTACGGATTTCGGCAGGGTGAGCTGCCCCTTGCTGGTAAGCTTGGCCACTACAGATTCCACCGGCCATCCCCCTTTCGCCTCCGGAGTACCCTTATCATAAATCAAGGAGAGCCGGACAAGCAAGGGGGTTTGATTGTCACCCTCTGTCACCTGACTGAAAAATGTCTGGTGGGGCCTGAAAGAGGAAAAACAAGGCCTGAAGGGATTATTCCAGGTGTTACCTGCATTTCCTGATTATACCTGGCCTTTAAGCATGGGGTTTGCGGGTTTTAAAACCCCCGACAAATACCGCGGCATGTCGAAATACAAGACTTGCGGGACGGAACCAAATGGTCAGAAGACAGAATTAACTTCTTCGCCCAACGCCTGTATCCTGCGGTCCCTGCCCCGCAGCTCCAGCCTCATTTCAATCAATATATCCCTCAGCTGGGCCGCCCTTTCAAACTCCAGGGACCGGGCGGCCTCCCGCATTTCCTTCTCCAGCCTGGAAATGGCCGACTTAAGCTCTTTTTTACTGAGCCTGCGCTTTCCTGCCGTACCCCCGTAACCCTCTTTTTCCTCGGCCGCCCGGGTGGCCTCGATAATATTCCTGACCGCCTTGCGGACCGTGCGGGGAGTAATGCCGTTTTGCCGGTTGAACTCGGTCTGTATCCTCCTTCTCCTCTCGGTTTCACCGATGGCCCGCTGCATGGAGTCGGTGACTCTGTCGGCATACATGATCACCTTGCCCCCGGCGTTCCTGGCCGCCCTGCCTATGGTCTGGATCAAAGACCGCTCGGACCGCAGGTACCCTTCCTTGTCGGCGTCCAGTATGGCCACCAGGCTTACTTCCGGCAAATCAAGGCCCTCCCGGAGGAGGTTGATGCCCACCAGCACGTCGAAGACCCCCAGGCGAAGGTCCCTCAGTATCTCCATCCTCTCAATGGTGTTGATATCGGAGTGCAGGTAGCGGACCTTGACGCCCATCTCCCTGAAGTAATCAGTCAGGTCCTCGGCCATTTTCTTGGTCAGGGTGGTGATCAAAACCCTCTCCTGCCTGTCCACCCGGCGCCGGATCTCGCCCAGCAGGTCGTCAATCTGGCCCCTGGTGGGCCGCACCGATATTTCGGGGTCCACCAGCCCGGTGGGGCGGATAATCTGTTCCACCACCCAGGCGCTTTTTTTAAGCTCGTAATCTCCCGGGGTGGCCGAGACATATATCACCTGTTTTACCTTGCTTTCAAACTCGCTGAATTTAAGCGGCCTGTTGTCCAGGGCCGAGGGCAGGCGAAAGCCGTGCTCGATAAGAGATGTTTTGCGGGATTTGTCGCCCTCGTACATTCCCCCCAGCTGCGGCACCGCCACGTGGGACTCGTCGATGAACATGATAAAATCGCCGGGGAAAAAATCAAGCAGGGTGTACGGGGGATCACCGGGCCTCCGGCCGGTAAGGTGCCGGGAGTAATTCTCAATCCCGTTGCAGTAGCCCATCTCCCTCATCATTTCAATGTCGTAATTGGTCCTCTGCTCCAGGCGCTGGGCCTCCAGCAGCTTTCCGTTTGACCGCAGGCAGGCCAGCCTCTCCGCCAGCTCTTCCTCGATGCCGGCGATGGACTTTTCCATCCTGGCCCGGGAAATGGCGTAGTGACTGGCCGGGAATATGGACACGTGGTGCCTGCGGCCCAGCACTTCGCCGGTCACCACGTCAAACTCCAGTATCCTTTCCACCTCGTCACCGAAAAATTCCACCCGGATGGCCTTTTCATTGAACGATACCGGGTATATCTCGACGATATCGCCCAGCACCCGGAATTTTCCCCGCACAAAGTTGATGTCGTTTCTTTCGAACTGTATGTCCACCAGCTTCCTGAGCACGGCGTCCCGGTCGTACAGGCTTCCCTCCCGCAGGGAAAGGACCAGGTCCCGGTACTCCGCGGGATCTCCCAAGCCGTATATGCAGGACACGCTGGCCACGATGATCACGTCCCGCCGCTCAAACAGCGCGCTGGTGGCCGAGTGGCGCAGCTTGTCTATCTCGTCGTTGATGGACGAGTCCTTTTCAATATAGGTGTCGGTCTGGGGAATATAGGCCTCGGGCTGGTAATAGTCGTAGTAGCTGACAAAATACTCCACCGCGTTTTCCGGAAAAAACTCCTTGAATTCAGAGCACAACTGGGCGGCCAGGGTTTTGTTCGGGGCCAGCACCAGGGTGGGCCTCTGCACCTGCTGGATAACCTGGGCCATGGTGTAGGTTTTTCCGCTGCCGGTAACACCCAGCAGGGTCTGGTGCCGGTATCCCCTCATGATCCCGGCGACAAGCTTTTCTATGGCCCCGGGCTGGTCCCCGCGGGGGCTGAAATCGGATACGATCCTGAATTCCGGCATACTTTTCCACTACCTTTCCACTGCCGTCCCTGACTCCTATTATACCAGACGGGTCAAGCCGTTTAGACATATCCCGGAAAACAGCGGGGCGGCCGGAACAACTCCGCCGCCCGAAGATCACTGACAGGCAGTATAGGTCGCCTTACATCAATTTGTTCTTTTTCATTGCCTTGTAGACAATACTGGCCGCCTGGGGCCTGGTGAAGTTGTCCTTGCCCCTGAATGTCTTGTCCGGGTACCCCCCGAAATACCCCTTGCTGACGGCCAGCACGTAAGGCTGGGCCCAGGCCGCGATGCTGGTGTTGGCGTCGGTGTACATCTTGGTGATGGCCGCCTTGACCTTGACGTCATCGGCTTCCACCGCCAGGTTCATGGCCCTGGCCAGGATCACGGCCACCTCTTCCCTGGAAATTATGTTGAAGTAATTGAACACCAGGTTTCCGTAGTCGTCCATGGAACCGTGGATGATCCCGTTTCTGGCCAGCATGTCGATGTACTTGTAGTCGTCGTCGTCTATATACTTCCAGTACCCGTCCAGGTCGGTGGCCATGGCATAGGGAGGGGTGGCGTTCTCAAAGAGCCTCATGTCGGTAAAGATGCCGTAATTGGTGTAATTGGCCTTGTTCAGCCCCAGCACCTTGGCCATCAGCACGGCGAACTCGCCCCGGGTAATGGGGATCTCCTGGCCCTGGGCGTCCACCAGCCCGAACTGGCCGATGCCCGCCGTGGGCAGGGGCTTCATGTACCCCTTGGACCAGAGGTACTCAACATAGGCCCTGGCCCAGCCGGCGGTGGAGTAGTCGGTGAAGGACCAGACCTTGTTGACCGCCACGTACCGGCCGAAGGAACTGAAGGGGACGGTGATGGTCCTTTTCTTGGTGTCCACCTTGCCGCCCAGGTTTTCCTCCCACACCCCGTCGCTGTCCGGGTCGCAGAGGACGGTGAGGGTGGACCCGCTGGTGGCCGACACGTACTTGTCATAGGTCAGGGTAATGGTGCCCTCGCCCATGTTGTTCAACAGGGCTCCGGGGACCTTGGGCTGTATGTCGTACATCAAACTGACGGCCGGGAACCCGTCTGGCATAACGTCCTGAAAAACGTTAAAGGCAATGGACTGGTCGGCCAGGGGAAGGCCGGTGGGGTCGCTGGGGTCCCTCAGGTACGTCCCCTTGGGAAAGTCCAGGGTCAGCTGCTTGTCGAAAAGATCCAGCTTGCCCTTGGCCGGGATGCTGGCGGTAACCCCGGCGCCGACCTGCAGGAGGTTCAGGTAGTTTACGGTTACCTTCAGGGTGGTTTTAACCGCCGAATTGTCGGTTATTTCAATAGTCACGTTGTTGTTTCCCGGCTTGAGGGCCACTTCCCCGGTGAACCGGTCGCTGCCCACGGGGGCCATCTGGACCTTGTTCATGATCACCATGTTGGCGCCGGGAGAGGTTACCACCACCGTGGCCGGTGTTTTGTTAACCGACACCTGGTTATTGACCACCGGCCTCCCGTCCACGGTGATCCAATCGGAGCCGGTGGTAAAGGTCCAGGTTACATCGTTAGTCAGCCTGTCTCCGTTTAAATCTTCAATGTAAACGGTGTCCAGCCCGCCGGAATAGCCGTCCAGGGTGGCCTCATAATCGGTGTTGGGCTTCAGCAGGGTGGCGGGCTTGAAGGTGGCTATTCTTTTCTCGGCGTTATAGCTTACTGTACCGAGCACCGGGGTGTTGGTGTCCGCATCCCTGAGCCTGAAGGTCTGGGAGTTTACCGTCGCGGACTTGACCGCCCGGCCGAAGGTCACCGACACCGGGGAAAGAACCGACACGCCGGTGGCGCCGTCGAGGGGGGTCAAATTCAGGTAGCCCAGTTCCGCCCTGATGGTGTAGGTTTCATCAAGCACTGGGCTTTTCACCCCGCCCTTAATGGCCACGGCCCGCAGCCTGGTTTTGCCCGGTTCCGATATGGGAATGGGCCCGCGGTACGGCGTGCACGAACTGTCAATTTCACTGTCCTGTATACTGACAGGCACAGGGTCAACATTGTAGTCGCTGACATAGTCGATGGTATAGTAGATGTCGACCCCCGGCGTGGGAGTGGAGAGGTTGACGGTTATGGGCTCGTAGTATACACCGGTCTGCAGGTCCGCCGTCAACTGGGTGACCGCGCTCTCAACCACGGTAAAGGTGCAGGTGTCCAGCAGCTGGCGGGGTGTGTTGCCGTCATACAGCCTCACCGTCCAGGTGCCGGCCATTGCATTGTTTGGCAGTGTATAACTTGTAATCCTGTATTTGCCGTCGGTCACACTGGTCACAGGGATGGTGTCGTCCAGGACTCCCCTGGGGTCAAAGACCTGGACCTGCAGGTCCACAGTTCCGGTCACTTCATTGCCCCCCTGAAAATAAGTGACATTGATGGGCACGGCGTGGCCCGGACCGTAACTCGTCCTGTCTGTGGTGACATAACCGTAAGTGGTGGAGTCCCCGGACGCAACGGTGTTAAAGGTGAAGCTGGTATTGCCCTGCAGGGGCTTGCCGTCACTGTCCAGAATGTTGTTCAGGGTAACCATGTAGGTAGCCTTTGGTTCAAGATTCACCCCGGAGTTCAGCTGTATGGTCAGGGTATAGTTGCCGGTGTCGTATGTGGCGGTAAAATCGCCGCTGCTTATATTGCTGACCGGTATGGGGTCCACCTTGGTGATGGTTATGTTGCCCGTGGTTTCCAGCACCGCCTCATTCATTTGCCGGCTGAAGGAAACGGTGATAGTAGGGTCAAGAGGCACGTTGGCGGCCCCTTCGGCCGGATAGGTGGACAATATATACGGGTTGATGGTGTAGGAAAACTCCCTGTGGGTTATTACTCCGCCCACATTGGAATCAACGCTTAAAATGACGTCATCGGCAATTCTTATCGCCGAGCCGGTATACAGGAGAGCAGTTTGCGTGGCCCGCCCGTAAACATAATAAGTAATGCCCGACTCGTCCGCGGTTTCGTTAAACAGTTTAACGTCCTGGTACCGGTCGTACGTGCCCGCTCCCGGAACCGCCGTAAGCTCGGCCCCCTCGGCCGACGGCAAAGGAATGGCCGCCAGGCACAATAACAGTACCAAGATTATTGATGATGCCTTCCGGAAAACCCCTTTCACCGGTTAAAACCTCCTTTGAAAAATAATAAAATGACTAGTTAATCCGGGAAAGTCCCGGACTAATGAGACTGCTTTAAAAAGTTTGTCATGAATTGCCGGAAATCCTGCCGGTATAAACTAATTACTCCTGAATCTTCCTTTTTATAAAACACTGCTATATACATATATCGTACCGAAGGCATATTTTCTTTAGATAAATTTGAAATTTGGTCATTTTTTGTCTATATCCCCCGGCCGGATTGTTTTTTTGACCGGCACCACCGGCTGAATCCGCTACTGGCCCTGCTGCTGGCCTCCACCACCCCCGGACTGGCCCTGCTGCCCGCCTTTCTGCCCGCCCTGCCCTCCTCCGCCCATGGATTCTATCTTTTTAATCTCGCCGTCAATCTGGACTTCCATTGTTTTGCCGTCCTGGGTGGTTATGCGCAGCATGGTTTTTTTGCCCTGGCCGCCCTGGCCCTGCCCGCCACTTCCCTGGCCGCCTCCCTGACCGGACCCCTCCTGTCCACTCCCGCCTCCGGACCCGGACCCGCCTTCAGACCCGCCGCCCTGCCGGCCTCCCTGTCCTCCCTCTTTTTTTCCTTTCAACCCGCCCCACCGCTGTTCCAGCAGGTAAACGTTGTTAGACTGGATCAGGCGTACCGGCGTAATCCTGGAGGGGACAGAGTAACTGCCGCTGGCCGACTGCCCGTCGTACTGCCAGCGTCCGTCTTTGGCCAGCGCGATGGCGGCGTCCAGGGCATACTGGCCCAACAGGTCGGGCCTGGTATCCACCTCGGCGTCGTGTTCACCCTTGGCCAGGGCCATGGAGGACTTTTCGTCGGCCCCCACCCCGGCGGTGAGCACACTGTTGTTGATGCCCGCGCTTTTAAGCACCTCCACCGCCGCCATGGCCAGGCTGCTGTCCACGGCCAGAACGGCCTGGACATTATTTCCCCTTTCCACCATCACTCTCTGCAGTATCCGGGGCACCAGGGACGGGTCATTTTGCGGCACCGCCTCTTCGGCCACCAGGCGCACCTCGCTGCTTCCCTGCATCTCCGCCCGGGCCGCAGCGGCTATTTCCCGGGCCGCCGTGTCCCCGGGGTCACCGCTGAGCAGCACCACCCCGATGGGCAGTTTGCCCCCCAGTTGGGCTTCGGGCGGCACAACGGCCTGGCTTTGCCCACCACCGCCCTCCTGCCGGCCCCCACCGGCCCCGGACTGGCCCTGCTGCCCACCAGCCTCCTGTCCTCCAACTTGAGTCCGGCCGCCCCCATAATCCGCCGAATCGGGAGATACGGGCAGCCCCGCGCTCTTGCGGGCCGACCTGATGGCAAAACGGGCCAGAAGCTGCCCCGCCAGGGTGTGGTCCGAGGCCACGTAAGCTTCCACCGGGGCATCCACCGGCAGTGTCTCCAGCGCCACCACCTTGATGTTTTTTTCCACCAGCCTGCGCATCAGGCCGGGCCCCGTTACTGGGCTGACGGGCTGGAAAACCACCGCCTTGACCTTCTGCTGTCCCAGCTTTTCCAGCTGTTTTTCCTGTTCGGCCTGGTCGTTTTTGGCATCAAGCCAGGTTATCTCGACCTTGTCTTTCTTCTTTCTGCTTTCCATCACATTTTTGATTATTTTATTGCCGTCCCGTTCCATATCAGCCAAACTGACCGCTATTTTAAGGGGAGGCGCGTAAGGTTTTTGGGCGGCCTGCCGGTTGCCGCAGCCCCAGGCAATTACAAGCACAGACAGCACAACTAAAGATACTGGGAGCCTCATAATACCACCCCCGATAAATCTGTTTCGCTTAATCTGTATTATGCTTAACTGCCCTTTTAAATATTAAACCGGGCAACGAAAAAAGCTCCACGGACTGGCGGAATAAAGGCGCCAGTAAAAAAAAAGAGCCGATACCAACAGGCCCCTCAGGCAAAATGGAATATTTACCATTTAATGTAAATTATGGTTCTAAAACCTCCGCATCAGGCATATATATTATGTGGAGGCGATAGCATGAGTTTTATGGTAAAACTGCGGGACCGGGTCCTGTCCAGGATTTCACCCCACTACCCCCGCCATCCCGACCTGGTGGACGAAGTTCATGAATCATTAAGGGAATGGCAGCAGGCCAAAGTTCTGTTTAATTTTGCCGGCCGGGACTTTATAGACTACACGGTTTACCGGCTGAATGCCGCCGAAAGGCGCTACGCGGCGCTCCTGGCCCTGGCCAGGAGCGAGGGAGTCAAAGCCTGGCCCGACAACCTGGTGGAACCGGTGAAAAACCCGGAACTGGGGATTAAAAAATTTCACATCGGGGACGGTTCTCAATGTGAATAATTCACATCCAGAACCGTCCCCGATGTGAATATACAGCCCGTACGTTTAGCAATGGGGGGAATAGTGGTCGGGGTTTACCAGTTCCCGGTACTTGTACACCACCTGTTTAAAGTCCTTCCAGGTATCCACCTTCAGGGCGGGGTTTCTCAAAAGGGCCGCCGGGTGGTAGGTGGGCATGATCAGCAGGCCGTCCCTTTCCACCCACTTACCGCGGTCCCTGGTGATCCTGCCCTGCCGGCCGACAATCTCCTGCAGCGCCGTGGACCCCAGGAGGACCAGTATGGCGGGCCTGATCAGCCTCAGCTGGGCGTCCAGGTTGGGCCTGCAGGCCGCCCGTTCCTCCTCGGTGGGTATCCTGTTGCCCGGAGGCCTGCACTTGACGGTATTGAGTATGTATACATGCTTAAAACGGTGAAACCCGCAGGCTTCCAGTATTTTATCAAGCAACTGGCCGGCCTTCCCCACAAAGGGCCGGCCCAGCCGGTCTTCATCGGCCCCCGGCCCCTCCCCGCACAGCACAACCCGGGCGGCCGGATTGCCCTCCCCAAAGACCACCCCCGTGCATCCGCCGCGCAAGTGGCAGCGGTTGCATGTCTTTACCTTTTCCTCCAGCTCGCTGAAGTCGTTGATGCCGGACAGGTCCCATTGATTATTGGTAAACAACGCCTGTTGGCCGCCGGAAAACAACACCCGCAAAACCTCCCTTGTGGTACCCGGTACTTAAATTATTTAGTTATTCCTAAGCCAGGCTGGGTTTTTACTAATTCTAACTCCTGTCCCCTAAACAAACGGGCTGCCGTTGACCGGCAGCCCGTTTGGACAATTATTCCTTTTCCAGGACAATTTTGTGGTCCACCAGGGCCAGTTCCGCTATTCTGGCCTTGACAATCTTCCGGCGGCCGAAGATATCCTCCAGCATCAGCCCTTCCTCGTGGGGAACCACTTTATCCACCATTTCCAGGAAAAGCTCCTCTTCACCGTCTTGGCGAAGGTAAGCGTTCGCTTCGCACATTCCAATCACCTCCGGCTTTACAAAAACTTAAAAACCACTTCGGTCCCGGGCATGACAAGACCTCCGTGGTCCAATACTTGAAACCCTGTGCGGGCCTTCATGGCCCCGTTAAAAAAATTATAGGCTGGCGGCTGATACGTGTCAACGTTTAATTTTTTCCCACCAGGAAACAAATTTTTTGTACACCGTGCCTTGTGACTTAATATCGATAAAATATTCTTCGTCTCCTGCCGGAACCGGCAGCACTCCCAGCGGCTTGTTGACACCGTGCCGGAAGGCCCAGCCCCGGTTATAAATCCGGGCGGCCCCCTTCAGGTACTCAATCTCCAGGGGACCGGGGATATTTTCCAGGGCGTATTTCAGTCCCCACCGGTCACGAACCGGAATACCCCCCACTGTAATCAGCACATCCCCCGACCTGATGCCCATGTGCCAGGCAATGGATTCCGGAACCACATCCAGCACCCGCAGCCCCAGCTTTGACGGGGTAAATACCGGCCTGCCCGCCAGTTCTATTTTCTTTCCGATGTATATGACCAGCTCGTGCCCCAGGGGAGAAAAAATTGCCGCCACCGGCGCCAGAAACCTGAAGTACTGGGCAAAAATCGACAGTATGAAGAGTATCACGCTGTAAAGCGCCAGGTAAAGGGCGGACAGCCTGCTTTTTTCCCAGGGGCTGCGGGCAACGGCCAGGTCGCCGTAACCCAGTCCGGCCACCACGGCAACCAGGGCATAAATGACATTATTGTGCTGGCCGCCTGCCTCCCCGGGCTTGATCAGCGGCCACCACTGAGGCATATCGTTTAATATCCCCTGCGAAGTGGAATATCCCGCCACCGTAAGGGCCACCAGAGGTATGGGCCAAAATTTCTGGAGGGTGAAGCCCCCCACCACCCTGCCGGACGCGTCCCTGAAAAAGGAGGGGACAGCCCCCAGGTGGCCGCTGAAGAATATGAGCAGGCTTTCCACCATGTGCAGGAGGGCCACCAGGGCCAGGACCTGGTAGATATTAACCGGGGGCCAGCCTGTAAATATGTTGACCAGGGATATTATTCCCCCGGCGTAGGCAAAGCATATGAACCGCGGGTTGATCAGCATCAACAGGGCGGCGATTAATAAAAAAAGAACAAAAATTAAGCCCGAGCCGGTCAGGGGAAGACCTGCCAGGACTATCAGGATGCTGCCTGCAACCCCTCCGGCAAGGCCCAGGAGGGTGGCCGAAAAGGTATCCCTCCAAAGGCGCCGGGGTTTTATCCCGAACATGGCCGCCCGGACTGACTCCGACCGCCTGTACTGCAGGGCAATCAGGGCCACCACCAGGGCTATCAGCAAAAGAAATTCGGGGTCGGTAAAAAGAAGAAAATAGTTTTTAATTATCAGTGGAATAACTTCTGTCAGCAGGTACACTCCCACACCGCCCAAAACATCTAACCTCTGACCTCCTGCCTCAGGCCTCCAAATTACGCGGCTTTATTGGCCAGCTTTTCGCTTAAAATTTCTATAGCCCTTTGCAGCTGCACATCGGGTCCGCCCGGCGGCTGATTGACAACCACATCGGGCATTATTCCCTTTTTATTGATATCATTTTTCTTGGGCGTTAAATACCTCGCGGTGGTAAGCTTAAGTCCGGCCCCGTTGTCCAGGTCGAAAACCATCTGGACCACACCCTTGCCAAAGGTCTTCTGCCCCACCAGAACCCCGGACCCGGTGTCCTTTATGGCGCCCGCCAGGATTTCCGCAGCGCTGGCGCTGCTGTTGTTAATCAACACGGCCATGGGAAGTTTGATATCGTTCCCTTCGGTGCTGTGCTCCTCCTGGCGCCCTCCCCGGTAGTCGATATACACCACCGGGCCGGGAGGCAGAAAGTGCCTGGAAACCTTTACCGCCGACATCAGCTCCCCGCCGGGGTTGTTCCTGAGATCAAGTATTACCGCCCGCATACCCTGTTTTTTCAGTTTGGCGATGTTTTCTTCCATTTCCTCGGGCGTTTTTTCGGTAAACTGGGCCAGTCCGATATAAGCAATGCCGTTCTTTAATATATGGCTTTCCACCGAAGGAAGGGTAATCTCTTCCCTGGGCAGTTCCACATCGAAGGGCTTGGGAACACTGGACCGCATCAGGGTGAGCGTGACTTTTGTCCCCACCGGCCCCCGCATCAGGTGGACGGCGGTTTCCAGGTCAATGCCGCGGACCTCCCGGTTATCGATCCTGGATATCACGTCACCCGGCTGGATTCCCGCCCGGTAGGCGGGTGTCCCCTTGTAGGTGTTGACCACGGTGAGATACTCGTCTTTCATGCCCACCAGAATGCCCAGGCCGCCGAAAGACCCCTTGATCTGCTCGCGCAGCTGCTGGTAGGTAGCCGGGTCCAGATAGGCCGAGTAGGGGTCGTCCAATGATTTGACAATCCCTTTGATGGCCCCCTCCACCAGCGTGTCGTAATCCACTGTATTGAGGTACTGGGTTTTTACCAGCACAATAACCTTTACCAGGTTGCCGAATTGCTTGTAATTGCTGGCCAGCAGCCAGCCAACCCCGACAATCAGGACAAACAGCGCAATGGCCAGGCCGGTGAAAAACTTGTGGCCCCTCCTGTGTGATCCATACCTGTCAAATTCCAAGGAAAATACTCCTTCCCTTGCTCCCGGGCCGGCCGGGATATCCGTACCGCGGCGGAATTTTTAACTACAAATTATTATACTATAAGTTTAACCCTGAGATTACAATATTGATTACAACAATATGGAAAAAACCGCCGTCCCCGGCGGTGGAGTCTGGTTATGCTTACGGGCGGATACCGCCATGCCTTAAAAGAATCCCATCGGGTTAACCGGTGTGCCGTTCTTTCTTACCGAAAAGTCCAGGTGCGGCCCGGTGGACATCCCCGTGCTGCCGACCTTGCCGATGGCCTGGCCCTTTATTACCTCGTCGCCGGCATTAACCAGCTGGGCGGAAAGGTGCGAGTAGAGAGTGGTCAGGCCATTGCCGTGGTCCAGCATCACCACTTTACCGTAGCCGCTCATGTAACCGACCTCTAATACCGTGCCGTCCTGGGCCGCCACCACTTTTGTTCCGGTGGGGGCGGGAATGTCTATCCCGTTATGGTGCCGGATGTATCCCAGAATGGGGTGAACCCTGTTGCCGAAGGGCGACGAAATGTTGGTATGGCCCGGCACCGGCCAGGTAAAGGAGCCCGACCCCTTGGCGGCGGAGCCCTGTTTTGACCTGTTCTTTAATATTTCCCTGATTATTTCCTGTTCCTGCTGCTCCAGCGCTTCGGCCTCGGCTTCAAACCGGCCCAGATCCTGCCGCGCCCTGGACAGAAGGCCCTGCTTTTCCATCTGCCGGCTTCTCAGTTCCAGTTTAGCCGATTCATTCATGGCGATCAGGGACGCAATATTGTCCCGCCTGGCCTCGAGGTTTGCTTTTTCCTTTTCCACGGCCTTCTTTTTATCAGTCACCTGCTTGACTATTTGAATATCGTGGCCGATAATTCTTTTCAACATATCGGCCCGGTTGATGAAATCGGAAAAGCTCTGGGATTCCAGCAGCACCTCAAGATAGCTTGTGGTTCCCGAAATATAAAGGCCCCTGACCCTCTTCTTGAAGGCTTTGTTGCTTTCCTCCAGTTCCCGTGAGACTTTCTCCAGTTCAGCCTCGGACCGCTTCAGCTCCGCCCGGGCTAAATTGAGGTTGGCCTCCAGGTCGCTGATCTGGCGTTCTTTCAGACCGATACTCTGGTCCAGCGTTTTTACCTGGGAGGCGTAGCTGTTTACCACCCGTCTGCCGTAGTTTACCTCTTCCCGCTTTTTTTCCAGCATCTCACGGGTTTCATTCAGCTTGTCCTCCAACGGGTCGCCGTAGGCGGAACCAATCGCAGACAAGGCAAAGGCCGCGCCCAGCAACAGAGCCGCAATTCTCTTTTTCAGGCCAGTCATCAGGTAACCTCCCATGCGTGGATGATATTCTCTGTGTAACCGGAATTGGGAATTGCATAATCCAATCCCTAAATTTTAAGAAATTTCCTGATGGAAAAACTGCTCCCCAGCGCCCCGATTACCAGTCCGGTCACCAGCATGCCCCCCAGCACGGTGAAGATGGTCCGCTGGTCGGTTACCGGGTAAATAAAGGGCAGGTTCCGGCCGATATAGTCGACCAGCGAGATATATCCTATATACACCACCGACCCCGCCAGAACGGCGCCCAGAAAGCCAAGGATCATGCCCTCAAGCAGGTAGGGAAAACGGACAAACCAGTTGGTGGCCCCCAGCAGTATCATGATGCCGATTTCCCTGCGCCTGGCAAAAACCGACATGCGTATAGTGGTGGAGATGAGGAACACCGCCGCCAGGCATAAAATCCCCAGGACAACGCCGCCGCCCAGCCTGATCCAGCGGGTGGCCGACACCAGCCTCTCAACCAGCCCGTGACCGTAGATTACCTGCTCGACACCGGTCAGACTTTCTATGTTGCCGGCCAGATCGGGAATCTGGTCCGCCTGGTAGGCCCTGACCCGGAACGCATCGGGCAGCGGGTTGTCGTTTTGCAGGCCCTCAAGTACATCCTTGCGGTCCTTGAAATTTCTTTTCATTTCTTCCAGGGCCTGATCCCTGGACACGAACTCGACCATGGAAACGCCGGGCATTTTCTCGATGTCCGCCCGGATCCTTTTAATACTGTCCCCGGGCTGCCCGTCCTTGAGAATAACCCTTATTTCCAGCCCCGACTCCAGGCTGCGGGTGAATTCATTGGCGTTGACCACCAGCAGGGCGAAAATACCGACTATCAGCAGGGAAACCGTCACAGTGCCCACCGACGCGATGGAAAGCCAGCTGTTCCGGAAAATGGACTGCAGTGCCTCCCTCCAGTAATAACCCAGGGTGTTAAGACTCATGGCAATAAACCCCGCCTTCCTCGTCACGGGTTATTTTGCCTTCAGACAGGGCCAGCACCCGCTTTTTCAAAGAGTCGACAATTTCCCTGGCATGGGTGGCCATTATTATAGTGGTTCCGGACCCGTTAATCTCATTTAAAAGTTTCATCAGGCCCCAGGCGGTGTCGGGATCCAGGTTCCCCGTGGGCTCATCGGCAATCAATACCATGGGGTTGTTGACAATGGCCCTGGCGATACAGACCCTCTGCTGCTCGCCCCCGGAAAGCTGGGACGGCAAAACCCGGGCTTTATCCAGCAGCCCCACCCGCTCCAGCACCTCCGGCACCCTCGTTTTTATCTCCCTGGTGGAGGCCCCGGTAACTTCCATGGCAAAGGCCACATTCTCGAAAACCGTTTTCTGGGGAAGGAGCCTGAAGTCCTGAAAAACCATGCCTATTTTCCTTCTTAAATAAGGGATCTCCCTTCCTTTCAGGCGGGCGATATTCTTCCCGTTAAACAGCGCCTGCCCCCTGGTGGGCAGTTCCTCCCTGAAAATGATCTTGATCAGTGATGTTTTGCCGGCGCCGCTGGGGCCGACCAGAAAAACAAAATCTCCCCTCCGGATGCTCAGCGTGACATCATCCAGCCCTTTAACACCATTGGGGTAAATCTTCGACACATTGTAAAAATTGATCATTCGTACACCTCGTACAGGTTCCGATTTTCGGCGAATCAATTCACTTTTATAAGATATTAGCTATTTCGACAACATCCTGGTGAAGTCCTTTCCATTTCAATAAATAAAAAGGAAAAATTGCCTTTTCTGGCGAAAAGATTTCCCAGCGGAACGCCGCCTGTGAATCCATCGTCTATTTTCATAGAAGAATACGGGAGGAATGCTGATCATGAGCAAAAAAATACTCATTGCGGTTATGGCTCTGACGCTGGCAGCCTGGCTGACAACCATCCCCCGGTTTATTCCAGCCGCCGCAGCCGCCCAGTCGTTTAAGGACACAGGCAGCCACTGGTCCAAACAGGTGGTTGAAAAATCCTGTGCCCTGGGATTAATGAAAGGGTACCCCGGGAATGTATTCAGGCCCGAGGACCCGGTCAGCAGGCTGGAGGCCATAGCCATTATCATCAGGGTCATGGGCCTGGAAGAAGAAGCCAAAAAGATCGATTACAAAAACAGCGGCATCAACCTTCCCCAGGGCATGTACTGGGGCCAGGGCCACCTTGTGCTGGCGGTGCAGAAGAAGCTGCTGCGGGAAGATCTGGCTCCCACACTGAAATACAGTTATCCGATCACCCGGCAGGAGGTGGCCGCGCTGGTGGCGGCCGCCCTCTGGGACAAGCTGAAGGACAGGAGAGGGGATGTTCAGAAGCTGAGCTTCAGGGACACGGCGGAAATAGGCCCGGAGTATCCGCAATACGTGGCCGACGTGACCCAGAACAACATCATGCAGGGGCTGGGAGACAACCGTTTCGGTCCCGGCGAGTTCATGAAGAGGGGCGAGCTGGCCGCCCTGATGGCCAAAACGGTCGAAAGCGGCTGGTTTGAATACGGCGCCGGCGCCGTTATTGCCGGCACCCTCACCACCGTTGACAGTTCCTCGGGAATAATAACCATAACCAAAACCAACGGCGAGCAAATACCCCGGCTGACGGACTCAACCACCGTGCTGTTTAAAGACTCCAAAGAAGCCGTCCTGGCCGACTTCAAAACCGGCGAAGCGGTGCTGGCCATAGCCGGCGCCGACGCACGGATAAAGTACATGGAATCGGCCGGCAGCACCACTCCTCCGGCAGGAAATGCCGGCGGCAGCGCCGATTTCGAGCTGACCGGAAAAATCGTGGAAAGGACCCTGACCGGCACACCCTCCTTGAAAATACGGGACAGCGGCTACCGGGAACAGTCATACCCGCTGGCCGACACGGTAATCATCACCAGCGGGACCGATTTTAAAGACCGGTCGTACCTGGCGGAGGGAACATATGTCACGGTCAGGATAATAAACAACGCCATACAAAGTGTGTCGATACTGTCGTCCGAGGAAACCCAGGGCGAGGTAACCGACATCGGTTCCGGGTATTTCACCCTGAAACCGGATCCGGGGAGCAGCAGGGTATTCAGGGTCAACGCCGGCGAACTCAAAATCGCCAGGGGCGGCGACCGGCTGCCGTTTTCGGACCTTAAGGCGGGGGACCGGGTGCAGGTGGTTTCGGTTTTGGGTGAGGCCCGGGAAATAATCCTGGGCAGTTCCACCATGGAGGCCGAGGTAAGGACTATTGATTACTTCTACCGGATGACCACACTGCTGCACGACGACGGCAAGAGAAAGGAATACGAGGTTGAAGTAAACGCCCCGATAATAAAGAACGGCGACAGGGTAAGACTGGACGCCCTTGAACAGGGGGACCGCGTCCGCTTCAAGGTGGGGAGCAGCGGAAAGATAACCGAAATTGAGACCGTGGGAGAAGAGACGGTGGAGGGAGAAGTTACGGACCTGCGGACAGGGAGCGAACCCCGCATATACGTTGATTCAACCAGGTATTACATAGACGACGATGCCGATATAACCAGGGACGGCGACAGGATTGACCTGGAGGACGTAATGATCGGCGCCGGGGTAACCTTGCAGCTGGATGAAGACGATAAGGTCACCGGCATCGAAGTAACCAACGATGAGGACATCGTCGTGGAAGGCACCGTCACCGGCGTCAGCGAGAGCAACAGCCGGATCACCATAGAGCAGTCCAACGGCCTGGAATTCACCCTCCGGGTAAACAGCGACTGCGACTTCCGCGATTCCACCTCATCCTCCGCCAACATCTCCGACCTGGGGGATATAGAGGAGGGATGGGAAGTAAAGCTTTACCTGGAAAACGGGAGGGTTGAGACGGTAAGAGTGATGGACAGGTAAATCCCTCATGCTGAAAAGCCTTATCCTGTCGGAATCCAGAATCCAGGAGCCAGAATCCAGAATGGGGTAAGCCGGAATGAAGGTATTTTCATGCGCCGTAGGTGGCCGGGCTTGCCGGCCATGAGCACATTAAAGGGGCCGACTTTTGAGTCAGCCCCTTATATTTCTATATTTCTACAAAAAGGTCAACCCCAATCCTATTTCCCAATTCCCAATTCCCGCATTTTAATTGCCTCTCTCACGGCATTCGCTATGGCCGCCGGGGTCAGCCCGAATTTATTCAGCAGTTCGTCCGGCGTCCCGGACTCGCCGAAGACGTCCGGCAGGCCCACCCGCCTTACCGGCGCCGGGGCATTTTCACAGACCGCCTCGCACACCGCCCCCCCCAGTCCGCCGATAACGCTGTGCTCCTCGGCGGTGACCAGGGCGCCGGTTTCCCTGGCCGCCTTGATTACCGCCTCAACGTCAAGGGGCTTGATGGTGTGCATGCTGATCACACGGGCCTCAATCCCTTCCCGGGCCAGGGCCGCAGCCGCCTCCAGGGCAGCCGGAACCATGATGCCCGCGGCAATTATGGCGGCGTCGGCGCCCTCCCTCAGCACCACGGCCCTTCCCGGCACGAACCGGAAGCCCTCCCCGTGGACGGGCGGCGCCCCGGCCCGGCCCAGCCTTATATACACCGGCCCTTCCATTTCGGCGGCCGCCTCCACGGCCCCGTAAGTTTCGGCCTCGTCGGCCGGAACAAATACCGTCATGTTGGGCAGGCTTCTCATCACCGCTATATCCTCAACCGACTGGTGGGAGCCGCCGTCCTCCCCCACCGTCACACCGGCGTGGGTGGCGGCTATTTTAACGTTCAGCCTGGTGTAGGCCACCGAGTTTCTTATCTGCTCAAAGGCCCTGCCGGTGGCAAAGACGGCAAAGGTGCTGGCAAAGGGAATCTTCCCGGCGGCGGCAAACCCTGCGGCTGTACCAATCAAATTTTGTTCGGCAATGCCCATGTTGAAAAACCTTTCCGGGAACACCCCGGCAAAATCGGCCGTTTTGGTGGACTTGGAAAGGTCGGCGTCAAGCACCACCACCCGGCTGTTTTTCCCGCCCAGTTCGGCCAGGGCCTTCCCGTAAGCCTCTCTGGTGGCAATCTTCCTGGTCATTGACGCTCCTCCTCCCTTCGCACCCCGAACTTCGAACCTCGAACTTCGAGTTCAGCCAGGGCCCTCCCGGTCTCATCGGGCTTGGGCGCCACACCGTGCCACCCCACCTGGTTCTCCATAAAGGACACTCCCTTGCCCTTAACCGTCTCGGCAATAATCATATGCGGCCTTCCCCCGGCGGTCAGGGCCTTTTCCACCGACTGCAGTATTTGGGCCATGTCATGGCCGTCAATTACCTGCACATCCCAGCCAAAGGCCCGCCACTTGTCGGCCACCGGCTCCGGGGACATGACCTCTTCAACGGGGCCGTCTATCTGCATCCGGTTGTGGTCCAGAAAGGCAATCAGGTTATCCAGCTTATAGTGGGCGGCGGCCATGGCGGCCTCCCATACCTGTCCTTCCTGGATCTCGCCGTCGCCCAGCAGGACGAACACCCGGTAATCCAGCCCGTCCAGCTTTCCGGCCAGGGCTATGCCGTTGGCCACCGAAAGCCCCTGGCCCAGGGAACCGGTCGACATCTCAACCCCGGGCAGTTTTTTCATGTCCGGGTGGCCCTGCAGGCGGCTGCCCAGCTTTCTCAGGGTAAGCAGTTCCTCCCGGGGGAAGAATCCCCTCTGCGCCAGGGCGGCGTACAGCACCGGGGCGGCATGCCCCTTTGACAGAATAAAACGGTCCCTGCCCGGGTCCCCCGGGTTCCGGGGATCAATGCGCAGCACCTTGAAGTACAGGGCGGCCACAATATCGGCGGCCGAAAGGGACCCTCCCGGGTGCCCCGAGCCGGCCCGGCCCAGCATCCTGATGATGTCCTGCCGGATTTCATTGGCCCTGGCCCTGAGCATTTCCATTTCCTTGCCGTCCATTCATCTTAAACCTCCTGCCTGAATAGCTGTCAGAATCCAAAATTCAATCCCTAACCCCTAATCCCTGTTTTGCAGGGGCTTGAAGCCCTCGCCCAGCACCTCGTGAACATCGGTAAGTATCACAAAGGCCCGGCTGTCCACCTGCCGCACCAGATCCTTCAAGCGGGTAACCTCGGACCTGTTCACCACCACCAGCAGCACATCCCTGTCCGCGCCCGAGTAAGCACCCCGCCCCCGCAGCACCGTGGCGCCCCTGTCCATCTCCCGCAGGACCGCCCCGGCCATCTTCTCCGGTTCGTTGGATATGATGAAAAATGCCTTGGCGTAGCTGATGCCCTCCTGCACCAGGTCAATCAGCCAGGCCGTGACAAAGATGGTAATCAGCGCGTACAGGGCCAGTTCCCACGAGTGGAAAGAAATTCCGGCGGCCAGGACCACCACCGCGTCAACCAGGAAAAGAAGCTGGCCCACATTGACGCCGGTATAGGTGCGTAAGACAGCCGCCGCCAGGTCGGTGCCGCCGGTGGTGCCCCGGTATTTAAAAACCAGGCCCAGTCCCAGGCCTACCAGCACCCCGCCGAAAATACTGGCCAGCAGGGGATCCCGGGTGACAACGGGCATAAAGGGAGCCAGGCCGTCAATAAAAAATGAAAGGCTTATGGTTCCGTAAAGGGAGCGGAAACCAAACCTCAGGCCCAGGCGGTAAACCCCCAGCACAAACAGTGGTACATTCAATACGAGCATGGTGGCCCCCACCGGGACGTGCAAAAGGTAGTGCAGGACAGTGGCGATACCGCTTACTCCCCCGGCGGCAATTTTAGACGGGATGAGAAAAATATCCAGCCCCAGGGCGGTTAACAGCACCCCCAGGGTGACCCCGGCGATTTCAGCCGCAATTTTCAGGATCATGGGCCGCACTCCCTGTATCATTCGATAGTAGCATCTCCCATACCTGGAATTGTAATTACTTCGACACTATATTTCTTTTTGGGGTAAGTATTTTCCTTTTTTTATCAAGAAAAAGAAAAAAGCGTCTGGAAATCCTGCGATATATCGAGGTTCCAGACGCTTTTTATGTCGGCTTGTTTCTCCTGTCCCTCAGGGTTGCCCGGCCTGCTCTTCCTCCCTCAGTATCCGGCGCAGTATCTTGCCCACCGCCGACTTGGGCAGCGAATCGCGGAACTCCACCATTTTGGGGACCTTGTATGCGGCCAGCTTTTCCCGGCAGAAGGCGATGATCTCCTCCGGCGTGGCTTCCTCCCCCTGCTTTAAAACCACGTATGCCTTTACCGTCTCACCCCGGTACTGATCCTTAATGCCCACGGCCACTGCGTCGGCCACCTTGGGGTGGGTGTAAAGAACCTCGTCAATCTCCCGGGGGTATATGTTGTAGCCGCCGGCAATGATCATGTCCTTCTTGCGGTCCACAACGAATATGTAGCCTTCCTCGTCCCTTACGGCGATGTCGCCGGTGTAGAGCCAGCCGTCCCTGAGCTGTTTGGCCGTCTCCCCGGGATTATTCCAGTAACCCTGCATCACCAGCGGGCTCTTTATAATGATTTCCCCCGGCTCGCCGGGCGGCACATCTTCCCTTCCCTCCTCAATATCCACCAGCCGCACGTCGGTATCGGGGAAGGGAATCCCGATGCTGCCCGCTTTCTTTAACCCCAGTATAGGGTTGGAAATCCCCAGTGAGGTGGACTCGGTCAGCCCGTACCCCTCGCTGAAGTAGATCCCCATGTCCCTGACCTGCTCGATAAGCTCCACCGGCATGGGCGCGGCCCCCGAGTTGAGCAGCTTCAGTTTCCTGTCCATTTCCAGTTCGGCGGCCCTGGGGTGGTTGATGATGGCGCTGATCATGGTGGGAACGGCGGGGAAAAAGTATATCTCCCTGAAGCCGGCCATAACATCCATCAGTTCATCGATGTTGAAGCGCGGGACCAGTATCTGTGTGGAGCAGGTAAAGATGGAATAGTTCATGACAACGATATTTCCGTACACGTGAAAGTAGGGCAGCACGGCCATCACGTGGCGCCTCTCCGGCGGGTACAGCTGCTGGGTGGTCCTTCCCCAGAGGGCGCACTGCATGGTTGCCGCCACCAGGTTGGCATGGGTCAATACCGCCCCCTTGGGCAGGCCTGTAGTACCCCCGGTAAAATTGATCATGGCCACATCACCCGGACCCACCTCGACGCGGGGCCGCTTGCTGCTGGCGCAGCCCTCCAGCAGGTCTGAGAAATGGAGCCAGCCGGCCTCCATATCCAGGTCCGCCGCGGTGCTCCGGACCATTCCCTTTATGTAGTCAGTGGCTTTGGTGACAATGACTCTGGGGATCTCCACCTCCCGGCAGAGGGCCCGCACCACCGGGGCAACCATGTCAAAGGTAATCAGCGTCGTAATCCCGGTGTTCCCGGCCATAAACTTCAGCTCATCGGGAGTGTACATGGGGTTCAGGTTTACCACCACTGCCCCCAGGGACAGAACGGCATAGTACGATATGACGTACTGGGGGATGTTGGGCAGGTGGATTCCCACCCGGTCCCCTTTCTGCACCCCCAGGCCTCCCAGGACGTTGGCCATGCGCAGGATCTGGCTGCGCAGCTCCCAGAAGGTAATTTCGGAGCCGTAAAAGTACAGGGCCGGCTTGTCCGGATAAGCGCCGGCAGGGAGCTGAACCAGTTCATGGATTGGAATACGGGGATAGCGGATGGTAGTGGGCACATCGTAATCATAGTGGCGCTGCCAGGGTCTTTCCATGATCTCTACCTCCTGAAATAATATCAACTGATTAAAATTTATCAAAAAACTAATTGAAAATACAGTTAATTTTAAATATAATCATATTTCTCACATTCTTCGCAACACTCCGGCCTCAATACATAAAGGGCGCTCAACCGCGCCCTTTACTGCTTCCTGGCGTTTTCCCGCAAAAATGCCGATATAAACCCGTCAATATCTCCGTCCATAACGGCGTTGACATTCCCCGCCTCCACCCCGGTGCGGTGGTCCTTAACCAGGCTGTAGGGGTGAAAAACATACGACCTGATCTGGCTGCCCCAGGCGATATCCATCTGGTCTCCCCGCAGGGCCGACAGCTCGGCCTCCTTCTTTTTCATTTCCAGGTCCAGGAGCTTGGCCTTTAAGAGCTTCATGGCCGTGTTGCGGTTGGAGATCTGGGACCTTTCGCCCTGGCACTGCACCACTATGCCGGTGGGCAGGTGAGTTATGCGCACCGCCGAGTCGGTCTTGTTGACGTGCTGGCCGCCGGCCCCCCCGGAACGGTAGGTGTCTACCTTGAGGTCCTCGGGCTTTATTTCCACCTCCAGGTCATCCTGGACCCCGGGCAGCACATCCACCGATGCAAAGGAGGTATGGCGGCGGCCGGCGGCGTCAAAGGGAGAAATCCTCACCAGCCGGTGCACCCCTTTTTCCGAGCGCAGGTAGCCGTAAGCGTTCTGCCCGACAATCTCAATGGTGGCGCTCTTTACCCCGGCCTCATCACCGGGGAGCAGGTCAACCACACTGGCCTTGTAGTTGTGGTCCTCGGCCCAGCGCATATACATGCGCATAAGCATTTCCACCCAGTCCTGGGCCTCGGTGCCCCCCGCCCCGGCATGCAGGGCCATGATGGCGTTGCTCCGGTCATAGGCCCCGCTTAAAAGCACCTCCAGTTCCTTTTCCTCCACCCCGCGCTCCAGTTTCTTAATCTCGGACTGGACCTCCAGGGCCACCTCCTGGTCCTCCTCCTCCCGGCCCAGATCCAGAAGCACCTGGATATCCTCGCAGTGGCTCTCCAGGGACCGGAAAGAGGAAATTGCCTCCTTTAAGCCGGAGAGGGCCTGGGTAATCTTCTGGGCCTCCTCCAGGTTGTCCCAGAAGCCGGGGGAAACCATTTTTTGCTCGTAACTTTCTATTTCCTTTTCTTTTTGGGCAATGTCAAAGAGAAACCCTCAAATCTTCAATGCGCTTTTCAAGGGACTCCAGGTCCCTTTTCAGTTCGGAATACATCTGTTGATCACCTCATACTGCTTGAATTCATGATGCTTCTCTTCCACAACATTTCTTGTACTTCTTCCCGCTCCCGCAGGGGCAGGGGTCGTTGCGGCCCACCTTGGCCTCCCTGCGTACCGGCTGCCTGGGCCCCTCCTCGGCATACCGGTTTTCCACCAGGTTCCTCTGCCTGGGCTGGGCCTCCTGGGACACCAGGTTTACCCGGAAGATGTATTTTACCGCCTCCTCCTGGATGGAGGCAATCATGTTCTGGAACATTTCATACCCCTCAAACTTGTACTCGATGAGGGGATCCTTCTGGCCGTAAGCCCGGAGCCCAATGCCTTCCCTCAGCTGATCCATGGCGTCCAGGTGGTCCATCCACTTTTCATCCACTATCCTTAAGGTGACCACCCGCTCGATCTCCCGCATGTTTTCCTCGCCCACCCGGGCCTCCCTGGCATCGTAAGCCTCCAGGGACTTATCCAGCAGGAATTCACCAACCTCCTGCCGGCTCATCCCCTCCAGCTCTTCCGGTTTGATGCCGTGGCCGGGAATAAAGACCTGTTCAGCGTAGGCCAGCAGGGACGCCAGGTCCCACTCCTCCTGGTGCACCCCCTCCGGACAGTAGGTGTCCACCGCCCGGTTCACCACCTCTTCGATCATGCTGGTGATCATTTCCTTGAGGTTTTCCCCGGTAAGCACCCGGCGGCGCTGGCTGTAGATCAGCTCCCGCTGCTGGTTCATCACGTCGTCATACTGCAGCACGTGCTTGCGGATATCGAAGTTCCGGTTTTCCACCCTCTTCTGGGCGGTTTCAATGGACCTGGTGATCAGGTTGTGCTCAATGGGCATGTCCTCGTCAATCCCCAGCTTATCCATCAGCCCGGATATGTTCTCCGAACCGAAAAGCCGCATCAGGTCATCCTCCAGGGAGCTGAAAAACTGGCTTGATCCGGGGTCCCCCTGCCGGCCCGCCCGGCCCCGCAGCTGGTTGTCAATCCTGCGGCTCTCATGCCTTTCGGTGCCCATTATATGCAGGCCCCCCAGGGCCACCACCCGCTCGTGCTCCCGGTCGGTCAGGCCCTTGTATTTTTTATAGACTTTTTCATACAGGGACCGGTCTCCGGGCTCGGCGCCCAGCTCAAAATCATAACCTTCCTTCCTCAACTCGGCCTGGGCAAGAAATTCCGGGTTGCCGCCCAGCAGTATGTCGGTGCCCCGGCCGGCCATGTTGGTGGCGATGGTCACCGACCCCAGGCGCCCGGCCTGGGCCACTATTTCGGCCTCCTTTTCATGGTACTTGGCATTCAGCACCTGGTGGCCGATACCCTTTCTTTTCAGCATATCACTGATAATTTCGGATTTTTCTATGGATATGGTGCCCACCAGCACCGGCTGGCCGGTGGCATGCCTTTCGGCTATCTCATCGACCACCGCCCTGAACTTGGCCTGTTCGGTCTTGAAAACCACGTCCGGCATGTCATGCCTGATCATGGGCCGGTGGGTGGGCACCACCACCACGTCCAGGTTGTAAATCTTGCGGAACTCATCCTCTTCGGTGGCCGCCGTGCCCGTCATCCCGGCCAGCTTCCCGTACATCCGGAAGTAATTCTGGAAGGTGATGGTGGCCAGGGTCTGGGATTCCCTCTCGATCTTCACGCCTTCCTTGGCTTCAATGGCCTGGTGCAGCCCCTCGCTGTACCTCCGGCCGAACATGAGACGCCCGGTGAATTCATCAACGATGATCACCTGGCCGTCCTTGACCACGTAATCCCTGTCCCTTTTCATCAGGGCGTGGGCCTTCAGGGCCTGGATCAGGTGATGGTTGAGCTCAATATTGGCGTCGTCATACAGGTTCTTAATGCCCAGCATCTTTTCAACCTTGGCCGACCCCTCCTCGGTGACCGCCACGGTATGGGCCTTTTCGTCGACGGTATAGTCTTTTTCCCTGGTCAGCCTGGGCACCAGCCTGGCGAAGGTGTAGTAAAGGTCGGTGGCCTTGTCGGCCTGCCCGGAAATGATCAAAGGCGTCCTGGCCTCGTCAATCAATATGCTGTCCACCTCGTCCACGATGGCGTAGTGGAGATCCCTCTGCACCAGCTGGTCCGGGTGTATGGCCATATTGTCCCGCAGGTAGTCAAAGCCGAACTCGTTGTTGGTGCCGTAAGTGACGTCGGACCAGTAGGATTTTCTTCTCTCGTCCCAGTCCAGGCCGTGCACAATCAGGCCCACGTTGAGGCCCAGGAATTTGTATATCTGTCCCATCCACTCGCTGTCCCGCCGGGCCAGGTAGTCGTTCACGGTGACCACATGCACTCCCCGGCCGGTCAGGGCGTTCAGGTAAACCGGCAGCGTGGCCACCAGCGTTTTGCCCTCACCTGTCTTCATCTCGGCGATGCGGCCCTGGTGGAGAACAATGCCCCCGATCAGCTGGACGTCAAAATGACGCATGTTTAAGACCCTTTTACTTACCTCCCTGACCACCGCAAAGGCTTCGGGCAGTATATCGTCGGTGTTTGCCCCCCTGTCCAGCATATCCTTGAAATACGCCGTCTTTCCTTTAAGATCGGCATTCGAAAGGGAGGCTATCTGATCTTCCAGCTCATTGATCTGGTTGACGGTTTTAGACATTTTTTTAATTTCACGGGCGTTGTCGTCCATCAGGTTGCGTATAAATCCAAGCATAAAATTTCATATCCTTTCCCGAAAGGTCGTCCGGAAAAACCGGCCTGACACCTCCAATCAGGCGGTTGTTGCTGATACAAAAAGATTTTATCAGAGCTTATCAACTCTTGCAAGGCCGTAAAATATGAGGGGCGCACCCCATGCGCCCCCGTTACGGCTTTATGTCAACTCTGTTGAAAAAACTTTTTTTCTTTATCCCACATCCCGCTTCTCAATCAGAAGGTGGGTTCGATCAGCCCGTAATTCCCGTCCTTCCGCCTGTAGACCACGTTTACCTGGTCGGTTTCGGAATTGGAGAAGACGAAGAAGCTGTGGCCCAGCAAATTCATCTGCAGAACGGCCTCGTCGATGGCCATGGGCTTGATGGCAAAGCGTTTGGTCCGGACGACCCTGGGGCCGAAATCCTCTTCATTACCGGCCGCGGCTTTGCCCTCAAGGGGACCCTTGCCGGCGCGCCTGATCAATCTTCCCTTAAATTTCTCAATCTGTTTTTCCAGCTTTTCCACCACCATGTCGGTGGACGCGTACATATCGCCGGTGGCTTCCTCACCCCTTAAAATCATGCCGTTGATGGGGATGGTTACTTCAATGCGGTGCGAATCCTTTTCCACTGTTAATGTGACCTGAGCGTCTCCGAGGTTGTCAAGGTACTTATCCAGTTTTCCCAGGCGCTTTGCCACGTAGTCCTTGAGAGCGCCCGTAACCTCCATGTTTCTCCCCCGCACGTGTACCTTCATGTTGCAACAGCTCCTTTCAGGTCATTTTAATAATAACCCCTTGCAAGTAAAGAGCACGGATTTTTTTAGATAACGACCTTTTAAAAAAACCCCAGCTCATTTACTGGGGTAGGACTGTCATATCTTTATTACATTGGCTGCCTGTGGCCCTCGGGCTCCCTCGACGATATCAAATTCCACCATCTGTCCCTCGTTCAGGGTTTTAAATCCATCACCCTGAATAGCCGAGAAGTGAACGAAAACATCCCCTCCGTCTTCACGTTCGATAAACCCGTATCCTTTTTCCGCGCTGAACCATTTTACCTTGCCTTGCACAAACATTCCTCCTAAAAATATATACCTGGGGTGGTTGAAATGTTATCACAATCCATCCGTTAAGTCAAGACTTTCCAGGCTTTTAACCAGTATATGACAGCAGTGTCGAAAATCACCTGTCAATAATGCCTTTGTGGACTAAAATCCTGTGGATAATGTGTATAAGTCTGTTAGTAACCGGAATAAACGGGGTTTATCATGTGACTAACCACCATTTTTATAAAAAACTGTGTCGGAAACGGGCGTCCCCCATGAAACAAAATGTCATATTTTACCCATTTTATTCCAAACCCGGTCTATTAAACGTCCCGCCGCCTGCCGGCGCGGTTCAAATGCTGTCGTCGCACCGCCTCCGGTACATCCTGGGGATAAAATATTTTTCTAAAAAGATAATATTCCCAATACAGAAACAAGCCAAACCTATACTTTAAAGAAGATTCCAACCCCCGAATTTTTGCCGGGAATCACCCTCCCGAAACATGAGGGAAAATGCTTATCACATCGTTTTCTTTCAGTTTGTCGGTTAACGATCCTTTGAGCCCATTAACAGTAATGAGCCCGACAGACTCCCTTGGTATCTTAATATGATTTAACAGCTGCTCAATGTTAAGACCGGGTCTGATGTTTATCCAATGCAATTCCGGCCAGATGGCATATTTTACCAGCGGGCCGTTCAACTTTATTTGTACTTTCAAACTGCCCCATCTCCTAAAAGTTTTATTAGTAATTTATATTAAAATAGATGTTATATTTTTATATAATTCCGTAATCAGTTGGCTTTCTTCAGAAGTAGGCCGTATGGTGTAAAATACTGGTGGAATTAAAAACCAAACTGTTGATCCAATTAATGTATTGCCGGTAATATTAATTACTCCTGTTTTACTATCTGATTTAATAAAAAATTGTTGAAATTTCAGTTTTACTATATTATCCAATAAATGTTTGTTTGTGTTTAATTTTTGCACTAGATTTTTAGCTGTTACGCTGCCTTTTTTTACAGAAAAATATGCACCTTTTATATTAAAAAAACCATTATATTTCAATTCTATATCAATTTCCTCATCATAAAAGTTTTTTAATTTGGTTTCTAATATAAAATCGTAAACCCGGCCCATAACCTTGTTTTGGATTTTATATCTGCATATTATATCAAAATCACAATGAACAAACTTAATTTTAGCCTTTATTTCGTTGTCTACAAAATATTTTTGGACATTATTCTCGTTACATATCAAATTGACTACGTTTTTAAAATGGCCAAAAGCCTTTTTATTTATAAAGTCCATTTAATACTCTGCCCCTTCTAAAATTATACATGGCCCGGAATCAAATCTCTCGGGCCATGTATACGTATAGCTCCGGTTTGATAAAGCTTATTCACTTCTTGCTACTATTTGCTCATGTACTTCCTCCAGGCTTACCCTCTTAAATAAGGGCAGGCCTTGCCTCTTTAGCCAGAAAACCCCCCAGGCGGCAATAACAGCCATGATAACCAATGCCCTCAATTGAATCTTATGGGCTACAACGGGGTCGGGGTGGATTGTCATTATGGCGTATACCACCGCTGCAAGGCCAATGGGCATTGTTATCCATACAAAGGGGGCGCGGAACTTCCGCTCAAAATTCGGGTATTTTTGCCTAAGTATAAGAACATCAATCATGGCAATGGAGTATGCCACCATCCATGTAATGCAGGCAGTGAGAATAAGGTCCAGAATCAATGTGATGTCGGCGTCCTTAAAAGTCGCGTATACCAGCACCAGCCCGATCAGGAATGCGGTAAATAATATCCCCACCCACGGCGTTCTGTACTTCGGGTGAATATACCCGAAGAAGCTGGGCAGAAGCTTTTCACGGGCCAGCCCGTAAAGCATCCTGGGCATGCCCGCCATATAGGAATTGGCGGTGGTAAAGGCGGCAAATACCGTTATCAGCGACATAATCACAAATCCAACTTGGCCGAGCATGTGCTTGGCCGCTTCAACATGCGGAATTGAAGAAGTTGCCAGTATTTCAACAGGAGTGTAGTTTGTCGCAGCCCAGACAAATATAACATCCACCAAGTAAATAGAAATAAGCCCGGCTATCAGAGCCATGGGTATGGTTTTCCATGGTTCTTTAAATTCTTCCGCCATCGGGCAGGCAAATTCAAAGCCAATAAACCACCAGATAGCAATGCCCACAGATGAAAACACCGCCGGGGTGATTGCGAATTCGGGGATATTGTCAAGAGGCTTTGCGCCTGTCATCTGACCTACTCCCATAGCTCCCAAAATGCTCATCAGAACAAAGATGGACATCATTGTTATGGTTATCACGGATTCGCTTTTACCGTAAAATCCCACCCCGAACAGGTTCACGGCAAGGATTATCAACAAAAGCGCCCAGGATACCACGGGCTGCGGTATGCCAATGAGGGATTCTATGGACTGGCCCGCAATTACTTGCTGGGTCCCGCCGTCGCAGGCTATCAGCACTATGTACCCGCTTATAACAGCAAACATTGAAACCAGCCTGCCCATGGCGGGAAGCGTATATTCACCGATCATACCGCCGCCGGGAAGCATTGCCGTCAATTCGCTAAAGGCCAAGGCCGCGCACATCATCGGTATTAAAGCGATTAAAGCAGTAATAAAACTTGCTTTTCCAACCAATCCGGCTACACTGCCCACCGAAACCATTGCCGTCCCGGAGACAACAAGTCCCACAGCGGCGCCATAGGCCGCCGGAAATCCTAAAATGCGGTTTAATTTAACCCCGCTATATGCCTCTGTACTCAAACCTGGTTGACCCACCTCTTGTTTCCTCCTTTACGTTATTCTTTTAGTCGCCCGCATAAGCTTTTTTAAATAGTTCCAGGTACTCTTCAGCCCCTGCCTTACGGGGGTTGCTGTCTGCGGATACATTTTCAGCCGAACACTTGGCAAGGTAAGCAAAATCCTTTTCATCGACTCCCGGAATATCCTTCATGCGGGGGATACCTACCGCCTTACTCAGCGCCCTGATAGCTTCTATACCTTTTTTCGCAGCCTGTTCGGGCGTTTGCCCGGAAATATCGACACCCATGGCTTCCGCCACATCGGCATGTTTTTTCGGATTTTCCGGGATGTTAAACTCAAAAACATACGGCAGGAGAACCGAGTTGGCTATGCCGTGCGGCGTGTCATACATCCCGCCGACCGCTTCCGCCATGCAGTGAACTCCACCAACATCGGAGTTTCCGAAGGCTATCCCGGCTATCAGGCTGCCCAGCATCATCTGGGACCGGGCTTCAATGTCCCTTCCATTGTCTACAGCCTTTTTGAGGCTCCTTGAGATCAATTTGATTGCATACAGCGCCAGAGCATCAGTTATCGGAGTAGCCAGAGTGCACGTATACGCCTCTATAGCGTGGGTTAATGCATCCATCCCGGTTGAAGCGGTAAGCAGCGGGGGCAGGCTCAAAGTGGTAGCCGGGTCCACTAGGGCAACCCTGGCGGCCAATTTTGCGTCAAGCAGGTTCATTTTGAATTTTTTTTCAGTATCCGTTATTACGGCGAAAAAAGTGACTTCACTACCGGTTCCGGCGGTAGTGGGTATACAAATAAGAGGCATTATTTGTTTCTTTAAAAGGTTGAAACCGGCCCAATCCTGGGGCTTTCCCCCGTGAGCCAGCAAGGTGCCGATAGTTTTGGCGGTATCCATCGAACTCCCGCCGCCTACGGCAATTAAAATATCAGTGCCTTTTTCCCTTGCCATTTCAGCCCCTTTAACACAGTCGTAGTCGCGGGGGTTGGGCGCCACCTGATCAAAAATGTCAACAGTAAGGCCGGCATCGTGAAGTGATTTCAAAATCGGATCAGTTAAACCTGCACTGATAACCCCTTTATCCGAAACCAATAACGCCTTGCTTCCTCCCAGTTTTCGCGCCTCTTCACCCACAGTGTCAAGAACGCCGACACCATATTCAATACGGGTGGGGAGATTAAACATAAATTTCTTTAATACGTCCATTTTTGTGGCCGGCTGCCCGGCCTTCCTCCTTTCAAAAATAATGCTGAAAGGTTTATTTAAATACACTTTTAACTATTAACAACCCCCCTCTCTATTTTGAGAATAATCCCTATATACGTATGGCTTACAAATAGTCCGCATATAGTGATTTTTCAATATTAATTTTTTCAATTGTTTCAGGTTTGGGGACACCATCTGAAGACCACCCGAGCAGGCCGTAATATTCGTCAAGCATTTTTTCAAAAGACTCCCGGGGAATAATCATCCCGTCGGCAGCACCCCCGGTAAGCTTGTCCCGGAACAACCGGGCGGGTATATAGTCATCTTTGCGGGAAAACCCTTCCCGCACGTTAAACAGGCGGCCCAGGTTCCAAATCCTTATTCCTATTAATTCCAGTTCTTTTTGGTCAATTGTGTATCCAAGGGTCATGGAGGCCATCTCCGCCAGCCGTTCCATGCTCAGCCCGCATGCGTCGCAAACTCCCAGGGACCATTTGGCGGAGTTATATACCTGCAGGTCGTAGACCATTTTTGCCTTGCCTTCTATGGTATACGGGTCCACTCCCTCTACGAAGGCTTCCTGGGCAATCGACCAGGCCCGCAGGTGGCATGCCCCCCTGTCCGAGGTAGCATAGGCTAGGGCCAGCGACCATGATCCCCGGGGGTCGTATCCGGGAAATTCCAGGCCTTTTATTTCCATACAAAATTCACGGCCACCATATTTTGAAGCCAGGCTCCTCACTCCCTGGGCCAGCAGATCACCCAGGCCGCGCCGGTGCCCTATGTCTTCCACCAGGGATAAATATTGCTTGACATCACCGAATTTTATGCCAAAATCATGTATTCCCTTTTCGGTCATTTCCATGCAATAGCCCAGGATATTCCCTGTTGAAATCACATCTAAACCCAAGTCATCGCAAAGCTCATTAAACCTGGCCACAGCCGTCAAGTCACCAATCTTGCAGTTTGAGCCGCCAAGGGCCAGTGTTTCATACTCAGGCCCTTCCACCGTTACTCCGTTAATTTTTATGTAATTACCACAAGCCAGGGCGCAGGAAAAACATCCTTTTTTGCTTACCAAAAATTTTTTTACCTGATTGGTGTCTATTTTTTCGTAATGGTCAAATACTCCCTTTTGAAAATTACCGGTCGGCAGCACCCCCACACTCTGGCACATTTCAACCAGAATAGGCGTGCCATCGGTATACATTACCAGGTGGTCTTCGGTCATTATCTCATTTCTTAGTATTTCCTTCGCCCTGGCCATGAATTTTTTAATATTTGGAACCTTAATCGCGCCGGAGCCCGATACAGCAATGGCTTTTAAATTTTTACTGCCCATCACTGCCCCGGCGCCCCCCCGTCCGGCCTGCCTGTATCGCTCCGTGGTGATACAGGCAAAAGGAACCAGTTTTTCACCCGCAGGCCCAATGGCCGCCACCCTGAAATGCTGGCCCAGCTTTTTCTTTAATTCTTCCTCTGTGGAACTGACACCTAAACCCCACAAATCAGCCGCATCCTCTATCGAGACCCGGCTGTCTTCGATTTTCAGGTAAACCGGATAATCCGCCTTGCCGCGGATAATTACGGCGTCATACCCGGCGTATTTAAGCTCAGCGGCAATCATGCCGCCCATGGAAGAATCGAGAATTGTGCCTGTTGCAGGCGACTTGGTTATTACCGTAATTTTTCCGGTACTTGATATTATCGTTCCGGTCAGAGGGCTTGTCATAAAGATCAAAACATTTTCAGGGGAAAGCGGATCTATATGAGGGCCAACACTTTCAAACAAATAACGAAACCCCAGGCCTTTACCGCCCAGGTAGTCCCGCGCCCAGTCTTCTCTTAAATCATTCACCGAAACCTGTTTGCCGGTAAGATTAATGTCAAGCACTTTTCCCGCGTATCCATACATCTTAATTCACCTCACCAATAAATGATAAAGCCTGGCGAGGGCACCAACCGGCGCATTCCGGTTGGCCGCCGCACAAATCGCATAAACTGACCATGTCATCTTTGTACTTAATTATTTCTACCGGACAAACTTCAATGCATGCGTTGCATCCAGTGCAAATTTCGTGGTTTAATTCCAAATAACCATTAGCATTTGTTATGGCGCCCACCGGGCATGTTTTTATACACTCTTCACAATGAGTACATAAAGCAATATCTACACGGATATTTCCATGAATATATTCGGAAGCAACCCTTATATGAGCAAGCTTTGGATTAAATACCCCTCTTTTTTTAGAAGAGCATGCAAGCTCGCACAAATGACAGCCAATACATTTCTGCGGTTCAAAATATAATCTCAACTTATATAGCCCCCTCTATAACTATTAGTAAAATTACAACTAAAAAACAATTATCAGTCATAATTGTAAATATTTTGTTAATATAGTTTATTTTCCTAAAATTTTCTTTAAATTCGAACAATTAAATATTATATAATTATATTAAAGGTTTCTTGATCAGTAAATACAACAACTATTTCTATTTTCCTGCCTATTATATATTTTTTTAATATTTGATAATTAGTTCTCAAGTGTTCATACTTAATTCTATTTGTACAATATTCTCTATAAGGGTAACCCTAGTCAAGGGGGATTCAGTTTTGAATCCCCCTTGACTCATTAATTGAAATATTTTTGGTCTTAATGGTTATACCGCAGCCTTGTCGGCGATTTCCAGCACCTCGTCAATAACAGCCATGGAGCGGCGCAGCTCCTGCTCGTTTATGATCAGGGGCGGGAAGAGGAAACGGTACGGTGTCGTGCCCTTCGGACACGTTCATCAGTGAATCTCCCTGCATCAGCACCGGGGCGGCGCAGGCCAGCTCCACCACTTCGATGGCCTTGATGATGTCTCCCCTGGATTCCTCCAGGTTTTTC
>JBMOPD010000040.1:0-6416 GCA_049323615.1 Bacillota bacterium | reverse complement strand
GCCGCATCCGGCGTCCAAATCGTCATCCGTTCCGGCTCATTCGCAAGAGACTGTAACAGTCTCCGGTAATATCGCTCGATTGATGCCTTCTCCCTTTCGATAGCAACCTCTAAAGTATTGTACGTCCAAAAGAAGGAGCCGGGCTTTAGGAAAGGCTGTAAGCATTCTGGATTCTGGATTCTGGATTCCCGCCGCTGGAACAGCGGCGCCGCCCGCAAGGGCGGCTTTTTTATGTTATAATAAACAGGGCAAAAAACAGACTATGTGGAGGTTTTACGTTGGGTAAGGCAATCACTTTCGTCGGACTGGGCCCCGGAGACCCGGGCATGCTTTCCCTGGCGGCGGTGGAGGCACTGACAAAAAGCAGCTGCACCTGGCTGCGCACCGGGGTACACCCGGTGGTCGGATGGCTTAAGGAAAAGAAAATCTCCTTTCAAACCTTTGACCATATATACGGGGAAGAGGAAGACTTCCAGGAGGTTTACCGGCGGATTGCCCGGGAGATTATTGCCATGGGCCGTGAAAGGGATGTTCTTTATGCCCTGCCGGGCCACCCGCTGGTGGCCGAGGAGTCTGTACAGTTAATAATTAACGGGGCTGCCGCGGAAGGACTGGAGATCAGTATAATTCCGGGTGTAAGCTTCCTTGACGCCCTGTTTGCCGCGGTGAAATCGGACCCGGCTGCCGGCCTCCACATAGTGGACGGCCTCAGGCTGGATGAACAGCAGCCGGACCCCGCAGTAAACACTGTAGTGGTCCAGGCATATAACCGCATGGTTTTATCCGAAATAAAACTTTCCCTGATGGATTACTACCCCGATGAACATACCGTCATGGTGGTTACCGCCGCCGGGGTCCCGGGCGGGGAGAAGGTGGCGGAATGCCCGTTGTATGAGCTGGACAGGGTTGAAGAGGTCAACCACCTCACCAGCGTATATGTCCCTCCGCTGCCAGGAGCAGCCCGGTCAAAGGGCTGCTGTTACCCCCTGGACCCGCTGGTGGGGGTAATGGAGAGATTAAGGGGTGAAAACGGCTGTCCCTGGGACAGGGAGCAGGACCACCGGAGCTTGAAGCCGTACCTCCTGGAAGAAGCCTATGAAGTAATTGAGGCCCTTGACAGGCAGGATATGTATAATATCTGTGAAGAATTGGGAGACTTATTATTACAGATTGTTTTCCATGCCCAGATTGCTTCGGAAAACGGCCATTTTAACATCAATGACGTGGTCAACGCCATCACCGGGAAAATGGTCAGGCGGCACCCCCACGTGTTCGGTGACGTAAGGGTTGAAAACAGCCAGGAAGTGATTGTCAACTGGGCGGCCATAAAAGAAAAGGAAAAACCGGGCAAAAGGAAGAAAAGCATTCTTGACGGGATCCCGGGGAACCTGGCGGCGCTGATGAAGGCCCGGGAGGTTCAGAGCCGGGCGGCAAAGGTGGGATTTGACTGGCCTGACTACAAAGGAGCGCTTAATAAGGTTTATGAAGAGCTTAATGAAACGCTTGAGGCAATAAAAAGCGGCAGCGGGGTGCAAAAAGAAAATGAAATAGGTGATATCCTCTTTGCCGTCGTAAATCTTGCCCGCCTGCTTAAAATTGATGCCGAAGTTGCTTTGACAAAAACCGTCAATAAATTTTTGCAGAGGTTCCGTTACATCGAAGAAAAAGCTGCTTTAGCCGGGCGGGAACTTGCCGAATGCAGTTTGGAAGAAATGGATTCATGGTGGGAAGAGAAAAAAAATATGGAAAAAAGTATAAAAAAACAGGAATTATTTTCTTGCCAGGAGGAAATTAAAGAAAAATAGCGAATAATAACTCCATTACCAGCTAAAATATTGAGGGGGGTAACTATGAACAAGGCTGATCTGATCTCGAAAGTTGCAGAAAAAACCGATTTTACCAAGAAGGATGCTGAAAAAGCTGTATCCGCCATTCTGGCCAGCATTGAGGAAGCTCTGGCCGGCGGAGAAAAGGTACAGTTGGTTGGCTTTGGTACCTTCGAGATAAGGAACAGAGCCGCCCGCAAGGGCCGCAACCCGCAAACTGGTGCAGAAATAAAAATTGCCGCAGCTAAGGTGCCTGTTTTCAAGGCAGGGAAAGCTTTGCGTGAAGCAGTAAGTTAAGAGGATTGCGCTTTAATTTATTGTTATTGTTTGCTCGTCTAAAAATCCACGTTGTAGGCGTGGATTTTTATTTGGGATTAGGAATATTTTTTTCTAATTGCTAGCAGCTAACAGCTAACAGTTTATTGTAAAAAAAGCAGAAAACCGGCTTGTCAGGCAGGTAGTACCTGCTTATTTTTTTTAAATATGCATTTAAGGCAAAAAATGGGGTTTGCCAATATATGCTAATATTAACAATAAAAAGCATTTGAGGTGATGGCCGTGGCTTTTATCATAAAGTCTTCTGTGTATAGAAGTGAACCTCCGGAGGATAATCCAGGCAAAAAGGGGGTAGATGCGCGGAGTCATAACAAAACCTTGGACAGGCTACCTCTCAGCAGGGGGGGTGATGTTATGCGGGGAGCTTCCATCTGCCGAATTGAGCCCGGCGCCAGGGGACCTTAACAATAAATCACCGGGTGCTTTGCAGGGCAAAAAGGATAAGTGCGGGCGCGTGGCCTAAAAATTTATGATAACCTCCTTGTGGTTGCCCCCGGCACCCGGGAAAAAACCGGACCTGGCGGCCTTTAAAGACAGTAGACATGGTGGTGCGGTTTACTGTCCCCAAAAAAAACAGGGGCCCCTGTGGAAGGTATTGCCGCCGGCCGGAAAATCGAAATATCAAAGAAAAGCTTTAAAAGAACATGGGCATGCAGTGTTGGGATTAAAGCTTACGGGGCCTGACATGACACCGTAAGGTGCCGCCCCTTCCCGCCCATTTATCAATTCTTTGCATAATATTGCTTTCCCCGGCAAAAATAACACCGGTTAAAATTTTTGCCGGGGAGGTTTACATTTTGAAAAAACGCATATTGATTTCTATCATAACCATTATGTCTGCCATGCTGATTATCTCCTCATGCGCCAGGGGCCCGCAAAGAAAGCCCGGCCCGGAAAAGTACCGGTCGGAGCCCACCATAAGCCTTTTTAACAACCAGACGGGCCAAAAGAGCAACATTAAGCTGGAGGAATACCTGGCCGGGGTGGTGGCCGCCGAAATGGAGCCCACCTGGCCCGTCAACGCCCTGGCTGCCCAGGCTATCCTGGCCCGGACTTTTACCATGGAGAATATTGCTTCGGGCCGGGTGAAAAAACTGCATGGCACAGACGCCTCCACCAGCGTGGAGGAGTTCCAGGCCTATGACCCGGGCCGGATAAACGATAATGTCCGGAAAGCAGTGAATATGACCAGGGGAGAGGTGGCCCTTTATAACGGGCAGTTTATAAAGGCCTGGTTTTCGGCCTGTGACGGGGGGGTTGAGGCTTCCGCCAGGGAAGGGCTGGCCTATACTAAAACCCCCACACCCTACGTCAAGACCGGTGTAAAGGATAATTGCCTGTCCATCACCACGCCCGAAAACAGGTCCTGGAGGGCCGAGATCCCTCTGGAAAAGGTCAGGGCAGCCGTTAGGGAGATTAGCGGAAACGACCCCGGAGCGATAAATACGGTGGCAATTACCAGGAGGGGGCCGTCCGGAAGGGTGGAAAGCATCCGGCTGGGCAATGTGGAAACCGGGGGGCCCGCCTTGAGGCTGGCCCTGGGCAGTGAGCTTGTCAGGTCGACGTTCATAGACAGCGCCTCCATTGAGGGGGGTAAGCTGGTTCTTAAAGGAAAGGGCTTCGGACACGGGGTGGGCATGTGTCAGTGGGGGGCCAACCTGATGGCCAAAAAAGGCATGTCACCCGAGGAGATAGTCAAATTTTATTTCCGGGACATTGAGATCCGGGACCTGTGGAAATAACCGGTGATGTACCTTTAACAACACTTTATCAGGAGTACAGGTGGCTTTCAGCCACTTTTTTTCATTATTTTTGAACTCAAAGCATATATATTGAGAAGTGAGATGTAAGATGCGGGATAAAGAAGGAGGTAGAGCCGGTGGACCAGCGGGGCAATCAAAAGCTGACTCTTGTTGACAGGAAAGAACTTGAACTGGGGGGTGTCCGTCACGTAGGCAGTTTTGACGAACGTGAAATAGTTCTGGATACGACCATGGGGGTTCTCTACCTCAAGGGGGAAGGTTTGCATATAACCAGGCTCAATCTGGATGAGGGAACACTCAGCGTGCAGGGTTTTATCAACGTCATGGAATACAGGGAGGGTAAATCCACCGGGGGAAAGGGCAGGAATATGCTGAGCCGCCTGATCAAATAAAAAAGCCTGTTCCGGCCTTCGGCCGCGGGTATTTAATTTCAGCAATGTACAAAGCGCAGCGGCGCTTTTTTTGATAGAATTCTACTCCGGATTTTTTGCTGACGGCTGACAGTTTTTCGGGTGGGAGTGATGGTTTTGCCCCTCGCCGATCAGATTGTTGCTTTTGTCTGGACCCTGGTTATGGGCATGCTTGCCGGCCTGTGCTATCAGGTTTACAGGGTCATCTACGACCTGCTGAAACTTAAAAAGGCGGGCACATTTACCGGGGATATAATCTTTTGGCTTTTTCTCACCGCCTTCGCCTTTATTGTACTGTTGAAGGCAAATTACGGCCAGTTAAGGCTGTATGTATTTATGGGGCTTTTAATGGGGGCCTTTTTATTTGTACGCCTGCTGGGGGACTGTACTTACCGGATGGCAAGGTGGGTATTGTACCTGGCCGGTCAATTTTTACGGCTTTTGGCCCTGTTTTTGTATTGCCTCTGGAGGGTGGTTACCTTTCCCTTCCGGATCGTTTTTATAACGGTCATTTTTCCGTTTCACCTGGCCGGCAGGCTTATGGGCCGGCTGGGAACACTAACCGGCCGGCTGGTGGGCCAACCGGTTAATAAGGTAAAGGATAAAACTACCAGGCTGGCGGGGGAACTGTTGAGAAGACTTACCCAGCGCTGCAAATAACAAACAAGAACCAGGAATATGTTTCCAATGCAGTAAGAATTCTTAAATTTCCTTTACTGACGGCTGACGACTGACGGCTGACAGCTGAATTGCCATATATTACATCTTGGCCTGTTAGTTGGAAACCCAGTATAATAGTGCAAGCGGATCTGTAAAGGATCCGTTTTTTAAAATCGGCCGAGTCCCCGCCGGAAAGCGGGGTACGGGGGAAAACGATTTTACGGGGTGAATCCACGCAACCAACGGAGGTGAGTAAATATGGAGGGGTACCCTCAACCCTAACCCTTCAGCTAACCCCGGAGGCCACAGGAGGGATAAAATGAAAAGAGTTTATTCCAGGTTCCGCATCGGGTTCCTCTCTTTTGCTTTGTGCCTGTTTTTTTTCCTTTCACTTTCCGGACAAGCCCTGGCTGCCACCCACACCGTAAGCTCCGGAGACACTCTTTGGAAGCTCGGCGTCCGCTACGGCATCACCGTGGACAAACTGAAGGAGGCCAACAACCTTAAGGGAAATACCATTTATCCCGGACAGACACTTTTTATCCCCGAAGGGCAGCAAAGCGGCTATACAGTAAGGCCGGGGGACACCCTGTATATAATTGCCGGCCGGTACGGGACGACGGTAAGAGAATTGATGGAGGCCAACAGGCTGACATCCACCGTCATATATCCCGGCCAGAAACTATACATACCCCGGCAGGGACGCCCATCGGCGGCGGTCAGCAGGGGAACAAATATATCAACCTCTGAATTTGAGACCCTGGCCAGGATTATCACGGCGGAAGCAGACGACCAGAGCTATGAAACCAAGGTGGCTGTAGGCGCCGTTGTGCTCAACCGGGTGGCCAGCCCGCTCTTTCCCAATACCATCCGGGGAGTTGTTTACCAGGTGGACAGCGGCGGCAGGTACCAGTTTGAGCCGGTTTTAAACGGGTGGATAAACAGGCCGCCCAGCGAGGAAGCGATAAAGGCTGCTCAAGATGCCCTTAACGGCTGGGATCCCACCAACGGAGCCCTCTTTTTCTGGGAGTCCTGGGTGAAGAGCAACTATTTGAACTCCAGGCCGGTGGCGGGGGAGATAGGAGCCTTTACCTTTACGTATTAGTGTGTACGGGCTGTGATAAACTTGGCCTGGCTTTGTCAGCCCCGCCGGTCCGGATGCTCACGTATTACAATAGCTACTCTGCCGCCCGCAGGGCGGCTTTTTTTAACCGTTAAAGAAAGTATATGTCGATTTAAAGTACTAAAGTAAACCTTTGGTTTGAATACAAACCCCATAATAGCTTTATAGCGCATTGGAGAAGACATCGCACTCGCGAACCCGACCTGCGACTGAACAGTCTCTATAGCTCTTTGCCGACGGAAGCCGACCGCCCTCGAACGCCGCGTCCATGCGGCTCTCGGGCTTTTGGCCGCATCCG
>JBMOPD010000039.1:0-58641 GCA_049323615.1 Bacillota bacterium | reverse complement strand
TTCAGCCGCAGGTCCTGTAGCCGGATTGAAACCCGGACCCCGGCCCCAGAGTTTTCTTTCCTCGGCTATCTCTAAGTATGAATAAAAAAAACTGGGAGTTCTACCTACTAAATCTTGACGCAGACTAGGACGCCCTTTAAATTGACACCGCTTCCTGTTAATATTATTATATAAGCAGGTTCTTATGGGAGGTATAAAATGGAACTTTTCGTTAAGATATTCAAGGCCCTGGGCGAACCGACCCGCCTGAAAATATTGAGGCTTCTCTCTGTCAGGCCGATGTACGTCTGTGAACTGGAGTCGGTGCTGGGAATAAGCCAGCCCAGGATATCACAGCACCTGAAAGTATTAAAGGAGGCCACTATCCTCCGGGAGACCAGGGAAGCGCAAAAGACATTTTATAAGTTAAACGGGGATGTTATGGAAAGGGTGCTGAGCGACTTCCTGGAGTTTCTCAGGGTGGATATCAAGCAATTGCCTGATTTTAAGGAGGAGAGTTCAAGGTTGGATGAGCTGGATAATGACAGCAGCGTCTTGTCCTGCAAAAACGGGTAAGTGAGGTGGAGTAAATATGGCCGGATGCTGTGGATTAAAAAAAGAGGGTGTGGAAAGGGTGGGAAAAGGGATGGAAATCAAGGTATTGGGACCGGGATGCAAAAACTGCAAGGCCCTGGAGAACGCCGTGCGGAAAACTGTGGAGGAAATGGGTGTGCAGGCCTCGGTGGAAAAGGTGGAAGATCTCAAAAGAATTGCCGCACTGGGTGTGCTGATGACCCCGGGGCTGATTATAAACGGAAAGATAAAATCCACCGGCCGTGTCCCTAAAACTGACGATATCGCAAAATGGGTCAAGGAGGAAATGGATAAATAACGCATAAAAAAATCAGGATGTTTGAAATCCTGATTTTTTTAGGGTATCATATAAACGTATGTTTATGTGTTGTGAGGGGAGGAGTGATTTGGCATAGAAATATTTATTTTGAGGGCGGGAAAATTTAAAACCTGAAGGAGGTATGAATCTGTTATGGCCCGGTCGGTAACACGCAGGCTTACATTTCTTGATAGGTATTTGACTCTGTGGATATTCCTGGCAATGGCTGTGGGTGTGGGAGCAGGTTATATCTACCCGCAGATTGCCGGTTTCTGGGGAAAATTTCAGGTGGGCACCACAAACATACCCATTGCCATCGGCCTTATATTGATGATGTATCCCCCCCTGGCCAAGGTACGCTACGAGGAACTGCCCACAGTATTCAGTGACAGGAAACTATTGGCCTTATCCCTTATCCAGAACTGGGTAGTGGGTCCCATCGTCATGTTTGTGCTGGCCGTGCTGCTTCTGCAAGACAAGCCGGAGTTAATGACCGGGGTGATCCTGGTGGGCCTGGCCCGCTGCATCGCCATGGTACTGGTGTGGAACGACCTGGCCGGAGGCAATCCGGAATATGTAACCGGTCTGGTGGCCTTCAACGCCATTTTCCAGGTACTTACCTACTCAATCTACGCCTATTTGTTCCTGGCGGTTATTCCGGCCCGGCTGGGCATGTCCAGCGTGCTGGTCAATGTATCCATGGCCGAAATCGCCAAGAGTGTCTTTATCTACCTCGGTATTCCCTTTATCGCCGGCTACATTACCCGCTCGGTGTTAATCAAGTCAAGGGGGCGTGACTGGTACGAGAAAAATTTCATTCCCAGGATCAGCAAGCTTACTTTGATTGCCCTGCTGTTTACCATCCTGGTGATGTTCTCCCTGAAGGGTGAGGTGATTGTAACGCTGCCCCTGGACGTGATCAGGGTTGTTATTCCCCTTACCATATACTTTGTGTTTATGTGGCTGGTCACCTTTTACATCGGCAAATGGATCGGGGCCGACTACGGCAGGACCACCACCATTGCCTTTACCGCCGCCAGCAACGATTTTGAGCTGGCCATTGCAGTGGCCGTGGCCGTTTTCGGCATTCACTCCGCCCAGGCCTTTGCCACGGTTATCGGCCCGCTGGTGGAGGTCCCGGTGCTGATCAGCCTTGTCAACGTGGCCCTGTACTTCAAGCGGAAATACTTCGGACACGGGCTGGAGGCGACAAGGTAACAATTTAAGCAGGCCGGGAGGTTTTATCCCTCCCGGCTGCAATTAAAAACATGGAGCGAAGGATTGTTATGAAGGCATTATGCGGTTATTTCAGCGCCTTGTCCGATGTTACACGGCTGAAAATAGTCCAGTTGCTTACTGAGCATGAGATGTGTGTCTGTGAGCTGGAAGACCGCCTCGGCATGTCCCAGCCCGCCATTTCCCATCACCTGGGGGTATTGAAACGGGCGGGGCTTATCTCGGGCAGAAAAAGCGGCAAGTGGACATATTATTCGGTTAACGGGGAACAAATTGTGGAAAATCACAGCCGGTTTAATGAAATGGCTTATTTCAACATTGAAAGCAGGGTAAAAAACGGCGAGCCGGCCACGCCGCCCCAGAAAGATGAGAATTCATACTGCAAGACCAGAAAGCTGAAAAAGAACCGGACGGTTTAATTTGTTAAAAATAGGGTGGGTCGTTCTCATGAAGATGGCGGTTATTTCGGACATACACGGCAATCAGCACGCCCTGGAGGCCGTGCTGAAGGATATGGAAAAGAGGGGCGTTGACAGTGTTTACTGCGCCGGTGACCTGGTGGGATACGGGCCGCGCCCCAATGAAACAATAGAATTGATCAGAAAAAACAAGATACCCGCCGTGATGGGCAACTATGACGACGCCGTGGGCAATATGAGGCTCATCTGCGGCTGTGACTACAGAGATGAGAAGGCCCTCCGGCTGGGCGAGATCTCAATGACCTGGACAAAGGACAACACCACCGCGGAAAACAAGCTCTGGCTGAGGAATCTGCCCGCTGAGATCAGGCTTTCTGCTTCGGGACTGGGGATACTGCTGGTGCACGGCAGCCCCAGGGCGTTGAATGAATATCTCTACGAGGACACCGCGGAGGATTACCTGGATGAACTGCTGGCCGGGAGCAAAGCCGGCGTCCTGGTTTGCGGCCACACCCACCGGCCCTATGTGAAAAGAACAAAGGCCGGCCACGTGGTTAACGCCGGCAGTGTGGGCAAGCCCGGGCACGGGAATCCAAACGCCACCTGCGTGATCCTGGATGTGCGGGAAGGCCGCTTGCAGGGAGAGATCGTGGAGGTCCCGTACGACTACGAAAGAACTGCCGGGGAGATTGAGAATGCCGGCCTGCCCGGCGAGTTTGCGGAGATTGTAAGAACCGGGCGGACGATCTAGAAGTTCGCGGTTCGCTGTTCGAAATTCGCTCTCTCTTTTTATTGGTTCGTAAAGTCAGGATCCAGGGGACCACCCAGGGAATTAAACTGGAAATTAACTTCAGCCTTCTTTTTAACGGCGTTTTTCAGCTCCTTGAAGTTAATTTCCGGGTCCACCGGCTGCGGTTGGACCTGGCTGATGAACCTGGTTTCGTCGTCACCGGCCATGAAAAACACCTCCGGTTTTATTATGTCCCTTCCGTCCGGGATCATGTGGTATCTTCACCGTATCCTGTGTCGGCGGCCAGGCCGTCTCCCATGGAGGCCAGAACGGCCAGCCGGTCGCAGCGGGAGTTGAATTCGTTGCCGGCGTGCCCCTTTACCCAGATCCAGCTGATTTTGTGGGGCTTTGCCAGTTCAATGAGCCTCTTCCAGAGGTCGACATTTTTAACCGGGGACCCGTCGCTCTTTTTCCAGTTGTTTTTCATCCAGTTCCTTACCCAGCCCTTGTTTAAGGCGTCGACAACATACCTGCTGTCGCTGTGCAGGCTTATTATACAGGGCTTTTTCAGCTCTTCCAGGCTTTTGATAATCCCCATCAGTTCCATCCGGTTATTGGTGGTCAGGCGGTACCCGCCGGATATCTCCCTGGTGTGGTTTTTATATTTCAGTATGGCGCCGTAACCTCCGGGGCCGGGGTTGCCGGAGCACGCCCCGTCGGTGTATATCTGCACTTCGGGCATCTTGTCTGCCAAGCCCATCACCGCCGCTGGCAAAAATTGTACCGGCTAATTATACCACACTTTGTCAGCTTGGGGGACGATCAAGTCAGGGGAAGTCAGGGGGAGGAAGTCAGGGGGACGGCGAAGTCAGGGGGACGGTTCCCATGACTCACTTCCGGCTCACAGAGGCCCACGGTTGATATCAAAGGATGCTGGCGCAGCGGTTAATGTATTTCGGCTGATTGCCGACGACTTTACTGTGGGGGCGGGCTGTAATCCGGCCACCCGTCGTTCACCGTACTCCGGGTATAGTAAACTTCTCTGGCTTCCACCTGGACAATTTCCAATTCCGGGTAGCGCAGCGCCGTTAATTTGCCGCCCATGACGCATCCCTGGTCGATGTCGATGGTGTTGTTCCTGAATTCGGCCTCCCGTAAAGGGGTATGGCCGTAAACAACCAGGGCCTTGCCCCGGTACTGTTTGGACCAGTCCCGCCGCACCGGAAGGCCGTCCCCGGTCACTTCGCCGGTGGTATCGCCAAAGAGGCAGAACTCCCGGATCCTTTTGGAAAGGCGCCCGATCATGTTTTCCTTGATGCCGGCGTGGGAAACCACCAGCCTTCCGTTGTCCAGAACAAGGTACGGCTGAGCGCGGCCGTACATTTCCAGGAAGCGCCCGGACAGCCGCTCCCTTCTGGGCCGGCCGGCCCTGTCAAGCTCGGCCAGGGTTTTTTCCAGGCCGTGCCCCACCTTGATTTTTCTTCCCTTGAAGTAGGCGTGCAGCTTGCGGCAGTGGTTGCCGGGAACATAGAGGGCGCTGCCCGAGAAGACCATGTCCATGGCCAGCTCTATACTGTCCAGGCAGCGGGGGCCCCGGTCTCCCAGGTCCCCCAGAAACACCGCCGTTCTTCCGGCCGGGTGGGCGTAAATACCGGTGTCCCTGACGTATCCCAGCCTGTCCAGCAGCATTTCCAATTCGTCGCAGCACCCGTGGACATCCCCGATGATGTCAAAGGGGCCCGGAAGGGGGAGTTCCACCGGCAGGGGAACGATTCTTACCAGGGCGGTTTCCTTTTCTTCCTCATTGAGGATGTAAATCCGGTCAAAATCCTCCTTGCCGACCTCGTCAAGGGTCTTGTCAAGAAGCCGGCGGTGTGATACAAGTACTTTATCCGGTACATTTCTGACCCTGGAAAGGTTCCTGGCCAGGCATACCGGCAGGGGTATGTCGAATACAATCAGTACAAGCTGGAAGTCGTGTTTTCTGCCCAGGGCGATTAATTCCCGCCTGGCCTTGGCGGTCAGGGCGGTGGAGTCGGCTACCGTAAGCCTCCCCAGGGCCAGCCTCTGGTCGATGATATACCTGAACAGCTTAAAGGCCCGGTGCGAGACCGCCATATTCTCCTCGTCGTCTGAAACCAGCGCCCGGCAATAGTCGGAAGAAACCACCCGGGTGGGGGAGAAGTGGCGGCCGGCGAAGGTGGATTTTCCGCATCCGGCCGAACCGCACAGTACCACCAGGGATGTTTTTGGTATATCAAGGATTTTCATACAGACACCTGCTTTGACGCATATTTTTATGTCTATTATGCCGTACCGGAAAATTGTTATTATCAGCTGTCATCCGCCGGCCGCCAGCCGTCAGTGGTGGAAAAATCGGAATTCCTATCCTCTAGGGGAATAAAAAATTTTTATAAAATATAAGAAGATTTTCTAAATAATATATCGTATAATGTGTTAGAGAATACAATCACAAGGGAGGGATTTTAAATGTATAAAAAGCTACTGGTTCCCCTGGACGGGTCGATGCGGGCCAATGTGGCGGCCGAGCATGCCCTGGAACTGGCCAAATGCATGGATTCCGAGGTCCTTCTTTTCCATGTCATTCCCGCCCTACCCCCGTACGTGAACAAGTTCAGTGACCGGCTGGGCGGAGCCTACCAGCAGATCCACGATGAGCTCCAGGCCACCGGCGAGGAGATCATGGAGAAGGCCAAGGCTGATTTCGGGAAATACGGGGTGAAGATTGAGATCAAGATAATCTGGGGGAACCCGGCCATGGAGATATGCCGGGAGGCCAAGGAAGGAAGGTTTGACCTGATTGTCATGGGCAGCCGGGGACTGGGCGAGATAAAGGGCTACCTGATGGGCAGCGTCAGCAACAGGGTGGTCAGGCACGCCTCCAGCCCGGTCTTAATCGTCAGGTGATCTCGAAGTTAGAGTGAAAGAACTGGTCCGTGGTCAATTCCAATAAATTATTTAGTCTTTTAATACAAATGATTGTTGTTTTTTGTATTTACATATAATAAAATTTTTTATGTAATTGATGTTTTTTGATCCGGCCCGGCCAGGGCCGGAGATTGTTTTTTAAATGAACATGGGGGTGTTTTCATGGCCATACAGGAAGTAAGGGTGATCAATAAGCCGGGCCTGCCGGATACCGTGGCTGAGGCGCTGCTTTACGACATTCATAACACCCTCGGTTTTAGCGACATAACGGAGGTAAGGACGGCCAAGGTTTACCGCTTCGAGGGAATAGGCGGGGAGCAGGCCGGTTACATCGCCGAACGCCTGCTGGCCGAAAAGCTTATCCACCGGTTCAGTATCAACGAACCGCTGCTGGAAGGCGGCATGGTGGTGGAGGTGGCATACAAGCCCGGGGTGATGAACCCCGAGGCAGCGTCGCTGCTCAAGTCGGCGGCGGACCTGGGAATAAGCGGGCTGCTGGCGGCGGACTCCAGCCGCGAGTATGGTTTCTACGGCCCCGGGGCCACTCCCGACAAAATTGAGGTTGTACTGAAAAAACTGCTGGTTAACGATACAGTGGAAAAGGTCGTCCGGGAGAAACCGGAAACCCTCGTCATTGAGGGAAGACCGGGGCGGACGAAAATTGTCCCCATCAGGGGGATGTCCGACCGGCAGCTGATGGAATTGAGCAGGGATACGCTGTTTTTGAACCTTGAGGAGATGCGGGCGATACAAAAATATTTTCAGGACCTGGGCCGGGATCCCACCGACTGCGAGGTGGAAACCCTGGCCCAAACGTGGTCGGAACACTGCGGGCACAAAACCTTCAAGGCCGACCTGTCGGTCAACGGGAAATTGAAGGCCCCGCTGCTGAAGAGGCTGCAGGAGGCCACCAGGAACGCCGGCCACCCCCTGGTGCTGTCGGCCTTTGTGGACAACTCCGGGGTAATGGAGTTTTATGACGGGTGGGCCGTCTGCGGCAAGGTGGAAACCCATAATTCACCGTCGGCCATAGAGCCGTACGGTGGGGCCATGACCGGCAGCGGCGGGGTGTTCCGGGACGTGATGGGGACCGGCCGGGGGGCCAGGGTGGTAGCCTCCACCGATATGTTCTGCTTCGCCCCGCCACAGTTGGACCAGTCGGAGGTGCCCCCGGGCTGCCTGCACCCGAAGTACCTGCTGCGCAGGGTGGTGGCCGGGGTCAGGGACTACGGCAACCGGATGGGAATACCCACCAATAATGGCTCGGTTCACTTTCACGAGGATTTCCGGGCCAAGCCCTCGGTCATAGTGGGCGCCTACGGCATACTGCCGGTGGCATCGTGCCAAAAAGGCAAGCCCCAGCCGGGAGACCTGGCCGTGGTGATCGGGGGGCGCACCGGGCGGGACGGGATCCACGGGGCCACATTCTCCAGCGGCGAGATGACCCACCGCACCGTTGACGTCAACGCCAGTGCCGTGCAGATAGGCAACGCTATAGAGGAAAAGAGAATGTCCGACGCCCTGCTGGCCGCAAGCTCCGAGGGCCTGGTGCGGGCCGTCACCGACTGTGGGGCGGGGGGATTCGGGTCGGCCCTGGGTGAGATGGGATCGGAAACCGGGGTGCTGGTGTGGCTGGAAAAGACCCCGCTCAAATACCCGGGCCTGAGCCCCTGGGAAATATGGCTTTCGGAGAGCCAGGAGAGGATGGTCCTGGCGGTAAGTCCGGATCACTGGCCCAGGCTGGCCGAAATATGCCGGGGCTACAACGTCGGGACGGTGGTGCTGGGCAAGTTCACCAGCGACCGGATGCTTACGGTGACTTACGACGGGGAAACCGTCTGCCGGCTGGACATGGAATTCCTGCACCACGGGCTGCCCAGGAAGACGCTGGAAGCCCGCTGGGTCCCGCCGCAGCCCAAATGTGCCGTGCCCGGCCCCCCCGGGGACTGGGTGCAAATATACTGCCGGGTGATGTCACATCTTGATGTGTGCTCCAAGGAACCCATAGTGCGCATGTATGACCACGGGGTGCAGGGGTCGAATATCCTTCCACCCTTCGGCGGGGTGGCCGGGGACGCGCCCAATGACGCCGTGGTGCTGAGTCCCCTTTACGGTAAGACCTGCGGCCTGGTGATCAGCCACGGGCTCAATCCCGTTCTGAATAACATCAACCCATACTTCGGCAGCCTCTGGGCGGCCGCCGAAGCCGTGGCCAACGCCGTGGCGGCGGGGGCCGACCCGGGGGAACTGTGCCTCATTGACAATTTCATCTGGCCTTACCCGGACATAGAATCCCTGGGCGCCCTGGACATGGCGGTGGACGCCTGTGTTGATTTTGTGAAGGAAACGGGCATGCCGTTTATTTCCGGCAAGGACAGCCTGTCCAGCACCTACCGGGGCGATGACGGCGCCGTGATCAAGATTCCGCCGGTATTGTGCGTGTCGGCCTTCGGGCGGGTCGGGGATATCAGGCGGACCGTTTCGGCGGATTTCAAAAAACCGGGATCCGTGCTGGTACTGGCAGGACAGAGGGCCCCCGCGGAAATGGCCGGATCGGTATACTGCCGGCTGATGGGGGTGGAAGGCACAAACCTGCCGAAGGTTGACCTCAAAACGATGATGGGAGTTTTCCGGTCGGTACACTCCGCCATAAATGGGGGCAACGTGCTGGCCTGCCACGATATCAGTGAGGGAGGGCTGGCCGCGGCCCTGGCCGAGATGTGTTTCGGCGGGGAAATCGGGGCCGTCCTTGAGCTGGAAGCCGGGGACGTGCCCGAGGAATTCCTGTTTAACGAGACCGCCGGCGTGTTTTTACTGGAGATGAAGGACGGCGGCGACCTGCCGGGGCTGTTCGGCGGGGCGCCGTACAGGGTAATCGGCAGAACGGCGGTAGAAAAATCAATTTCCGTATACAAAAACGGCAAAGCGCTGTTTTCGGTGGAACTGGAAAGGCTGCGGGAGGCCTGGAAGCGTCCCATGAAGGAGGTGTTCGGCCCATGAAGCCAAAGGTCTGCGTGTTGAGGGCGGACGGCACCAACTGCGACCTGGAGACATACTACGCCTTTGAGAAGGCCGGGGCCAGTTGCCGGATGGTGCACGTCAACCAGCTCAGGTCAGGGGAGGAAAGGCTGGCCGACTATCAGATACTGGCCCTGCCGGGCGGGTTTTCGTATGGCGACGATGTGCAGTCCGGCAAGATACTGGCGGTGGAGCTGACCTCCTTCCTTAAAGAGGGCCTGCAGGAGTTTGTGGACGGCGGCAAACCGGTGCTGGGCATCTGCAACGGGTTCCAGGTGCTGGTCAGGACCGGCCTGCTGCCCGGCCGCAGGATGGGAGATATCCGCTGCACCCTGATGAACAACGATAGAGGTTACAGGTGCCAGTGGGTGAACCTGAGGGTGGAGGATACCCCCTGCATATTCACCAGGGGTATGGCCGGGAGCCTGATAAGCGTCCAGGTGGCCCACGGGGAGGGCAAGTTTTACGCCGAAAAGGATCAGCTGGATGAGCTGGAGTCTGCGGGGCAGGTTGTGTTCCGCTACACCAGGCCCGACGGCCGGCCCACCATGGAATACCCGCACAACCCCAACGGGTCCCTCAACTCTATCGCCGGGATCTGCGACCGGACCGGCCTGGTCATGGGACTGATGCCCCACCCGGAGAGGTTTGTGGATGTATTCCAGCATCCCGGCTGGCGCCGCGGTGAAGTCAGGGAGCCCCACGGGCTGCCCATATTTATTAACGCGGTGAAATACTGTATGGAAATGTGACTCTTTCGGGACAGGTTATAAGGTCAGAATCCAGAATTCAGAATTCAGCATCCAGAAGATAATGACCGGGATAAAATTTTCGGGGCGGGTTCATGAAGGGGAAGATGTTGTTTGTTGATTATCAGGAAGGCAAGGATGTGCGACATTGAGGACGTTCACCGGCTGATTACCTATTTTGCGGACGGGGGCCTGATGCTGGCCAGGTCCAGGTCCATGCTGTATGAAGGGGTGCGGGAAATAACCGTGGCCGAGGACCGGGGCAGGCTGCTGGGCGCCGGCATGCTGCACATCATTTGGGAGGATCTGGCCGAGATCAGGGCGCTGGCGGTGCAGCCGGACATGCAGAAAAAGGGCATCGGCCGCAGGCTGGTGGAGGCGTTCCTGTCCGAGGCCAGGGAGCTGAAGATACCCAGGGTCTTTGCCCTGACCTACCAGCCGGGCTTTTTTGCCCGCTGCAACTTTCGGATTGTCCCCAAGGAGAGCCTGTCCCAGAAGGTGTGGAAAGAGTGCATCAACTGCCCCAAGTTTCCTAACTGCGATGAGGAGGCAGTGGAGATAGACCTTGATTTTTAAAGAAACACGCGAGACAGGAGACAGAAGACAGGAGACAGGAGGAAAAACATGCACGATAAATTCTGTATTCTGTCTCCTGTATTCTGAATTCGGACCCGGATTTCCGGCTGGATGAGCTACTTCATATTGACATCGATATCTGCCGTGGTGGGCTGCTTTTTGGCTTCATTGCCGGTGACCGGGTACTTTGCCCGGCCCTTTTTTTCCTTTTTGTTCCCGCCCATAACACACCCCCCTTTGCAGATATATTGTTCTGATCAAGAGGTCTTTATGTGCGCCGGAAGAGGTTAAATTCACCGGGCCGTCAGGGCAGGGGATTCCCCGTGTCGTCCCAGCCCCTGAGCCGGTAGTAGTCATCCACCATGAACCGCAGTTCTTCCCTGGTGATTATGTTTTCCCCGCCGTTGATTGGCTGGCTGAAAAGCCTGGGCGGCAGCGTGTCGTATTCCTTGGTGGCTCCTTCCCGGGCGTTGAACCGGCGGGTGAGGGTAACAATGTTGTTGGCCATTTTCTCCAGTTCCGGCCTGGTGTATTCCCATCCGGTGCAGGCCTTGATTACCGGGATCAAATCATCCCACAGGAACAAATCCCGGAAGAAGACGCACAGGATCAGGGTGTTGAAGATGGTCAGCCTGTTTTCATACTCGATGAACAGGGCGGCCTTTCCCTCCGTGGCGGCGGGGTCGATGATGCCGCTCAGCTCCGGCTTGTAAAAGGTGGCCCGCAGGTGGCAGGCGCCCCTGGTGGAAGTGGCGTAGGCCAACCCCATCCCCTTCAGCACCCTGGGGTCGTACCCGGGAGGCTCCAGTCCCTTGACGTGAACGGCAATGTCCTCCAGGTTCCATTTCTTGCTGAAGTATTTTATCCCCCGGGAAAGGTCCTCCCCGAGGCCGGTCCGGTCAGCCATGTCCTTTAACAGCCGCGCCACTCCCGGGGCGTCCCCGTACTTCAGGCCGCAGTCCAGCCGGCCCCTTTTAACGGCCTCCATCACCAGTGCGGCCAGGTTTCCGGCGGTGATGGTATCAATCCCCAGGCGGTCGCAGAGGTCGTTCAGGTAAAGTATCCTATCCAGCCGGTCGATGCAGCAGAGTCCCCCGAAGGCGTATATGGTTTCGTACTCGGGACCTTCCAGCCGCAGTCCGGCATGCTCGCCGGCAGTGACCACCGTATCCTTGCCGCAGGCCAGAAAGCACTGGGGACATGAGCGGGCCTTCACCTGGAATTTTTGCTGGTGCGCATCCCCGCTGATCTCCGGCCATCTGTCAAAACTGCCGTCAGACCAGTAGCGGGTGGGGAATGCTTTGGCCCCGTTCATAATTTTAACCATCACAGGTGTTCCGTAGGTCTGGTAGGCCTGCACACCGGGGTTGTCCTTGCCTTTTGCCCGGATGTTTCCCACCGCCTCTTTGAGCAGCCCCGGGTCGGCGATAGCACACCTGGACTGGCCGTGAAACACCAGCGCCTTCAGTTTTTTGGAGCCCATAACCGCGCCCATGCCGGTTCTGCCCGCCGAGCGCCAGTAGTTGTTTTCCACGCAGGCGAAGCGGACCATCTTCTCCCCGGCGGGGCCGATAACCACCGCCTGGGCGTCGGGGCTGTGGGCGTCCTTCAGCACAGCGTCTTCGGCGGCGTATGTTTCCATTCCCCACAGGTGGCCGGCGTCGCGAAACAGGACCTGCCTGTCGCTGATTTCCAGGTATACGGGCGACTCCGCGGCCCCTTCCATGATAATGGCGTCATACCCCGTGCGCCTCAAGGCGGGGGCCACTTTCCCACCCGCGTAAGACTCGGCGTAAAGGCCGGTCAGCGGCGATTTGCTGTAGATACCGTAGCGGCTGGAACCTGGTACGATGGTGCCGGCGGCCGGGCCGGTGGTAAAAATGAGCCTGTTTTCCGGGGACAGGGGGTCGGCGCCGGCCGGGACATTATTTAACAGCAAATACGATCCCAGTCCCTTTCCCCCCAGATAATCCCTCAGAATCTGCTCCGGGATGTCCTCTACCGCGTATGATTTCTCCGTAAGGTTGATCCTCAGCAATTTCCCGTAGAACCCTTTCATTTTTTTCCCTCCCCGCGGGAATAAATTCTATTGCGCAAGAGCCCGCCTCGCGGCAGGCTCTTGCGCAGGGCACCTGGTTTTGGGTAGGGCCCGGACACTAGCAGTTCACACAAACGGTGTCGAAGGCTTCTTCCAAAACATTCAGCGCCTGGAAAAGCTGGCCGTCGGTGATCACCAGGGGCGCTAAAAACCTCAGCACGTTGCTGTAGATGCCCGCGCTGATGGCGATTACCCCCTTTTTATGGCATTCCGTGAGAATCCGGCTGGTTATTTCCCTGGCCGGCTCCTTTGTCGCCCGGTCTTTAACCAGTTCCACGGCCACCATGGCGCCGAGGCCCCGCACGTCTCCCACTACGGGATGCTTTTCCTGAATTGCTTTTAATCTTTCCATTATCTTCCGGCCAATCTCGCCGGCCCGGGCCGGCAGGTCATCGTTCTGCATCTTGTCGATTACCTGTAAGGCCGCCACGCAGGATAACGGGTTGCCGCCGTATGTTCCGCCGATTTCTCCGGTGTCTGCGGAGTCCATCACTTCCGCCCGCCCGGTGACTGCGCTCAGGGGGAATCCGGCTGCCAGCGACTTGGCCAGGGTAATCATGTCCGGTTCCAGGCCGTAGTGTTCGCAGGCAAACATCTTCCCGGTGCGGCCGAAGGCGGTTTGTATCTCGTCGGCGATAAAAAGAATGCCGTACTTGTGGCAAACCTGTTTTAATCCCGGCAAAAATTCCGGGGGAGGAACAATGAAGCCGCCCTCTCCCTGGACGGGCTCGGCAATCAGTGCCGCCACGTGATCGGGTGAACACTCGGCCGTAAAAAATCTTTCCAGGTTTTTGACGCATTTCATCTCGCAGCCGGGGTAGCTTAAACCAAAATAGCAGCGGTAACAATAACCCGAAGGGATTTTGTACACTTCCGGGGCGAAGGGCCCGAACCCGTATTTATAAGGCCTTACCTTGCTGGTCATGGTCATGGCCATCAGTGTGCGGCCGTGAAAAGCGCACTCAAGGGCGATTATACCCGTTTTCTTTGTATGCTTTCGGGCCAGCTTGACGGCGTTTTCCACCGCCTCGGCGCCGCTGTTGGCGAACATGGTCTTTTTCTCATAGTCTCCGGGCGTTATGGCGGCCAGCTTCCCGGCCAGGCGCACGTAGGGCTCGTACATGGCCACATGAAAACAGGTATGAATGTATCTGTCCATTTGCTCCTTTACCGCGCCCACAACCTCGTCTGGACTGTGGCCGGCGTTGATTGTGCCGATGCCGCCGGCCAGATCGATAAACTGGTTGCCGTCCACATCCGTGATGACGGCTCCCTTTGCTTCCCGGACAAATACCGGCGCGGCGTTGGAAATACCCCTGGGCACGCATTTTTTCCTGAGTTCCATCAGTTCCAGGGACTTCGGCCCCGGAATCGGGGTTTTGATATTTATCATGGATTCAACCTCCTTTTTGGCGTTGAGCTTTCCCGGCACCTCCGGCACAGCGGCGGGTTACTCCGGCCAAAGTATGGCTTTACATCCTGTTGGCGGTGCTGTATAGTACTGATCACCAGAGCAAAAGTTATGCCAGAAAAAGCCCCGGGGAACTGATGGGGCTTTGACCGGGCGCTGCCCGCAGGCAATAGATTTATTTGCCGTGCGGCGGCGGCAAGTGGGCGTACAAAAGTGCAGGGCTGCCCGGCTGGCAATATGTACAGCGCCGGGGGCGCCGTTGATGTTTTATTTGAATGCAAAGAAGCATTTTATTAATGCATTGATGCATTTAAATAAAGCCCAAAATTTCAAAAAATTTTAAAGTATCGTAAAGATTAATCATGCAGTAGAACATCAATTGTTGCTGAATAGAAAATATACCTGCAGTGCCGGTCCGGCAGGATAATGTTTAAAAACAGGGACATCACCTAAAAAGGTTTCTGTTTGTAACCCCACCCTTTAAAATATATAATGTTTTGTGAGGTGGGAGAATTGGACTGGGAAAGGCTAATCGATCTTTTGCCCATAGGAATCGTAGGCTTTGATAAAACAAAGAAAGTGGTTGCCGTCAACAAGTTGGCATCCGATCTCCTGGATCATAATTCTTCAGGCAGTATCAACAGTAATTTTCTCTCTTTAATCAGTCGGGGACCCGTTGCTGATCAGCCTGCCGGCAATAAGCCGGCTGTGTTCAAACTGGCCGCCGCCGGCAAAACACTGGTGGTGGAAAATAAAAAGATAAACAGCGGCAAAATAGATTCAATCGCCCTGCTGTTTGATATATCGGGCTGGAAGTTTTACTGGGACGAATTAAACGAACAAAAAGAATTAATCAATGAACTGGAAGAAACATTCAACTCCTCGTACGATGAAATTTTCGTCATTGATGGAAACGGCGTGACCAAACGCATCAACAAGGTGGGGGAAACTTATTACGGGGTGCCGGTGGAGCAGATGATCGGCAAAAACGTGTTTGAGCTGGAAAAGGAGGGATACTTTACGCCCTCGGTGACCAGGCTGGTTTTGAAGGAAAAGAAACGGGTCACCATCACCCAGAAAACAAAAAGCGGCAAGCAGTTGATAGTGACCGGAAACCCCATTTTTAACGAAAATGGTGATATTACCAGGGTAGTGGTTAATTCCAGGGATATCTCCGAACTGTTGAATCTAAGAAAGCAGCTGGAGGATACCGAGCAGCTGGTGGAAAGCTACCGCCGGCAGATTTTGCAATTAAGCCGTGAAAAGATCAAGAGCAACGAGGTGGTGGCCTGCAGCCCGCAGATGAAGCGGGTGCTGGAAATGGTGGACAAGGTGGCCCAGGTGGATTCCACGGTGCTGATCATGGGGGAATCCGGGGTCGGAAAAGGAGTGGTGGCCTCCCGGCTGCACAAGAAGAGCAAGCGGGCAAACGGGCCCTTCGTAACCATCAACTGCGGGGCTATCCCCGAACACCTCCTGGAATCGGAATTGTTCGGCTACGAGGGGGGCGCCTTCACCGGAGCCCGCAAGGAGGGCAAAAAGGGACTCCTGGAGTTGGCCAACAGGGGCACTGTTTTTCTGGACGAGATAACTGATCTCCCCCTAAACTTGCAGGTTAAGCTATTGCAAATAATCCAGGAGAAAAAGATGATCCGGGTCGGCGGCAGCAAATGCATTGGCGTTGATATCCGGTTCGTCGCCGCAACCAACCGGGATATCCAGCGCATGGTGGCGGAGGGGTCCTTCAGGGAGGACTTGTACTACAGGCTGAATGTCATTCCCGTCATTATTCCACCGCTGCGCTACCGCCGGGAAGACATCCCCGCCCTGGTGGATTATTTTTGGAGTCAGCTGAATGCCAAATATGAAACTGGAAAAAAACTTTCCGATGAAGCGGTGGAGGTGCTGAAAAACTATAACTGGCCGGGTAATGTGAGGGAGCTGGAAAACCTTGTGGAAAGGCTCCTGGTTACCACGGAAAGTGGTGAAATATCGGTGGGCCACCTCCCCGATTATATTTTTGACGGGAAGGGTTTATCGCCCAACCGTGTCTACGTGATGGACGTCTGCCCGTTGAAGGAGGCCATGGACGAATTGGAAAAACAGCTGTTTTCAATGGCCTATAACCGGTTGAAAAACACATATAAAATCGCCGCCGCGCTGGAGGTCAACCAGTCGACGGTGGTGCGGAAAATCAAAAAGTACCAGCTGACTCCTTCTTCGTCCGGACCGGGGAAAAGGCGCGTGAAAAAATAAACGGGGTGAAGTGAAAACATGACGCTGGGTTTTTCCCCATCCTCCGCTTGCAAGTAATAATTATCCGTATAGCCGGGACAATAAATTTGAAGACTATAGCAGAAGACGGAGGAGGGAATTGTGGATGACCGATCTGATTATGCCGAGGTGCTGGAGGCTTTCCACGAAGCCTCACAAGTTTTGCCCCGGGTGCGGCCACGGGCTGGTCCTGAAGGCGCTGGGGCAGGCCATAGACGAACTGGACATCCAGGGCAAAACCGCCTTCGGGTGCGACATAGGCTGCTCGCTGCTGTCCTGGGATTTTTTCAACGTTGACACCGTACAGACCCACCACGGGCGGACCACGCCGGTGATGACGGGGGTTAAGAGGGCCAATCCGGACCTGATATGCATCGCCTATATGGGCGACGGGGGCGGTTACGCCATCGGGTCGCAGCACCTGGTCAACGCCGCCGCCAGGAATGAGAAAATCACGGTGATCCTGGCCAACAACACGGTTTATGCCATGACCGGGGGGCAAATGGCCCCCACCACCATGCCCGGCCAGAAAACAGAAACCAGCCCTTACGGCAGGGACACCGAAGCCACCGGCAGGCCCATGCGGGGGCCGGAAATGGTGGCCGCCATCACAGGGGAGGGCGCCTACGTGGCCAGGGGGTCGATAGCCAACATGCGGCAGTTAAAGGCCTGCCTGAAAAAGGCCCTGGAAAATCAGATGCAGGGCCGGGGCTTTTCATTCGTGGAGGCTATATCATCATGTCCCACCAACTGGCGGACCAACGCCGAGGAAACCTGGAGGTATGTCGAGGACACCATGCCCAATTACTTCAAGGTGGGGGAAATAAAAAACCCGGCATAAAAGGGTTTCATTGCACTCCAAATCCCAACCCCCAATCCCTGTCCCTACGTTTGTACCCCGGGGGATGTTTTTAGCCGGGCGGCGCTGCTGACATATATTGCTCCCTTGGGGCACTTGGCCTGGCAGGCGCCGCACTTCAGGCATTTTTGCCGGTCTATAAAATACGGCTGCCCCTTTTTGTCTCCTGTTACGGCGTCGGCCACGCAGGCCCTGGCGCACAGCCCGCAGGATACGCATTTTCCCTCGTCCACCACATAGTCCAGCAGGGCCCGGCAGACCCCCGCCGGGCATTCCTTGTCTAAAATATGCGCCTCGTACTCGTCCCGGAAGTGCCTGATGGTGGAAAGCACGGGGTTTGGTGCGGTCTGGCCCAGGCCGCATAAGGAAGCGTCCATGACCTCCCGGGACAGATCCTCCAGCTCGTAGAGATCCTCCATCTCACCCTTGCCTTCGGTTATCCTCTCCAGTATTTCCAGCATCCTTTTTGTGCCTATCCGGCAGGGGGTGCACTTGCCGCAGGACTCATCCTGGCTGAACTGCAAATAAAACTTGGATATGTCCACCATGCAGTCGTCCTCGTCCATGACGATGAGGCCGCCGGAGCCCATTATGGAGCCGATGGAGCGCAGGGACTCGTAGTCGATGGGGGTATCCAGGCACTTTTCCGGCAGGCAGCCCCCGGACGGGCCCCCGGTCTGCACCGCCTTGAACCTTTTCCCGTTCGGTATTCCGCCCCCGATGTCAAATATTATCTGGCGCAGGGTGGTCCCCATGGGCACTTCGATAAGCCCGGTATTCACTATTTTCCCGGCCAGGGAAAAGACCTTGGTGCCCTTGCTTTTTTCAGTGCCTATGGAGGCGTACCAATCCGGCCCCCGGGTCAGTATTTCCGGTATGTTGGCAAAGGTCTCCACGTTGTTGAGCAGGGTCGGCTTTCCCCAGAGACCGCACTGGGCCGGATAGGGGGGCCTGGGGCGCGGCTCGCCCCGCAGTCCCACGGCCGACTTGAGGAGGGCGGTTTCCTCACCGCAGACAAAGGCGCCGGCCCCCAGCCGGATATCGATCCTGAAATCAAAGCCGCTGCCCAGTATGTTGTCGCCCAGGAGGCCGTACTCCCCGGCCCGGGCGATGGCTTTTTCCAGCCGGCCCACGGCAATGGGGTACTCCGCCCTGACGTATATATAGCCCTCTCCGGCGCCGATGGCATATCCGGCGATGGTCATGGCCTCCAGCACGCTGTAGGGGTCTCCCTCCAGTATGCTGCGGTCCATGAAGGCACCCGGGTCCCCTTCATCGGCGTTGCAGACCACGTATTTTTCCGGCCCTTCGGCCGCCCGGGCGGCCTCCCACTTCAGTCCCACCGGGAATCCTCCGCCTCCCCGCCCCCTGAGGCCGGACCGCTTGATGTCGTCTATGATCTGCCCGGGTTTTCTGCGGTTCAGGCAGTCTTCCAGGGCGAAATAACCGCCGGCGGCAATGTATTCCTCGATGTCCTCGGGATTGATCAGGCCGCAGTGTCTCAGGGCCACGCGCTTCTGGGCGCTGAAAAAGTGGATGTCGTGGATGTCTCTTTTTTTGACCCCGGTGTCCGGCTCCTCATAGAGCAGCCTTTCCAGTACCCTTCCGCCCAGAAAGTGTTCCTCGATCAAGTCCGGAATGTCCGATTTCCTGACATCGTGGTAAAAAACAGCTCCCGGGTGCACCACCACGATGGGTCCCAGCTTGCAAAAACCAAAGCAGCCGGTTTTAAAAACCTTCACCCTGTCTTCCAGTTTTCTTTCGGCCAGCCGTTCTTCCAGTTCTTTTTTCAGCGGGATGCTGCCCGACGAGGTGCAGCCGGTGCCGGTACAGATCATGACCTGGTAAAATTGTGCCTTCAGGCCGGGATGCTGCCTTATCTCAAGGTACGGCAGGCGGCTGTTCCTGATCTCCCGCAGGTCGTTCAGGTCTTTGATCATCTGCCCTTTCAGCCTCCTCCAGCTTGCGGTACTGGCGAAGGATCCTGGCCGCGTCCTTGCGGCTGACCCTGCCGTGCACCTCGCCGTTGACCGTAATCACCGGGGCCAGCCCGCAGGCGCCCAGGCAGCGGGTGCTCTTAACGGTAAAGAGGCCGTCGGCCGAAGTGTCTCCATCCTTTAAGCGCAAATCCCGCCTGAAATCGTCGATGATTCCCTGGGCGCCCTGGACGTAGCAGGCCGTGCCCAGGCACACGCTGATCCCGTACTTGCCCCTGGGTTCGGTGCTGAACAGCGAGTAGAACGTTACCACGCCGTTCACCTCGCTGACAGGAATGCCGGTTTTTCCGGCGATATACGTTTGCACCTCCTCGGGGAGATAGCCGAAAATTTCCTGGGCCTCCTGCAGTATCCGGATCAGCTGTCCGCCGCCCGGACTGTAGCGGTCAATCACTTCATCCAGCCGCCTGTATTTTTCGTCCAGTTCCTTTCCAGATCCGGTAATCTTAAGACACCTCCCGGCAGTCAACCAGGTTTATGAGGTTAGTTTAATTTTTTTGGGCCACTTTAATGCAGCCCTTTAAATGTATCGGCAATGATTGAATCGGTAATATTTAGAATAAACACGGTTTTCACGGGGGTTAACGCAGTGGCGAAATTTTTCAGCACAGGCAGGAGGCTGTTCAGGCTGGACATGGAAAAGTGGCGGGAAATGAGAAGAAAAGGCAGATACCTGCGCTATTACATCAAACCGGTACGGGACGACCGGAACAAGCTGGCCAGGAACATAGATTTCTACGGGGTCCTGCTGGTGGCCATGCTGGTCACCCTGGCGCTGGCTGAAAGCTATTCCGGCAGCCACGCCAGGGCGCTGGTCGTCTCTGTTACGTTGATGGCCGCGGAGGTTTATATTGCTTTTAAGTTGAGGAAGTTCTTCCTGGCTAACGCCGGGGTGCACAACCGGTTATGGGCGGCGGGCCGCCAGTGTCTGGAGAGGATAAAAAACATTGGGGATGCAGAAGACCTGGAAAAGCTGTTTGTTGAGATACTGGGCAAAATTGACGGCTTTACCGACGTATACACAGTAAATGCGGCGGCGGGGGAGAAGGACCTGCAGGACACAAAAATTGCCATCAGGGCGCTCTACCGCGGGGTTCCCCTGGCCGTCCGGTGCCTGGCGACCGAACCCGGCGACAGCGCCGTTGCGGCCGATAAGGTAACGCAATTCCGTGATGAGATAAGGAACTTGGATATCAGGGGCGGGGTGCTGGTGGCCGCCGGGACTTTTTCTCCCGAAGCCAGGCGGGCCGCCCTGGAGGAAAAAATAAGGATTACCCTGGTGGATGCATACCGGCTGGTGGAACTGGCCAGGCAGACCGGGCACCGGATTTTCCCCGCCGTGACGGGGGATACCGATTCCGGCAGGGAGAACAGGGCCCTCATGTACAGGAGGATGCTGAGAATCGCCCTGGGCAGGGAAAAGGCGAGGGGCTACCTTTTTGCCGCCGGCACAATGCTGGCCATGTACAGCCTGACCCTGGCCGCGGATGTATTCAGCCCGGGGTACCTGGTATTCGGGATCATAAACATTGGCCTTTCGCTTTACTGCCTGCTTTCCAACAGGGAAAGCGACCTGCTGGGGCCGGTGAACTAAAAAAAGGAATATTAAGAATAATGACGAATATTGGAAATATAGTTAATATTGGTTGTTTATACGGAAGGGGTGAAAATAAATGAAATTCACCATCAGGAAAAAGATGTTTGCCGGTTTTGGATTTTTGGTGGCCATACTGATCGGGATAGGCGTATACGGGAACATTATGATTGCCAGGGTAAACCAGGAATCCGCCGAGATCGCCGACAGATGGCTGCCCCGTATCCAGTCCCTGGATAAAATAAAAAATATGGTCTCGGAGTACAGGAGGTTTGAGTTGACTTACATAATTTCCACTTATATGACGGAAATATCCGAGGCTGAAAGAAAAATCGAGCTGACCGGTTCGTTCATAAGCGAGGAATGTGCCAGGTATGAGAAACTGATCACCACGGAAGATGAAAGAATATTATACGATAAGTTCACAAAATATTGGGCCGACTACCAGAAAGTACACAAAAAAATTATTGACCTGAGAATGCAAAACGATTCAGATGCCGCCCTGGCCTCTATAAAAGGTGAATCCGAAGTGATTCATGAAAATATTGTCAGCTTGCTGAACACTCTTTCCGGGATCAGCGAGGAGGGGGCGGCCAGGGCCAGGGTAGAAAGTGAACAGGTTTTTTCAAGCACCAGGAAAACCTCGCTGATTGTCGTGATCGCCGGCCTTTTGGCGGCCCTGGCGGCGGCGTACCTGCTTACGGTGGGCGTGGTCAGGCCCACCAGGGCGCTCCTGGGGGCGGCGCAGGGTATAGCCGGAGGAGATCTCAGCCGCCGGGTGGATGCCGGTTCCGGTGACGAAATGGGGGAACTGGCCGGGGCCTTTAACGAAATGACCGACAACCTGAGGACGATGGTCCGGCAGATTGTTGACAACTCCGCCGGCCTTGCCGCCAGCAGCCAGGAACTGTCGGCGTGGGGGCAGGAGGTGTCGGCCGCCGTTGAGGAAATGACCTCCACCACCGCGGAAGTGGCCGAATTTTCGGACCGGGGCGCTGTTGAGGCGCGGGAGGCTGCAACCAAGGCCGGCAATGTAATGAAAGTGGCCGACAAGGGTATGGTTTCGGTGGAGGACACCGGGCAGGCCATGAAAATGATCCAGGAATCCTCGGTCCACGCCGCCAACTCGGTAAAGCAGCTGGGTGAATACTCCGGGCAGATAGGCAGGATCACGGAATTGATCACGTCCCTGGCCGAGCAGACCAACCTTCTGGCCCTGAATGCGGCCATTGAGGCGGCCAGGGCCGGCGACCAGGGAAGAGGCTTTGCAGTGGTGGCCGAGGAGGTCAGGAAGCTGGCCGAGCAGTCGGCGGATGCGGCCAGGGACATAGCGGCCCTGATTTCCCGCGTGCAGCAGGAAACCCTCAACGCGGTGCGGGCCATGGAGTCGGTGGCCGGCCAGGTGGAGGGGGGCGCAGTGGTGGTGGACAACACCGGCCGCTTCTTCGAGGAGATTATCAGGGAAATAAGGGAGACTGCTGAAACCGTAAGCGGGGTGGCCGATGGTTCGGGCCGGTCCAGCGAGGGCACCCGGCAGCTGTCTGCATCAATCCAGCAGTTAAACCAGGTGGTTCAACAGATTGCCTCATCGGCCCAGGATCTGGCCGGCATGTCCGCCGATCTGCAGAAGCTGGTAACCGGGTTCAAGCTGTAAAAAACAAACGGGGCCGCCTTGAAGGCGTCTTAAATTTGAGATTCCGTCTCAATATTGATAATGACTTAAAATAAAAAATATTAAATATAAGGCAAATATAATCAATAGTCTGTCTCGTTTATGAGACTGACTTTTTTTTCCGACCTGTCCGGCCATAGACTGATCCGGGATATATTCCGGCATAAAGGGATGTACGCCTGCGGGCACGTTTGTTGCGTATAGGGTAGGCAAAAGTTTACTTTATACAGGGAGGTTATCATGCAAAAGGACTATGCCAGCGTTATAAAGGAATCGCAACGTTACCTGGATCTCATCGCTAAAAAGGAGCTTAGCAGGGAGGAAAAGGACTGGGTGGTGCAGGCCACCGTAGAGGCCTTCAGGGAACATGTCAATCCCGGCTTCCTGGAGTACCGGAAGTCGGTTTCCACAGATTACACCTCGGTGGAGTGGAGTGACCAGGGGTCTACCTTTACCGATATATACGGAAGGGAGTTTATTGATTGCCTGGGCGGCTTTGGTATATACAATGTGGGTCACCGTCACCCCAAGGTGCTGCAGGCGGTAATCAACCAACTGCAGCGTCAGGCGCTGCACAGCCAGGAGCTGCTGGACCCGCTGCGCGGTTTTCTGGCCAAGCTGCTGGCGGAAATCACGCCCGGTGATTTAAAATACGCCTTTTTCGTCAACAGCGGCACCGAGTCGGTGGAAGGGGCCCTGAAATTCGCCCGCATGTACACCGGCCGCAAGAACTTTATCGCCACCACCAGGGCCTTTCACGGCAAATCGCTGGGAAGTCTTTCCGGCACGGCCAAGGCGGTGTTTCGCAAGCCCTTTCAGCCCCTGATTCCGGGTTTCCACCATGTTCCGTACGGCAACGCCGACGCTATCGAGATGATGCTGGAAAGCTGCGCCTTCGTCGGGGAGGAAGTGGCGGCGGTGCTGCTGGAGCCCATACAGGGCGAGGGTGGGGTAATTGTTCCCCCGGATGATTACCTTCCCAGGGTCAGGGAGCTGTGCGACCGATACGGCGCCCTGCTCATCCTGGACGAAGTGCAGACGGGCATGGGCCGCACGGGAAAAATGTTCTGCTGCGAGCATTATGACGTTACCCCGGACATTCTCTGCCTGGCCAAAGCCTTCGGCGGCGGGGTGATGCCCATCAGCACCTTTATTTCAACCGCTAAAATCTGGGAAAAGCTCATTGAAAACCCGATCCTGCACAGCACCACTTTTGGCGGCAACCCCGTCTGCTGTGCGGCGGCCATTGCCAATATAAACGTTATACTGGAGGAGAACCTGCCCCAGCGGGCGGCCGAGTCCGGAGCCTACATGATCGGCCGCTTAAGGGAACTGGCCGCCAGCTACCCGGCGGTGGTGCAGGAAGTGCGCGGCAAGGGGTTGATGATTGGGATTGAATTTATCACCAACGAGCTGGGCTACGCGGTGGCCAAGGGCCTTTTTGACAGGGGCGTGCTGGTGGCGGGCACCTATATCAACTCCAAGTCCATCCGTATTGAGCCGCCCCTTACCATCAGCCGGGAGCAGCAGGACGCCGTGCTGGACCGCCTGAATAAAGTCCTGGACCGGGTTAACAGGGACGCGGTGTAAAGTTGGAGGATTTTTACCAGGCAACAACGGCCATATATTCGGTTAGCAGGCAACAAGCACTACTACCCGGGGGTGGAAAACATTGAAAATAAAGTTTAATAAGGGAATATGCATCGGCTGCCGCCTGTGCCAGCTGGCCTGCGCGGGAGTCAAGGAAAACATTTTCAACCCGGCCCTGGCCAGGCTGAGGGTGTCTTCAGAGTACCGGGACGGTAATCTGCTTGTGGCCGGGGCGCTGTGCAGCGGGTGCCTTGCCTGTTTAGAGGCCTGCCCGTCGGGCGCCATTGTCTCTTCCAACGGAATGCCCTCCCTGGTCAAGGGCCTCTGCACCGGGTGCGGTGACTGCGCCCGGGCCTGCCCGGAAGGGGTTGTGGTGATGGCGGGGGAAGAATCGCCGGAGCCAAGGCTGTGCGATTTGTGCCAGGGCAGCCCGGCCTGCGTGGACTGGTGCCCGCACGGCGCCCTGGCGGTGGAGGTGTAAGCAATGGGTTACAGAAATGCTGTATTGAGAGTCAACCTGCAGTCCGGCAAAACCGGCGCCGTGCCGCTGAGAAAGGACTGGGCTGATCAGTATTACGGCGGCAAGGGGTTGGGCATCAAGTACCTGTTTGAAGAGTTGGCCCCCGGGACAGGCCCGCTTTCCCCGGAAAACAAAGTGATACTGGCCACCGGGCCGTTTACCGGCACGGTGGTGCCCTGCTCCGGCAAACTGACCGTGGTGACCAGATCACCGGCCACCGGGACGGTGCTGGACTGTTCCGTTGGCGGCAATATTGCCGGGGAAATAAAGTATGCCGGATATGACGCGGTAATCATCGAGGGCAGGGCGGATCGGCCGGTTTACCTGCTGATAGACGATGGGCGGGTCAGCATTGAGGATGCCGGCTGGCTGTGGGGCCTGGGCACGCACGCCGCCGAGGAGGAATTGATAAAACGCCACGGCGCCGGCGCCAGGGTATTGTCAATCGGCCCGGCCGGAGAAAACATGGTTTCCTTTGCCTGCCTGACCTCAGAACGGTACCGCCAGGCCGGGCGGGGAGGCGCTGGGGCGGTATTCGGGTCGAAAAATTTAAAGGCCGTGGTGGTCCGGGGCAGCGGCGGGGTGAGCCCGGCGGACCTGCCGGGATTGATGAGGGCGGCCCACAGGGCGCTCAGGGAAGATTTGCTGACCGACACCAACCTTTGGGCAAATACCGACGGCACTCCCATGCTGGTGGAAATGTCTCACAACGCCGGCATTTTGCCTGCCCGTAATTTCCAGCAGGGAACCTTTGAGGAAGGCTATAAAAATATTTCATCCCCGGCCCTGCAGGAAGCCAGGGCCGGCAAAAAAGCCTGCCTTTCCTGCGGCCTGGGCTGCGGCAACTATACCATTAAGGGGGCCGGCAGGGTGGAGGGGCCCGAGTATGAAACCCTTGCCCTGGCAGGCTCCAACTGCGGCATCTCCGATCTGGAGGCAGTGGTCAAGTTTAACGCCCTGTGTGACGATCTGGGGCTGGACACTATTTCCACCGGCAACGTGACGGCCTTTGCCATGGAGCTGGCGGAGAAAAATATCAAGGAACTGGGGCTGCGCTTCGGAGAAGTGGATTCCTACCTGAAAGTGCCCGAACTGGTGGCAAGGCGCAGAGGAATCGGGGCGGATCTGGCCCTGGGGGTGCGTGATCTGGCCGCCAAGTACGGAGGCGCCGGTTTTGCCATGCAGGTAAAAGGACTGGAATTTCCCGGCTACGAGCCCAGGGGATCCTGGGGCATGGCCCTGGCCTACGCCACGGCGCCAAGAGGGGCCTGCCACATGAGCGCCTGGCCGGTGGCGGAAGAGGCTTACGGGGAGAGGGATCCCTTTACCATTGAGGGTAAGGCCCGCCTGGTGGCGGACTTGCAGCATTACAACGCCATTAAATTTTCCCTCATTGTCTGCGACTTCTGGGCGCTTTCCCTCGACCGCATGGCGGAATTGCTGGCGCCTGCGGTGGGCCGGGAAATAACCGCGGCCGAACTGGAAAAGGCCGGGGAAAGGATTTTTAACCTGGCCAGGCTGTTTAATTTGAGGGAAGGCTTTGCAGCCAAGGACGATACGCTGCCGGGCAGGATTTTCAATGATCCCCTGCAGGGCGGGCCGGCCGACGGCAAGACCATACCGCGGCGGGAATTCGACGCCATGCTGGCGGAGTATTACAGCCTGCGGGGATGGGACAGCGACGGCGTACCTTCCCGGGAAAAACTTTCAGGCCTGGGGATCTAGCGGGCGGGGGAATGTATGGGGTTTGTATATGTGGAACTGCGCGGGCCGCTGGCCCGTCAGGTTAAGCGGGATGGCAGCGGGGGCAGGATGGCGGTGCAGGCTGACAACGGGGTCCTGGTGCGGGAAATCATAGACTGGCTGGCCATTCCGCAGCATTATGTAGGACTGGTGGTGGTTAACGGGGAGAAGGCCGGCAGGGAAACACCGGTATACGAGGGTGATCAGATTACTTTTTTCCCGGTTGTATCAGGTGGTTGAAAAACGCATTTTGATTGGGGGGTATTTATGTCGGTACAGGAGAGCGTGGTAAACCAAGTGGCTGTACCCGGGGCAGGTGAGCTTAAAAGAGGGCTGAAGCCCCGTCACCTGCAGCTCATAGCCCTGGGGGGCATCATCGGCAGCTGTTATTTCCTGGGCACGGGATATATTGTGGAGTCCACCGGCCCGGCCGCGGATTTTATCGTACGACAAATAAAAGTTATATCACCACGTAAGTAATATTTTTAGGAGGGAAAATAATGGGCTTCTCTGAGTTCATAGGGTATGACAAACACGGAGCTATAACAGATTTAAACACGAATTTAAACAAGAATCAGTTATCAACTTGGCATATTGTCCTCGCTTCATTAGGGTGGAATGCACCAGCATGGGTTTCTGCCTCTTCTATTCCTCTTTTATATGCAACAGTAGGACATGCCGGCCCACTCATTCTGCTTGTAACATTTTTATGTTCTACAATCATTATTGCATTAAGTTTAGTTTACCTTGTCCGGCAGGCTCCATCAGCTGCAGGCGTATTTACTTTTACTGAAAAATTTGTGCATCATGATGTTGGAGTTATTGTTGGCACTAGTTATGTAATTTGTGCAATGATTATACTTGGAATGACTACGAATGTAGCAAGTACCTATATTCGTGCTCTCTTCCCATTCATACAAGGGGCTTATGCAGAGCAGATAGTAGGAACTGTATTCCTGGTTATCCTTTTCATAATCGCTTGGAGAGGGGTTTCTTTAAACGCAAAACTAGCTGCCGTATTTCTTGGAGTTGAAGTTGCAATTGTTGTGGGCCTGGGAATATGCGGAATTGTTGATCCCCATATTCAAGGTATAACTTTAGCTCAATGCTATTCTTTGAAAGAAGCCGGAGGAATTCACGGGTTAGTTGCAGGCGTTCTAATTGGTATATTCATTATATGCGGATATGATATAACAATAAATTTCATAGAGGAAGCCAAAACACCTGTACGTTCGGTACAGAGATCGCTTATGGTAGTTATCTGTGTGGTTCTCGTGATTTATAGTATCGCTACCATCGGTTGGCAGAGAGCAGTACCTATGGATGTGCTTGTTCAGTATGAAAGTGGTAATGGTGGCCCAATCGCAGCAGTAGCGGCAGAATATTTGCCAGCATCATTGCAGTGGATTGCAATATTTGTTGTAATAACATCTACCTATGCCGGATTCCAAGTAGCTCTGATGTCTGGTGCTAGAGCCGCATATCGAATGAGTGAAGAAGGATGTCTCCCTCCAATTTTTAAGTCTTTGAACAAACATAAAACACCTTGGTTTTCTACAACAATGATAGCGGCAGTTGGCCTAATTTTTAGCTGGTTAAAACCAATGTCAGAGCTTGGCTGGTATATTAATATTATTTCAATTGGTTTGATTTTATCATTTTCAGCAACACTGGTGGCATTTATTTTCGCTGTGTTTAAACTAAAGAAGCGTTCAAGCGCAATTTTAGCTTCTATCCTTCCAGCAGTTGCAATCTGCTTCATGGTATATAGCGGATATGCATCTGGATCAGGTGCATGGCTTGCAGGAATTGCGATTGTTTTAATCGGAGTTGCACTAATCATTCTAGGTAAAATTATGAACAAAAAGGTCGCGGTTCAGTATAATGGACCCATCAGTTTGACACAAAAACAAAAATTTTAAGCTATAATGAGAGTCATGGAAAAGAGAAGAACTTACACAGCGGAAGAAAAAGCCAATATTGTCCTGCAATTGTTAAGAGAAGAAAGAACCATCTCGCAGATAGCCGCAGAAACAGGGATACACCCCACGGTGCTGGCCCGCTGGAAGGCGGAGGCCATTGATAATCTACCCAGCCTGTTTACACGGGGGGACAGCGAAACAGAGAAAATGCGCAGGCGATACGAAGCAGAGAAAGAGGAACTGACACAGCAAATCGGTTGACTATTGAGGTCAACTGGCTCAAAAAAAAATCTGCAGAAGTCCACCAGCGACGAAGAAAGACGTGAAATGATGGACCGGGACTACCGGGAAATCCCGTTGAAAAAGCAGGCCTGGCTATTGGGTGTAAATCGCACCAGTGCCTATTACTGTCCCAGTGCAAAGGAAGACACCGACATCGAGCTGATGCATCGGATCGACGAGATTTACACTCGGTGGCCTCACTATGGATACCGCAGGATTACAAAAGAACTCCAGGATCAAAACATCCCGGTGAATAGGAAACGGGTGTTAAGGCTGATGCGTCGGATGGGGATCTATGGGATTTGTCCGGGACCTAACCTGAGCAAGCGAAACCATCAGCACCATACCTATCCTTACTTGCTGCGTGGTGTCAAGGCCGAACGTCCTGACCACATCTGGGGCATTGACATTACATATATACGGATGAAGGGCGGATTCATGTATCTGGCTGCTATTATTGACTGGTACTCCCGATGCGTTGTCAGTTGGGAACTTTCCCAAAGCCTGGAGCGGAGCTTTGTATTGCGGGCCCTGAAAAAAGCATTGGCAGTAAGGAAACCGGAAATCATCAACAGTGACCAGGGCTCTCATTTCACCTGCGGGGACTACATTGAACTACTAAAGGAAAACGGGGTTAAAATCAGTATGGACGGCAAAGGTCGGGCAACCGACAATGCTATTACTGAGCGCTTCTTCCGTAATTTAAAATGGGAAAAAATTTATTATGAGGAATACCGGAAACCGCAGGAGGTATACCGTGCCGTTCGGGACTACATAGATGAATATAACTTTGTACGTCCCCATCAGGCCATCGGTTATGAAAAGCCCGCAACCCTTTATTTTGGACAGGCTCGGTCTTCAAAAACACCCTTAACCATTGCTTAGCTTTTATAAGCCGGCGACGGGCGTCAAGGTCGGGCGAAGCCCGGCGAAGCGTAACCTTGTCGCCTGGCGTCCGGAACCCGATGATCCTGATGACGATAACTATAAAAAATCTTAATCGAAGAGGAGGCAACATAGCTTAAATTTTTCCGAAAAGTGTCTTGACAACGGGGTGCACTACACAGTCCGAAAATATACAATCCAATAATACAGAGCTAAAAAACAGTTAGCTTATATCGTTTCATTGCTATATAAAAACAAGAAAAACTGAGTAGATGGAGGAGTGAATACATGAAAAAAGGAAAAGTAACTATTGGAATGACTCAATTTGCCTGTGTCCCTAATAGGAGCGAGAACTTAAAAAAAGCAAAATCACAAATTCGCGAACTGGCTTCAAGAGGAGCCAAAGTGATCTGCACCCAAGAGCTGTTTAATTGTCAGTATTTTCCACAAATTATCGATTATACAAAATATGACTGGGCAGAACCGGCAGATGGCCCTACAAATCAGGAATTGATGGCATTGGCAAAGGAACTTGATGTGGTCATAGTCAGCAGCTTTTACGAATATGCAATAGATGGAGTATATTACAATAGTGCGGCTGTGATTGATGCAGACGGCACGATGCTTGGCATATACAGAAAACATCATATCCCTGAAGGGCCACAGTACGTTGAAAAGTATTATTTTACCCCAGGCGATTCCCCCTATATCGTTTGGAAAACCAAATATGCTACTTTCGGGGTTTTAATCTGCTGGGATGAATGGTTCCCGGAACCAACGCGAATCATGGCAATCAAGGGTGCTGATTTTGTATTCTATCCGTCCGCTATCGGCTCTGAACCTGACAATCCGGATTTAGACACCTCACAAACATGGATGGATGCCATTCGTGGTCACGGGATACATAACAACTTCTATGTATGTGCCTGCAACCGAGTCGGCAGAGAAGATGCCGTAGACGGCAGCGGCTTTATGGAATTTTACGGAAGAAGCTTCGTATCGGATCCTTGGGGAAAACTGTTAGTTGAGGGCAAGCGCAATGAAGAAGACCTCATCATTGCTGAGTTGGACTTGGATGAAATCAAAAGAGCTCGTGATATTCTGCAGTTCCATCGGGATAGAAGAGTAGATTCTTACAGTGAATTATTGAAACTTTCGATCCGAGAATAATGATTATATAAGTTACGTAACCAAAGAAGATTAATTTATCAATAGAAAGTCTTATCATATCACTAGTTTAAATATGAAAGGAGAAGTATAATTTATCTTCTATACATAGAGGAAAATTATACAAATAAAAAAATGGAAAAATGTAGTTTCTTAGAAACAGTAATGCAAAATGGCGTGAAAAATACTTTTTTAAAATTGGATTACGTACCGTTTGACGATGAGTCCTTTAAAGATTGCAAAGCGGACTTTGCGGTACTCGGAGCTGCTTTTGAGCAGTGTTGTGTATACAGACCTGGCAGCGGATTCGGCCCCCAATCTATCCGAATAGCCTCTGAACAATTTTCTACATATAATATAGAAATGGATGTTGAAATTACTGATAAGGTCAAGATTGTTGATGCTGGAGATGTGGCTATTGTTCCAGGGAATAGAGACAAAAGCCATGACAGAATCGAGGAAGCTGTTGCTAATATATATAAAAACGGAGCAATTCCGGTCATGATGGGCGGCGATCATTCTGTGACGCTTCCTGCTGTAAAGGGAATATTGCAAACCTTTGAAGGCAAATTGGGAATTATACATTTTGATACCCACATGGATACTGCCGATGAGTATGCTGGTGAAAAAATCAGTAACTGCACCCAGATGCTGAGAATCGCGGAAATGGAACAGGTTAACGGCAACAATATTGTGCAAATCGGAATTAGAGGCTGCTTGAACCCTAAAGAAGAACTGCTTTTAGCTCAAAAGGCGGGTATACACACCTTGTTAATCAATGAAGTTCTCCAAAACGGTATTGACGCTGTTGTGGAAAAAGCTATTAAACTTGCTTCAGATGGCACAGACGGCATTTATCTAACGGTAGATATTGATGTCCTTGATCCGATTTACGCTCCGGGAACATGCGCTCCAAGTCCGGGCGGCCTCTCAATCAGAGAATTAATTGATTCTGTAAGAAGAATAGGCAAAGAAAAAATTGTGGGCTTTGATCTTGTAGAAGTAGCGCCTCAGTATGATTTGGGCGGTGTTACGCAAAGATGTGCAGTCGCAGTAATGCTCGAATTCCTTTCAGCGGCGGCATTAAGAAAGTAAAACATATCAAAATTCTGTCATTGTTTATAAAAACCAGTGTTTCCGACACTGGTTTTTACTTTTTTCATACCTAAGTGTGTTCTAACTTTATTATAACCTATTTCCCGAACTAGTTAAAAATATGAAGCGAAATCTGAATTGCGCATTATAGCAATAATGGGAAGCCCAAGCTGCCGAAGGCGGTGGTTAATTAAGGAATTATGGATTTGCCCACTTAATCTTCATAATGTGGCGAATTTATTTATATTGGAGGAAGCGAATATGATGCTCTTGGAAATAAAAGATGAATTAGTAGCAATGATAAAAGATTCAGGTGTTGAGGTAATGGAGCCAGTTCATAATTTTAATCATTTAACTGAAACTTCGCAGGTAAAAATAAAGTTTGCACCTTGAAAATTCAATATAGACGCCAATAATAATAGAATCAGGTGATCTGTTTCATGATATCGGGCGCGATGCAGAACCGCAAGAAATCAGGCAGGCCCAAGATGAACTCGGTATGAATCATATCCATCTGTTCCTCGGTTAGCCCGATGAGCGGATTGTGCAGGATATCATGGAGCAGTGATAAGATAAGCTGCATCGCCTTTTCGAATCTGATGTCTTAAACCTGGTCATATATCTCAAAGAAGAGTTCGGCCAAACTGCGCGGATCGTTCTGTTTCCTTCGCTCTACCGCGAGCATGATGTATCTGAGAAAAATGATCGTGGTGTGTGCGGTGATTGCATCGTAGGAAAGCTGCCGGAATTCACCGGTCAGCCTCAGGTATGATTTGCACATCTTGAAGAACACTTCGATATCCCAGCGTTTGCCGTAAAGGGTGATGATCTCTTCTTCGGAAAGGCTCATGTCGGTGGAAAGCAGCGCAATCCACTTTTTCCGGTTGCCCCTGTCCCTGATGTATACGATCCTTGCCGGGACAGAGTCCCCGGACTGGCAGACCATGACTTCTACAGACAGAAGATACCGGGATTTGCCTGGCCGTTTCCTGCAGGAACGGTATATGTGAGACAGCGTTGATTTGCCGCCGTCAAACAGATTCTTTGCTTTTCCGTTTTTCAGTCTGCATACCGTCATAAGCCCTAGCTCCGCGATCTTTATGATTGTGACCGGATTTGCGAACCAGCAGTCAAAGAGAACGTGCCGGGCCGGAATTCCAAAGGACAATGCGCGCTTCAGCATCGGCAGGATAAGGTCGTTTGACTTCATGAGAGCCTCTTTTCTGATTCTGCCGCCGCAGCTTCTTCCGTCGATGCCGGGGTTGCTTTCACGCTTGCGGAGTTCTTTCTTTCTGGAAGCGAGATGGCGGAAACAAAGCGGAATTAGAGAATAGCCGTCGGTGAAAGCAAGCGTGAGCAGACGGAAGCCGGTCTTGTATTTCTCTTTTGTGTCCGCATGATCGTAAACCGTGCTGCAAAGCTCGACTTTCTCGCCGTACCTTCTTGTAAACATTGTGTCATCAATCACAAATGCGCACCTTCGCTCATCCGAGGTCAGATGCGCGATGAAGGACACTGCTGCTGCGGCAACCGTCAGAAGAAAAGTTTGCCAGTTGACATAGGCCATGTTCATCAGACGGTAGACGGTATCCTTTGAAAAGTTTGCCGCAAGCGGTTCTTTGCTGCGCATGTCCTCAAACATGCTCTTTCCCGTGTACACCAGGCACATGAGATATTTCACAATGGAAAGCGCGTGGATTCCCTTGCTTTTGTAAGCATGAGCCTTCTTAAGCGCGGCGCCGACGTTGAACTGATTACAAAATATGTCGACAGAACGAATTGATGACTGTTCACAGGCTAATTTATCTGATATACTATGCATATGGCGGTCCTCCTTAATGATGGTAAATTTGTTATTGTTTTCAAATACATTATACCAGAATCAAGGGGACTTTGCCATATTTATGGCGTATAATTATTGAATTTTCAAGGTGCAAAACACTTTTTTTAAGTGCGAAGTTTCAGTTATGAATAATTTTGTGCCGGCGATAGACACGGTTTACTGGGCATTATTCTTTGGACTGTTAATCACAATGATTAATTTAACCTATGTAGGCACGTTCGGTGAGCTGGAATTCTGGCTGGCTTTAATAAAAATAATCGCCATAGTGATGTTTGTAGTGATGGCCGTGCTTATTTTCCTTGGAGTGATCGGCAAGGAAGGATTTCTGGGCAGCAGCAAGCTGATGAGCGAGGGCGGGCTGTTTCCCAACGGAGTGTGGGCTGTGTTTTTAACCATGGTAATGATCCTGGTCAACTTCCAGGGATCCGAGATTATCGGCCTGGCTGCCGGGGAAAGCCAGAACCCGGAAAAAACATTGCCTTCCTCCATTAAAAATGTATCTATCCGGATCATTGCCCTGTACGTGATCCCGGTCATGCTCCTGGTAACCATTTTGCCGTGGAAGGAAGCGGGGCTGGAAGAAAGCGTGTTTGCCATGGCGCTGAACGGCTACGGCTTTGAGTGGGCGGGGGCTCTTTTTTCCTTCGTGGTGCTGACTGCCGCCATATCTTGTTCCAACAGCGGCCTCTACGGCACTTCCCGGGCTATCTATGCCCTGGCCAAGGAGGGGATGGCCCCCAAATGGCTGGGCAAGGTAAATAAAAAGGGTGTTCCTTATAACGCCATATTGTTTTCTGTGGCGGGCTGCTGGGTGGGAGTAATCGCTTTTACCATTGACACCAGCGAAACACTTTACACTTACCTGCTGGCGCTGTCCGGCTTCACCGGGGCCATGGCCTGGATTTCCATCTGCTGGTCCCAGCTTAAATTCCGCCGCAAGCTGGAGAAAACCGGTTATGACGCGGGCAAGCTTAAGTTTAAGGTGCCCCTTTTCCCGTATTTTACACATTTTGCCATTTGGGTTCAGGTTGCCTGCCTGGTGCTGGTGGCCCTGAACGAAGAGCTGCGCATCTCCCTTTACATAGGTGTGCCTTTACTGTTACTGCCCATGATCTGGTATCACTTCTGGGGTAAAAACTTAAAACCTGATCCCGGACTGGGCAACCGGGTAAGATTTGAAGACGTGTTCAAGCAATAGTGTTTAAACCAGGCATAGGCAGTGGTCATGCCCGCATGGGAATTTCCAGCCGGTAAACTTTGAGTTTACGGTAGAAGGTGGCCCGGCTTACTCCTAAAATTCCCGGCAATTCATGCAAAGCAACTTCCTGCCGGGCCGCCTTTTCCAGTAAAGCCTTCATTGCGGCCTTTTCCGCCCGGCCGGCCACGCTGCTTAAGTTAAAATCGTTATAGTCGCGGGGGGCGGGCTGACTCGATCTTATTCGCGAAGGCAGGCTTTCCGGGTATAGTATGCTTCCGGCTTCCATATTAACGGCATATTCAATGCAGTTTTCCAGTTCCCGCACATTACCCGGCCAGTGGTAGGACAGCAGCATTTTTTTTACCTCGTCGGTATAACCCCGGATATCTTTTTCCAGCAAGGGGTTATATTTTTTTATAAAGTGCCCGGTCAGCTCAGGAATATCATCCTTTCTTTCCCTGAGCGGAGGGATAACCAGGGGGATCACGCCCAGGCGGTAGTACAGGTCCTCCCTGAACTCGCCCGCCTCGCACATGGCTTCCAGGTTGCGGTTGGTGGCGGCGATGATCCGCACATTCACGGGAATAATTTTATTACCCCCCACCCGCTCCACCTGCCTGCGCTGCAGCACGTGCAGCAGCTTGACCTGCAGGTGCAGGGGCAGGTCGCCTATTTCGTCAAAAAATATAGTGCCGCCGTTGGCCAGCTCAAATTTACCGGCCCGGCCACCCTTTCTGGCGCCGGTAAAAGCGCCTTCTTCGTAGCCGAAAAGTTCACTTTCCAGCAAGGTTTCCGGTATGGCGCCACAGTTCACAATAACCAGCGGCTTGTCCCTGCGGGGGCTGGCATAGTGGATGGCCCGGGCAAAAAGTTCTTTGCCGGTGCCGCTTTCGCCGGTAATCAAGATGGTGGAGTTCCCCCTGGCCACCTGCAGGGCCTGTTCTTTCAGAGAATTTATCGGTTTGCTTGAACCTACTATGTGGTTGAAGTGTAGGTCGTGCTGAGTGTCGGTCAGGTGATAAGCCAGGCTCCTGGCCTCGGCCATTTCACTGAAGGTTACCAGGGCCCCGCTGGGGAGGTTGTCAACTATAAGCGGTGTGGCAGAAACCAGCAGGTGCATGTTTTTAAATGAGGAATTATAAAATTCTTCCTTGTTGCTGTAGCCCTCACCGCTTTTCAGCACCATACGCACCGGTGAGTCAGGCCAGAAGTGTTCAATCGCCTTTTCTATCAGGTCATCTTTTTTTATGCCGATAATTTCCGCCGCCCGGTTGTTGCAATGGATGACCATGCCTTCGCTGTTTACCGTAAGAACTCCCGAGGGAAATGATTCCACCACCGTCTCAAGCTGATTGGTGGTTATTTTAAGCTGTTTGTATGCCCTGGCGGCCGCCACCGTGTTGGCCAGCAGCTGGGCCATGTGTTTCAGGAAATGCTGCAGTATCTCCCTCTTCTGGAGCAGGTTGTTTTTCTGTTCATCATTAAAGGCAACCAGGGCAATTACCCCAATTACTTTTTCCCCCATATGGATGGGGCAGCATATTTCACTCATTTCTCCCAGGGTGACCGGGCCATATAATTCATTACGGGGGGCGTCTTCAATGATAAAGCTTTGGCCGGTGCGGAAAACCCTGCCGTATAGATAGGGGGAATCGGGATAGACAGCCTCGTACTCCTTGCCGCCCACCATGTCACGGTATTTTCCAGTACCTGCTATAACGTTGTAGCTGTCGTCCACTATTTGCGCTTCCATCCCCAGTGAGGCGGAAATTGCCTCCGCCACCTCCTGGGCGGTGGGGGCAATCATCTGCAATGCCGTCACAGCGCTTCACCTGCCCGAAGAAAACTGACAGTCAAAAATAAAGGTGCTCTTAATCAGTCAGTCAGTTTGTTGCTTATACAGGGATATTATTCTTTTTTAAATGGCGTTTTCCTCCTCATGGTTGGCAGTGCGGCGCCTGGATGATTTGCTTTTTTAGCCTTACGAAAAAGGTGGTTCCCCCGGGGCCGGTTTCCGCCGTGATGGTGGCGTTGTGCCTTTCGGCTATACTGTAGCATACCGCCAGGCCCAGGCCGGTCCCGGTATCCTTGGTGGTAAAAAAGGGGGTTCCTATCCTGTCAATCAGGGCTGGGTCTAAGCCGCTGCCCTGGTCCTGCACCGCCAGGACCACCTCGCCGGCGTCGGTAAAGGTTCTTATGACCAGACTTTTTCCGGGGGACATGGCTTCCAGCCCGTTGCGGACCAGGTTGAGAATGAGCTGCCGGATTTCCTTTTCGCCGAGCGGCAGGTCAGGTACATTGTTAAGGTCCAATGTAATATTTTTTTCCTGGCTGGCGGCGTCGGCCCGCATCAGGGGGAACAGGGCCCGCAAAATGGAATTCAGGTTATGCCTTCTAAAGTCTATGGGACTGTTTTTGGCCAGTGAGAGGAATTCGGAAATTATTGAATTGGCCCTGTCCAGCTCTTCCACCATCACATCAAAGTATTTCATGTACTGATTGTAATTATCCCGGTTCTTGCTGAGTATTTGCAAAAAACCGCGCACCGCGGCGATGGGGTTTCTGATTTCATGGCCGATACGGGCCGCCATTTCCCCCACCGTGTTTAACCGCTCAAGGCGGGACATTTCCTTTTCAAACCTCTTGCGTTCAGTTACGTCGCGCACGGTGCCCAGGTAGTTTCCGTCGGGCATAACGGCGCCATTGATTTCACACGGTATAATTCCACCGTCCTTGGCTCTTAAAGGAAGGTTCACCAGAACAAACCCCTGCTGCACCAGCTTGCTGAACATGTTCATGCCGACTTCGAGATCTTCGGGAAGCAGTAAATCCCAGATTTCCATTTGCAGAAATTCTTCCCGTTCATAGCCGAGCATGCGGCAGGCTGCAGGGTTTGCTTCGATATACCTTTTTTCCGGTGTAACAACAAAAACGGCGTCCCGGCAGTGTTCAAGCAGGTGGCGGTAACGCTCCTGACTTTCCAGGAGAGACTGCTCAGCCTTTTTGCGCAGGATGGCGGCGGTCACCGTGCTGGCAAATATTTCAACAATCCCGGCCCCTGCAAGCTCGACCCCGGCAGGCATGACGATCACCACATGGCCGAGAGGCTGTCCCCTGTGGACCAGCCCGATACCGTAAATATCCCCCAGCCCCAGCATTTTCTCAAGCCGGCTGCAAATCTCCCCCGGTATCTGCCCGAATGTCATTTCGTACAAACCGTCAATCCTTGTTATTTTACCCGCTCCATGTAAGATTTTATATTTGTCGTCAACAGGCCATCTTTCCCCCAAGGGGTTGAATCCCAGGTGTTTGATTCCCTTTGTCATTAGCCTGCTGGAACCGGCCAACGCCTCCGTAATGATGTGTCCCGTGGTTTCATCGTATGACTGGACAAAAACAACCAGGGCGCCGGTAAGCTTCAGCAGCTGGTCGGCGATAAGCTGAAAGTCGACGGTGGCAAAGGGGAATTCCAGGTACCGGGCAGCCGATTCGGACAGAACGGCCAGCATCCTGTTTTGTACCTGCAGCCTTTCTCTTTCCTGTTTCCGTTCAACGGCATTGCGGCCGAGGGCAACCGAACCGATTGAGATACCGCTCTTGTCTCCGGCTTTAAGTTTCAATGGCGCCACCCCCCTGGAGGTTGACAGCTAATCCCAAAACATGGCTTTACTTAAAAATATGTCATATATTAGCGCATAATGTAAATATTTTAGTATATTATAAATTATTTGTCTTAAAAATGCATGAGAATTTTTAAATATTAGATCAAAAATATAAAGAAACTTATAAAATTTAAATGTAACGTGGATAACCGGCGGCGCCCGGAAAAAAATTGAGCCGCCCAACGGGCGGCCGTAAGATTATCAGCAATTACTTGTCATAACATATATTAGCGTGACGATAATATTTTAAATAAAGAATGTTGTCAAGGCGGAGAATTGAAGTGCCCTCACATTATCCCCCCAAAAAAACACCCCATTACCTGAGTGTTAGCTATTTTTTGGCGGGAGTGTGTGGGAATCGAACCCACCAGGGAGAGGCTTTCCCCCACGACTGGTTTTGAAGACCAGGAGCACCACCAGGCACCATCCACCCCCGTGTGGCTGCCCTGCCCGGGAAAATACCCGGACAGGCTGTAAAGTTTATTATAACAGATAGGATTTGGTGAGACAAGGCAGAGTCCGGTGGATAAATCATGGTGTGAAAACGGAGGATTGGGCAGGAAAGCGGGGATGACATGTATTACGAATAAAATGAGGTTATAACCCATCCTCTGCCATTGATTTATAGCAGAAAATATAATAATCTTAAATAAGGCCAAAGGGCATATCAAGACAAACACCTCTTCTGACGAGCGAGTGAAATTGACAGAAATCGTATCGGGAAGAGGCTTTTCATGTTGAACGGCCTCTTTAAGGGCCTTTTGTCAATCGATTCTTATCTACTCAGCGAGCAGGTGAAAAATTTGCTGGAAATTTTCAGCGACATAAAGAAAGAAATCAACTGCGTGGAAAAAGAGCTGCGCAATGTTGTGCGCGATGCCGACCCGCTGATCAAGGAGACCTCCATTCACCTGATCAATGCGGGCGGAAAACGATTGAGGCCTGCCTTAAGCTTTCTGGGGGGAAAGTTTTATAATTACAACTACAAAGAGGTGCTCCCCCTGGCGGTGGCGCTGGAGCTCACTCACATGGCCACCCTGGTTCACGACGACGTGGTGGACTCCTCCTTGACCAGGAGAAACATCCCCACTGTCAAGGCCATGTGCGGAAATAAAATTTCCACCCACCTGGGCGATTATCTTTTCGGGAAATCGCTAAAACTAATAGCCCGGTATGATAGTGCGGTGATCGCCGGAGTGGTGGCCGACACCAGCGTGAAGATGTGCATCGGGGAGATTCAGCAGCTCTCCTCTTCCAATAAAATCAACCAGACGGTAAGGGACTATTTTTACCGGATAAAGAGGAAGACCGCCCTTTTGATCGCGGCCAGTTCCCACCTGGGGGCGGTTGTCTGCGGGGCGCCGCCCTCGATTCAAAAGCCCCTTAAAAAATACGGCCACTGCATCGGGATGGCCTTTCAGATTACCGATGACATACTGGACCTGGTGGCCGACCAGGAGGAGCTGGGTAAGCCGGTGGGCAGCGATTTGAGGCAGGGGATCGTTACCCTCCCCCTGATCTACGCCCTCAAGCACAGCCCTGAAAGGGACAGGCTGGCGAAAATAGTGCTGCGGGAAGATAAAAGCGATGGCGATGTAAACGACGCCTGCCGCCTGGTGATCTCCTGCGGGGGCGTCGACTACGCCAATAAGGTGGCGCAGAGGTTTATATGCAGGGCCAGGGAAGAGCTGACACTCCTCCCCGACATACCAGCCAGGGCCTCGCTTTCGGCGGTGGCCGAGTTTGTGAACGCCAGGAGATACTAGCCGAAAATTTGCGCCGGAAAGGGAAGAATGATATATTGCCCAGATGCTATCCCATTTCCCTCAACATTGAAGACCGGGTGTGCCTGGTGGTGGGAGGCGGCCAGGTGGCTGAAAGAAAGGTTATCTCGCTGCTGGACTGCGGCGCCAGGGTTAGGCTGGTAAGCCCCGAAATCAGCGGCGGCCTGCAAAAACTTGTTCAGTCGGGCAGGGTCCGGTACATCAGGGACTGTTACCGAAAGGAACACCTGGCAGGGGCCTTCCTGGTGATCGGGGCCACCGGCAGCGACGAGGTGAACCACCGGGTGTCCAGGGACTGCATGGAAATGGGGCTGCTGGTGAATGTGGTCGACGATCCCCCCCGGGGGAACTTTTATGTCCCGGCGGTGCTTCGCCGGGGGCACCTGCAGATTGCCGTTTCCACCGACGGGAAGAGCCCGCTGCTGGCCAGGAAAATAAAGGAACAGCTGGGGGAACTGTTTCCCGAGGAATACGGAAGCATTGTAAATTTGATCGGTGAAATAAGGGATAAGGTAATCAGAGAGACCGCCGACGCCGGAAAGAAGGAAAGGCTTTTGGCCTCCCTGCTGGACGGAGCCACCATGGCACTGCTCAAGGAAGGCAAGTTTGAACTGGCAAAGGAGCGCATATTAAATGCTTATCTTGGCGGTGGGAGTGAACCACAGGACCGCTCCCGTTGAAATAAGAGAGAAACTGTCCTTTTCCGACAGCTCCCTGGGGGAGTGGCTGGAAAAGCTCAATTCATACCCGGCTATTGAAGGATGCGCCATAATATCCACCTGCAACCGGACCGAAATTTACGCCGCCACCAGGGAAATGGACGAGGGGCTGGGGGCCGTCTGGGATTTTCTGTCCGCAAAATCCGGGGTGGATATATCGGAAATAAAGAACTGCACTTACGTGCACAACCTGTACGACGCCATCAGGCACCTCTTCAGGGTGGCCTCGGGCCTGGACTCCATGGTGCTGGGAGAGACCCAGATCCTGGGGCAGGTCCGCCACGCCTACCAGGCTGCCTGCGAATACGGCGCCACCAACAAGGTGCTGAATACCCTTTTCCAGCAGGCCATCACGGTGGGCAAGAGGGTGCGGACCGAGACCGGTATTGACAGGAATCCGGTGTCCATAAGCTATATTGCCGTGGAGCTGGCCAAGCAAATGTTCGGCAGCCTCCAGGGCCGTGAGGTGCTGGTCATAGGCGCCGGGAAGATGAGCGAGAACACCGCCCTGCACCTTGTTTCCAACGGCGTGTCGGGAATAATTGTGTCCAACCGTTCCTTCGACCGGGCGGTCAGGATGGCCCGGAGATTTAACGGGAGGGCGGTAAGGTTTGACGACCTGTTTGGGTGCATGGCCCGGGCCGATATAGTGATCAGCTGCACCTCGGCCTCCCACTACGTGGTCAGGAAAAGTGAAGTGGACGAGGTAATGAAAAGGCGGGGCGGTAAAAAAATCATGATTATCGATATAGCCGTACCCAGGGATATTGACCCCGCTGTGGCCGGGATAGAAGGGGTCGCGCTCTATGATGTGGACGACCTGCAGAACGTGGTGGACCAGAACCTGTCGGAAAGGAAAAAGGCGGCCGTTGAGGCCGAGAAGATAATAGAGGAAGAGATTGATGAAATTATGAAGTGGCTGGGCACCCAGTTCGTGGTTCCCACCATTGCCTCCTTTAAAAGTCTCGGCGAGGAAATAAAACAGAAGGAACTGCGCAGGGCGCTGAACAGGCTGGGGGATATTTCCGATCATGACCGGAAAGTGGTCAGCTCAATGGCCAATTCCATAGTCAACCAGTTGCTGCACATACCTATAACCAGGTTGAAGGAATATGCCCTTACCGCCGAGGGTCACCTGTATACCGAAGTACTGCAGAACCTTTTCGACCTGGAAGTGCCCGGCCAGAAGCTCAAGTCCGGTAAAAAGGCCGGGGCGGAGATAAAGCTGGTCAGAAGGGGCTGATCAAGCCGTCAGCCGCCGGCTGTCAGAAAAAAGACTTTTAAATCACAGAGGACACAGAGAGCACAGAGGAGAAATATTATCCATAAGAAGAAGAATTCAGGAGTCAGAATTCAGAATAAAGATCAAACTAATATGAAGGACTCTTGCTGAAATCAACTCTGAATTCTTTTCTGTTGAATCCTTTATGTTCTCTGTGTTCTCTGTGATCTCTGTGGTTAAATTTTTTACAGTTCTCGGGGAGGGCAATGATGCGCGAATACAGGATCGGCACCCGGGAAAGCAGGCTGGCCATGTGGCAGGCAGGCTGGGTGGCCGACAGGCTGAGGGAATTACGGCCCGGCATAAGTGTCGGACTGGTGGGGATAAGGACAAAGGGCGACAACATACTGGACGCGGCCCTGGCCAAAATCGGGGACAAGGGGCTGTTTACCAGGGAACTGGAGGTGGCCCTGCTTGACGGCGAGGTTGACATGGCGGTGCACAGCATGAAGGACCTGCCCACCAGCCTGCCCGGGGGGCTTGCCATCGGGGCCGTCTGCCGGCGCGAATACCCCGGGGATGTACTGGTCTCCAAGAACGGCGCCAAACTGTCAGAGTTGCCCGAGGGGGCCGTCATAGGGACCAGCAGCCTGCGCAGGATAGCCCAGTTGAAACGCTTCCGTCCCGACCTGAAGATAGTGAACGTGAGGGGGAATCTCAACACCAGGCTGCGCAAGCTGGATGAGCAGGATATCGACGCCCTGGTTCTGGCCTACGCCGGTATGGTCAGGCTGGGCTTCAAGGACCGGATAACCGAGCTGGTGCCCTTTGAGGTGATGCTTCCCGCCGTGGGGCAGGGTTCCATCGGCGTGGAAGTCCGCGCCGACGACCGCGAACTGCTGGACCTGCTCGCGGCCCTGGACCACGGGCCCTCCAGGCAGGCCGTCAGCGCCGAACGCTCCCTGATGCGGAGGCTGGAAGGCGGCTGCCAGATACCGGTGGGGGCACTGGCCATGGTGGACGGTGATGAAATTGTACTGGAGGCCATGGTGGCCGACCTGGACGGCGGGGCGATGGTCAGGTCGTCTTTGTCGGGGCCGGCCGGGGACCCGGATATAGGCGCCAGGCTGGCGGAGAAGATGATTGCCGGGGGGGCCGGCGACATACTGAAAAAGGTCAGACAGGAGTTTGATATTCATGTCAGGTAAGGGCATGGTTTACCTGGTGGGCGCCGGGCCGGGCGACCCCGGGCTGATTACCGTCAAGGGACTGGAATGTGTCCGGAAGGCCGACGTGCTGGTGTATGACCGGCTGGCCGGTCAGCAAATACTGTCGCAGGCAAGGCCGGACGCTGAAATGATATACGTGGGCAAGAGCCCTGACAGACACACCATGAGGCAGGAGGAGATAAACAGGCTGCTGGTGGAAAGGGCCCTGGCCGGAAAAACGGTTACCAGGCTTAAAGGGGGAGACCCCTTTGTGTTCGGCCGGGGCGGGGAAGAAGCCGGGGCCCTTTATGAGGCCGGCATTCCCTTTGAGGTGGTGCCTGGCATCACGTCGGCGGTGGCCGTTCCGGCCTATGCCGGGATCCCGGTGACCCACCGGGGGCTGGCCTCCACCTTCGCCGTTATTACCGGAAACGAGGACCCCGATAAGGAAGAGTCAGATATTGACTGGGAGAAAATTTCCACCGGGGCAGGCACTTTAATATTCCTCATGGGCATGGGAAATATCTCATCCATCGCCGGCCGCATGGTCAGGCACGGGAGGCCGGGGAACACCCCGGTGGCGGTGATCAGGTGGGGAACCACGCCGGACCAGAGAACCCTGACGGGCACCCTGGATAACATAGCAGAAAAGGTTGCCCGGAAAGGATTTGCCAACCCGTCGGTGATTGTGGTGGGTGAGGTTGTAAATTTACGGGAAAAGCTGAAATGGTTTGAGAAAAAACCCTTGTTCGGGTGCCGGGTGCTGGTCACCCGGTCCCGGGAGCAGGCCAGTGAACTGAGCCGCGCTATTGAGGAACTGGGGGGAGAAACGGTCCAGTTTCCCACCATAAGCGTTGCCGGCCCCGAAGATTTCGGCCCCCTGGACCGGGCCGCGGCCAGGGCCGGGGAATACAGGTGGATTATCTTTACCAGTGTCAACGGGGTACGTTATTTCTTCACCAGGCTCTTTAAATCGGGCCGTGATATAAGGGACCTGAAGGGCGTCAACATTTGCGCCATCGGGCCCAAGACCCGCGACAGCCTGGCCGGGTACGGCATCAGAGTGGAGTACGTGCCTTCGGAGTACCGGGCCGAGGAAATAGCCGCCGGGTTGAAGGGCAGGATTGCGCCGGGTGACGCCGTGCTTCTGCCCAGGGCCGACATAGCCAGAAAGGATCTGGTGGACTTGCTGCGGCAGCAAGGGGCGCGGGTGGACGAGGTCACCGCTTACCGCACCGTGGCCGGGGACGGCGACCGGGAAGATGTGCGCCGCATGCTGCAGCAGGGGGAAATTGACATCATAACATTTACCAGCTCCTCAACCGTAAAAAATTTTTTGGGCATGATCGGGGACGGCCAGGCTGGCCTGCTGGCAGGTGTGAAGGTCGCCTGCATCGGGCCGGTTACCGCTCAAACCGCAAGGCAGCTGGGCTTGCCGGTGCACATGGAGGCAAAGAAATATACAATTGAAGGACTGGTGGAGGTAATACTGGAGAACCGGACAAAAAGTGTGTTATAATGTTTTATGGAGATGAACGGTGAACCCCGGCGATAACCTTGCCGGGGTTCAGATAATAATGGGAAATATAAATAAATTATAACTATTCACAGTCGGGACGGTTCTCATTGTGAATTCGGGGGGCTTGAATTCACAATGAGAACCGTCCCCGAATGGGAGCAATGCGAATGATCAGCGTAAGCAGGCTTCTTTACGGAATGGAAAATTTCGGTGATTCTCTGAGATACCGCCACGGGGTGGAAGGCCAGACCAGCGGGGCGGCCAGCGGCTACGGCCCGGTGGTGGTGTGGAATGTGACCCGGGCCTGCAACCTCAGGTGCAGGCACTGCTATTCCAATTCCGACGGCGCCGCCGCCGTTGATGAGCTGTCCACCGGCGAGGCCCTTAAACTGATAGACGACCTGGCCGAATTCCGGGTGCCGGTGATACTTTTTTCGGGCGGCGAGCCGCTGGTCCGCGGGGACTTTTTTACGCTGGCCGGACATGCAGTGGAAAGGGGCATCCGCGTCACCATTTCCACCAACGGAACCCTTATCGACATGGAAACAGCCAGGCGGATCAAAGATCTCGGCGTCGGATACGTGGGCATAAGCCTGGACGGAATAGGAGAAAACAATAACCGCTTCCGGGGCCGGAAGGGGGCCTTCGAGGCGGCCCTGGAGGGGATAAGGAACTGCCGCCGGGCCGGGCAGAAGATGGGACTGAGGTTTACCATCAACCGCCACAACTACGGCGAACTGGATAATATATTCAACCTGATCAGGGAAGAAGGCATCCCCCGGGTATGCTTCTACCACCTGGTTTATTCGGGACGGGGCAGCAAAATGGTGGACGAGGACATCTCCCACGGGGAAGCACGGGCGGCCATGGACCTGATCATTAACCGGACGGGAGAATTTTTCAGAAGAGAAAAACCGGTGGAGGTCCTGACGGTGGACAATCACTGCGATGCAGTCTATATCTACCTGAAAATGCTGCGTGAAAACTCCCCCGGGGCCGCCGAAGTCTATGAACTGCTGCAGAGAAACGGGGGCAACCGTTCAGGCATAGCCATCGGTGAGATTGACTGGCGGGGGGATGTGCACCCGGACCAGTTCACCCGGAACCACACCCTGGGCAACATCAGGGAGAGGAAGTTCGGTGAGATCTGGAGCGACCTGTCCCATCCCATAATGGCGGGACTAAAGAACAGGGCGGGCCTGATCGGCGGGAGATGCGCAAAATGCCGCTGGTTCAACCTGTGCAACGGAAACTTCCGGGCCAGGGCCGAGGCGGTTTACGGTGACTTCTGGGCCCAGGACCCGGCGTGTTACCTTACCGAAGAAGAAATAACAGTAATACAGGAGGGATAACGATGAAATTTCCGGAATACCGGCCGCGGCGCCTGAGGCGGAATGAGAACCTGAGGCGCATGGTCAGGGAAAATAAACTTTCTGTAGACAATCTGGTCTACCCCATTTTTGCGGTGGCGGGAAGGGGAGTAAAAAAGCCGGTGGATTCCATGCCGGGAATATACAACCTGTCGGTGGATTTGCTGCCCGAAGAGGTGCAGAGGGCGGCGGATCATAAGATTCCCGCAGTACTCTTGTTCGGTGTCCCCGAGGTGAAGGACGCCGCCGGCTCCGGGGCGTACGACGACGAGGGCGTGGTGCAGCAGGCCGTGAGGGCCATCAAGAGGGATTTTCCGGACATGCTGGTAATCACCGACGTGTGCCTCTGCGAGTACACCGACCACGGGCACTGCGGAGTTATTGACGGGGAGCAGGTAATGAACGACCCGACCCTGAAACTGCTGGCCAAAACGGCGGCTTCCCACGCCAGGGCGGGCGCCGACATGGTGGCGCCCAGCGACATGATGGACGGGCGGGTGGCGGCCGTTAGAGAGGCGCTGGACCGGGAAGGATACCAGGATATACCGATAATGACCTATTCGGTAAAGTATGCCTCTGCATATTACGGGCCTTTCCGCGAGGCGGCGGGCTCCGCGCCGCAGTTCGGCGACCGGAGGGCCTACCAGATGGATCCTCCCAACGCGCTGGAGGCCGTCAGGGAGGCCGTCATGGACATCGAGGAGGGGGCCGACATAATAATGGTCAAGCCGGCCCTGGCATATCTGGATATCGTCAGGCTGATGAAGGAAAACTTCGACTACCCGCTGGCCGTGTACAACGTCAGCGGCGAGTACGCCATGGTCAAGGCTGCGGCGCAAAGGGGCTGGATAGATGAACGCCGGGTGGTGATGGAGTCCCTGACCGGGATGAAGAGGGCCGGCGCCGACATAATCATCACCTACCACGCCCCGGACGTTGCCCGCTGGATCAAGGAGGGTTATTGATTTGATAGTGTCGTGGAACACCACCAACGCCTGCAACCTATCCTGCAAGCACTGCTACCGGGACGCCGGCGTGAGGGCGGAGGAAGAGCTGACCACGGAAGAGGGCCAGCGCCTGATCGACGAGATAGCCCGGGCCGGGTTTAAAATAATGATTTTCAGCGGCGGGGAGCCCCTGATGCGGGAGGATATCCACACCCTGGTGGAACATGCCGTGAAAAGGGGATTGCGCCCTGTTTTCGGCACCAACGGCACACTGATTGACCGGAATAAAGCAGAGCGCCTGAAAAACTCCGGGGCGGCGGCCGTGGGCATCAGCCTGGACAGCGTGGATCCCGGTAAACATGACCTGTTCAGGGGTTTTTCCGGCGCCTGGCAGAAGGCCGTTGACGGCATGACGGCATGCCGCGGGGCCGGCCTGCCCTTCCAGATTCACACCACCGTGGTGGACTGGAACTACGACGAGATCGAGGAGATCACCGACTTTGCCGTAAAGGTGGGGGCGGTGGCCCACCACGTGTTCTTTCTGGTGCCCACCGGCCGGGGGGCGGACATTGAAGGTGAATCCCTGCGGGCGGAGAGGTATGAGAATCTCCTGCAGAGGATCATGAAAAAACAGGGCAGTGTGGACATTGAACTAAAACCCACCTGTGCGCCGCAGTTTATGAGAATAGCCAGGCAGATGGGGGTCAACACCCGCTTCAGCAGAGGCTGCCTGGCCGGTACGGCCTACTGCATCATCAGCCCGGTGGGCAATGTGCAGCCCTGCGCTTACCTTGACATTATCGCCGGTAACGTCAGGGAGACGCCATTTTCGGAGATCTGGCGCGACAACCCGGTTTTCAACAGGCTGCGGACAATGGAATACGGCGGCGGCTGCGGTGTCTGCCATTACCGGAAGATATGCGGCGGCTGCAGGGCCAGGGCCCTGTACTACAATGGTGACTATATGGCCGAGGAGCCCTGGTGCCTATATCGGTCGTCAGTCGCCAGTTGCAGCAATAGCTGACAGCTAACAGCTATTGAGTTGGGGGAGAAAAGATGGAACTTGACAACCTGGACCGGGAACTGCTTAATATAATCCAGTCCGGTTTTCCGGTCTGCAAGGAGCCGTACAGGGAGCTGGCGGAATCCCTGGGGACCACCGAGGAGGACATTCTGGCCAGGCTGAAAAGGCTTACCGAGGGCAACACCATCAGGAGGCTGGGGGGCATATTTGATTCGCGCAGGCTGGGCTATACCGGTACACTGTGCGCCATCAAAGTGCCCCCGGAGAGGGTAGAGGCGGTAGCCGGGATAGTAAACGGATACCCGGGGGTGACCCATAACTATTTGAGGAATCACGAGTACAACATGTGGTTTACCCTGCTTGCCCCTGAAAAGAAGGAAATAGACAAGGTTTTAGAAGAGATCAAAAGCCGGGCCGGTATAGATGACCTGATCAGCCTGCCGGCGGAAAAACTTTTTAAGATAAAGGTAAATTTTGATCTGACGGAGGGGTAGCATGCTGAGCCGGCTGGAAAAGGATATAATCCGGGAACTGCAGGAAGGGCTGCCCCTGGTCAGCCGCCCGTTCCTTGTAATAGCCGGAAGACTGGGAATAACAGAGGATGCATTACTGGAAAAGATCCGGGATATGATGGGGAGGGGACTGATCAGGCGGTTCGGGGCCGCGGTCAGGCACCAGGACCTGGGATACACCGCCAACGCCATGGTGGTGTGGAAAGTTCCCGGGGCCGGGGTGGAAAAGGCCGGGGAGATGTTCGCCCGTTTCCCCGAGGTCAGCCACTGTTACCAGCGAAGGACTTCCGCCGAGTGGCCGTACAACCTGTTTACCATGATCCACGGCAGGACCGAGGAAGAATGCTATGCCCTCGCCCGGGCCATGTCGGAAACATCGGGAATTGAGGAATACCTGGTGCTTTTTAGCAACCAGGAACTGAAAAAGGACAGCATGAAGTACTTTACTGAAGACTAGGGATAATATCAAGGGAAGGCGGTTTTTTAAATGATGAATAACGGCAATTCCATCAGGTATTTTGCCGAGGCGCAACAATATATCCCCGGCGGGGTGAACAGCCCGGTCAGGGCATTCAAGTCGGTGGGCTTAAACCCGGTCTACATAAAGATGGGGCGGGGAGCAGCCATAATCGATGTAGACGGCAATGAGTACATAGATTACGTGGGATCGTGGGGGCCGTTGATATTGGGGCACCTGCACCCCGAGGTGGCCGGGGCCATCAGGGAGTGCCTGGAGGTGGGGACCAGTTTCGGCGCCCCTACGGAAAGAGAGACCATTCTGGCCCAAATGATAGTGGAGGCCATGCCTTCGGTGGAAATGGTGCGGCTGGTGAATTCCGGCACCGAGGCCACCATGAGCGCCGTCAGGCTGGCCAGGGCCTATACCGGAAGAAGCAAAATAGTCAAGTTTGAGGGATGTTACCACGGGCATGCCGACATGTTCCTGATTAAAGCCGGATCGGGGGCGCTTACCCACGGCGTACCGACAAGCCCGGGGGTTCCCCCGGAAACCGCCGCCCATACCATAAACGCCGGCTTTAATGACCTTGCGGGGCTGGAAGAGGTATTCAAGGCCTCGGGCGATGGTATCGCGGCCGTGATCGTAGAGCCTGTCCCCGGCAACATGGGGGTGGTGCCGCCACAGCCGGGATTTTTGCAGGGGCTGAGAAGGATAACCGAAAAATACGGGGCACTTTTGATATTCGACGAGGTAATCACCGGATTCCGGCTGTCCTACGGGGGAGCCCAGGGACTTTACGGGGTGATGCCCGACCTTACCTGTATGGGCAAAATTATCGGAGGTGGACTGCCGGTGGGAGCGTACGGCGGCAGGAAGGAAATAATGGCCATGATGTCTCCGTCCGGCCCGGTATACCAGGCCGGAACGTTAGCGGGCAATCCGCTGGCGGTCAGCGCCGGCATAGCAGCCCTGAAGGTTTTGGCCGGGCGGGGTGTTTATGAGGAGCTGGACAGAAAGTCTTCCCGGCTGGCCGTGGGCCTTGCCAGGACGGCCAGGGAAGCCGGCGTGGAAGTTTGCTTTAACAGGGTGGGTTCCATGCTGTGCGGCTTTTTCACGGGTGAAGAGGTTATTGACTTTAAAACCGCCAGCACTTCGGACACGCAAAAATACGCGGTATTTTTCAGGTCCATGCTGGAGCAGGGGATTTACCTGGCGCCGTCCCAGTTTGAGGCGGCCTTCATGTCCCTGGCCCACACCGATGAAATGATAGACAGAACGGTGGAGGCCGCCGCAAAAGCCTTTAAGGCCGTGGCCGGGATGAAACCTTAACAATGTATAAATAGATAGTTTTAAGTTCTGGGGAAAGTTATAACCCCAGTTTTTTATTACTCAGTCACTGGGGATTTTACTTCTTATCCACAAATTAATTTTAATACACCAGGAACTATATGATGCTTTAAAGTGCTGAATCAAGGGGTTAGCTTGTAAGAAAGGCTTGCATTTCTGAATTCTGAATTCTGAGTTCTGAATTCTGGATGTATTCTGCCGCTCGGAGAGCGGCTATTTAATAATAGGGTTTCCGGGCGGGGGTTTAGGGCAAGAATAATAGGAGAGCGGAGGAAGTAATCTATTTTATGGGAATTTTACATTGAGATGGTATTCGGGGTGGATTAATTGTTATCAGGACAGGACCTGGCTGTATCCCTTGTATCCGGGCTGGCCACCGGGCTTGGGGGTCTGGCGGCGTCGCTGGCCGGCAGGGCCGGGGTCAGGACGGTTCCGGCCCTGTTGGGTCTGGCGGCGGGAATAGGTTTTACGGTGGTTTTTTTTGACCTGCTGCCTGAAGCGGTGCATGCGGGGTCATGGCCGGCGGCGGCCGGAGGGCTGATGGCCGGTATTGCTTTCGGGCGGGCGGCGGAACTGGCTTTTCCGCACCTTAAAATATCGGGGTCCCGCACAGCCTGCGGCCTGGTTTCCGCCCGGGGAGGAAATATTTTAAGGACGGGATACCTCTTTGCCCTGGGGGTGGCCATGCACAACCTCCCCGAAGGACTGGCCATAGGGGCGGGGTTGGAGGCCGGCAGGGAGCTTGGGATTTTGCTGGCCGCGGCCATCGGGCTGCACAATGTCCCGGAGGGAATGGCTCTTTGCGGGGTGATTATAATGGGCGGGATGAGGCCCCCGGCAGCCGTGGCCGTCACCACAGGCGCCGGGCTGGCGCTTCCCCTGGGGACGGTGTTGGCCGGAGTATGGATTGGCGCCACACCGGGCATGTTTTCATTCATACTGGCCCTGGGGGCCGGCGCCCTGCTGTATATAATCCTAAACGAGATAATACCCCAGTCGTGCCGCATGCACCCGTCCCTGGCCAAGGCCGGGATGGCCGCCGGGACAATCCTTTCACTGGCGCTGTCCCTATACTTATAGGCATTGCCAAATGGTCAGGAGACAGGATACTGTCAGTTAGAATCCCGTCCTGATGAATATGGCGTAGACCGACAGGGCCATGGTCAGGGCGGCCAGGAGGAACACCCCGATTCCGCCCCCGCGGTTGCCCTTTTTCCACGCCCACAGCCCGTAGGTAACGGTGTAGTAGCTGACTGCGGCCGGAAACAAGATTAAAAACCACTTCAATTCCGGCGCCTCCTCTCCGGCTAGTACCTTATGGGCCTGGTCTCCACCATCAGCCCGGTGCGCCTGATCTTGACGTTGACATTGACGTTCACCCGGGCCTGGGGGTAAACCCGGGGCCAGTTGTATTTTTCCCAGGTGTCCTGGGTAAGGAAATACTTTCGGGCCTCCCTTCCGAAGCCGAAAATGTCGGCCCTGAATTCCTCCTGGCTGCGGGCCACCAGCCGGAGGCACTGCTCCCGGATTATCTCCTCCAGGGCACTTTCCAACACCGGCTTCAGTTCCAGCGACTCGTAGTTGATCCCGCTGGATATTCCCACTATTGAAGGCTCCTGGAAGATTTCCACGTCTATCACCGGGCTCCCGTCGGCAAAGTTCACTTTAACCTTCGGCTTTCTGGCCTGGCGCAGGGCGAGGCCCACCGCCTCGCCTTTTCTTTTAGGGTCCTCGATGACCAGGAAGCTCTGGAAAAGGTTGCCGTTAAGCATGTTCAGGTACCTGGTCTCGTCCCCGGTCAGTTCAGCCACCATTCTGTCTCCTTTGAACACCGCCGCGCCTAGGAATTGGGTCTGGCCCTTGATCGATGGAAGGTTCCCTGGAAGGTAATCCCCCAGTTTGTTGATTTCCGGATTCCCGGCGGTCACATCCTTTTTTCCGATGGCCGCCAGGGGCGCGGTGGGCTGAATGGAGGCGGACTTGGTCTGGGAGTAAAATTTTGTGTATGTGGTGGTCACCGAAAGGCCGTGATTCCTGTTCAACATCAGCAGGTGCTGGTACTGCTTGGCCGGGCTGGTCTCCAGCCTGGGCTGGCTTTTCTCCAGGAAGTCCCTGGCCTTTCCCCGGCAGACAATGACGAGGGCCGTGCCCCTGGTCTCGCTGTGCCGGTTCAGCGGGTAAAGGTAGTCACTGAGGCCATCCCGGGCAAGCTCCTCCGAAAAAACGAAGGCTGCCGTGTGCAGCAGGGAAATCTCCCGGGTGACTTCGGCGCTGGCCAGGTTGAAGGCCCCGATGGGCAGCCTCTGGACGGTGCTTATGTTTATCAGCGGTTTGGCGTTGCCTCCGCCCCTTCCGCCCCCTCCGCCGGTGGCGGTGCCGGCCACGGCAACGGGGTTGGCGATCTGGAAAGTCATGATTACATTCTTGCCGGGTCCCTTGTCGAATCCGGCCACCAGGACAAATGCCAGGTCATCGGTCTCCCGGCTGCCCCAGCAGCCGGTGAGAGAAGCCGCCAGGAGCAGCGCGGCGGTTAGCCTAATCAGCCTCATTTTTCCTCCCTCCCGTCCTGAACCTGTCCGCCGCCAGCACGATGGCGGGCAGCGCCATGGTGGGTACCCACGCGATGTATGTCCTGATAAATTCCGATTCCAGCCTCATGGCGGTGGGCATGTCCGGGGGCAGCAGGCTGACCACGAAGATGATCATGGCCAGAGGCCAGGTCAGGGGCCGGTAGTCCGGCAGCCTGAGGGTCCTGGCCAGGACGGCGGCGGCGGCGTAAAGGGTGAGGGACACCTTGACCATGCCGATGAACCCCCAGATGATCACGAAGATGGATTCGATCCGCTGGAAGAACCTGCTCAGGTAGATGAGGCGGCTAAGGTTGTAAAGGGGAAGGGAGTACTCCACCGCCACGTTCCAGGTGACCGTCATCACCATTACAAGCTCCAGCAGGGCCAGGTAAAGGAAGCCCATCAGCATTGCCCTGGACAAAACTCTCCAGAAAAATGCCGGGCCGTGAAAGGACTGGACGATGACCGCGGCCAGCAGTATTTCAACGGCTGTACCGGTGGTGAATCCCCCCCTGAAAAACACCTCCCGGGGCCCTGTGCCCAGTATGGGGAAGATATTGGTGACTTCCCACTGGGGGCTTACTCCCAGCAAAAGCACCACAGTCCCTCCCAGCACAAAGGGGTAGGTGATCCTGGCCGAGCGGGCCATGGCCTCCAGGCCCACGTAGGCGCCCAGGATACTGGTGATTATAAAGCCGGTGGTGACGACGCTGATCGGTGTGCGGGGCAGGGTGGAGATCAGCAGCGCCTCGGTAAAGGGCCTCATAAAAAAGGCGGCTACGATTACAAAATAGAGTGCATAGATTACATTTGCCGCCGTACCCGCAGCCCTGCCGAGGGCCTCCTCGGTAACGTCCATTATGTTTTTATCCGGGTGGGGCTTTAATATCAATGTAAAGATGTATACCTGGAGCAAGGCGAAGATTAGCCCGGCCAGGGCGGACAGCCAGGCTGCCGTACCCGCCACCTCCAGGATGTACCGGGGAAAGGTGAGGAATATCCTGGCCATCAACGACATGGTCAGCAGCACCACCGCCTCGGCCACGCCGAACTTACCCTGCTCCCTCACCACCGTCCCCCCTTTCCTTTACCCATTTTCGGGGCTCTTGCGGCATCCTCAGATCATCCTGCGGGTTCAGGTAGTCCGGCCTCCGCCTGTGCGTAAAGATGGGTGCCCTCATTACCACGTCGGGCCCGGAGTAGGTGCGGGGGCCGGCCGGGGACAGGTAGGGCACTCCGAAGGACTTCAGGTTCGCGGTGATTAAGATTTGTATGAACAGGCCGATGGTGATTCCGTAAATGCCCAGCATTGCTCCCATTAAAATGTAGAAAAACCTGTAAATGCGCACCGAAAAGGCCAGGGAAAAGTTGGGTATGGCAAAGGAACCGAGGCCGGTGGCGGCCACCAGTATCACCAGAAGAGGGCTTACTATGTTGGCCTGCACAGCCGCCTGGCCCAAAATAAGCGCACCCACTATGCCGATGGTGGACCCGATGATGCCCGGGATGCGCACCCCGGCCTCCCGCACCAGCTCAAAGGAAAATTCCAGCAGCAGCAGTTCCACCACCGTGGGAAAGGGGACCTTCTCCCGGCTGCCGGCTATGGCCAGCAGCAGTTCGGTGGGGATCATCTCCTGGTGGTAGAGCACTATGGCCACGTAAATACCGGGAAGCAGCAGGGCCAGGTAGAAGGAAATGGTTCTCACGTAGCGGATGAAAGTCCCGTACTGCCAGCGCAGATATGTCTCCTCGGCGGTGTGCAGCTGTGCGAACATGGTGGCCGGAACCACCAGGGCGTAGGGGCTGCCGCTCAGTATCAGGGCCACCTTGCCCTCGGCCAGGTAGGAGGCCACCCGGTCCGGCCGCTCGGTGCTGATTGCCTGGGAATTGATGTTGTAAGGGCTGTCCTCGATGTACTGCTCAAGTATCCCGGTGTCGTTAACGTAGTCCGTATTGATACTGGAGACCCTGCGCTTCACCTCGGCCACCAGGTCCGGGCTGGCCAGGTCCTTTATGTACATCAGGGCCACGTCGGATTTCATCCGGACGCCGACCTTGAGGAACTCGGTGTAAAGCTTCTCAGACCTGATTATCCTGCGGACCAGTGCGGTGTTTGCGCGCAGGTTCTCCGTGAAGCCCTCCTGGGGCCCGGTGATGGTCTGCTCGGTCTCCGGCCTGTCCACGCTCCGGTGTTCCCAGCCCTTGGTCTCCACCACCAGGGCGGATGGCGATCCCTCGAAGAAAAAGGCGGTGTCCCCGTAATTGACGGCGTCGGCTATTTTTTCGAAGGAGTCAAGAATATTGACCTGGCTGCCGGGGAGCAGGCGCTTCATGATGGAGGAAGCTGCTATCCCCGTGCCGGGATTGAACGTGGTGGCAAAGATCATCAGGTCCTGCAGGAGGGGGTTCAGGGTTTTCCGGTCCGCCAGCCCGTCGATGTAGACGATAAAGGCCCTTACGGGCGGGTCCGTACCCATGGTGAAATCGCGCAATACAACGTCCTTGTTCACCGGCAGGCCGTATATTTGTTCGATAATCCCGCGGTTCCGGTCCAGGGAAGTGCTGACGCGGCAGGGATCAGCCTCCCCGTAGGGCGTTTCAACGTCCCCGGCTTCCCCGGCGGACTTTTCCCCGCCACCGGTGCGCTTCGTTTTGCGGGGCAGCCTCCCCCGGCGTTTTTTGACTTCCGTGTCCTGCCGGTCGCTGCCACCGCCACCGGATCCTTTCCCGGCAGGCTGACCCTGGCCGGCGGATCCGGCCTCCCCTTTTCCCCCGGAACCGTCCCGACCGGACCTTTGGCCCACATTACCACGGGAAAGCTCGTCAAACCGGTTTTCCTTGAGGATAAAGCCCTCACGGTTCAGGTTTTCCTGATATGAAATTATTTTTACCAGCTCTTTAAGTATGTCTCTCAATACCCGACCCCTGATTCCTGCCCTGATTTCCATAGTTTTTTAAAACTTTCTTTATTTTTGCCGGAACTTCTCCATTTATGTAACCGGGCCTGTCGGACGGGCTCCGGCGGTTTTTTAAAAAGTCCGGCGGGCATAATAAAAATGCGCAGAAAAAATAGCTATGAAAATAGCCATAATCGGTCTGCCGGAGAGGGAGTTCTTTAAGGGGTGTTGCAATGACCTGGGTTATAGTTTTTATTTACAGTTGGATAATTTTCCTTATTTTCGTGGATAAGGCGAAACTGAAGCGCGCCGTTTACGGGGGTTTCATCGCCACCGCCCTGGGGTTGCTGGTGGACTGGGCCGGGCACAGGCTGAGACTGTACCATTTTCAAGACAATATAATCGACCTGGGGGACAGTTCGGTTTTTTACGCGGCCGGTCCGCTCTTCACCATGGGAACGCTTTTCTTCCAGTACATCAGCCCTGACCGCAGGCTGCAGGCGGCCAACGTGGTTGTCTTTTCACTGGCCTATCTGGCGGTGGAAACACTTATCGTTAATTCCGGCGGGGCAAAATATGTTCACTGGCACTACCTTGCCAGCCTGGCCGTTGACCTGCTGGTATTCACCGCCCTGGGTTACGTAGGGGAAGTAGTTATGTTTAGGGATAAGCTCTGGGGTTAGGAATTGAGAATTGGGAATTAGGAATTAGGGGAGGACGGCAATGAAATTAAGCCTGTGGCAGTTTACCCTGCTGTTAACTTTGGTGAGCATAATTTTCAGTATCTGGCTTAAGTTTGTAGATGCGAGGCGCGAGAAGTGACACCAAAACCAAGACCCCCAGAAGGGCCCGGCCTGATTTCATCTGCAGAGCATGGCTGTCACATTCGTCTCAGGAGGTTATCCTCTTGACAAAGGATTTGAAAACCATGGCCTTTGATTCCAGGGCAAGGTACTGCCCGCGGATTTCCAGCAGGTCCCTTTCGTCCTCATCCCGGAACATTTTGAAAATGTCCCGGGCCAGGGGGTTGACCATGCGCACCATCATACCGTTGTAGAACTCCTGGCTGACAGTTTTGTCCCGCAGGAGTTCGTAGAGAATCTCCTTCGACCTTAACATGGCGCCACCTACTTGATATAAAGGTTTTTTATCTCTTTTTGCAGGATGGTGATCCTGCTCATGCAGGACAGGATCATGCCGGAGCACAGTTTTTTAACATTCCGGTCCCGGGTGGATTCGTGAAGGAACTTCAGCTTCCCGGCCATGCGTCTTTCCCGGGACAATGCCTCCCTGAAGGCGTATACCATCAGTTCCCTGTCATTTAAAGCAGACATGATTTTTCTCTCCGGTTTTTTAAATATTTTAACTCGCCGCAGGATATGTATACGTTGACACAGGAGGAGGAAAAATTGAAAGTCGCCATAATCGGGGCCGGCCCGTCGGGCCTTGCCTGCGCCCACGAACTGCAGAGGCACGGAATATACCCGGTAATTTACGAGCAGAGACACCGGCCGGGGGAGTTGTTCGATCACTGCGCCGCGGTGCTGGAACTGTTTACCCGGCCATACCAACCCCTGGCGTACCTGAAGAAAAGGTTTTACCTGGACATTCGCCCCATCAGCCAGATAAATTCGATAGTCATGAAGTCTCCGGGAAAAAAAGTGACTGTGAAAGGTAAATTGGGCTACTTCTTTATGCGCGGCGGCAGCCCGGCCTCGGTGGAGTCCCAGCTATACGGCAAGGTTAAGGGAAATTTCATTTTCAATACCAAGGCTGATTATTCCAAGCTTGCGCCGCACCACGATTTCGTGGTGGTGGCCAACGGTGGCTACAACGTCAGCCGCACCGTGGGAACCTGGACGCTGGTGCTGCCCACCAAGCTGATTGGCTCATCGGTGGTGGGAAGATTTGAAACAAATAAAATGTACATGTGGGTGGATAACAGGTACAGCAGGAAGGCCTACGCCTATCTCGCCCCGATGGATAAAGAAAGGGCCTTCCTGGGCCTGGTGGTCCCTGAAAGCACGGTGGAGGAGGCCAGGAAGCGCTGGCAGCTGTTCTGGGAAATGGAACGGCTTCCGTACGATAGGGTAAACGAGATTATAGTGGAACACAATGCCGGGTTTGTGTATCCCCACCAGGTGGGAAACCTTTTGTTTGTGGGCATAGCCGGGGGGTTCCTGGAGCCCTTCCTGGGATTCGGGTTGATATCAGCCGTTAAAAGCGGTGTCCTGGCCGGCCGGGCCATTGCCACCGGGCAAAAATACGAGGACCTGATTGTTCAGCTCAAAGAGGACATGCAGCACTCACTGATCTTGCGCGACCTTTTCAACAGGGCGGAAAATTATCACTATGACCGGCTTATGAGCCTCCTTGGCATCCCGGGGATTAAGCAGTTTATTTACAATACCAATTTCGACGTGGTGAGAATCGGCTCGGCAGCAATAGCCGGCTTTAAAAAAATTATGGGGAGGTTTAAGAATGTATGAAGGCATTTCACTATCAATTTTTGGCATCTGGAGAAATTCTGTTGACTTGATTGGAATTTAAATGGTATATCTATAATGTTAAGTGTCTCGGCAGTGTATATTTTTAGTAGGTGTCTGGAGGGGTAATAAAGAAATGAGACCTCTAGAGGTTACTTCATAAGAAGTAGCCGACTCCCAGGCAAGGAGTGAGGTCTCGTGGTAAAAATTCGGCAA
>JBMOPD010000038.1:0-59009 GCA_049323615.1 Bacillota bacterium | reverse complement strand
TCAGATTCTATTGACTTTGCCCGGTGGTGAAGAACCAGTTTTGTCTCAAACCCTATAGCTCAACCGTAAAAATTTCATTTTTTACCAGCAAAGAACAGCTTAAAAAAAGTTATGCGTCAGCTCTGCCCGGTAAACGGGCGCTTTTTTTATACCATTATTTATGATATAATATCCCGGAAATTTTTCATTAAGGTAGAGCAGCATGGAAATCATAACCACCCACTCCAATACCGACCTGGACGCCCTGGCGTCGATGGTGGCGGCAAAAAAATTATACCCTGAAGCCGAGATGGTTTTTCCGGGCAAGCTGTCCAAGAACGTGGAGGAATTTATGTCCCTGCACAAGGATGTTTTTACGGTGAAATCCATCAAGGAAATTGACCTTGAGGCCGTAAAAAGAATCATCCTGGTGGACACAAAAAACCCCAAACGGATAAACAAGCTGGTCGATCTTTTGGCCGGGCCGGAAGTGGACGTCCACATATACGACCACCATCCCCGGACCGAAGGGGATGCCCGGGGTTCCCTGGAAGTAACCGAATTAATCGGGGCCACCACCACCCTGCTGGTAGAAAGGATAATCGAACAGGGGATTGATTTCACGCCCCTGGAGGCCACCATAATGGCCCTGGGAATATACGGGGATACAGGGTCTCTTTTGTTTCCCAGCACCACCCCCAGGGACGCTCGGGCGGCGGCATTCCTTATTGAAAGGGGCGCCAACCTGGGGGTGGTCTCGGAATTCCTGGGCAGGCCGATGACCGGGGAGCAAAAGGCTCTCCTGAAATCGCTGCTGATGTCTGCCGAAAGGCATTTAATCAACGGGGCCAAGGTGCTCATAGCCAGGGCCGAGACCGATGAATTCGTGGTTGGCCTTTCTCTCCTCACCCACACCATATCCGAAATTGAGAGACTGGACGCTGTTTTTACCATAGTCCTGATGGAGGACAGGGTGCACATGGTGGGGAGGAGCAATATACCCCAGGTTGATGTGGCGGAAATACTGGGCCCCTTTATGGGCGGCGGCCACCCGTCGGCCGCCTCGGCCACCGTCAAAAACGGCAAGGTCAACGAACTGGCCGAAAGGCTGGTAATGACCATCCAGGAAAAGGTCAAACCCCCCCTGGCCGCCTCGGACATCATGTCCAGCCCGGTAAAAACCGTTTTTGAGGACACAGCCATCGCCGAGGCCAGCAAGGTCATGATGCGCTACGGCCATTCCGGGCTGCCGGTGGTGGAAGGGCTGACCTTAAAGGGGGTAATCTCCCGGCGGGATGTGGAAAAGGCTATGAACCACGGGCTTGGACACGCCCCGGTGAAGGGATACATGACCACCAACGTGGTCACGGTGCATAAAAACACCCCGGTGTCCGAGGTCAGGGAGATAATGATTGAAAATGACATCGGACGGGTGCCGGTGGTTGACGGAGACCGCCTGGTGGGCATAGTGTCCAGGACCGACGTGCTGAGAACACTGCACGGGGAGATAGAGGGCAGGTATTACGCGGTTCACGGGGGCCAGTCAAAGCAGACCTTTTACAACAACATGGCCGAGGTGATGAGAAGAGAGCTGTCCCCCAGCGTGCTGGGGGTATTGAGGCAGGCCGGAGATATCGGGGACGCCCTGAATTTCAAGGTTTACGCCGCCGGCGGGGTGGTCAGGGACCTGCTGGTGGGATACGAGAATATAGATGTGGATATAGTGGTGGAAGGGGACGGCATCGCCCTGGCCAGGGCCATGAGCGAGAAGATGGGAGCCCGGCTGAGGGCCCACCACAAGTTCGGCACGGCGGAATTGATCTTTTCCGACGGCTTCAAGGTGGACGTTGCCTCGGCCCGGGTGGAATACTATGAATATCCGGCGGCGCTGCCGCAGGTGGAGAGTTCGTCGCTCAGGCAGGACCTGTACCGGCGGGATTTTACCATCAACGCCATGGCTGTTTCCCTGAACCAGGAAAGCTTCGGGGACCTGGTGGACTATTTCGGCGGCCGGGAAGACCTGCATTACGGCCTGGTGCGGGTGCTCTACAACCTCAGCTTCATCGAGGACCCCACCAGGATACTGAGGGCGGTAAGGTTCGAGCAGCGCTATAAAATAAACATTGAGCCCCAGACCCTGAAACTCCTGGAAGACGCGGTAAAACAGCAAGTTCTCTTAAAAGTGTCCAATGACCGGCTGTGGGATGAGCTGTACCACATAATGATCGAGCCCGAGGCCGGAAAAATGCTGTCCAGACTGAACGCGCTGCAGATCTGGCCCCAGGTTCTGCCCGGCGTCAGCTACTGGGAGGTGCAGCCTGTTTTAAGCGGCATCAACAAGTCCATCAACCTTTTGCATGACTGGGGCTTCAACAGCCTGGCCGAACCGTGGCTGCCCATGATGATAGCCATACTGCACTGGTCGGACAGGGAAGTGGCCGGAAAAATATGCAGCAAGTACAGCCTGAGCCGGAAACAGGCTGAAAAGGTGATGGCCACCCTGGAAGGCTGGCAGGAAGCCCTGGCCAACCTGTGGAGGACTCCGGAAAAAGACAGAATAAGCGACCTTGCCCAGAAGATACTGGAACTGCCCAGGGAGGCGTACCCCCTGTTGATCACCCTGCTGGACGAGGGCTGGATGAAAGAGCGCTTCAGGAGCATACTGACCGCCATAAAAGAAAACAAGCCCGTCCTAAACGGAAAATATATAAAGTCACTGGGATACAGGCCCGGTCCCGTATACAAACTGGCCCTCACCGAGCTCTGGCGGGCCAGGCTTGACGGACTGGTGCGCAGTGAAGCAGAGGAAAGGGATTTCCTTGCCGAATATCTCAAAAAATTTGAGGGAGATATCGTCACTTGTTAGATTTGTTTGATCCCGTCAGACTTCTCTACATGACCCCGGCGGTTATCGTGGGGCTGGTCTTCCATGAATACGCCCATGGGCTGGCGGCTTACAGTCTGGGGGACAGGACGGCCTATCACCAGGGGCGGCTGACACTGAACCCGGCCGCCCACATAGACATCCTGGGGCTTTTAATGCTGTATATGGCCGGCTTCGGCTGGGCCAGGCCGGTGCCGGTCAACCCGTTCAACTTCAAGGGAAACAGGAGCAGGGGATTACTGCTGGTTTCCCTGGCCGGGCCCCTTTCCAACATGATTATCGCTGTCATCGCCGCCGTCCTGTATGGTGCTTTCCTGCTGGATATCCCTTACTTAAACCGCATTACTTTGGAAATCATAAATATTAACGTTATCCTGGCGGTTTTCAACCTGCTGCCCATTCCCCCGCTGGACGGGTCAAAAATACTGGCCGGAATGTGGCCGGCCGGCCGGCAGTGGCTGTACAGCCTGGAACAGTACGGGCCGATAATTTTGATTCTGCTGCTGTTCACCGGGATCATCAACAGGATACTGGGTGTTTTTATAAAACCTATTGTCTCTTTCCTCAGCTGGCTGATCAGGACGATAAATGCGATGCTTTAGGGAAGTAAAAACTAATAGATTACTGCTACCGGGAAGGGAGAGCGTTATGACCAGGGGTAAAATTTTAAGCGGTATGCGGCCCACCGGCCGCCTGCACATAGGGCACCTGAGCGTGCTGGAAAACTGGAAAAAATTACAGGAAGAATACAGCTGCTTCTTTTTTTCGGCCGACTGGCACGCCCTTACCACATCCTTTGATGAGACCGGGAATATAAGGGAAAACACCCTTGAAATGGTCACGGACTGGCTGGCGGTGGGGCTGGACCCGGAAAAAAGCGTTATTTTCAGGCAATCCGACGTAATGGAGCACGCCGAGCTGCACCTTCTTTTTTCCATGTTTACTCCCCTGAGCTGGCTGGAAAGGGTGCCCACCTACAAAGACCAGGTGCAGCAGTTCCGTGAGCAGGGCAAGGACATCATGATGTACGGATTTCTGGGCTACCCCCTGCTGCAGGCGGCCGATATACTGATATACAGGGCCGACGCCGTGCCGGTGGGGGAGGACCAGTTGCCGCACCTGGAACTGTGCCGGGAGGTGGCCCGCCGTTTCAACCACCTTTATTCCCCCGTTTTCCCGGAGCCCCAGGCCCTGCTGGCCAAAATCAGCCTGCTGCCGGGGGTGGACAGCCGGAAGATGAGCAAGAGCTATGCCAACGACATCGGTATATTTTCCGAGCCGGAGGAACTGCTGAGAAAGGTAAACTCCATGATTACCGACCCGGCCAGGGTCAGGAAGAATGACCCGGGGCACCCGGAGGTTTGCGTGGTGCACAAGTATCACTCCTTGTACAGCCCGGATGAACTGGCCGACCTTGAGGACCGATGCCGCCGGGGCGGAATAGGCTGTGTGGCCTGCAAGAAAAAACTGCACGTAAACCTGGACAGGGTGCTGTCCCCGTTGCGGGAGAGGAGAAAGGAAATAGTGTCCCGCCCGGGCTACGTGGAGGAGGTCCTGGCCGGAGGCGCCCAGAGGGCCCGCCGGGAAGCCGCGGAGACCATGAGATTGGTGCGGGAGGCTATGAAAATATGAGCACTAAAGAACGCCCGAACCATAGAAAGTATATTCAGGTACTGCAACAGATGTCTTCCGAAAAAAGGCTTCTTAAGGCTTTCGAGCTGTCCGAATTCACCAGGAAACTCTTTTACCACGGATTAAAAAAGAGATTTCCCGATTTGTCGGACGAAGAAATAAGGAAAATATATCTGGAGCGTATTGACAAATGTCACAACAGGAATTACTGAAAAGGGTTATTCAAGCTCTTGAGAACACTCAAATCAACTACATGGTGACTGGTTCAATAGTTTCAAGTCTACAAGGTGAACCGCGGTCTAAGCATGACATAGATCTGGTTTTTGCCATTGAAAGATCTGCAGCAGGAAAGCTGGCCAGGGCTTTCCCGCCACCTGATTTCTATCTTGATGAAAAAAGTATTGTTGAGGCAATAAACCAGCAGACTATTCTGGATCTGGACTATCTGCAGGGTTGGGCGGTAAAACTGGATGTTTTATCATTGTGGGAACAAATAAAAAAAGAAGCGGAGACACTATAAGGATAATAACGTTTTTTTAAAATAAATTCTGGAAGAATATAAAAATGGTGCATTAACGACCCCTGTACCTGGCAGAATAACAATTAACATCTGCCAAAAACGGGGGTTTTAAAATTGAAAAAAATAGTCACGGCGCTGCTGGTATGCCTCGCTATGGCCGGGCTGTGCTCCTGCTCGGCCGCCAGAAAGCCGGAACAGCCGCGCAACAACACCATTATCGTGCCGGAGGTAAGCAGGGTGAACTTTGACACGGTGGATTTGCAGTCCGCCCCCAAGGTGATCAGGGACATGGCCAAGGCGCTGGAGAACCGGGACGCCGCCGCCTGGGGCCAGTCGGGGGGCAAGGCATATATGATTATAAGCCAGGGAGAAAGGACCAAAAGCTACGAGGTAAAAGTGGACGACGTCCTGCAGCGGATTCCCGAACAGGGTTTCACCTGGCTGGAGGTAAAGATTATCTACGATAAGAGAAAAGAGCCGGCAAAAAGCGGCGAGCCGGCCATTACGGTGGTCAGGGCCGATGTTAAAAATGTGCCGCAAGGGGTGGGATTTACCGCCAACGGCCTTGATGTTGCCGGGCCGCCGGTGAACCGGCCGGTTCCCCGGGCCGGCCCGCCGGCGGCCCAGGGCGATCAGTCCGCTGCCGTCATCGAACAGCCGGCCCCCAACCAGGAAGTGTCAAGCCCGGTAAAGGTCCGGGGCACGGTCAGGGCACCGGGCCAGAAGAGGTTGCGAATATCCACCCGGGGGGGACAGATCCTCAAGGAGGAAATAGTCAACCCCACCCCGGGAACCGGGGCCTTCAGCGCCGAAATAACCTACAGCCCGCCTGAAATGGCCACTCCCGGCGAGATTGCGCTGATCGCCGTCAGCGGGGGAGATGAAAAAATCCTGGCCAGGGTCCCGGTGATCATCAAGTAAAAAATTGAAATTTTTAAAAGCTACGGGATCCCGTAGCTTTTATCTTTGCCGGCGTTGTATTTTGCCTTGTTAAAAATCTAAACGATTTTGTTTCCCATTTCAACAACAACAATGCCCTATTTTAAGCGACTGGCCGGAAAATAAATTATTTTAACACAGGTATTGATATTGCAATTCACTGATTGAAAAAGTCAGCCTGTTAAAATTAAATTCATTAATTATAAAGGGGTGATCTGCAGGGGGATAACCGGTCATTTTTCCGGTGTTTAACCAGTTAAACGTTAAATAATACAAGGAGGTTCTGTTATGGGCAAAGTGATTAATTCCGTGCTGGGACCGGTCTCCACCGACGACCTGGGAATCACTTTAATCCACGAGCATCTCATTTTCGGCTATCCCGGCTGGCAGTACGACACCGCCGCCCCGGCCTACGACCGGGAGAAGGTTGCCGCTTCTTGCGTGGAGATGATCCGGGAGGCCCGGAAATACGGCCTGAAAACATTTGTGGATGCCACCCCCAACGACGGCTCCAGAGACCCGGAGCTTTACAAGATAGTGGCCGAAAAAACCGGGCTGAATATTATCTGCGCCACCGGCCTTTACACCGAGGCCGAGGGGTGCCCGGTCTATTTCAAGACCAGGGCGGCCTTTTCCGGGAACCCCGGGCGGGTGGTCAATGAGATGTGCGAATCCTTCGTCAGGGATATCACCCGGGGCATCGGCGATTCCGGGGTCAAAGCCGGCGTGATAAAGGTGGGCACCAGCAGGGACGCCATCCCCCCCTACGAAGAAATGGTCCTGGAAGCGGCCGCCATGGCCCAAAAGGAAACCGGAGTGCCCATTATCACCCATACCGAAGGGGGGACAATGGGGCCCCAGCAGGCCGATTTCCTGATCGGCAAGGGCGCCGACGTAAAAAAGCTGATGATCGGCCACATGTGCGGCAACGCCAACATCCAGTACCATGAAGAAGTTCTCAAAAAGGGACCATACATTGCCTTCGACCGCTTCGGCCTGGACATCATATTCCCCGACGCGTCCAGGACCGAAACGGTGATCGGCCTGATCAAGCTGGGGTACGAAAAGAAGATGATGCTTTCCCACGACTGCGTCATGAACTGGCTGGGAAGGGAGTTCCTCCTGCCCGAGCCGGCCCTGCCCCTGGTGGCCAACTGGAACCTGACCCACATATTCAAAAACATCCTGCCTGCCCTTAAAAAAGCCGGCGTCACCGATGAGCAGATCAACACCATTATGGTTGACAACCCGCGCCGGCTGTTTGCGGGTGAGTAGCATTTCCGCCATATTAAACAGCAAGATAGGAGAGATTTGGATGAATACCGCCCATTTTAAGTTCTGGCCGGCCAGGCTCCCCTACGAATTGATTTACCCCCGGGTGCCCCTGTTTGAATTCCTGGAAACATCGGCCCGCCGCTACCCGGACAAGGAGGCCGTAATTTACTACGGGAAAAGGATCAGCTACCGGGAACTGTGGGAGCCGGTGCAAAAACTGGCCGCCGCCCTGCATGACCTGGGAGTTAAAAAGGGGGACCGGGTGGCCCTCTACCTGCAGAACACCCCGCACTTCATAATCGGCTATTTCGGCATCATGCGGGCCAACGCGGTGGTGGTGCCCATCAACCCGATGCTGACCGAGAGGGAATTGAAGGTTTTGCTGGAAGATAGCGGAACCACCGTGCTGATAACCACTTCAGACCTGTACTCCCGGGCCTGGAACATAAAGGCCGAAACCCCGCTGCGGGAAATCATAGTGGGGGAATACGCCGATTACCTTCCGGCTGAGCCGGAAATACCGGTCCCCGCAACAATGGCCGCCGGGGCCGGCCTGGCCGGATCGCCCCGCCGCTGGCTGGAAACTCTTGACAAGTACACCCCCGCACCCCCGGCGGTGGAGGTAAACACCGGCGACCTGGCCATGCTCCCTTACACCTCGGGTTCCACCGGCATTCCCAAGGGCTGCATGCACACCCACGCCACCGTCATTTCCAACACGGTAAGCTCGGTGTTCTGGCACAACATGCTCCCCACCAGCGTGGTGCTGGCCACCCTGCCCATGTTTCACGTCACCGGCCTGATCCACAGCATGCTGGCCCCCATTTACGCCGGCGGCGCCATTGTGCTGTTTACCCGCTGGGACCGGGAGGCTGCCATTACCGCCATTGAGAAGTACCGCTGCACCGGCTGGACCAACATTACCACCATGGTGGTGGACCTGCTGGGCTATCCGGATATCGCCAAACGGGACCTCAGCTCCCTGATGATCATCGGGGGAGGGGGCGCCCCCATGCCCGAGGCGGTTGCCCGGAAACTCTTTGAAGTAACCGGCCTGAAGTACCTGGAGGGCTACGGGATGACCGAAACCATTTCCCAGACCCACTTCAACCCGCCCGACAGGCCCAAACTGGGCTGCATAGGCATACCCGACTTCGGGGTGGACGCCAGGATCATTGATGTGGATACCGGTGAGGAGCTTCCCCCGGGCAAGGAGGGCGAGCTGATTGTAAGCGGTCCCGAAGTGCTGCAGGGGTACTGGAACCGGCCCAAGGACAACGAGGAATCCTTTATCGAAAAGGACGGCAAGCGGTTCCTGCGCACCGGGGACATCTGCAAAATGGACGAGGAGGGCTACTATTACATCGTCGACCGCAGCAAGCGCATGATCAACGCGGCCGGCTTCAAGGTGTGGCCCACCGAGGTGGAAGCGGTCCTCTACCGTCACCCGGCCATATCGGAGGTCTGCGTGGTGGGCGCCCCGGACCCGGTGAGGGTGGAAAACGTCAAGGCCTTTATCGTGCTGCGCCAGGAATACCGCGGCAAGATCACCGAAGAAGAAATAATCAATTGGGCCAGGGACAACATGGCCGCTTACAGGTACCCGCGCATAATCGAGTTTGTAGACCAGCTTCCCAAGAGCGGCACCGGTAAAATACAGTGGAAGGAACTGCAGCAGCTGGAGAAGGAAAGAGTGGCCCGGGAGGGTTACTACTGGATGAAGAAGTGACCGGCAGAATACAGACCTCCATCACAGAACACAGACTGGATTTTAGGATTCCGCCGCCCAAAAGGGCGGCTTTTTACTTCCCGCAGGTATAGCGGGACACCGGCGAGGAAAAATAAAACAGGGAGGGGAAACTGTGGAAATCACTATATACCTCCTGGCGGGCCTGGCGCTGCTAGCGGCTGTATTTATGGCCGCGCCGGTGGAATTCCGTGTCAGGTACGGAAGGGAAGGGGAAAAGGACGTCCTGGCCCTGGAATTGTTTTTATGGCCTGGAATCAGATACAGATACCGGGTAGTGATGATTGATTTCAAAGCCTCCCTGTCAAACACCATCCTCGGCTTCCGGGGAGGGACCGTAAGGGACGGGAAGCAAGCGGCTTCCATGGAAGTGAAAAAATACAGGATTCCCGGCATTAAGGAGATGCTCGGGCAGTCCTTTTTTTGGAGAGATGTCTACAGGCTTGTCAGGCCGGCGGTGATTTTTTTAAAGCACAGGCTAAAACTGAACGAACTGGCCTGGGAGACGAGGTTCGGATTTAACGATCCCTTTTACACCGGACTGGCCACGGGAATTATCTGGTCTTTCAAAGGATACCTGGCACTTTTGATCTGCAGCCACATAAAAGCCTCAAAAAGGCCGGTCCTGGGCGTTTTTCCCGATTTCAGCAGGGCCGGCCTGGCGGTCCGGCTGAACTGCAGGATAGCATCCAGGGCCGGTTACATAATGCTTACGGGCCTGTGGATATCGGCCAGACTGCTGGTCACCGGCCGGGCCGGCAGGATTATAAAAATGATCAGGGGTATGAACCGGGCAAACAAAACGGGGCCTTGAGTTTATTGGTGTGCTATCCAGAATCCGCATATTCTGTCACGCGCCAGGGAAAGATTATTATAATTTAATTATTTTTTACAAGGTCCAACAAAGGGGGTCTGATAAGCTTGCCAGGTCAACCCATAGAAGGTTTAATGAAAACCGCGATGGAAAACATCAAGGAAATGGTCAACGTCAACACTGTGGTGGGAGACCCGGTGGAATCGCCCGACGGCACCGTAATCATACCCGTATCCAGAGTATCTTGCGGCTTCGGGGCGGGCGGCGGGGAGTTCGAGTCTTCGTCCAGGGACGGCGGCGGCGGTCAGGACCAGTCCCCGCTGTTCGGCGGGGGCAGCGGCGGGGGGGTGTCGGTGCAGCCGGTGGCCTTCCTGGTGGCGGGAAACGGACAGGTAAGGCTGCTGCCGGTGAATAACAACGCCATTTTGGACAGGCTGATTGATGTGGCCCCGCAGATTATCTCCCAGCTCCAGTCCATAGCCGCCAAGGACGGCGCGCGCACCAGGGCGGCCGCCACCCCCGCCCCGGTGGTGACAACTCCCGAAGCAGGAATATAAGGCAAAAAAGAGCAATTCAATTCCCTGCCCCAAAGCAGGGGTTTTCTTTTTACAATACGGTTTCAACAAGGTAACTTTTAAAAGTCTTATAAAATATATTGATACGAATATATATAGAGGAGACAGATAGAGGCGGGATTGGGGATTAGGGACTGGGCATCGGGGATTAGGGCTGACGGCTGACAGCTGACGGCTTTTTTGCGGGGTGATTATATGATCGTGGTGGTCGGTGGTGGATGGGCCGGCTGCGCCGCGGCATACTCGGCGGCACTGGCCGGAGCGCCGGTGGTGTTGCTGGAAAAAACCGACATGCTGCTGGGCACCGGCCTGGTGGGTGGAATTATGCGCAATAACGGCCGCTATACCGCCATCGAAGAAATATCGGCCATGGGCGGGGTAGAACTGGTCAAACTGATTGACGATACGGCCCGGCACAGGTGGGTCAATTTCCCGGGGCACAGACACGCCACCCTTTATGACGTGACCCGGATAGAGCCTGTGATTCGCCAATTTCTTCTGGAAAAGGGCGTTAAATTAAAGCTCCAGGCCAGAATGACCGACGTGGTGAAAAAGGACGGGCTCCTGACCGGTGTGGTCACAGCCGGGGACGAGACTATTCACGGCGACGTCTTCATCGACACCACCGGCACGGCCGGGCCGATAAACAACTGCTCCCGCCACGGCACCGGTTGCGCCATGTGCATCCTGAGGTGCCCCACCTTCGGGCCCCGGGTCAGCCTCACCGCCCGGGCAGGGATCAAAGAAATAACGGCCGGCCGGGAGTTCTGGCAGTTTGAGGCCATGAGCGGGTCTTGCAAGCTGGATAAAAAGTCCCTTGCACCCTGGCTGGTTAACAATATAGAAAGGGACGGGGTGGCCGTTATCCCCCTGCCGGAAAACCTGAACAAGGAGGATTTACTGGACCGCAAGGCGTGCCAGCAATACAACCTGAAGGAGTTCGCCGACAATCTTATCCTGCTGGATACCGGCCACGCAAAGCTGATGACCCCCTATTTTCCCCTGGAAGTGCTGAGGGCCATTGACGGTTTCGGCAGCGCCAGGTACGCCGACCCCTACTCCGGGGGGAAGGGGAACTCAGTAAGGTTCAATGCCATAGCGCCGGCCGATGAGGATATGCGGGTCAGGGGAACGGAAAACCTTTTTTGCGCCGGCGAGAAGACCGGGCTACTGGTAGGTCATACCGAGGCCATAGTAACCGGAATGCTGGCCGGTCACAACGCCGCCAGGGCGTTAAAGGGCAAAAGCCTGCTGAGGCTGCCCGGCACCACGGCCTCGGGGGACATAATCTCTTACATGCTCTCCCAGATGAAAACAAAAAAAGGTCTGAAAAAAAAGTACACCTTCTCCGGTTCGGTTTATTTCGAGAGAATGCAGGAAAAGGGCCTGTACACCACCGACATTGAGACCATAGAGAAAAGGGTTAAAAAGGCCGGCCTGGCCGGCGTTTTTAAAGAAAAAGGCCGCTAACAGCGGCCTTCAGTCTTCTGTTCTATATTTTACCAGTTCATCATAACCTAAAAAATAAGGCACCGTTGCCATAAAGCCGGCAGTCAACATAAAAATCCCCGTCTCCTTGCACATTGTCAGAATTGAGGATGATTCTGAATTCTGACAGCTGACGGCTAACAGCTTATAGCTTTGGGGGTGAAGCGGTTGGTTAACCTTCTCTGGCTCGGAATGATCGTATTCGGTATACTGGCCGCCGCGGCCAACGGAAACATCGAGGTGGTCACCAAGGCCGCCCTGGAGGGCGCAAACAACGCCGTTAAGACCTCTTTAAGCCTGATCGCCATCATAACCTTCTGGCTGGGTATCATGAAGCTGGCCGAGGAGGCCGGCATAGTGTCATTCCTGGCCAGGCTGATCGCTCCGCTGCTGCGGTTCCTGTTTCCCGGCATCCCCCGGGACCACCCGGCCATGGGGGCCATAATCATGAATATCAGCGCCAATATCCTGGGGCTGGGCAACGCGGCCACCCCCACGGGGCTGATCGCCATGCAGGAAATGCAAAAACTGAACACGGGGGACAGGCGCACCGCCACCCCGGCCATGTGCACTTTCCTGGCCCTGAACACCTCATGCATCACCCTGATCCCGACCACCATCATCGGCATCCGGATGATGCACGGGTCGGCCGACCCCACCGAAGTTGTGGGCACAACCATTTTTGCCACGGCCTGCGGCATGACGGTGGCGGTGGTGGTGGACAGGATTTTAAGGTCCATTTACTCAAGGCCCGGGAGGTATTGACCCATGTACCCCCTGATCATCGAGATATCCCGCTGGGCAATCCCTTTTATACTCCTGCTCATTCCACTGGCCGCCATGGCCCGCGGGGTGAAGGTGTTCGAGGCCTTCGTGGAGGGGGCCGAGAACGGGTTCGCCACGGCCATCAAAACCATTCCCTACCTGGTGGCCATGATGGTGTCGATAAACATTTTCAGGGCCTCGGGGGCCATGGAAGTTTTAGTCGATACTCTTTCCCCGCTCCTGGGAATGATCGGCTTCCCGGCCGAGCTGCTGCCCCACGCGGTGATGAGGCCGCTTTCCGGCGGCGCGGCGCTGGGCATTGCCACCGATATCATAGGCGCCCACGGCCCCGATTCTTATACCGGCAGGCTGGTGTCCACCATGCAGGGAACCAGCGACACCACCTTTTACGTGCTCACCCTCTACTTCGGCTCGGTGGGCATCACCAGGTACCGCTACGCCATATACTCCGGCCTGGCCGCCGACCTGACCACCCTGGTGGCCTCGGTGTACATTGTCAACAAGATGTTTTGAATATAACCTTGAATGTCACACCTAATCTTCTGAATCAGAAGCCGAGATGTCTTGATCTCATCAAATCTCACCATACCACTTCCATTCGAAAACTTATGCTGCAAGTTCTTCAATATAGTCGTCCTTGCGGCTCCAGGGTATAGCATCTACACCATATTGTTTAAGAGCACTTATAAGATCTGGATTTATCTCATGCTCAGTATCATTCAAAATCCCATAAACAGTAGAATCCGGTGCTCTTACTTCTTTTGTGTCTGTCCAAGAAAAGATCAACAATGTAATATTTTGTTTATTAGCTCTGTTAATAGTTTTGAGTATCCGCTCTGGTTTTACTCGTGAGGCTGGTATAACAAAATCAAAGGAATGATCAAAACCACTTTTTCCGGTGAATTTAACTGATGGAGTATATCTTATTTCATGCAAACGCAAAAACCTTTCCACATCTTCTCTAAAAATACTTGCCACTGTCGGTGCGGCCATAACAAAAAGATCATTTACAGCAAGTATAGCTTGAAGAAGATTGTGTTTCTTTTGTGGAAAGTTGTCAGGTCTTGTTTCTACTACAAGCTCACTATTAATAAGCCTGACCCCAAACCCATTAAGGACATTATTAAGCATTTGCTTCCTTTTTTCTGTTGAAAATTCACAACCACTCAAGCGAAGGTCGCTGATGGTATACCCATCGTCAGTTAAGAGAAACCCGTTGCCAGAACGTTTTACATATATTTGTAAATGGTCATTATGCCGATCAAGAAAAGGAGTAGTAATTTCACAAGCATCTCCGTTTATATTTTCCACACTAATTTTTTGTCTAAGCCATTCGATATAGGAATTAACCAAATCGTGGCAGTCTCTTTGTATCATATAAACAATCCCCTTTGTACTATAGGTGGTTCAATTATATTACAATAACTGAAGAATTCATATAAGGTTTCATAAAGGTCGTTTGTTCTCGAAAAACTATCGGGCGGTGCCGGGATTGCCCATTTATCCATAAAACCCTCCACATAAAGGTGTAAATGTGGGCAACCTATAGTCTGCCCATTATAAGGTTCTAAATAAGAAAGTGGTACTCGTAACACATCCGGATTAGTATGAGGACGACCATCAACATCAAGACGTACCAGGATAATTATTCCTTCATGGCGCTCCTGATACGTACACTTTGTCAGTTTTATTCTCCCCCTATTTATATCTATTAAGAAAGATTCTTTTTCGTCAATAGAAACAACAGGTATTGTTAAAGTTTCTCCAGCCCAGGGAAAATTAAAAATCTGGTTGCCACATCTTTTCTTTGATATGGCAATAAGAGTATCAGCTTCAAACTGTGTAAGCATCTTATATTTTCTCCCAAAAACTTTTTTGCCTATTTCTCTGTTTACTTTTGGATTTCCTTCCATTTTAATCTTAAAATTTATTTTAGGAAATTTTCGGGTAAAATTCATATTGAACAATTATCTTAAAACAACAATAATAATTAAAGAATTGTTTTGGAAAGCGGGATGGATTCATTGGAGAGGCTGCAAAAGTTCATGGCCAGGCACGGCGTGGCCTCGCGCCGGGCCTGTGAGGAAATGATTGCAGAGGGCAGGGTAAAGGTAAACGGAAAAACCGTGACCACCCCCGGGACAACCGTCAATCCCGCCCGGGACAGGGTGGAGGTGGACGGCCGGGTGCTGGGACAGCCGGAAAAGCCCGTTTACATTTTGCTCAACAAGCCCAGGGGCTACATATCCTCCGTCAGCGACCCCCGGGGCAGGAAAGTGGTCATCGATCTGCTTGATGACTTGAGAGAAAGGGTGTACCCCGTGGGAAGGCTTGACTATGACAGCGAGGGGCTCCTCCTGCTGACAAACGACGGTGACCTGACCCTGCAACTTACCCACCCCTCCCACGGTATTGCCAAGACATACCGGGTACGGGTCAGGGGTCTGCCCCGGCCGCAGGATATCGATCAACTGACCGCCGGGATAATGCTCGATGACGGCATGACGGCGCCGGCCCGGATCGAGTTTATCGGGGAAAGGGACGGCAACGCCCTGCTGGAGGTGACCATCCGGGAGGGAAGAAACAGGCAGATAAGAAGGATGTTTGAAAAAATAGGGCACGGGGTAATCAGGCTGAAAAGAATAAAGATAGGCGATCTTGTCCTGGGAGATTTGAAGCCCGGCCAGTACAGGAAACTTTCGGCCAGTGAAGTGCGCAGGCTGAAAAAAATGGCCGCCGGAAGGAATAAGTCCCAAGATTGAAGATCCGCCATTTTTTTTTAACATCTGCCCTGTTTGCGGATCTGGCAACATAGAATGGCAAAATTAAGCAGGAATTTATTACTGGAGGGAGAATTAGAAAGTGTTACAGTAGTCAGGGGGGTGGCGCTTTGACGGGACAGAATACTCCGCATGACCGGACCATCAGGGCAAAAATAAGGCTGGACTTCAAGGGAACGGCCAAGCCCGGCAGACTTTTTTTCAAAGGAAAATCCATCGAGAGACTGGCTGAGGAAGCCAGGGAACATAATGTCGCGGTTTTTCGGAATATACCGCTGCAGGGAGTATATATTTTGGACGTTGACATGGGCACAGAGGTGTACACCGTCTATGACGACGTTAACAATACAGATACCGCCTATGCGCCGGTTGTGCTGGATGTTGCCGCCGACTCGGTGGAGGACCTGCTCAAGCTGGTGGCCCGGGAGGATTTCAGAAAGATCGAAGTGGTTTCCCCCGGTGAACTGTCCCTGGGCAAGGTCGAGGTGGAGAGGCTGCTGTTCAGGATGGCCGAAGAGATTAAACTCTACCGCACCAACTTGGAAAGAAAATACAACATTAAATAAGAAAACAAGAAAAATACCCCGGATAAAAATTCCTGTTCAGGCATATTTTTAAAACAGGATTAAAAAGGGGGATTTTTTTTGTCCAAAACATCTCACGGCCAGAGGTTTTTTATAAGACTGTTTTTTACCGCCGCCATACTGTTTTTGTCCCTGCAGATAATTTCCGGCTACAGGGACACGATGGGATACCGGTATGCCCGGTTAACCGGAAATGAGGCCGGCGACTGGACGTACGGCAGCCAGGTGGTGACCTTCTTTTTGCAGGAATACGCGCTCATGCCCTATCTCCGGGTGCTGGTAAACAGCGAAGTGAAAGGGGTGTTCAACAACAGGTATGTAACGGTGGCGGTGCACGAAGGTGACAGTATTGAGCTGGACGGCACCTTCTACAACAGGCCGGTCAGTGTCGAAGTGCTGGACGTTTCCGAAAGGGTGGTAAACCCGAGGAAAGGCGCTGTTTTAAGGCTGCACGGCAATATGCTGTCCCTGGGCAAGGTAAAAATTAATGGACGGTAGTGGCGGGGCCGGTATTGTTTTTTAATGTTGGCTGAAATATAATAATTGTACCGTAAAAGCAAAATAATACGCACTCCCTCAGCGGAGTGCTCAATTTTATACGGGGAGGTGGACAGGCTTGATCCTCCACGGAAGCAGGAAGATTGCCAAGGTGGCCCTGCAGATGGCCCTTACGGATGACAGGGAACAGGAACGCCAGTTCAAGGCCTCCTTTGCCCGGGAAGGAATAAAGACCGCGGCGGTTGATTACGGCGGTGACTTCATATCCTCGGTCAGCAAAATTACCGAGCGGGCGGTGGTGGCTGCCAAAAGGGAGGGGGTAATCCGGGAGGTGCACGCCGAGGAGGGAGCCGTGGCGGGCGCCACCAGGGAGGCCCTTTCCCAGGTTATGCAAAAGGCCCTGGGACTGAACATAGGTGGGAAGATAGGTATTGCCCGCCATCAGGACCACATCAGCGTGGCGGTGTTTTTTGGGGTCGGCCTGCTCCACCTGGACGAGGTGGCCGTCGGCCTGGGACACAGGGCGGTCACATCCGAATAATAAATATGAGGCCGTCTAAAAAGTCCCTGCGCGTTGCGGCTTCGGCAGGATCAAACAGGGGGATGAAAGGATGACAAAGCTGGCCAGGGGCATACGGGGGGCGATAACGGTTGAAAAAAACGACCCCCGGCATATTCTGGAGGCCACCAGGGAGCTCCTGGGGGAAATTATTAAGGAAAACGGGATCGATACCGAGGATGTGGCGGCGGCGTTTTTCACCGTAACGGCCGACCTGGACGCCGAATTTCCGGCCTCGGCGGCCAGGGAGTTCTTTGGCTGGACCCACGTGCCGATGCTGTGCGGCAACGAAATCAACGTGCCGGGCCGCCTGGGAAAGTGCATCAGGGTGATGGTTCTGGTAAATACCGAAAAAGGCCAGAAGGACCTCCGGCACGTATATCTCCGGGGAGCCACGATACTGAGAAAGGACCTCCTGCCGCAGTAGTTTTTTTACCAATTTTCAATTGACATCCCGGCCCCTGTTGTGATAACTTATGTTTTAGCAGAGTCGAGTTGAGAAACACATAGTTGAGTTGAGCCAAGCTGAGATGAGGTCAGGTTAGGTTAGATTTTGAAATTTAACAACCGGTACTCATTTGAGTGCCGGTTGTTTGTTTTGGGGGGAAAATCGAAATGTACCACCCTGATGAGAAGGATTACCTGAACCTATGCAAGCACTACAAGTCAGTCCCGGTGAGCATCGAATGGCCTTCCGACACCGAAACCCCCATTACGGTGTACACCAAGGTGGCGGCCCGCAAGCCCTCATTTTTGCTGGAGAGTGTTGAGGGAGGGGAGAGGCTGGGCAGGTACTCCTTTATCGGAGCGGAGCCCCTGGTTTTCTTCACCAGCCACAGGGGAGTCACCACTGTACAAAGGGGCGGCAAAAAGGAAAGGAAGGCCGGGGACCCTTTCCTGGCGCTGGGAAATATCCTGAAAGAATTCAGGCCCCCGGACATGGAAGGCATGCCCAGGTTTTACGGGGGGGCGGTGGGCTACCTGGGTTACGACATGGTCAGGCACCTGGAAAAACTGCCCGACTTTAACCGCGAGGAAACCGGAGTGCCGGACTGCATGCTGATGGTACCCGGCGTAATCATCATCATCGATCATGTCAAGCACACCCTGAGGGTGGTGGTCAACACGCTGCCGGCCGGTGACGGCAGGGCGGAATACCGGAGGGCGGTGAAGCTGATTGAAGACCTGCTGGCCCAAATCACCAGGGGGGATCCCCCTTCCGGCCTGTGGCCGGCCGCAGGCAACGGGTCCGGGATAGTAAAGGCCAATATGTCAAAAGAGGAGTACATGGAAAAAGTGGAGACGGCCAAGGAATACATCCGGGCCGGAGAAATACTGCAGGTGGTGCTTTCCAGGAGAATCGACCTCGGTTTCCGGGGAGACCCCTTTAAGGTCTACCGGAGGCTGAGGAGGAACAACCCTTCCCCCTACCTTTACTACCTTGACATGGGTAGCGTGGTGATGGCCGGATCATCCCCGGAAATGCTGGTCAGGGCCGAGGGCGGGTGTATTGAAACGAGGCCCATAGCCGGAACCAGGCCCAGGGGATCCAATTCCCGGGAAGACGCGGTCTATGCTTCGGACTTGCTGTCCGACGCCAAGGAAAGGGCCGAGCACGTCATGCTGGTGGACCTGGGCAGAAACGACCTGGGCCGGGTCAGCAGGCCGGGCACGGTAAAGGTTCCCCAGTTCATGGAAGTGGAGATGTACTCCCACGTTATGCACCTGGTCTCAACGGCAAAGGGGGAACTGGCGGAGGGCCTTGACGGCATGGACGCGCTGAAGGCGTGCTTCCCCGCCGGAACCGTATCCGGGGCGCCAAAGGTAAGGGCCATGGAAATTATCGAAGAGCTGGAGCCTTCCCGGCGGGGGCCCTACGCCGGGGCGGTGGGATACCTGGGGTTTAACGGCAATATCGATACCGCCATTGCCATACGCACCATAGTCTTTCACGGGGGCAAGGCGTCGGTGCAGGTGGGGGCGGGAATAGTGGCCGACTCTGACCCGGCCGGGGAATTCACGGAAACCGAAAACAAGGCCCGGGCCCTGCTGAAGGCCTTAACCGAGGAGGATGACTGGATTGTTGTTAATTATTGATAACTACGACTCCTTCACTTACAACCTGGCCCAGTATTTTTCGGAACTGCGGGCCGCCGTCTCGGTGGTCAGGAACGACGCCCTGCAGGCGGAGGACATAGAAAAAATATCACCCTCGGGGCTGGTCATTTCGCCGGGGCCGGGAGGGCCCGACGGGGCGGGGGTGACCAGGGAGGTCATCGGCAGGTACGCCGGCCGCATACCGATTCTGGGCGTATGCCTGGGACACCAGGCCATCGGCAGCGTGTACGGGGGGGCGATAATCAGGGCAAAAACCGTCATGCACGGCAAAACCTCCATGATCCGCCACGACGGGAAAGGAGTTTTCAGGGGCATACCTTCCCCCTTTTCGGCCATCAGGTACCACTCGCTGGTGGTGGACCGGGAAACACTGCCCCGGTGCCTGGAGATCAGCGCATGGACCGATGACGGCGAGATAATGGGGTTGAGGCATAAAAATTACAACGTTGAGGGTGTCCAGTTCCACCCGGAATCAATTCTCACCGAGTACGGACACCAAATTTTACAGAATTTCCTGATCAACAACCGGTTAATTGACGGCCTCCGGGAGGTAGTGTAAATGGAAAGAGCGGAAATAATCAGGGAAGCCATAAAGAAGGTGGTGTCCGGAGGAAATCTGGACCAGGAGGAAGCCGGCTCCGTAATGGAACTGATCATGGACGGGGAAGCGAGCCCGGCGCAGATTGCCGCCCTGCTGATTGCCATGCGGCTGAAGGGGGAAACCGTCGAGGAAATCACCGGCTTTGCCCGGGTGATGAGAAGCAAGGCTCTTCCCGTACACACCGGGCACCGCACGGTGGTGGACACCTGCGGCACCGGCGGCGACGGGGTGAACACATTTAACATATCCACCGCGGCGGCGCTGGTGGTGGCCGGCTGCGGGGTGCCGGTGGCTAAGCACGGCAACCGGTCCGTTTCCAGCCGCTGCGGTTCCGCCGACGTGCTGGAGGCCCTGGGTGTAAACATCAACCTTTCGCCCCGGGAGGCCGAAGAGTGCCTGGAGAACCTGGGCATCGCCTTTCTGTTTGCCCCGGCCCTGCACGTGGCCATGAAACACGCCGCCGGGCCGCGCAGGGAAATAGGCGTCAGAACCGTGTTCAACGTGCTGGGGCCGCTGACCAACCCGGTGGGGGCCAACGCCCAGGTGCTCGGCGTATTCAGCAGGGAACTGGTTCCCAAGCTGGCCGGGGTGCTGGCCAGGCTGGGGACCAAAAGGTCCTTCGTGCTGCACGGGGCCGGCGGAACCGACGAGATCACCCCCTATGGCCCGGCCTCCGTCTGCGAGGTGTTCAACGGAAAGATTAACAGCTACCAGATAGACCCGGCCGCCTTCGGCATCAGGCGGTCCCCGCTGGAAAGCCTAAAGGGGGGCACGCCGGCCGAAAACGCGGCCATAATCAACAACATACTCGCCGGTGAAACCGGCCCCAGGCGCGACGCGGTGATATTAAACGCGGCCCTGGCCCTGGTGGCGGCCGGAGCGGCCGAAGATTTCGCCCGGGGCCTGGAAGTGGCCGGTGACAGTATTGATTCCGGCCGGGCTTTGAACAAATTAAACGACCTGGTCGCCTTTACCCGGACCAGGCCGGTAAAGAAGGCGGCCATATCGTGATCCTGGACAAAATTCTGGAACACAAGCGCGCCGAAGTGGACCGGCTGAAGGCAGCAGCCGGCATAAAATCAATGCTCCGGGCGGTGGACCGGCTGCCTCCGGCCCGTTCCCTGGCCCGGGCGCTGAACCGGCCGGGCCGGGTGGCGCTGCTGGCCGAAATTAAAGGGGCCTCGCCCTCCCGGGGGGTAATCCGGGAAAACTTCCTGCCGGCCCGGGTGGCTGGAGTATACACCGAAAACGGCGCCGACGCCATCTCGGTGCTGACCGACGGCAAATTTTTCGGCGGCAAGCCTGAATATGTGGCCGGCGTCAGGGAAGCCACGGATCTGCCCGTGCTCAGGAAGGACTTCATTATCGACCCGGTGCAGGTGCTGGAGGCCAGGCTATTGGGGGCCGACGCGGTGCTGCTGATCTGCGCCGCCCTGGGCGGGGAACTGCCCGGCATGATGAAGGCCGCCGCAGACGCGGGAATGGAAGCCCTGGTGGAGGTTCACGGCGAATCAGAACTGGAGGCGGCCCTGGCCGCCGGGGCCGGCATAATCGGAATAAACAACCGGGACCTGAAAACATTCATTACCGACTTATACGTCACATTCCGCCTCCGCCCCCTGATCACCGACCCCTCGGTGGTGGTGGTCAGTGAAAGCGGGATAAAATCGGCGGCCGACATGAAGGCCCTCAATGAGGCGGGGGTCAACGGGGCCCTGGTGGGGGAGGCGTTGATGGCAGCCGGTGATATGGCGGCAAAAGTAAGAGAGTTAAGATATTACGGGCTGTGATTTACAGGATGTGCTCATATATGGCAAACAACTACGTAAAAGTAAAGATATGCGGAATTTGTGATCTGAAGGCGGCCAAAGCGGCGGTGGACGCCGGGGCCGACGCCCTGGGGTTCGTGTTCGCCCCCAGCCGGAGAAGAATCAGCCCGGATGACGCCAGGGAAATTATTAAAAAATTACCCCCCTTCGTTTCCAGGGTGGGGGTCTTTGTTGACCCCACCCTGGAGGAAGTGATTGACACGGCGGGGTATGCCGGGCTGGACACCATCCAGCTGCACGGTGACGAGCCCCCGGAATTTTGCCGCCGGATTCCTTATCAGGTGATCAAGTCCTTTGCGGTGTCCGGGAAGCCCGACCCCGGGCTGATGGGGCGGTACAGGGTGGACGCCTACCTGCTGGACACTCAGGTTCCCGGTTCCCGGGGAGGAACCGGCAGAACCTTTGACTGGCGGCTTGCCTCCGGTCTTCGGGTGGGCCCCCTGATTGTTGCCGGCGGCCTGACGCCGGAAAATGTGCAGGAGGCGGTAAAAGCATTCCGCCCGTATGCCGTTGACGTCAGCAGCGGGGTGGAGTCCGGCGGCCGCAAGGACATTAAAAAGATAACCGATTTTATCAGGAGGGTTAAAGGTTGATTAACAACTTACCGGATGACAGAGGATACTTCGGCGGTTTCGGCGGCAGGTTCGTCCCCGAAACCCTCATGCCGGCCCTGGAGGAACTGGAGTCCGCCTATAATAAGGCCAAAAAGGACCCCTCCTTTAAAAAGCGGTACCAGGGCCTGCTGAAAGAGTACGTGGGCAGGCCGTCGCTGCTCTATTTCGCCGGGCGGCTCACCGAGTACTGCGGCGGGGCCGGGATTTACCTGAAAAGGGAGGACCTGAACCATACCGGGGCGCACAAAATCAACAACACCATCGGCCAGATACTGCTGGCCTCCACCATGAATAAAAAAAGGGTAATCGCCGAGACCGGGGCCGGCCAGCACGGTGTGGCCACCGCCACCGTGGCCGCCCTCTTTGACATGGAATGCGCTATTTACATGGGCGAGGAAGACATGGCCCGGCAGTCCCTGAACGTTTTTAGAATGAGGCAGCTGGGGGCGGAGGTGATCCCGGTCTCATCGGGCAGCCGCACCCTCAAGGACGCCATGAACGAAGCCATGAAGGACTGGGTCACCAATGTGGAAAACACCTACTACCTGGTGGGATCGGTGGCCGGGCCGCACCCCTACCCGATGATGGTCAGGGACTTCCAGAAGGTAATCGGCGAGGAGACAAAGGAACAGATTATGGAATGCGAGGGCAGGCTGCCCGACTGTATTATCGCCTGCGTGGGGGGAGGGAGCAACGCCATGGGCATATTCTATCCTTTCCTGGCGGATGAAACGGCCCTGGTGGGGGTCGAGGCGGCGGGGTACGGCCTGGAAACCGGAAAGCACGCGGCTACCTTGAGCGCCGGCAGCCCTGGAGTTTTACACGGCTCACTGAGCTACGTGCTGCAGGACAGCGAGGGACAGATTCAGCTGGCCCACTCCGTATCGGCGGGCCTCGACTACCCCGGTGTGGGCCCGGAGCACAGCTACCTGAAGGAGTCCGGCCGGGTAAGGTACACATCGGTGACGGACCGGGAGGCCCTGCAGGCCTTCAAAATACTGTGCCGGACCGAGGGTATTATCCCGGCCCTGGAAAGCTGCCACGCCCTGGCCGAGGCCCTCAGGCTGGCCCCGGGGATGGGCCGCCACAGTTTGATTGTGGTTAACCTTTCCGGCCGGGGAGACAAGGACCTGGAGACCGTGGCCGGCGCACAGGGGGTGAAATTATGATCACCGGGAAGAACAGAATTGAGAATACATTCGCCCGCCTCCGGGAAAGCGGCGAGAAAGGCCTGATCACGTACGTCACGGCCGGCTACCCGGACGCCCGGCATACCCTGGAGATTGCCATGGTCCTGGCGGACAGCGGTTCGGACCTGATCGAGATCGGGATACCCTTTTCCGATCCCATCGCCGACGGCCCGGTAATCCAGCAGGCTTCTCACCAGGCCCTGGCGGGGGGCATAAAACAGGCGGATATATTTAACATTACGGAAAAATTAAGGAAATACACAGATATACCGGTTCTGCTGATGACCTATTACAACCCGGTGCTGCGGGCCGGGCTGGGCAATTTTACCGGCCATGCCCGGGATTCCGGGATAGACGGCCTGATCGTTCCAGACCTGCCGGTGGAGGAGGACGATGAACTGCGCTTTGAAACTACAGTGGCCGGACTATCGCTGGTCCCCCTGGCCGCGCCCACTTCCACCAACTCAAGGCTGAAAAAAATAGCCGCCAAGGCCGACGGGTTTATATACTGCGTTTCGGTTACCGGTGTCACCGGCTCCAGGGAAGCAATAAATACCGACCTGAAATCCTTTGTCCGCAGGGTGAAGAATACCACTGACCGTCCCCTGGCGGTTGGTTTCGGCGTATCGGGGCCGGAGATGGCCTCCCGGGTAGCCGCCGGATTCGACGCCGTAGTTGTGGGCAGCGCTGTTGTCAGGGCCATTGAGGGCAACGGGGGGCTGCCCGGCGTATTAAAAAGGGTGGGCGGCCTCACCAGGGCCATAAAGGACGCGCTCATCCAGGGGGGTGCGGCCCGGTGAACAATATGCTGACCAGCCGCACCAATAAAAATGAGGATACCGTGGTGGATATCGGTTCGTGCCGGGTCGGCGGCGGCGGCCTGGCCATCATAGCCGGGCCCTGCGCCGTGGAGAGCATGGACCAGATGATTTACCTGGCGGCCCTGCTTAAAAAAGCGGGGGTTTCCATCCTCCGGGGCGGGGCCTTTAAGCCCAGGACATCGCCCTACTCATTTCAGGGGCTGGGCGAGGAGGGCTTAAGGATCCTGGCGGCCGCCCGGGATGAAACCGGCCTGCCCTTTGTTACCGAGGTCACCGATGTCAGGTTCATGGAAAAGGTGGGGGAGTACGCCGATATACTCCAGATCGGCAGCCGCAACATGCAGAATTTTTCTCTCCTGAGAGAGGCCGGCAGGTACGGCAAGCCCGTGCTTCTCAAGAGGGGTTTCTCCTCCACCCTGGAAGAATGGCTTATGGCCGCCGAGTACATCGCCGCCGAGGGAAACAGCAAGATCATATTCTGCGAAAGAGGGATCAGGACCTTTGAGGGCTACACCCGGAACACCATGGATATCAGCGCCATACCGGCCATCAAGGAGCTTTCCCACTTCCCGGTAATAGCCGACCCCAGCCACGGCACCGGCAGGCGGTCGCTGGTGGGGCCGCTGGCCAGGGCCGCGGTGGCCGCCGGAGCCGACGGGATAATGCTGGAAGTGCATGAAAACCCTCCCCATGCGCTTTCGGACGGCGCCCAGTCCCTTTATCCCGCCGAACTGGAGAGGCTTGTCCCGGCCCTGCAAGCCCTGCACACCGCCTGCAGTATGCAGAAAACACCGGCATAAGCGGCACCAAGTTAAAAAGTATGCAATAATATGTATTGTTGGGCGGTTGCCATTTGTGGTAATATAAACTTTGTAGGATGGTTTCACGGTTTCAACGGTGCCTGGCAAGCAGGAAAAACGGCAGGACGGCAGGGGGGATAAGTGTGTTTTTCAGATTATACGGCACCCCTTAGGGGTGCCATATGTTTTACTCTAAAAATAGAACATAATTTGTTTAATTGGAATAAGGGTAAAATAACTGCAAGGTTTGGCATTAAGGAGGTCTGGTCGTGATAGTGGTTATGAATCACGGCGCCGATAAAAAAGATATAGAATCCGTGATCAACAGGCTGGAAAAGTCGGGTTTTCAGATCCACCTCTCCCAGGGCGTGGAGAAAACCATTATCGGCGCCATAGGCGATAAGACAAGGCTGGGAGATATGGCCCTTGAGGCCATGCCCGGGGTGGAAAAGGTGGTTCCCATCCTGGCGCCCTTTAAACTGGCCAGCCGGAACTTCAAGCAAGAAAACACGGTTGTCAAGGTGGGGGATATAGAAATCGGCGGCGACAGCATTCATGTGATGGCCGGCCCCTGCGCCGTGGAAAGCAAGGAGCAGTTGATGGAGGCCGCCTTCCGGGTAAAGGAAGCGGGCGCCACCCTCCTCAGGGGAGGGGCCTACAAACCCCGCACTTCCCCCTATTCTTTCCAGGGGCTGGAGGAAAAAGGCCTGGAAATGCTGGCTGAAGCCAGGGAAGCCACCGGCCTCTACATCATCACCGAGGTGATGGATTCCAGGACCCTGCCCCTGGTTACCCAATACGCTGATATATTGCAGATCGGCGCCCGCAACATGCAGAACTTCTTTTTGTTGAGAGAAGTAGCCTCCACCGGAAAGCCGGTCCTCCTCAAGAGAGGTCCCTCGGCCACCGTTGAGGAATGGCTGATGGCCGCGGAGTACATCATATCCGGGGGTAACCAGCAGGTCATACTCTGCGAAAGGGGCATCAGGAGCTTTGAAACATACACCAGGAACACCCTGGACCTGACCGCGGTGCCGATCCTGAAATACCTGACCCACCTCCCGGTAATCGTGGACCCCAGCCACGCCATCGGCAAATGGCGCTTTATCCAGCCCATGGCCAGGGCGGCCATTGCCGCCGGCGCCGACGGCCTGCTGATTGAGGTCCACCCCAACCCGGCGGAGGCGCTGTGCGACGGCCCGCAGTCCCTTACCCCGGAGAATTTCAAGCTGCTCATGGACGAGGTGCGCCAGATCAGCAAGATAATGAACAGGACCATGCCAGATGTGCAGTAGGCCTCTTTTTAGAAAGGCTGCCATTGTAGGCGTGGGGATGATTGGAGGTTCCCTGGGCCTGGCCATAAACCGCAGGGCGCTGGCCGGCGAGGTGGTGGGCATCGGCCGGAGCCGCGAAACCCTGGAACTGGCCCTCCGGTGCGGTTCGGTGCACAGTATTTCCCTGGGCTTCGATGCGGCGGCCGGGTGCGACCTGATCATTGTGGCCACCCCCGTCGGCTCCACCCTTGATATCCTGGCGGGCCTCGGGCCCCATATAACCCCCGGCGCCATTGTCACCGACGTGGGCAGCACAAAGGTTGAAATAGTGGACGGTTCACGGCACGTGCTGCCCGCAGGTGCCGTTTTTATAGGCGGGCACCCCATGGCCGGGTCCGAGAAGGAAGGCATTGCCGGCGCCGACCCCTACCTGTTTGAGAACGCCTTCTATGTGCTTACCCCCACGCCCGGCACTCCCGGGGAAAGCACCGGTAAACTAATCCGGCTGGTGGAGGGCATCGGGGCCAGGCCCGTTTTAATGGACCCGGTGGAACACGACCTGTCGGTGGCGGCCGTAAGCCACCTGCCGCACCTGGTGGCGGCCACCCTGGTCAACTGCCTCTTCGACCTGCCCGGCGGGGAAAAAAAATCGCTGCTGGCGGCCGGGGGATTCAGGGACACCACCAGGATAGCCGCCGGCAGTCCCGACATGTGGCGGGACATATTCATGACCAACCGGAAATTTGTGCTGGAGGCCATTTCGGCATTCAGGAAAAGGCTGGACCAGTTTGAGGACGCCATAGCCGGCAGGGACACCCGGAAGGTGCACGACATCCTCAGCCGGGCCAGGACCTTGAAGGCCGGGATGCCGGCCCGGACCAGGGGCTACCTGCCGGCCCTGTGGGAAATAGTGGTCACCGTGCCCGACATGCCCGGTATAATCGCAAAAATGGCGGGAATTCTGGGCAACGCCGGCATAAACATAAACGATATAGAAATTTTAAGGGTCAGGGAAGGAGAAGGGGGAACCATCAGGCTGGCCTTCGGAAACCCGGAGGACCAGGAAAGGGCCGTGTCCCTGCTGGTGGAGTCCGGCATCCCGGCGAGAAAGACCTAGGGATTAGGGGTTAGGAGGGATTAGCAATCCCTGATCCCCAATCCCTACGACAGAAAGGGTGTATCGATATAGACCAGATTATCACTCGTTCACGGGGATTAAGGGGCGCCGTGGAAGTACCCGGGGACAAATCCATTTCCCACCGGGCCGTGATGCTGGGGGCAATAGCCGAAGGCGAGACCCTGGTGGAAAATTTTCTTACCGGTGAGGACTGCCTGGCCACCATGAAGTGCTTTAAAGCCATGGGCGTTTCCTTCGCAGGCCCCGACCGGGGAAGGCTAAAAGTCTGCGGCAGGGGGCTCTACGGGCTCCAGGAGCCCGGCCGGGTCCTGGACGCGGAAAATTCCGGCACAACCATGCGGCTGATGGCCGGCATACTGTCCGGGCAGCCCTTTTTCAGCGTGATTACGGGGGACGACTCGCTTTTGAACAGGCCCATGGGCAGGGTGGTGAAACCTTTAACCGGGATGGGCGCCGTCATAATGGGGCGGAATGAAAACACGCTGGCCCCCCTGGCCATAAAAGGAGGAAAGCTGAAGGCCATTGACTTTACCTCACCGGTGGCCAGCGCCCAGGTTAAGTCGGCAGTCCTCCTGGCGGGCCTTTACGCCGAAGGCTGGACCTTTGTCACCGAGCCGTCAAAATCACGGGACCACACCGAAAGGATGTTAAGACACTTCGGCGCCGGGGTTGAAGTGACGGAAAACCGGGTGGGAGTGCTCGGGGGAAGTGTCCTGAAGGGAGGGAAGATTACCGTGCCCGGTGACATATCTTCGGCTTCCTTCCTCCTGGTGGCGGCCACCATAGTGCCGGATTCCGACGTAACAATCCGGGGAGTGGGCACAAACCCCACCAGAGACGGGATTACCGAGGCCCTTTCAAGAATGGGGGCCGACATCACGGTTTTCAACACCAGGGAAGTTAACGGCGAGCCGGTTTCGGACATCAGGGTAAGGTCCGCCGGCCTGCGGGGGACGGTAATAGGCGGCGACCTCATACCCCGCCTGATCGATGAGATTCCCGTGCTGGCCGTAGCGGCGGCGGTGGCCGAAGGAGAGACTGTGGTCAGGGACGCCTCGGAGCTGAAGGTAAAGGAATCAAACAGGATCGCCGCCGTGGTGGGGGAGTTGCAAAAATTCGGCGTGGATATATCGGAGCTGGAAGACGGTTTCAGGGTAAAGCCGGGCAATAAATTAAAGGGAGTGGCGGTGGAAACCAGGCAGGACCACCGCATCGCCATGGCCATGTCGGTGGCCGGCCTGGTTTCCGCAGGGGAAACCGTAATACGCCAGGCGGAGTGTGTAAAAATATCATTTCCGGGCTTTTACGACGTATTAAAATCCATCGAGAAAGTATAATACAACCAAATATTAAAAAAGGAAATCAAGCCACAATGTCGAAAATACTTTCTGTTCGCCTTACTTTAAGGAAACACCTGTTTATATATTCCAGCCTCTGAAACAACCCGTTTTAGGCGGTAAAAAGAGCTTTATCGGAGAGGTAAGATGCCCAAAAAATTTTCCATAGCCATCGACGGCCCCGCGGGGGCGGGAAAAAGCACGGTGGCCAGGGGAGTAGCCTCCGTGCTGGGATACAGGTACGTGGACACCGGGGCCATGTACAGGGCGGTGACGCTTTCAGCCCTGGAAAGAAATATTGATCTTGACGACGGCAGGGCGTTAAGTGAACTGGCAAACAAGGCAAAAATTGATATAATAGAGAACAGCGGGGAAAATATATTAGTACTGTTGAACGGGGTGGATGTTTCGGAAAAAATAAGGGATCCGCTGGTTACAAAGAATGTCTCCAGGGTTGCCAGCGTCCCCGGGGTAAGAAAAGCCCTGGTAGCCGCCCAGAGGGCCATGGCCGCCAATGGCGGGGTGGTCATGGAGGGAAGGGATATCGGCACCGTGGTAATACCCGATGCGCCGTATAAGTTCTACATCGTGGCCTCGGCCTGTGAGCGGGCCCGCAGAAGGGCCAGGGATTATGAAAAAATGGGCCTCCGGGTGAACATGGAAAAACTGATTGCAGACATAGAAAGAAGGGACCGGATAGACAGCAGCAGGGAAGTGGACCCGCTCAGGCCCGCTGAAGATGCGCAGATCATCGACTGCACCGGGATGACCGCCGACGAAGTGATAAATTTGATTGTAAAGAGAGTTACGGAGGGCCGCGCCTGATGTTTTACAGGTTCGCCTGGCTGGTGTGCAGAGTTATTCTGCTGGCCTTGCGCCGGATGGAGATCCAGGGACTGGAAAATATACCGATGCAGGGTGCCTTTGTACTGGTAAGCAACCACAGAAGCTACTGGGACCCTGTAATCATCGGCTGTGCACTGCCGAGGACAAGGCAAATATTTTTTATGGCCAAGGCCGAGCTCTTCGATATCCCCCCCCTGGGGCTGATTATAAAAAATTTGGGCAGTTTTCCCATCAGAAGGGGGGGGGCCGACCGCACAGCCATCAGGACGGCCCTGGACCACCTGGCTGCAGGCAGGATTGTGGGGATATTCCCGGAAGGGACCAGAAATAAATCCGCAGGCTTCCTGGAGCCGCACCTGGGGGCCGCCATGCTGGCCACCAGGGCCGGGGTTCCGGTGCTGCCGGCGGCAGTGATCGGTTCCAGGGGTTTTTGGGGCAAGGTGAAAATTGTTTTCGGGGAGCCCATGTACTTTGACCGGGAAGCCGCCGACGGCAAGGTCAAAAAGGCAAACAGAAAAGAACTTGCAGGCATCAGCGGGGACATTATGAACAGGGTGGCCGCACTGATGGGTTGTGAGATGCTTATTGAGCGGTGATGGTGATATTTTTTGGAGGTTATAATTGCTGAGGGCGCCGGTTTTTGCTACGGCGTAAAAAGAGCCGTTGAACTGGCCCAAAAATGTGCCGGAGAAAGGGACGGCCCGGTCTATTCACTGGGCCCGGTCATTCATAACAAACAGGCTGTGGATGACCTGGCCCGTTCCGGCATAAAGGTAATAGAAGACTTAAGCCAGGCTGAACCGGGAAGTAAGGTAATAATACGGTCGCACGGGGTGAGCCCCGGGGTGCTGGAAGAAGCCGGCAAGCTAAACCTGGTCACGGTTGACGCCACCTGTCCCTTTGTGTCCAGAGCCCAGAGGATAGCCCGCGATATTACCGCGGCGGGCATCCAGGCGGTGGTGGTAGGCGACGCCGAACACCCGGAAGTCAAGGGTATCGTAGGTTGGTCCGGCGGCAAAGCAATGGTTTTGGGAAGTCCTGAAGACGCCCGGATGGCAGATCTGCCCGAAAGGGTGGGAGTTCTTGCCCAGACCACCCAGACCCAGGCTAATTTCGAGGCTGTTGTGAACACAATAAAAGAAAAATGCCGGCTGGCTGATGTTCACAACACAATTTGCCATTCTACTGCCGAAAGGCAAAAATCCGCTGTGGAACTGGCCCGGAATGTAGACGTAATGGTTGTGGTGGGCGGTAGAAACAGTTCAAATACGGCCAAACTGACGGCATTATGCGCTGCCGGGGGCACAGTTACCCACCAGGTTGAAACCGCCGCAGAACTTGAAGCCCGGTGGTTTACGGGCAAGCGGACGGCGGGTTTGACTGCGGGAGCTTCAACGCCGCAGTGGATTATTGAGGAGGTTGAAAGACGGATGAAGGAGTTGGGTGAGATGGTGGTCAAGGCAAACGAAGAGGAAATTTTTGAACCGGGCAAAGAGGCGGAAACCGAAACCCCTGCTGCCGGGACAGCCCCGGAGGAGCCGGTGAAAGAGGTGGCAGCCGAAGCACCCGCTGCCCAGGCGGCGCCGGAAGAGCCGGTAAAAGAAGGGGGCATGGGGGACGCAGTGGACGTAAAATCCGTACGTCCCGGCGAGATCGTCACCGGTGTAGTGGTACAGGTCAACCCCGACGAGGTGCTGGTGGATATCGGGGCCAAGTCCGAGGGAGTAATCCCGGTGCGTGAACTTTCCTGCTATGAAGTTACATCCCCGCACGATATCGTCAAGGTCGGGGATAAAATAGATGTTTTCGTGGTAAAGGCTGAAGATAACGAGGGAAGGTTAATACTTTCAAAAGAAAGGGCCGACGCCGAAAAGGCCTGGGTGGCCATGGACGAATACCTGCAAAACGGTCAAACCGTTGAAGGAACCGTCAGGGAGGTAGTAAAGGGAGGCCTCCTGGTGGACGTGGGGGTCCGCGCCTTTTTGCCCGCCTCCCTGGTTGACCGGGGATATGTTGAGGACCTTTCAAAATTCCTCGGGCAAAAAATATCCGCCAAGGTAATTGAGCTGAACAGGGCCAGGAAAAAGGTGATCCTTTCCAGAAAAGCTGTTGTCGAAGAGGAATACGCCAGGAAACGGGAGGAAATGCTCAACAGCCTTAAAGAAAAACAGGTGGTCCGGGGCATCGTCAGGCGGCTGACCAATTTCGGCGCCTTTGTCGATATAGGCGGCATTGACGGCCTGCTGCACATCTCGGAAATGGCCTGGCACAGGGTCAACCACCCGTCCGAAGTGGTCAAGGTGGGTGACGAAGTGGACGTAATGATCTTGCGCATAGACAGGGAAAATGAAAAAATTTCCCTGGGCTTAAAGCAGGTGCTGCCAAATCCGTGGGACAACGTGGTGGAAAAATACCCGGTAGGTAAGGTTGTCCAGGCCAAGGTGGTGCGGCTGGCCCCCTTTGGCGCCTTTGTCCAGCTGGAGCCGGGCGTCGAAGGGCTGGTGCACATATCCCACCTGGCCGACCGGCATGTTGTGAAACCGGATGAGGTGGTCAAGGAAGGGGAGGAAGTGGCCGTCAAGGTCTTAAGCATGGACCCCGGGGAGAAGCGCATAAGGCTTTCCATCAGAGAAGTGGATAAAGACCGGGAAAAAGAAAAAGAGCCCCGCGCCCCGAAGGCGGCCGAGGAGCCCAAGCTCCACGAGGCCGGTGAAGGCGGGAATGTTACCATAGGAGATCTGGTCGGAGACATCTTCGAGCAAAAGTAAGCAAATAATGAATGAGGAAACCAGAATCCAGAAGACAGAATTCAGAATAAACGCTGACAGGAATGCGAGAAAAAGAATCAAAACTTCAACCCCTTAGTCGGGGTTTATTTTTTTTTACGACCCTGAATTAATTACCAAAGCCAATGCTTTATTTTATGGCTTTTTACATATTCTGGATTCTGAATTCTGGATTCTGAATTCTACTTTAGAGAATAGCTTACTAATCTTTGGGCAGGATAATATTTAAAAAAATCAGGAGGGTATTTCCATGACCAGACTTCCTGTTGGAATGATTATCCTGCTTGTCGTATCGGCACTGATCTTTTTCGGCCTTGCCCAAAGAGCGCTGGACAGAATGAAACTTTCAGACAAAGCGGCCCTGTTGATCATAGCAGGCCTGATCGCCGGCAGCTTCATCGACATACCCCTTTGGGGGGGGCGGTTTCCGGTGGCGGTAAATGTCGGCGGGGCGCTGATACCCCTGGGACTGGCCATTTACCTGGTGGCCACGGCAGGGACCGGGAAAGAAAAGGCCAGGTCGCTGGTGGGGGCAGTAATTACCGCCCTGGCCATTTACGGGGTGGGAACGCTTGTTATGAGTGGACTTCCGGAACCGGCGGGAAGGTTTGGATACCTTGACGCCATCTGGCTTTTCCCCCTGGTGGCCGGTATAGTGGGCTACCTGTCCGGAAGGTCACGCCGGGGAGCATTTGTTTCGGCCACCCTGGGAGTGCTGCTGTTTGATGCCGGGCATTACATCTGGCTTGCCAACAGCGGCGCGCCGGCGGCCAGGGCCATTGTCGGGGGCGCGGGAGCATTTGATGCTGTTGTTATCTCGGGTATATTCGCCATCCTGCTGGCCGAGGTGGTGGGTGAGGCCAGGGAACGGATGGCCGGCGGGCCAACCAGGGAAGGGAAGGCGCCCAGCCTTGCCAGTGCGCTGCGCAAACCGGACCTGGGGGAAGGCAATAACTTAAGAGATGGGCAGGATGAAGGGGAAGACAAAGAAAAAGGCAGTGTAAGAAGCCTTTGGCGAAAAAGGAAAAGGGAAGATAAAAAGGATGGGGGTATGCTGGAATGAATAAACACCGTCTTAAAATATACCTGGCGGCGGGAGTATTACTGGCGGCAGTGGTGTATATTTCTGCCCTTGACTATAAAAACGGCTGGATCACCGCCTGGAAGCCGATAAACCTCACGGAGTTCGTGGAGCAGGCCGACCACCAGGCGGGCTACCTGGTAAATATCATGGACAACGAGGGAGACATAATAGCCAAGGTGGCCCGGGGCGTATCGGTGGGTGACGAGGTTATATTCGCCGACGGAAAGCATTACCGGGTAACCAAGGTTGGGGGGAATTACGCCCGGGCCCAATTCGTCGACATAGATAAACAACTCCTGGCCTACAGCGACTATTTTTCAAATCTGGCCGTTCCGGCCACGGCCGTGGCCCGTAACGGCAACAACCTGATCGGGGTATACCATACCCACAGTGACGAGTCCTATGTGCCTACCGACGGCAAGGAGGCCATCCCCTTCAGGGGTGGGATCTACCAGGTGGGGCAGTCCCTGGTCGACAAGCTCAAGAACCAGCGGGTCGGTGTGGCTTACGACCGCACACCCCACGACCCGCACGACAACAACGCGTACTACCGCTCCCGGAGGACGGCCACCCAGCTGATGAAAAACAACCCGGTGGCCATGCTGGATGTTCACCGGGACGGAATCCCGGACGCCCGGTACTACAGGAAAAATGTTTCCAACACGGATGTGGCCCAGCTGCGGCTGGTAATCGGCAGGCAGAACCCGAACATGAGCGCCAACCTGGATTTTGCCAAAAGGATGATGGCCTACGCCAATAAGGTGCACCCCACAATAGTCAAGGAAATTTTCATAGCCAAGGGCAATTACAACCAGGACCTGATGCCCACCGCCCTGCTCATTGAAGCCGGAACCCACACCAACAGCAGACAGGAAGCCGCAAACGGGGTGACCCTGTTTGCCGACGCCATTCCCACAGTGCTCGGCATCACCGGGGCGCCGGGAGGACCGGCGGGTGTCGGCGCTCCCATGGCGGGAGGGGCGTGGAAGGCCCTGGCCTGGATACTGGGCATTACCATTCTGGGGGGCGGCGCGTTCCTGTTGATCAGCTCCGGCGGTTTTGATCAGGCAAAAAGCAGGCTGTCATCATATATCGGCCGCGAATTCACAGGCTTTATGGGGCCGCTGAAGGGACTGCGGCTGAGAAAAAGGCTTGACCGCAAAGAAAACGACACTGTCAAAGACCTGGAAACGGAATACAGCCCGGACGCCAATGAAATCGACCGCGAGAACCGGAATAAAATCAGGTGAAAACAGATGCATGACTACCTTGTGATGGTAGTAGCCGGGACACTGGCCGGGACCCTGTCCAGGATACTGCTGCTGAGGATGGACTACCGCCAGTACCCCGGTTACCCACACGGTATGATCGCCCACATTTCCCTGGGGTTCATCGCTTCAGCCATGGGCGCGGTGGCCGTCCCGGCCATCCTGAAACCCGATTTTGCCGCGGCAACCTTCCTTGCGCTGGCGGCCCAGCAGTTCAGAGAGATCAGGGGAATGGAAAGAAAAACCCTGGAAAACCTTGAAGAAAACGAGCTGGTAAAAAGAGGCAGTGACTATATAGAGGGAATTGCCAGGACATTTGAGGGCAGGAACTACCTGGTAATGGCCACCGCCACGGCGGTCAGCACCGCCTATTACCTGGGCCAGCTGCCCGGCGCCGTCATTATAGCCCTTTTGTTTATGGCCTTCAGCCTTTCCTTTATGTCCGGGGAAACCATCGGCGATATATGCGAGGTTATGCCGGCCAGGCTGGATTTTGATAGAAGCCTGCTGAAAGTGGACGAAATCGGCATAATGAATATCGGCCTTTCGGACATGAGGGAGAAAATATTAAAGGAGGGACTGGCCGTTAAAATCATACCCAAAGGGGCCAACGCCAGGGCGGTAATAAACGACCTCGGCCAGCGTATGGCCATAGCCCATACCGCGGCCACCATACTGGGCCTGAAAAAGGACATCGATACTCCGGAACTGACACCCCTGGCCCGTAAAAACATAGACACCGGGGAAGTGGGGCTTTATATATTGCCGGCCATAAAAGACATGGAGGCCTTGCTGCTGGCCGTAAAAAGGACGCCTGTTCTGGAATCGGCCAGGAGCAAGCCGCTCAGTACCCAGGCGGGGAGGATAGCGGCAAAAAAATATGACACAACCGGCAACAATTAAAATATTGGCGGTGATCACCGCAGACATGCAGACAGTGGCCGGGGGCGCTCCCATATTTCTGGGCCGGGACGACCAGGACTGCCAGCGTTTAGCCCGCTCGCTGTCCAACATACTAAACGCCATGGCCCACAGCCTGGAAAACGGCACCTACATAATTGTGGCCCACTGAGGCCACTTTAACGGGTCCGGGGTTGGGGTGAGGCCGGACAAAAAGGAGGTCCCTGCTTGAAGATCATCTACCACTGCTACGGCGGCACGCATTCCTCCGTGACCGCGGCCTGCATCCACCTGGGCCTGCTGCCGCGGGACAGGGTGCCCAAATATAAAGAACTGATCGGACAGGAACTTTTTGACCGCCAGAAGGTGTGTGACATCGGAAAAATTGTCTTTATGGGTCACGACAGCCTGGGAAACGATATATACGTTGTGGGGCGGCAAAGTCGCCCCAAATTACTTTACAACGTCACCGGCGGGCTTGCGGAGCTGTTCGGCATCGACAGGGACAGCCTGATGCCGGTGGATGTTTCTTCATACGTAAACCCCTCCATGAAGGCCGGTGGCTTTATGTCAAGGAAGATGGGGCTGGTGGGGCTGGGCAGGCCCATCGTGGCGTGGGGTACCCTGAGAAACTACATTCGCCTGGTGGCAGTGGTGGAAAAGGTCTATGCCAAACTGAAGCAGGCCCCGGGAACAAAAGGAGGCCAGACCATCCAGATTATAAACCCGGAGGTTGTCTATTGAAAACCGTAATCCTTTATAACAGCTTTAATTTTCCCCTGTCCCTGGTGGCGGGAGCAATCCTGACCGGCAAGCTGCCGGGCCAATACACGGCAGGTAAAATTTGGGATGTGTTAACTGACTGCGGCGGTGAAAAGCACCGGGAAGGAAAAGTATGTTATCTGGGAACTTGTGCGGACGGGTCAAAAGTGGTGGCGCTTTGCGCCCGGTCCGGAAAAATTATATTGAAAAACCTGATTACCTCATTTCTGGAAATAAACCATATTCCCCAGAGTGATTACAGTGTTTTAGAAATCAACTCAACGGCCGATTTATCCTTCCTTCTGGGGCAGCACCTGCTGGGGATTCCCCTGCTGGACGGCATGGGCAGACGTCTGGTGGAAAGATACATAGAAAAAATATACCCTGAACTGGTTAAAGCCGTTAAACTTGACTGCCACTGTCAAATATCGGATAATTAAACGGGGACAGGGGGAAAATTCTTAACGCATTTACAACCCTATATACGCTGCGGCTGGGAGAGAAAACGGTGAAAGACAGAGGCCTTACGGTTGGCCGTGTGGCTGACGGAAGCATCGCCGCCGAAACCGGGGTGGAACCGGGCGATACCATTGTGTCCATCAATGGCCGGGCCGTTACAGATTTGCTGGACTATTATTTTTTTGTCAGGGATCCGCTTGTCACCATCGGCCTGTTAAAAGAAGCCGGCGAATGCTGGGAGTTGGAGATTGAGAAAGACTGTGACCAGGACCTGGGCATTGAATTTAAAACCACAGGCCTTGAAAAAATAACCGCCTGCAGAAACAAGTGCATTTTCTGCTTCGTGGACCAGATGCCCGAAGGATTGAGAAAAAGCCTCTACATCAAGGACGATGACTACAGGCTTTCGTTTCTGCAGGGAACCTTCATCACCCTTACCAACACTCCGGAACAGGAACTGTCGAGAATCTCGGGGCTGAGGCTCAGCCCCCTGTATGTCTCGGTGCACACCACCAACCCGGAGCTGCGGAAAAAAATGATGGGGAATCCCAGGGCCGGGGAAATACTGAGGCAGTTGGAATACCTGGCCGGGCAGGGCATTGAGATCCACACCCAGGCGGTACTCTGCCCCGGAATCAACGATGGCCGGGAGCTGGACAAAACCGTCGCCGACCTGGTGGGCCTGTGGCCCGGCATAAAGTCCCTGGCCGTTGTGCCGGTGGGGCTGACCGGCCGGCGGGAAGGCCTTTACCCCCTCAGGCAGTTCAAGTCCGCAGAGGCCGGTGAAATTGTCAACAAAGTGCGGGGATGGCAGGACGGCTGCCTGAAATCTTTCAACTACCCCTTTGTTTTTGCCAGTGACGAATTTTACTTCCTGGCCGGGCGGGAAATTCCCCCCCGCCGGCGGTATGCCGACTTCCCGCAAACGGAGAACGGTGTGGGGCTGACCAGGCTGTTCCTGGACGAATGGAGCAGGGTAAAAAGAAAAATCCCCGGCGAAATAAACAGGCCGCTGTCGGTGGTCATGGTTACCGGGCGCCTTGGCCGGCCGATACTTCAGCCGGTGGCCGAACATTTAAACCGCGTTAAAAACCTCTCTGCCCGCGTGCTGGCGGTAAAAAACGATTTCTTCGGCCATACGGTAACGGCGGCCGGGCTGCTGACGGGCAGAGACATACTGAAATACAAGGATCAACTAACAAAAAGCGATATGGTCATCCTTCCGTCGGCTGTCATCCGGCATGAAGGGCATTTCACCCTGGACGGCATGACACCGGAGGAACTGGAAGCGGACATCGGGGTAACCCTGAGGACGGCCGCAGGGCCGGCCGAGCTGGTGGACATCATATTCGGACAGCTTATCCTGAAAAGCCTTCGGGTCGGGAGACGTGATTTTTAATGTCCAAGCCCATCGTAGCCATAGTGGGAAGGCCCAATGTGGGTAAATCCACACTGTTCAACCGCATAGTGGGGGAAAGGCTGGCCATCGTGGAGGAAATACCCGGCGTAACCAGGGACAGGCTGTACCAGGACGCCGGGTGGGCCGGGCGGCACTTTACCCTGGTGGACACCGGAGGGCTTGATTTTTCCGAACAGGACCAGATAACAAGCAACATCAGGAAGCAGGCCGAAATTGCCATAAAAGAGGCCGACGTGATTGTTTTCGTGGTCGACGCCCGGGCCGGCCTGACGGCCGCAGACGAGGAAATTGCCGGAGTATTGAGAAAGTCTGAAAAGCCGGTCATCCTGGCGGCAAACAAGGTGGAACGGTTTGGCGGCAAGCAGGATTACCTTGAATTTTACAGCCTCGGCCTGGGGGAACCAATCCCCGTTTCAGCCGCCGAGGGCCTGAACACCGGCGACCTGCTGGACGCCCTGGTGAGCAATTTCCCCGCTGCCGGGGAGGCGGAGGAAGACCGCGACCTGATCAAGATTGCCGTAACCGGCCGGCCCAATGTGGGCAAGTCGTCCCTGGTCAACAGGATCCTTGGCGAGGAGAGGGTGATCGTGAGCGACATACCCGGCACCACCAGGGACGCCATAGACACCTTTTTCGAGCGGGACGGCCGCCGGTACATACTGATAGACACCGCCGGCATAAGGAGAAAGAGCCGCATTGACAATTCCACGGAAAAATACAGCGTAATCAGGGCCCTGAGGGCGGTGGACCGCAGCGACGTAGTGCTGCTGGTCCTGGACGCGGTGGACGGAGTCACCGAGCAGGACAAAAAAATTGCCGGCTACAGCCATGATCAGGGAAAAGCAATGGTAATAACGGTCAACAAGTGGGACCTGGCCAAAAAGGACGACCGCACCGCGGACAGGTACACCAGGCGGATCAGGGAGGAACTGGGCTTTATCAGGTACGCCCCGGTGGTTTTCGTGTCGGCGCTGACCGGGCAGCGGGTGCCGAGGATTCTCCAGGTGGTCGACAGTGTGGCCGAGAACCACAGTCTAAGGCTGTCCACGCCGGGACTGAACAGCCTGATCAGGGATTCGGTGATGCAGACCCCCCCGCCCTCGTTCAAAACCAGGAGCCTGAAAATATATTACGTTTCCCAGGCCGGGGTCAAGCCGCCCAAGTTCGTGTTTTTCGTCAACGACCCCGAACTGGTTCACTTTTCCTATACGCGCTACCTGGAAAACCAGATCCGGTCGGCCTACGGCCTCGAAGGAACACCGGTAAGGTTTTTGTTCAGAAAGAGGAACAAGAAGGAAGGGGATTAGTTTCCAATTCCCAATCCCCGACCGAAAAGGAGGGCTGGACGGCATTATGCTGCTGATGGCTTTGATTGCCGGCTATCTGATTGGTTCAATACCCTTTGGGTATATACTGGCCAGGACCAGGGGAATAGACATAAGGAAGCACGGCAGCGGAAACATAGGCGCCACCAATGTCTGGCGCACCCTGGGACCCGGTTACGGAATGCTGGTGCTGCTTCTGGACGCCCTGAAAGGGGCGGCGGCCGTAATCATCGGCAAACAGGCGGGCCCGGAGGGGGTCGAACTGCTGGCCGGCCTGGCCGCGCTGCTGGGCCACGCCTTTCCCGTATTCCTTGGCTTTAAGGGCGGGAAAATAATCGCCACCGGCCTGGGAGTGATGACTGCCCTGGCGCCCCTGGTCTCTCTAATCGCCGTGCTTACTTTCGCCGTGGTGGTCCTTTTGTTCCGCTACATATCCCTGGGTTCCATTTGCGGCGCCCTGTCGGTTCCCGTCCTGCTGGCCGCCCTTGGTTACAACCGGATGTATATAGCATTCGGCGTTGCGGTGTGCCTGCTGGCGGTGTTTAAACACATACCCAATATAAAAAGAATCATGGCCGGCACCGAGTCAAAGTTTAAATTTAAGTAGCCATCAGGGGGTAATAAGTTTTGACCGTGGAAAAAATAGCCGTATTGGGGGCGGGGAGCTGGGGAACCGCGCTGGCGGTCCACCTGGCCAGAAAGGGATGCAGGCCCTGCCTCTGGTCCCACCGGACAGGCCTGGTGGAGGAAATATTACATACCAGAAGAAACTCCGGCTACCTTCCCCAGGTCACCATACCGGAGAGCGTGTCGGCCAGTTCCGACCTGGAAGGGATCATCCGGAATGCGGGGGTAATAATATCCGCCGTCCCGTCCCACGCCTTCCGGGAGGTAATTTCCCGGGCCCGCCGCTACTTTCACCCGGATGCCGTACTGATCAACGCCGCCAAGGGGATTGACGAAAACACCAGGCAGCGCATCTCGGAAATATACACGGAGATCTCGGGCGGCAACAATAGAAATTACGTAGCCCTTTCGGGCCCCAGCCATGCCGAGGAGGTAAGCCTTGGCATGCCCACCGCGGTGGTGGTGGCCTCCCTTGACGGCGGCAGCGCCGCAAGGGCCCAGGACGCCCTGATGTCACCGGAATTCCGGGTGTACACAAACCCGGACGTAACCGGAGTGGAACTGGGGGGCGCCCTGAAAAACATCATTGCCCTGGGCACCGGAATTGCAGACGGCCTGGGATTCGGCGACAATACCAAGGCCGCCCTGATGACCAGGGGGCTGGCTGAAATTGCCCGGCTGGGCGTAGCAATGGGCGCCAGCCCGCTGACCTTTGCCGGGCTGGCGGGGGTGGGCGACCTCATCGTCACGTGCACCAGCATGCACAGCAGGAACAGGAGGGCCGGCATCGAGATCGGGAAAGGCAGGACGCTGGAGGAAGCCCTGGCTGCCGTGCGGATGGTGGTGGAGGGAGTAAGAACCACCCGGGCGGCCAGAAAACTGTCCCTGCACTGCGGGGTTGAAATGCCCATCACCGAACAGATATACAAAGTGCTTTTTGAGAGAAAAAGCCCCCGGGAGGCAGTTTTCGCCCTGATGGGCCGGGGTAAAAAAAATGAGATCGAAGATATCGGCCTTGATTTTAAATATATTTAAAGCAAAGGGGATGTTGACATGAGGATGGTTGAATTCCAGGGTAAAAAGCCGCAGATTGCCGGCGGGGTTTTTGTGGCTCCCACCGCGGTCATAATCGGGGACGTGACCATAGGAGAGGGATCCAGTATCTGGTACGGGGCTGTTTTAAGGGCCGACTTCGGTAAAATAATCATCGGCAAAAACACCAGCATACAGGATAACGTTGTTATCCATATGACCCCCGGCGGGGAGACAAAAATTGGCGACAACTGCACCATTGCCCACGGGGCGGTGCTGCATACCGCGGCGGTGGGCAACGGCTCCGTGGTGGGCATGAACGCCGTTTTGCTTGATAACTGCGTGGTGGGCGAGCAGTGCATGATTGCCGCCGGCAGCGTTGTTTCCTCGGGGACCGGCATCCCGGACAGGCACCTTGCCGCCGGGGCCCCGGCGGCACCCAAAAAGGAAATATCCGGCCAGGCCCTGAACTGGGTTACCGCCAGCTCAATGGCCTATTCACAGCTGGCCAAAATGTACCTGGAACAGGGCCTTGACAAGGAGTAAATAAAAGCAGCGGGGGCCTGCCGCAAGCCAGGCCCCCGGTACTTCCCGCCAATAATTTTTCGAGTTGTGCGTGCTCAGTGGCCCGCTCCGTGATTCAACCCGGTTTTTACCCCATTGTTGATGGCGTTTTCAACGAAACTAAACAGCAGCGCAATCCCCGTTCCAAAGGCCAGGGCCAGCAGGACGGCTATGAACCCGTACTCCGGACCGTTGTATATGGCCTCATTGCCCAGCCACCTGACCAGACCGACCCCCCTCACCTGAAAAGGAGCGCTTACAGTGCCTGCAACCTTGCCTTCCCTGACCGCATAAACGGTTACACTGCATTTCTCCTGGGGAATGTTGGGAGGCAACTTAACAACTGCCTGAAATTTTCCGTCCCTGGCCATTACGGCGTTTTCCGCGACACCGTAAAGACCGTTATCCTTGTATATATCAATCAGCGCGCCGATGTACTTGCCGGCGTCTTCTTTGGCAAGCCGGGCGGGACCCTTATCGGAACGTTTAACCACCACGGACCTTGTATAAATCTCAGAAAAATCAGGGCTTATGCCCAGTTCCCCCTGCAGGGCGGGCGGCACCCGGCTAAAGGGAGCGGATGAAATAATCCGGTAAAGCTTGGGAACACTGGTCACAACGGTGTTTTCAACATTCATCCAAAACAGGCCGACCTTGCCCTTTTTACTTAAATGCAGCACTGAGTCATTGGGGGAGGACACTTTTATATATATATCCGATCCCTCCGGCGCATCCCCCGTAATGGTTAATTCGGCGCCGTTAAAATTGGGCCCTATGTCAATCCTGTCGGGAACAACGCGCAGGCTTGCCTCCCCGGCCCCGGCGGTATTTATGAACGCCAGCACAATCATTAATCCCAGCATAAAAATTAATAACTTTTTCATTAATGACCTCCTTCCACAACAATCATGGCGGAAGGAGCAGCCAGCAGTCCCACCAGCATCTTTACCATAACCAGCAGCACTATTACCGAAAAGGCCACCCGCAATTGCTCTCCTTTTAGCTTTCTGCCCAGCATGGCGCCGAACTGCGCCCCGATTGACGACCCGATCAACAACACTATGGCCAGCATGAGATCCACCGTGTGATTTAAAACGCTCTGGGCGACAGTGACATTTATGGCCGTGAAGATAACCACAAAAATGCTCGTTCCCACCGCTTTGTGCGTCGGCATACCGATCAGGTAGATCATCACGGGCAGCATGATAAATCCGCCACCCACACCCATCAACGCCGAAAGAACGCCTATGGTCAGCCCCAGGGCAAAAAGCGCGATTACAGAACACTCTATACCCGAAACCTCAAAATACATCCGCACGGGCAGCCTCTTCATGAAGCGGTCCACAGCGAAAGCCTTTCCGGGCATAACCATTTCCGGTTTCTGCTTTTTCAGGGAACTAAGGCTTTCAATAAACATAAAACCCCCGACCACAAGGAGCATGACCACATAGGCAACTTTTAAAACAAAGTCGAAATTCCCCAAAGAACGAAGCGCTTTAACCAGAAGAGTGCCCAGATTGCCGCCTATCAGCCCGCCCGCAAGGATGATAAAGCCCAGCTTAAAATCGACGTTCCTGTTCTTGCTGTGGGCTATGGCGCCCGATGTGGAAGCTGCCACGATCTGGTTTGTATCGCTGGCCACAGCCACAGCCGGCGGTACCCCCATCATCATCAGCAGCGGGGTCATCAAAAACCCCCCGCCTACACCGAACAATCCCGAAAGAAGCCCCACCGCGCCGCCCAATCCCAGTATTGCAAAGGCGGATATGGGCATTCTGGCTATAGGAAAAAAAATGTCCATCCGGGCAACCCCCTATTGAAGTCTCGGCACGTAACTCTTTCTTGCTTTAGCCTCGCCATCCAGGAGCATTTTGGAATAATGCTTCATGGTTGCGTTATAGCCGTAAGCGCCGAAAACCATCACCAGCAGCAGCAGGGCAGTGGTTCCCCAGGTAAAATTACTGATTTGACTGTCGTCGGGTGTATATATTTGACCGGTAACGTCCTTCCAGGCATAAATTTCCCCGGTATCGGGATTTTGCTGTACGATGGTGTGTCTTTTGGCGTCATAATAATGCGGAAAGACCCCGGTCTTTAGAAAATCCAGGCCCAGCCAGAAAAGTAAAACCGACAGGGCAAAAAAAACACAACTGACCCAGACACTTATTTTTTTCAATTTCTCATTTCTTGCAAACTGGAGTTGGCAGTTCATTCCGGCCATTTTACCCCTCCTAATCTTCTGATCCTTTCTCCCGTGTTCTGCCTGTAGCGCAGCCGGCAGGGCAGCTTGTTCTTGTTGGTGCTTTCAATGCTCACCTCCCATAACTTGTGAAAGTGAAAATTATTTTATGATTCTTCCATTAAGCAAAAGGGGTGCCAGCCTGCAAAAGCAACGCAAATTGCCCGCTTTGCAGCAAAAAAGGGCCGGGGGCTGTCTAAACAACCCCCGGCTGCAACATGTTACGGGCAATATTTACCCATCTTTTACGGGCGGTTTCTGCCCGCATTCAGCAAATTGTACTCTTTCATCTTGTCATACAGTGACCTCCGGTTTAAGTTCAGCGCCCTGGCTGTATCCTGCCGGTTCCAGTTGTTATCTTTCAGTGCCTTCAGGATCACCTGTCTTTCAACTTCGGCCACTATTTCCTTCAACGGCCTGTTGTCATTAATATTGATATGGATATTGGAATCATTACTGCCAATGAAAAACTCCCCGTTCTTTCCCCCGATGGGCAAATCATCCACAAGGATCACCGAACCCCGGGACATGACCACGGCCTGCTCGCAGACATTCTTCAGTTCCCGCACGTTGCCGGGCCAGTCATAATTGGTAATTACGGCCATGGCCTGCGGGGAAACGCCCGTAATTTTTTTGTTATAGTTGGTGGAGAATTTTTTCAGAAAGTAATTAAACAGCAGGGGAATGTCTTCTGGCCTTTCCCTCAGGGGAGGGAGTTTTATATTTACCACGTTAATCCTGTAGTAAAGGTCTTCACGGAATTTACCTTCTTCCACCATTTTCTTGATGTCCCTGTTGGTGGCCGTCAGGATGCGGACATCCACCTTAATGCTCTTGTTGCCGCCGATCCGCTCGAATTCCTTTTCCTGAAGCACGTGCAAAAGTTTGACCTGGGTATTCAGAGACAGCTCACCTATTTCGTCCAGGAAGACTGTGCCGTTGTGGGCCAGCTCAAATTTACCGGGCTTCTGGTTGACGGCCCCGGTAAAGGCCCCCCTTTCATGCCCGAAAAGTTCGCTTTCGATCAGGTGTTCCGGTATGGTGGCGCAGTTTATCTTAATAAACGGCCGGTTGCTGCGCCTGCTGTTGTTATGAATGGCCCTGGCCACCACCTCCTTGCCGGTGCCGCTCTCACCCTGGATCAGCACGGTAATGTCGCTGTCCGCCACCTTGCCAATAATTTTATATATATCCTGCATGTGCCTGGATTGCCCGATAAGGTTGTCAACGTAATCCGCATCAAATTCAAGCTCCTCCCGCAGGGTGGCCACCTCGGAAACCAGTTCCTGCATTTTGACCGCCTTCTGGACAGTGACCAGCAGTTCATCCAGGTTTAAGGGCTTGTTCAGATAGTCATGGGCGCCCTGCTTCATGGCCTGGATGGCAATTTCCGTTGTGCCGAAGGCAGTCATTAAAATCACCGGCACCTGAATGCCCATTTTTTTTATCTTTTCCATTACCTGCAAACCGTCGGCATCGGGCAGCCTGATATCAAGCAGCACCGTGTCGGGGTTTTCATTTTCCAGTATTTCAAGCGCGTCCGCCGCGTTATAGGCCAGCATCACTTCAAATCCGGCGTCTTCCAGGACATCCCTGAGCAGCTCGCATACGCCTTCCTCATCGTCAACTATAAGCACTTTTGCCATCAATTTTCACCTCTTTTAGCCACTGGCAGAAAAACCTTGACCGTGGTGCCCCGGTTCAGTTTACTTTCCACCTGAATAAACCCGTTGTGAGCCTCCATGATTTCGTGGGCAATGGCCAGTCCCAGCCCTGTTCCCTTCGACTTGGTGGTAAAAAACGGTTCAAACAGGTTGGGAATAACCTCTTCGGGTATACCACAGCCGTTATCCTTTACCGCCACCCCCAGCATTTTGTTTTCCCCGTCCAGCCACGTTGAAATCTCCAGCCTGCCCTTTCCGTTCATGGCCTGGTAGGCGTTATACAAAATATTCGACAGCACCTGTTCAATCTGGCGCGGGTCGATCATGGCAGCGGGCAATTTTTGCTCAAAATTGCAGTATATGTCGATATCCCCTTCGCGGGAATCGGCAAAAAACTGGATCGACCTTTTAACCAGGCTGTTCAGGTCGCATTCTTCGAACACGGCCCTGGCGGGCCTGGCAAATTCCAGGAGTTGGTCGGTGATAGAGCTGAGACGGTTCATTTCGCGGTTGACTATCTTTAAAGACTTGGGCGAAGGAACGTTGCCCTTGTTCCAGAATTGGATATACCCGTTGATGGAGGTCAGGGGACTTCTTATTTCGTGGGCCACGCCGGCTACCAGCTTACCCAGGGAGGCCAGCCTTTCCTGCTTGTTTATACCTTCCTGCAGGCGCACCTTTTCGGTAATGTCCCTGACGTGCAACTGGGCGCCAATCAGCTCCCGCCTGACATTCACCATCAACGATGTGCTGATCAGCAGGTGCCTTGATCCCTCCCGGGGGTGCTCGTAAATTACATCCACGTCCTTCACGGGCTTATCCTCGCTAAGGGTGTTTATAAGGTAACTGGCAAAAGGAGAGCGCCCGGCAAAAATTTCGTTTATTTTCCTGCCCAGGCATGAATTATCCAGATTGAACATGCGCTCTGCCGCCGGGTTAAAACTGATCACCCGCTCATTTTTGTCTATGGCGATAATGCCGTCATCAATGCTGGACAGGATCAGGTCATTGTAATTTTGCACGTCAATCAGCTTTTTAAACATATCGTTAACAGCATCGGTAATTTCACCCAGTTCCCCGGATCCCCTGGGAATTATGAAGGTAGGATCGTTACTGATAACTTTCAGCCCTCTTTTAATCTCGTTAACGTTCCTGGCAAACTTGTTGATCAGGCTGAAAGCACCTCCGAAACCCAGCAGGATGCCGATTATAATGAGGCCGTAAAAGACCCGCTTCATTTCATCAATTGTTCTGTATATCTGCTTTATGTTCTTGCTGGCCCAGACGGCGCCGATAACCTTTCCGTCCCTGAACAGCGGCCGGTAAGTTTCAAGCTGTCCGCTCTCCGACTGTCCCAAAACTTCAAAGACAGCGTTCCTGTTCTCCATGGTTTCGTCAAAATTACGCTTTCTGCGAGTGGAGAAATTCTCGTGCAGGTGCAGGTTGTCGCCGTCCAGAATGACGTCAAAATCCTTGGAATAATAGCCCATTTCCAGGTTGGGATACTTTTCGCCAGCCTTTTCCACGATAGGCTTGAGGGCCTGGTTGAGGGCCTTTTCCTGTTCGCGCCTGGGCAAATCTTGCACATGCAGCCCGGCCAGAATGCTTTCGAAGGATCCTTCCAGGTTGCTGTCAAGATAATCCATGGCCTTTTCCATAACATCCTGCTGGCTCTTGATCAGGCCCAGCTCGGTGGCGTGCACCACATGAAAAAGATAAACCGTCAGCGCAATGGGAATCAACAGTAAAATTACTATTAAAATAAGCAACTGGTTTATAAAACCCTCATACCTGACCTTAACTTTCATTTCAATCGGAGCCCCTCATAAAAAAGCCTCAATGTTATTATATTATATCACTTCAGGGTTGCTGTGTGAGTATTTTTCGCCCACTATGAGCAAAATTACCCCGTCACCAAACAAAACCCCCGACTTAAAAATATTGTTTTTAAAGGGATGCCGGTTAAAATTGACTGGTACCCGTCTTGCTATTCAGAAAATTTGATTGTCCTTTTGAAAAGCGTACCGGCGGGAAGGTGAAACCCCGTGAAGGTCAAAGCTGCTGACGTCATGGTGCCCATCGATGAATATCCCGTAGTTGCCGAGGATGATTACATCAACAAAGCTGCGGCGGTCCTGGTCCAAAAGTACGGCAACAGGGACAGCACCTGGCAGGGCTATGAATCTTTAATTGTGACAAATAAGTTCAATCAAAGGATCGGCATTCTATCCCTGCGTGCAATTTTAAAAGCCATTGAAAAAAACCGCCCGGCCAGGAGAGTTAAAAACCTTTTCGTAAAGAAAAGGAAAAAAGATGCCGGGATTCCGGTGAAGAATTTAATGAGGCCCCTGAACACCGGCTTTGTTGACGTAAATGACGATGCCCGGCAGGCCGTCCGGTTAATGATGGAAAACCGCGTCAACTCGGTTCCGGTGTGCCATGGAAATAATCCTGTCGGAATAATAAGGGCTATTGACCTGTTCTGGTTTATTGAAGAAATGCTGTAGTTTAAGGGGGGATTCCAGTGACACCGGAACCGGTGGGCCGTTACATGATTCCGCTGGAAGAATATCTAACCGTTGGTGAAAATGAAAAAATATGCACCGCGCTGAAGGTTCTTACCAATTCCATGCATAAAGGAGGGGCATGGCACGGGCACCGCCTGCTGGTGGTGCTGAACGACGGTGGGGAGCCGACAGGAATCTTAACAATAAAAGGCATGCTCAACGCAATTGGCATCAGGATGTTAGAAGAAGATCCCGCCTTCCGGGCCGAGTGTTTCAGCTGGTATTATATTAAAAAAATACGTGAGAACGGAAAGATCACCGTGCGCGAGGTGATGCGCCCCCTGGTAATGTTTTCCATTGATTGTAACAGCACTATATCAGAAGCGGCACATATGTTCGTCAGGCACGGCATCAACTATCTTCCGGTAAAGGAAGGGGAAAAGATAATAGGTATATTAAGCTTGAGGGAAATATTTTACCGTTATTACGAACTTACCGGCTTTATGTCCACAAGAGAATCCCGGAACAGCAAAGCCCGGGGTTCGTCAAGAATCATTGAAAAACCCGCCACCGTATAAAATGTTTATCAATGTTCGCCAACATGTTTTAATAATAATTAAGGTGTCTGATAAACCGCTAAAATGGGGTTTTAAGACGCCTTCTTTTTTTGTCGCCGGCCTGGCGGCATTTTTATCTGAATACCCGGCAGGCGCCCTTATAGTTGTTAAGGTAATATTGCGTTTCCATGCTGCTGATGACTACTCCTTTCTTAGCCGAGGAAGCATGTATGAATTCACCGTTGCCGGTATATATGCCCACGTGATTAATGCCGCTTTTCCCGTAATAACTGAAAAATACAAGATCCCCGGGCTGCAGGTCCTGCTTGTCCACCGGCGCCCCGCAGGCGGACTGGTCGGCGGCGGAGTGCGGCAGGCTAACGCCGGCAGAACCGAACACGTACCTGGTAAATCCCGAACAATCGAAGGACTTCGGGCCTTCGGCGCCGTACCGGTAGCTGCTTCCCAGTAAAGACATGGCGGTTTTTAAGATATATCTTTCATCAATCAAAGATCCCGTTGCCGACCGGGAGGCCATTTCGGTGTTATCTTCATTTACCTGTTGATTTTCATTTTCCGCGCCAACGGCGGGAACAATCATTCCATCCCGGGCCGCCGGCCGGGTTGACAGCTGCTCGGCCAAAGAAGGGGACGGAACAGCCGCTGCTGCCAGGCAGATAAAAAGGGCTGCCTCGAACAAAAAAGTTTTTTTCATGCCAAAAGTACCTCCACGGTTAATTAAGAATTCTATCTGTCATAAAGGTTTCTTCGACAGAAATTTAGAGCTTCCTGCCATCGTGGTAAAATTTCGCCAAATAAAACAGCTCCTGCTGACAGTCTTTGCAGAAATTTTTGGAAAAAATAAAAGCCCCGCCACTCCGTTATCGGGTGCCAATCCAGGCATACCAACCAGTGGCTGGCTTTTTCCTTTTACCCCTTAAAATGTTGTTTGCCGGCAATCTATCCGGCCAGGTTCTTTATTTTGACTTTGGTAATATTCCGGTCAACCATTCATATATATATAATGTTAAAGAATCCCAGTGAAAAAGCTACACTTACCGTTGATTTTTCACACACCCGCCACAGGTGAACCATTCTGTGACAGGGTTAGGGGGGATGCAATAAATTTTCGGTTAAATATAAATATTTTTATCCTGCCACAAGGAGGGAGTGTTATGGAAAAGCTGGACATCTTCCGTGATATTGCTGAAAGAACCGGCGGTGACCTGTATCTCGGTGTCGGCGGCGGAGTGCGGACCGGGAAATCAACTTTTATTAAAAAATTCATGGAGCTCCTGGTAATCCCCAATATCAAGAACGTGCACGAGAGGGAAAGGGCAAGGGACGAACTGCCGCAGAGCGGGGCAGGCCGGACCATAATGACCACCGAACCCAAGTTTGTTCCCAATGAGGCGGTTGAAATCAATGTATCCCCCGGGTTGAAAGTAAAGATGCGCCTGGTGGACTGTGTGGGCTACAAGGTTGAAGGGGCTTTGGGGTACGAAGAGGAAGAAGGCCCCCGCATGGTCTCAACACCATGGTTCGAGGAGCCCATCCCATTCCAGGAAGCCGCTGAGCTGGGCACCAGGAAAGTTATTTCAGAGCATTCCACCATGGGCATAGTGGTCACCACCGACGGAAGCATAACAGATATACCAAGGGAAAATTACGTGGAGGCAGAGGAGCGGGTAATTGAAGAATTCAAGGATATAAACAGGCCGTTTTTGGTGGTTATGAACACCACCAGCCCCCAGTTGCCCGAAGTGGAAGAACTCTCCGAGGAATTGAGTGAAAAATATGACGTGCCTGTAATTCCGGTCAACTGTGCGGAACTGACCCAAAAAGACATACTTTCCATACTGGAAAAAGCCCTGTATGAATTCCCGGTCAACGAAGTGAATATCTCGCTCCCGCTTTGGGTCGAAGAACTGGAAACCAGGCACTGGCTGAGACAAAAATTTGAGGACGCCGTGCGGGAAACTGTCCGTCACGTCAGAAGGCTGCGGGATATCAACACCGCGGTGGAAAACCTGGGCGATTACGATTTTGTTTCCAGGGTGGCCCTGAGCAAAATGGACATGGGTACCGGGGTGGCCGCCATAGACATATCATCCAAACCTGAATTGTTCTATCAGGTACTGGCCGAGGAGACCGGCTTCAGGGTTGAAGGAGAGCATGAGCTGTACAGGCTGGTAAGGGACCTGGCCGTGGCCAAACGTGAATATGACAAGGTCTCGGCGGCGCTGCAGGAGGTCAGGGAAACAGGCTACGGGGTGGTCACCCCCAGGCTTGACGAGATGAACCTTGAGGAGCCCGAACTAATCCGCCAGGGCAACCGCTTCGGGGTAAAACTGCGGGCCAGCGCCCCCTCCCTGCATGTAATAAGGGCGGACATAACCACCGAAATCACTCCCATCATCGGCACCGAAAAGCAGTGCGAGGAACTGGTGCGGTACATGCTGAACGAGTTCGAGGAAAATCCGCAGAAAATATGGAATTCGGAGATATTCGGCAAGTCCCTGCATGACCTGGTGAGAGAGGGGATACAGAACAAACTGCACAGGATGCCCGAAAACGCCCAGATAAAACTGCAGGAAACACTGCAGAGGATTGTCAACGAAGGAAGCGGAGGCCTAATCTGCATAATAATTTAACCTGTTCCCTGTTCCCGGCCGCAAGGCCGGATTTTTTTATTTTGTATTGCCATAGTTAACAATATAATGATATAATGTCTACCATTGATGGAATAATATCCATTGTGCGTGGACAGGGGTGGGGGAATTGCCTAAAAAAGGCAGGTTTTATCTTGTTCAGGAGGATATACTGCCGGGGTCCATATTGAAGGCCGTCAGGGCAAAGGAAATGCTTTTAAAGGGTGAAGCCGCCACCGTCAATGAGGCCGTTGAAAAAGTAAACCTGAGCAGGAGCGCCTATTACAAATACAGGGACAGGGTTTTTCCCCTTCAGGCCGGGATTGCCGGAAAGGATGTAACCATTTATCTGTCCCTTAATCACCGGACCGGGGTGCTGTCACGGGTGCTTGCCGCCATTGCCGCCAGGCAAGGCAACATTATCACCATCAACCAGTCAATGCCCGACCGGGGACTGGCCAGGGTGCGCATCTACCTGGACATAACCAGCCTTTCCGGCAACATGGAGGCACTGCTCGGGGAGATAAAGAAAATTGACGGTGTCCAGTCCGTATCCCTGCAGCAGGGGAACCATCCCCAGATATAACGGGCATTCATACATTCCGGTCCGTCGCACATTCCATGCTTTATTTTAAAGGAAGGGGAGGTATATGAAGTCTGTCAGAATAGGGTTCCTCGGATTCGGCACGGTGGGGACCGGCGCTTTTAAAATAATGTCCGGCAACAGGCAAAGCATAGCCCAAAAGGTGGGCGCCCCCCTGGAAGTAGCCGGGATTCTGGTCAGGCACACGGGAAAAAAGAGAGAGGTTGAAGTAAATCAGGAGTTGTTTACCACCAGACCTGAGGATATACTTGATAGTGACGGCATAGACATCCTGGTGGAGGTTATGGGGGGCATTGAACCGGCCAGGGAATACGTTTTAAGGGGCATGAAAAACGGCAAAAGCGTGGTCACCGCCAATAAGGACCTGATGGCGCTGCACGGAAAGGAGCTTTTTCATACCGCCGGGGAAAACGGGGTGGACCTTCTGTTTGAGGGCAGCGTGGGCGGCGGCATACCCATCATCAGGCCGCTCAAGCACTGCCTGGCAGCCAACCGGCTGCAGGAAATAATGGGTATAATAAACGGGACGACCAATTACATGCTGACCAAAATGACCCGCTACGGATCCGAGTTTGCCGATGTCCTCCGGGAAGCCCAACAGGAAGGCTACGCCGAAGCAGACCCCAGCGCCGACGTGGAAGGTTACGATGCCGCCAGAAAGCTCTCCATCCTGGCCTCCATCGCCTTTAACACCCGGGTTACCTTTAACGACGTCTATGTCCAGGGGATCACCAAAATAGCCAGGGAAGACATTGCCTACGCCAGGGAACTGAACTACCTGATCAAGCTCCTGGGCATCGCCAAGGATACCGGTGACGGCATAGAAGTCAGGGTCCACCCGTGTTTTATCCCGGTTTTCCATCCCCTGGCCTCGGTAAACGATGTTTACAACGCCATTTTTGTAAGGGGAGACGCTGTGGGCGACACCATGTTTTTCGGCCGGGGAGCCGGAGACATGCCCACCGGCAGCGCCGTTGCGGCCGATATAATGGAAGCGGCCAGAAACAGGATAAAAAATATAACCGGGATAAACTGCACCTGTTATGAAGAAAAGCCGATCAAAAAAATGGGAGAGATTGAAAGCAAATACTATATCAGGCTGAAGGTGCAGGACCGTCCCGGGGTGCTGGCGGCAATAGCCTGCGCCCTGGGAGATAAAAACGTCAGCATCGCCTCGGTGCTGCAGAAGCACACCGACGGCAAAATGGCTGAAATAGTTCTTATCACGCATATGGTCAGGGAACAGGACATCCAGGACTCCCTGCAAATTATCGAAAAGCTACCCGCGGTGGGGGAAATCTGCAATCTGATCAGGGTTGTAGGTGACTAGGGGGGTAACCATGGTCCGAGTACAGGTGCCGGCCACAACAGCAAACCTCGGTCCCGGATTTGACTGTCTGGGTATGGCCCTGCAGCTGTATAATTCAGTGGAAATTTCGGCTGCCGCCTCAGGCCTGCACATTGAGGTGCAGGGTGAGGGACAGGCCGACATTCCCAGGGACGAAAACAACATGGTATTTCATGCTGCCCAGAGGGTTTTCCGGCAGGTGGGATACCGGCCCCCCGGAATGAGGATCAAGCTGGTCAACAACATCCCGGTGGCCCGGGGTCTGGGCAGCAGCACCGCCGCCATAGTGGGGGGAATGATTGCCGCCAATATCATATCCGGCAATACCATGAGCCAGAGGGATATCATCAACCTGGCCTACGGCATGGAAGGGCACCCGGACAACATAGCCGCGTCGGTACTGGGCGGAATTGTAGTGGCAGTTCCCGCCGACGGGGACGTTAAGTGCCAGAAGATACCTCCCCCAAAAAACCTGCGGGCCATCGTCTCCATTCCCGATTTTACCCTGCCCACCAGGACTTCCAGGGAGGTTCTGCCCCAGCAGGTCCCGGTAAACGACGCCATATTCAACCTGGGCCGGGTGGCCATGTTGATTTCGGCGCTGTACACCGGGGACATAAACCAGTTCGGGGTGGCCATGGAGGACCGCATCCACCAGCCATACAGAACAACTCTGGTGCCCGGAATGAAAAAGGTGTTTGCCGCGGCCAAGCTGGCCGGGGCCAAGGGAATCACCCTGAGCGGGGCGGGTCCCACCATAATTGCCTACTCCGACGGCAGCAATGTGGATCTGATCGCCAGGGTAATGAAGGACACCTTCAGGCAGAACGGGGTTTCAGCCAAATCGCTGGTCCTGGGCATATCCCCGGTGGGAGCCAGGGCACTGGAAATAAAGTAAAAAGCCGCCCTGCCAGGTGGCGGAATCCAGAATCCAGAATGCGGAATTTCGGTTTAAAATCAAATATTTACTTGCAGGAAGGGTAATTACATGTTGATAGTGCAAAAATACGGCGGCAGCTCGGTGGCCGACGCCGGGCGCATCAAGAGGGTTGCCGAAAGGGTTGCCGGATTCAGGAAAGAAGGTCATGACGTGGTGGTGGTGGTATCGGCCATGGGAGACACCACCGACGAACTGATAGAACTGGCCAAAAGCGTGTCCAGCCGGCCGGGAGACAGGGAGATGGACATGATCATGTCCACCGGGGAGCAGATCTCCATTGCGCTGCTGGCCATGGCTGTAAAGGACCTGGGGGTGGAATCCATCTCCATGACCGGTCCCCAGGCCGGCATATACACCAACGACGTGCACACCAAGGCCAGAATAACCGAGATCCGCTGTGACCGGCTGAAGGAGGAACTGGCGTCCGGCAAGGTGGTCATCGTAGCCGGATTTCAGGGCCTTAACGGGTCGGGAGACATTACCACCCTGGGCCGGGGGGGATCGGACACCACCGCGGTGGCCCTGGCCGCGGCGCTGAAAGCCGATCTGTGCGAAATTTATACGGACGTGGACGGGGTGTATACCACCGACCCGCGTATAGTTAAGGGCGCCCGCAAGATGGATACCATATCCTACGACGAGATGCTGGAACTGGCCCACCTGGGGGCCCAGGTGCTGCATCCCAGGTCCGTCGAGCTGGCAAAAATGTATAATATCAAGCTCCACGTAAGGAGCAGTTTTAATAATAATCCCGGTACTGTGGTCAAGGAGGTAAATAACATGGAAAGATCCATGGCGGTGACCGGCATAGCGTATGACCTGAATGTCTCCAAGATCGGGCTTTTTGACGTTCCCGACCGGCCCGGCATAGCCTGGAAGGTGTTTCAGTCGCTGGCCGACGAACATATAAACGTGGACATGATCATCCAGAGCTCCATGCGCAACGAAGTCAACGACATATCCTTCACCGTCGCCACCACGGATCTGCAGAGGGCGCTGGCGGTGGTGGAAAAAATCAAGGGTGATGTGGGATTTTCCGGGGTCACCTGGGATGACAGCATCGCCAAGGTTTCGGTGGTGGGAGCCGGAGTGGCCAGCAATCCCGGGGTGGCAGCCCTGATGTTCGAAGCCCTGGCCAAAAGAAATATCAACCTGGAGATGATCAGCACCTCTGAGATCAAGATATCCTGCATAATCAAGGCCGACCGCGCCCACGACGCCGTCAACGCCCTGCACGAAAAATTCAAGCTGGCTGACTAGCCTTTCAAAAAAAGGCTCATCAGTTCGTGCCCCTGTTTAACATACGGCCCCCGGGCGGCGGCCTCCTCGCAGTAGGTTACGCCCGCACCATCACGTGGCGAACGGGAATCATAGATCACAAAGGGAACCGGCTCGGCGGTGTGGGTCATCACCGAAATGGGGGTGGGGTGATCGGGCAGGAGCATAATCCTAAACTCACCGAACTGGCCCATCTGTGTAAGAAGAGGCCCCAGTACCTTGCCGTCAATCTCCTCGATGGCCCGCACCTTGACCCCGGTATTGCCCTGGTGCCCCGCCTCGTCCGGGGCCTCCACATGCAGGTACACCATGTCGGCGCCGCGCCTGAAGGCCTCCAGGGCAGCCGCGGCCTTGCCGGCAAAATTGGTATGAATGTTGCCGGTGGCCCCCTCCACCTCCACCACGGCCATGCCGGCGCAAAGGCCTATTCCCTTGATCAGGTCCACGGCCGAAATAACGGCGCCCGAAAGGTTATACCGGTCCCTGAATTTTTTCAGGGCCGGGCTTTTCCCCTGTCCCCAGAACCACACCGAGTTGGCCGGCCTGCCGGTCTCCCCGGAAAGGTTGAGCGGGTGGGTTCCAAGGAATGTATGGCTCTCCTTCATCACCGCCAGAAGATCGTCCCCGCCGCTGCCTTTGGGAAGAAAGCCGGCTATTTTTTGCCCGGAAATATCGTGGGGCGGGGTGAGCGCGGTACCGGTGGGGCCTCCGCTCCACACCATCAGGTGGCGGTAACTGACACCGGGGTAAAACCTCATACCTTCCCTGCTCAAATAACGGCCCAGGTCGTTGATCAACACTGCCGCCCGGTCGGACTTTATTTCGCCGGCGCTGTAGTCAACCATGGTTTTATTCTCATACTCCCCGTCACCGGACAGGGTTACCAGGTTGCAGCGAAAAGCAATATCGTCCTCATTCAGCTTTACACCCATACTGACCGCCTCCAGGGGGGCCCTGCCGGTATAATAAACGGCGGGGTCATAACCCATCACACTGAGGTTGGCCACATCGCTGCCCGGCGGCAGGCCGTCGGGGACGGTCCTGACCAGCCCCACCGTCCCGGCCGCAGCCAGCCGGTCCATATTGGGCGTCTTGGCATACTGCAGCGGTGTCAGCCCGCCCAGTTCCGGGCGCTTGTAATCGGCCATGCCGTCACCCAGTATAATCAGGTATTTCATATATCTGCCAGCCCTCCCGGAAAAAATTTGCCCTCTTGAGCTTAAAAATTCTATACTTACGGCGCCAATTCCTGCCCGGTTGTTTATCATCGGCCGTATCCTGTTAAAATAGTGTGATATAATACTGAAAAAGATTTACTAAGAGATGGTGAATAATTGAAACACTACCACGTAATAACCTTCGGCTGCCAGATGAACGACCACGATGCCGAAAAAATGAGCGGTATAATGGAACAGCTGGGCTACGCCCACACCGAAAAGGCCGAAGAGGCCGACGTCCTGCTGGTGAACACCTGCGCCGTCAGGGAAACGGCGGAAAACAAGGTTTACGGACTGCTGGGCCGGCTGCGGAAGTTAAAGGAAAGGAACCCGGGACTGATCATCGGCGTGGGCGGCTGCATGACCCAGGTGGAGGAAACCGCCCGCCGCATAAAGAGCCGGTTCCCACACGTAAATCTGGTTTTCGGAACCGGCAGCCTGCACCAGTTGCCGGAATTAATCAGCCGGGCGGCCGGAAGAAAGGAGACAATTATAGATATCCCCCGGCCCGCAGGCATCCACGAGGGAATTCCGGCCAAAAGGGAAAGCGGCCTCAAGGCCTGGGTGCCCGTTATATACGGCTGCGACAACTACTGCACCTACTGCATCGTGCCGTATGTGCGGGGAAGAGAAAGGAGCCGTACTCCCGGGGACATCCTGAGGGAAATTGAGGAACTGGCCGGGCAGGGTTACAAAGAGGTCACCCTTTTGGGGCAGAACGTCAATTCTTACGGCAAGGACCTGGGGGGCAATTACGGCTTCGGTGATCTTTTAAAGGATGTTGACCGGATCGCCGGGATCTCCAGGATAAGGTTCATGACCTCCCACCCCAGGGACTTTACCGATGGTCTCATTGAGGCCATCAAAGGGGCGGGCAAGGTATGCGAACACTTTCACATCCCCTTGCAGGCGGGCAGCAATAAAATATTGAAGGCCATGAACAGGGGGTACGACCGGGAATACTACCTGGATCTGATCGGCAAAATACGCCGGCAGATCCCCGGCGCCGCCATCACCACCGACATTATGGTGGGATTCCCCGGCGAAACCGGGGAGGACTTCCTGGACACCATGGACGTGGTGGAAAAAGTACGCTACGATGCCGCCTTCACCTTTATATACAACAAGAGGAAGGGTACGCCGGCCGAGCGGATGTCCGGACAGGTGCCGGAGGAGGAAAAGGTAAGGCGGATCGAGGACCTGATCAAGAGGCAGAATGAGATTACGCTGGAAAAAAACATTGAAGAGGCCGGCAAGGTTCACCAGGTGCTGGTGGAAGGCGTGAGCAAGACAAACCCGGCCATGGTAAGCGGCCGGACCAGAACAAACAAGCTGGTGTTTCTGCCGGGCAGGGAGGAAGATGCCGGAAAGACCGTTTACGTAAAGATACTGGGAGGCACTCTGACTTTCCTGCAAGGGGAAGAATTGAACAATAAAATATGTCCCTGTGTGGATAAAAATACGGAGGTGCGGGATGTCTATTTTGCAAAAGGCGAGGGAACTGGGAGAGGAGATTGCCACATCAACAGAGCTTGAGGAAATGAAGGACGCCGAAATAGCCATGATGAGCGACACCGAAGCCAGGAAGCTGGTGGAAGAATTCAACGAAAAACAGAGAAAGTTCATGGATTTGAAAGCCAGCGGACGGGAACTGACCAGCGATCAGGTTAAAGATGTGGAGGACCTGGAAAAGAGGGTGATGGAAAACCCCTTAATCGTGGATTTCTTCCGCAAACAGCAGAATTTCGAGCGCATCATAGAGGAAATAAACGAGATCATCAGCGCGGCCATAGCCGGCGAGAATCCGGGCTGTTCCGACGACTGCTGCAGTTCCTGCAGCGGCTGCGGCACCTGAGCCTGGCAAACCAACTGAATTCTGGGATCCGCCGCCCTCGCGGGCGGCTTTTTTACCGTTACCAAGAAAGTATATGTCGATTTAAAGTACTAAAGTAACCTTTGGTTTGAATACAAACCCCGTAATAGCTTTATGGCGCATTGGAGAAGACATCGCACTCGCGAACTCGACCTGCGACTGAACAGTCTCTATAGCTCTTTGCCGACGGAAGCCGACCGCCCTCGAACGCCGCGTCCATGCGGCTCTCGGGCTTTTGGCCGCATCCGGCGTCCAAATCGTCATCCGTTCCGGCTC
>JBMOPD010000037.1:0-59860 GCA_049323615.1 Bacillota bacterium | reverse complement strand
TGTAATTCATAGATCTCCCTCACCAGGTAGAAAGTGCAATTGCTTTAGGTTTTCTATAGCTATGTAATACCAAACAAAACGGATAGTTCCTGCTATTTGTTTAAAGGTTATGGCACATTACAAAGAATCTGCGCAATAACTCCTTGACTTGATTTTCCGTATTTTCCATGTTGCACGTGACACCATGGAAATTATAAAATTTTAGTATACATTGGGCTCGCCGGCCTGTCACCGGCGGCCTTTTTATTTTATGCGGAGGGGAGGTTCCTGAAGGACCAGCGCGGCAGCAGTTTTCTGGAAAATGCCCTGTGGATCATGCTTTTCGTTCTGGCCATTGCCCCTTCGTGCTCAACCTGGCCACGGCCACCGGCAGTAAATTCGAAAGCATGGCCGATAAGGATCGGGGAGGTGGGAACACCTTGATTGCCAGGTTGATGCGGGACGGGCGGGGCAGCCCCTCCCTGGAGGCGCTGTTTGTCCTGCCCGTCATATTAATGCTTTTCTTCATGGTCGTTGAAACGGGCTTTATCATGTGCGACTGGGCCACCGTCAATTACGCGGCGGCCTCGGCGGCGGTCAACGCGGCCAGGGAGGGAAAATTCTCAGAGGGGGTACGGAGCGGCACTGCCGATTACCTCCGTGACTGGACCACGAATGGGAGAGCTTTTATCTATGAGAGACGGCTACCGAACCGTACGATGACAACGGCACGGTGGTCATATGGGGAACCGCCCCCGACCGGAACGTTGAGCGCAACAGCCCCATCGTCGTGGGTGTGGTCTACCCGGTCAAGTTCAAGATCCTCCTGGCCGATAACTTATGGAAATGGATGGTAACGGAAAAAGCGATAACACTTAAGGCCCGGTCCGCGGCCATGAGCGAGGTGCATTTTGAACATATAAGCATCTTTCATTCTATCAGATTTATCTTCCTCAATACTAATCAATTTAAAATACTCCAGCTTTTCTAATTCCCATTCTACCCCTTTTTTTGCTTGTGTTACGGTTTTCCTTTTCATGATTTCTCCTCTCGGTACATCCTATATAATTACCCGCTAAAACGGTTCAGTGTAAGTGAGTTGTGTATTTAATGGAATATTTACCGGATCACTCATTGTCCAACGGGTTTTCTACCTTCCCTATAAACAGGATCAATTTGCGTTTTGGATTTATCGAACGGACTCTGCCATTTTCCGTTAAAGTACAGAGAGCTGAATACGGCCATGGCTGGCAGGGGATTGAATTCGGCAATGCAGTTTTTTATCCTGCCGTGGGTTTTAATTTTTCCGTTACAACCACCTCAAAAACATAGCCATTACTTGATGTCTCAAATTGTACCAGCCGGTGGGGGCCATCTCCCGGAAGATAAATTGGGACATAGACCGGGATTTTTACGCCTTTAAAATACTGGTCAATGTTTTGAAAGACCACTGGCCGACCCATCCACCTTCAACCAGAAAGCATAAGCCATTTTTTCATTTTCAAATGGGTATTATTGTTTATCCTGTCGTTACCTAAAAACCTGTCAACTTTCTTTATAAGGAAGGTGGTAAATGATTCAAGAGTCATTTCTTGAGCGTGCCTCCTCTCCTTAATTTGTTGGCGCATTTTTTGGAGAATTTCGAGGTACGCTCTCATTTTCCTACATAAATAGCACTATTTAACGAAAAAGTTAATATTAACTATATTTTACATTTCTGGAAGTGGGGATCTCTCAGATTCGGATTAGTGAATTGAAGTCAAATCATAATCTATTGTCAGCCAATTTTTATTGTGGTAAAATATGTTTTATACAGACAACTTTAATATTTTATATAAGTTGTCTTGAAAGTTATTCTAATTTAATACAGCTCCTCTATCGCTTAGTTCTTTTTTAAGAAGCGGGGGAACCAACTTATCGGGGTGAATCCCTGCAAAGAAGTGAGAAGTGAGAAATAAGAAGTGAGAGTAAGAAGGAATTGGCCTATAGGCCAATTCCAACGAGAATCCCACTTCCAACCTCTTACCTTCCACCTCCTAAAGGGTAGGGCTACTCTTTCGGCCCGAATCCGTCAGCTAACTTCGCAGGCGTTGAAAGGGAGGACAGGCAAAGCAACGGCAAAATGGCCATTGCTTTTTGCCCCTTGCTTTCTTTTACCCCCGAATGCCTCATTGCGGGGGTTTTGTCGTAATACCGACTGAAAAATTCTTACTACCAGGAGGTGAATCGGGTGTATCCGGACAAGGTAATGTTTATCTCCGATCACGGGGACCCTCTGGCAGAACTGGGCGGCATCCAGTCCGGCGGTCAAAATGTCTACGTCAGGGAACTGGTACGGGCACTTGATTTTATGGGTATAGAGGCAGACGTTTTCACCCACTGGTCGGACCCCGGCCGGCCTCAAATTGAACCTCTTGGCAGGAAATCCAGAGTAATCAGGCTTGCCGCCGGCCGCAAGGGGTTCTGCTCCAAGCATAAAATGTTCAGCATGCTCCCCAGGTTTATCAAGGAACTCAAACAATTTTCAGGAAAGAACCTGCGCCAGTATGCCATAATCCACAGCAACTACTGGCTGTCCGGATGTGTTGGCCTGCAAATGCAGAATAGCCTGCATATACCACGCGTTCATACATCGCATTCCCTCGGCATCGTCAGAAAGAATGCCCTGAACTCGGGCATCAGTGAGCCGCTGACATTGCGGCTGCGTGTTGAGAGGGAACTGCTTCAGAGAGCGAACCGGGTGATAGCCACAACGCCTTTGGAGAAAGATGTTTTAGCCGGCTTTTACTCCGTACTGCCGGAAAATGTAAGTGTAGTTCCCTGCGGCGTAAATACCGGGTTTTTCCGTCCATTGAACAGCAAGCCGGGTCCCGGGCAGCCGGCTGCCAGAAAAAAGACCGTTCTTTTTGTCGGCCGGTTTGAAAAAAATAAAGGCATAGAAATTCTGTTAAAATCTTTTGCCATATTAAAGGATAAGCACCCGGCTACGGCGCTCTGCTCCCGCCTGCTTATTGCGGGGGGTGATCCTCTGGATGTGTCGCCTGAGGCGCTAAGCTATGAAAAAAAGAAATACCTGGAGTTTATCCGGGAGAACGGCATTTCCGACCTGGTAGCATTTGCCGGCCCTTTAAAACAAGAAGTTCTGCCGGCATATTACTCAAATGCCTGCGTTACTGTAATCCCCTCCCACTACGAGTCCTTTGGTCTTGTGGCTGTTGAAGCCATGGCCTGCGGGTGCCCGGTAATCGCATCGCGCACCGGCGGCTTACAGCATAATGTCCTCCACGGAAAAACCGGATTACTGGTAAGTCCTCAAAACCCTGATGAACTGGCGTCGGCCATCAACCATCTCCTAACAAATGAAAGGGCCAGGAAAAAAATGTCAACGGAAGCTGCCCTCCACGGGAAACAGTTTTCCTGGCAAAAAATCGCCTTTAATATGGTCAATGTTTACAAGGAGGTGATTCGATGGCAAAAAGCATACCAACCAAAAAGCCAAAATACATGTTAGCAACTGATTTGGACGGGACGCTGATCGGAAGCCGGAAGGCGCTGGCAAGTTTTAACCGGCAGATGATCAAGTATTTGAATGACTTCCTGCTGGTTTATATCACTGGGAGGATGTATGCTTCAGCCCGGCAGATTATTATCAAAGAAAACCTTATCCACCCGGACGTATTGGTTACGGATGTGGGAACGGAAATATACACCTCCCCCGGTTTTCGTCCCGACCGGGCATGGGAGAAAATAATGGCATCCACATGGGATGCGGCCGAAACAAAAAAAATAATCGAGGATGTGGAAGGCATGCAGCCGCAGGGGATACAGCCAATGTTCCGGCTTGCTTACCACGCCGAAAAGATCAACTTCAAAAATATAGTGTCAAAACTATGCCTGAAGGTTGAAATGGCGCAACTGCCTGTCAAAATAGTACCTTCCATGGGTCAGATCATAGATGTTATCCCCGGGACCGCAGGCAAAGGTCCCGCCCTTCGCCATATTCAGCAATTATATTCCATAAAAAGAGAAAGCACCGTTGCCTGCGGCGACAGCGGCAACGACCTCTCAATGTTTTTTGAAGGATGCAAGGGAATTATCGTCGGCAATGCCCAGCCGGAATTAAAAGACGCTTTAAAATCCGGGCTGCAGGAAGTTTACCTGGCGAGGTCACACTATGCTTCAGGCATACTGGAAGGCCTGAAAAAATACGGCATGGTTCGGCGTTTTTAACCTCGGGAACAATTTAAATTCCCGGATGTCTGCCAGATGGAAAAGAAGGTCTGAGGGGGAAATAATGTCGTATTTGGGTAAGGTTTTAGTAGTTGATGACGACCAAAACGTATTGGAACTGGTTAAGTTATATGGTGAAAGGGAAGGTTTTGAAGTCATCGGGGTAAATAACGGTGATCTGGTACTGCCCGCATTTGACCGGGAGAATCCCGATGTGGTGATACTGGACATCATGCTTCCGGGTAAGGACGGGCTTACTCTGTGTCGTAATTTAAGGGCGGTACGCATGGTTCCCATCATCATGCTTACAGCCAAGGGAGAAGAAGCGGACCGTGTTCTGGGACTCGAAATGGGAGCCGATGACTACGTTTCCAAACCTTTCAGCCCCAGGGAGTTGGTAGCCAGAATCAAAGCGGTACTGCGCCGTACCCAACCGGTTGAAACGGTGACAAACTGGAAATTGAAATACCCGGGACTGGAAATCCAGGCTGGTACCAGGAGGGTTTTGGTTGATGGCGAAGAAACGGAGGTTACCCCCAGGGAATTCGATTTGCTCTATCACCTGGCCCAGAATCCTCGGCGGGTTTTCACCAGAGATGAACTGTTGGCGGCCGTCTGGGGATATGATTACTTCGGTGATCAGCGTACGGTGGATGTCCACATTCGCAGGCTGAGGACAAAGCTGGCGCCCTTGCCCCATGAATACTTGACAACTGTCTGGGGTGTGGGATACCAGTTTACACCTCCTGTCAAAGAGGGAGAGACCACGTCTTGAATACCTATCTACGGCAGTGCGGGGAAAGACTTCGGTTGGTAATTCGTGCCGCGCTTGAATTCTGGCTCATTATTAAACGCTTGTTGCGGGAACAATTCAACAAAAATATTTACACCAGGATACTGTTTACCAATGTGACAGCCTTTGTTTTCGGTCTGGTTGCCCTGACGATGTTTTCCAGCTTTGTAGTGAAACAAGTAGCCTATGATCAGGTCCAACAGGAGTTGTTACGCAAGGCCAAGCGGGTAAACTTTGCCTTGCTCCAGCAAAAGGACCAGGCATGGGGGGCTCCACCAACAAGCGATCGGACCCAGGGTAGACAGGACTTGTTGAAATCTCTGGCCGATATCTTTGACGCCAGGATTACGGTCTTTGACAGGGAAGGAAACATTATGGGCGCTTCAGCGGAGCAGGAAGTGGTCCCCGGTAGCAAGGTAGAGGAAAAATTCGTCGAAATACTCAGCAGAGGTGAAACCGCGATTACCCGGTCAGTGGATCGCGAAACAGATCAGATCATCTTTACCGCCGTCGTTCCCATGGGTAACAACAAAGACACCATTGAAAACGGCATCCTGCTGGAAGCGAAGCCATCCAATCTCGACCTTGCTTTAAACAAAATGCGTTTTTACCTGGTTATCGGGGGAATGGTCATACTGGTGATTATTATTTTCATTTCCGTTTACCTGTCCATGTACATTTCCAGGCCGATTTCCCGTTTGGCTACCACCGTGGCCGAAATCAGCAGCGGGAACTACATCATGAACATAGAGGAGCAGCCACTGGATGAAATCAAAGGCCTGACCGGTCAAATCAATAAATTAACGGTGAGACTGCAGAAAATACAAGAAGAAAGCCGTATGATGGAAGAAGAAAGAGCCCGGCTATTTGCGGAAATATCGCATGAGTTACGTACCCCTCTGACTGCTATTCAGGGATTTGTCGAGGCTATCCGCGACGGTATGGTGCAGGACGAAGCTTTGCTGGAGAGGTATTTAGAGACGATTTACACTCAAACGGTTCATCTCACCAGGCTGGTAGATGACATATTGGCATTAAGCCGCCTGGAAAGCGGTAATATCACCGTGGAAAAACTGCCGGTGGACTTGACCGCCCTGGCCCAAGGTGTGGCCATGTCCATGGAGGGTTTGGCCAATAGCAAGAATACCTCGATCCTGTTGGAGAAGAAAACAGAAAACGCCATCGTGATCGGGGATGTTGACCGGATGGAACAGATTATCAGGAATTTGCTGAAGAATGCTGTCAAGGCCACAGAGAACGGCACCATCAGGGTTGGGGTGGAGGCCCGGCAAGGTGAAGCGGTACTGACCATTGAGGATAATGGTATTGGCATAGCACCCGAGGACCTGCCGCACATTTGGGACAGGTTTTACCGGGTGAAGGATCGGCGAGGTAGTTACACGCAGGAAAAAGAGAGTGGTCTGGGGCTGGTGATTGTGAAAAAGCTGGTTCAATTACAGGGCGGCAAGATCGAAGTTGCAAGCCAGGTGGGAAAGGGAACGACTTTTAGCATCAGTTTTCCATCTATTACCCAGAAATAAGTAATTGCCCCCGGCTAATAAAGTTAGCAGGTGGTTCAATAATTTACCAACGGTTACCGGCTATTACTGTTCGGAAGCCGTTGGTATTTTTATGCCTTCAATGTCCTTTTCCGGGATCCCTGTCTTAACATTTATTAACATTTTCGAAAAACATTTTCAAGGTCTGGTCATTGCCGGTTAATATTCCTTCATTATAATTGCCTACGAAAGGAGGGTGGTTGAAATCTCCGGGGAGGTGGTGGCGGTGTAACGAACCTAAAAAAGGATTTAACTTGAAACTTTCTGACAAAGGGAAAATCCGATTTTAGGCCTTGAAGGCCAGAGTGTTCCTAAATCTAAGCTAAGGAGGAAAATTTATGTTTATGTCAATAGACAAATTAACAAAGATTGCCGTGGGTTCTGTGGTCACATCTTTTCTGACCTTCGCGACCTTAATGCCTGCCTTTGCTAATAATTTACAAACCAAAGTAGATAGCAACTCCAGTATCGCCGTACATGAGGAAGTTCAGGAGGATTCCTTATACCCATCCCAGTCAGACCGCCCGGATAAAGCTGCAGCGCTGATTAACTTCTTGAAGAACGGATTGGAGAATGGATCAAGACAAATATTGGTTTGGCCGAAGGCCAATCATAGAGAGCAAACCACCATTTGCCATAACGGGGCGCATGAAGCCGCCGCTACCACCGGCCAAGAGCAGGCGGCAAATGAAGAAGCCGCTGCTCCTGCTGGCCAAGAGCAAGCTGTAGATGAGGAAGCCGCTGCTTCCGCCGACGAAGAGGAAGCAGCAAATGAAGAAGCCGCTGCTCCCGCTGACAAAGAGGAAGCGGTAGATGAGGAAGCCGCCGCTTCCGCCGACAAAGAGGAAGCGGTGAATGAAGAAGCCGCTGCTCCTGCTGGCCAAGAGCAAGCTGTAGATGAGGAAGCCGCTGCTTCCACCGACAAAGAGGAAGCGGTGAATGAAGAAGCCGCCGCTCCTGCTGACAAAGAGGAAGCGGTGAATGAAGAAGCCGCCGCTTCCGCCGACGAAAAAAAATCGGTAAATGAAGCAGTCTACGGTCCTGCCGACGAAGAAAAAGTACAAATTGGACTTTACACCAGGCTCCTTAACTCATACGACAGACTGGTGAGCATTTTCGAAAAGCTGTTGGGTTTTTGGGGAACAACCCACACCAACTAATCGGATTACCTGAATAACAACTATACCAGTTCTTGACGCCTGGCACGGGAAGTATATTCCCGGCGCTGGGCGTCTTGGAAGAAACTTTCCGCAGCGGTGCTGAAGGCGGCGCTGAAGCTGAGAAATCATACAATGTGGTTGAAAATGACCGATTGTTTAGGAGTTATCTGGCCTTCTGAAAACAGAGGTGGAAAAATGTGGGCCGGGATATCGCTGGCGGTTTTGGGCCTTGCCGCAGGCATTGCCCTGGGACTTAACCTGCCCTTTACAATGCCAAATGCATACGCAAAATACATGTCTTTGCACAGGACATAATGAAAGAAGCCTCCGGCTTCCGGTGGGGCGTAAAGGTCCGCTCTGCCGCCACCGATTATAATGTGGGTTGTATCCCCGTCCTTAAAGTTCTAAAATTCTCTTCACCGTCGCCTTTGTCTCCGCCCGGCCTGCGCCGCCAATAATTTCGTGGTTGCCTACGGCGGGGTGCCAGGGCGGCTTTAATTCTTCCAGGGTCTCTCTATAGGTACGCATATCTGATACCGGGCCACCCCTGTCCGGGCCGTCCCCCAGGTAGATTACCAAGGCCGGGTCTTCCCGGTTTATTCTGTCAACATTTTTGAAAGCACCGTGTTCCCCTGCCAGCGGGGACGGTCCGGCATATCTTTGAGTCGCCGAATACCGCGTATTTAAAAAAAGCCCCTGTTTTTGGTGCTGTTTCGACTTCATTGGCAGGATCCTGCCTGGAGGGCTGATTCACAATAGTTCCAGGCCGGCATGCGCAGGAACACAACAAAGTTGTCAGCAAGTAGACAAAGATAAAGATAAACGAGTGAAACATCTGGAAAAACCCTGACTGCTGACAGTTATTTAGGTACCTTGGAAGGTGGACTTTTGCCCGCTCAGGTATTGGTAAAATGCGGAAGTCGGATCCCCCTGCGGAAAAGTAGAACTATGAACAATAGCTTTGCAATCGGGCAGTGGGTCTGGAGCGTTGCGCACCAGGCCCCTGCACGCATTATTGAGCATGGCGATTCCGGCCTAACCCTTACCGGGCGCTCGGGTTGTACTCCAATATTGCCCTATCCTCCCGGCAGGTAAGAGCCATAGTTATTACATCCAGTTAGGTCTCCCGGATTAGAGGAGGCCTTTTTGCTAACCTTTTGCTAACGCATCTTTAAAAACCTTCTATAATTGCCGCCGCTTCCCTATGCATTGTGGGTCGTAAATTTAATCGACCTGCAGGACGGCCTCCGAGGGTTCCCCGTCAGGGGCTGAACACAGGTGAGCGTCGGGCCAGGCTTGCGAGGCTAAATATGCAGACAGAAGGAGCCGTCTTTATGGCAGTCCCCAAAATACCATTGTTACATCCCCTGGCATTGCTACAAAAATTTATAAATGGATATAGAATTGTTGTGTTAACCTGTAGGTTAATGTTAATATATATGTATAGAACATATTGCTTTGACCAATAATAATGTGAGGTATCAAGACGTGTTGGAGTTTGATGAGAGAGGACTTCTACCTCCAAAAGACTACCCTTTGACACTCGAAGAAATAAAAGAATCTATCCTGGTGGTAGGACCTCCTGGAGTAGAGAATTGGGATAAACAATGGAGACGTAAATTGGTAGAGAATTTGAAAATTATGGTAGAGCAATTGTGGGCTGTTGGAATTACGGAAATTTTTATTAACGGTTCATTTGTCGAGATGAAGTTACACCCTAACGATATCGATGGGTATTTCGTAACGGATGTGGTAAGTTTTGCGACGGGGGACCTACAAAGAAAATTAAATAAATTGGAGCCGGATAAAATTTGGACTTGGGACCCTGCCAGCAGAAAACCATACAGGGGGTTTGATAAAAAGCAGCTTCCAATGTGGCACAAATATCGCGTGGAACTTTACCCACATTTTGAAAATCTAATGTCTGGAATTAAAGATAAACATGGTAACGAGCTGCAATTTCCCGCTGCTTTTAGAATACAAAGACATACTTATGAACCAAAAGGAATAATAAAAGTGATTAGGTAAGTTGGAAAGGATGACTTAAAAAATGATTAGAACTGAAAAAGAATACCAGGAAATGGTGCAAAGACTTGAACAAGATCGTGAGTATATTAAATTGCAGAAAGAAAAATTGCAAGAATTAGGGCTCGCAGAAGAGGAAGTTAACCGTGCTATGGAGCCTGCATTATCTTTTCATGAACAGTTAAAAGAAGAAGTTGAATATTATGAGAAGATAAAAAGGGGTGATTTTAATGCTTTAATAAACTTGCAGGGTCTTGGTAAGCTATTAATTGGTATTAGAATATCTCTGGGAATTTCTCAAAGCGAATTAGCTAGGCGTTTAAACGTTTCAGAAGCACAGGTATCTAAGGATGAACGAAATGAATACCATGGCATTTCTGTAGAAAAGGCCCAGAGAATCCTTGATGCTCTGGGAGTTACAGTTATGACCAAGGTTGAGCATCTTCCCCTTAAAACAGCCGTTTGATTTATATTTGGGGAATGGTTTTATAATATAAGAGTTCCCCGTGCAAACATTTTACTTATAGATGTAGATGTAGCTTCCCAATGGAGAAGAATAGGATTAGTGTAGGCCGGTAGGGGCAGGACCCAAGGGCCTGCCGGCCCCCTCTAATCGATTACTGACTTTTGACGGTTATCACTCTTTGTGCACCGTCCCACCGCACGTCAGCCCCCAGGGATTCACCGATAAACCGCAGGGGAACAAGGGTGCGGCCGTTGATGATAACGGCCGGAGCGTCAAGAATGACGGCCTTGTCGTTCACAAGGGCCGCCGGGTCACCGATTTTAAGCCTGATTACCGTGTCTGCCCGGGTAAGGGTGACTGTCCGATTGGTGCCGTCCCAGTCAACCCCGGCCCCCAAGGCCTCTCCGACGGCCCGGAAGGGTACCAGGGCACGGCCGTTTTCGATTACAGGCGGGACCTCCAGGTTAATCAGGCTGCCGTTTATAAATACTCTGACGGGGAGGAATTGAGGGCCGGCCTCTGTCGTTTCTACAGACTTCAGTTTGAACAATGCAACATCGTTGTTTTTACCGGTAGTGCCTTCCTTCACCTCTTTACCGCCAACGATGATAAATCCGCCATCCCGGTCGGAACATACATGCTGACCGGAAGCGATACCATCTCCGCCAAAATGTTTCTCCCAGATCTTGTTGCCGGAAGCGTCTGTTTTGACCGCATAAACAGTACTTCTGCCGTCGCCGAATGAGTTTGTTATACCCGCCAAAATATACCCTCCGTCACCGCTCAGGGCCACGGAATAGATGAAGTCATCTCCGTCTCCACCCAGGTTCTTTTCCCAGATCCTGTTTCCCGAGGCGTCCGTCTTCATCAGAAAAATGTCATAGTCCCTGTAATCGGAGGAAATTACAGTGCCGGCGATAACGTAACCCCCGTCGCTGGTCTGCCGGACGGATTTGCCCACGTCAAATCCGCTGCCGCCGAAAGTTTTCTCCCACTGCCTGTTCCCGGCGGCATCAATCTTTAACAGGTAAACATCACCTTTGTTGGCCTTAACAAATGTGAAGCCGGTAATCCGTCACTGGTCTGCGAGACATAGTAACCAAAGTCCGACTCGTCCCCACCGAAGGTTCTTTCCCACTCCACTTGCGGTACTTCCCCCGCCAGGGCCGGGGACGCGCCCGGAATGATGAAAGAAAAGAGAAAAATCAATAAGGCCAGTGATCTTGAGCCGACTGCCCAAAGATTTACCATGCGCAATCTCTCCCTTAACAATTTTTCTTGCCGGCTCAAACGCTACGTAAATCAGATAAATTTATCCGGTAAAGGGATAAAGAACATCCAGGGCGCGGTAAACTTTTAAATATAATTCCTTGCCCTTGAAAAGCGTTACCTGCGTGTTTCATCAAATGTGGGTGTAGTTATCGAGGACTTGTTTAAGGAACATTCCCGGAGAAGAATCCTTTTTCACAATTCCGGATATCCGAACCCGGACCTCTTTTTCCTTACCGAGTTTCCGAGCTGCTTCCATGGCTATTGAGTGAGCGGAAAGGACATCAAGCGCCGTAATATGATAGCCCCACCCCTGGGACATCCAGTGCAGTGAAGCCATTGCAAAATCCATGGCGAAGTCCGGGTTGCTTTCCCGGTATTCCCTTGCCGCCCGGTTTAAAGTCCTTGGGTCGACAGGGGAACTCCAGGCAAGTTCCACGGCCAGATCCGGAATTTCCAACTGCCTGGCGGTGGCAAACCACTTGCCCGGTTCATCAGGGGTACTGTCAACGGCGTCATGTAAAATTTCCTTCTTGCCTTTTTCCGGGTACTTTTTGGCCACCTTGCGAAAACTGGCCAGCCCGGGCATGGAAGCCAGCCGCGGAATAGCGTACTGGCGGTATGCATCTTCCCGGAGCCCGGATGAAAGGAGAATTTCCTCGCACATTTCTTCCATCTCAATATGGTTGTCATTTAAACCGCATGATTCCTTCGCGTAGCGCAGCGCTTCAGCTTTACGCCCGAGCTTTAAAAGCGCCCGCACGCCGAAACGCCGGTATGCCCACCAAATGTGCGGGGCTTGTTCAAGTAGATCTAATAATTCTTCGTAGCGCCCGGCGGCTAAGAGGCAGGACAGGCAGGCCGGAATGCCTGCAAAATAACCCCCTTGCTGCCAGCTATGTTTTACTGTATCGATAAACCTGTCCGCCCAGCGGGAGGCAATCTCTTTATTTACACAAAGCTCCCCCCAGATATCCGGCAGGGTGTCGAGGTAGCCGTATCCGTCATTTTGTACCGCCTCCCAGATGCGTTCCAGCCATTTTTCCCTGGTTTGCGGATCCACTTCGGCATGCGCGATAATCCCGGCAAGATCCCTCAGGGCATTGTTGGCGGCCGTTCCCAGGGCGCCGGACGAGCTGTCGACATCCCTAATCGCCGGAACCAGCTTCTCGATAAAAAGAACTGCTCCTTCCGCCGCCGGAAGTCGGTCGTGCCTGTTAACAGCCTTAATCTCGCGGACAGCCTCCCTGATTCTCTGTACGGCCAGTTTACTTGCCTTCCAGCCGTAAGCACCGGCCCGGAATCTGGCGGTGAATGACCATTTGTGCTTTAGTGGGTGTTCCCCACTGTCATTTTTCGCTTTATACACTTTGACAAGCACTCCTGTTTAGCATTGTTGGGGAGGTTTTCGAATCCCTGCCTTTAGTATAAATTGTTATATTTTGGATTAATATCGGCTGTGTTGCATTGTCTGTCCTGATTTTAACCTTAACCGGCTTTTTATACAACACAAGTTATCCTGTGCTGTATACCAACATTTAAAAAAATCACGTGTAACATCCGGCGCTTTGTAGACACATAAGGTTCAGGAGTACGCTACCACTATCACCTGGGACATGTCGAATTCGGCCAGGAAATGTAGGAGCGGCAAATAAAAAGCGGACATGGCAGTCCGGAGGCTTATTATTACCTGGGTAATTTATACCTTAAAGAGGGACGAATAAAGGAACTGTCGGCTCTGGTCGAGAAAATTGAAAAAGATATAGCAGGTTTTAAAAATTCCAGCCGACTTAATGATTTAATGTCCAGTAAAATCCTGCAGCGCTGGCTGGAATCCCTTCTCCCTGATTACGCCGCCGAAAAAATACCCGACGGCAGCGCGGCCCCGGTTCTTAAGAAGGTAACAATTTCGCCGGCAAGTCCGGAAGCGCCCACACCTCTTTGTTTTAAGTATTACGTGGAAGACGGGGATGAGGACCTGGTACATATTGGGTTTGACCTATGGTATGTTGAGAACGGGATAAAGTTCATGATTCATGAAAACCGGGACAAGGCATACCCGCCGCGTTACGGGCCGGAAGGTTACCCGGAGGATTACGTTTTTTCGGCGCCTTCACCGGAAAGCAGTTTATATTGCCGGGTATATGCGGTGGATATGGCCGGGCACCGGCTGGATACGGGCGATGTCCGGCGGAACAAAAACGATGCGGCGGTGATAAAGGACAATGCGCAAGAAACGCGCGGCCCGGACAGTAAAGACACTGCGCGGCCCAACAATATTTCCGGTGGTCCATGGGAAGGGAATTACCTTTTTATGGCTGTTATAGGAGGGCTGCCGGCGCTGCCGGGAATCATATTTTGGCTCTGCTGTTCGAGGCGGAGAGCAAGCGTAAACAACAGGATGGAAAAATAGCATCGGCATTTCTCCGCTCTGCATTCTTTGAGCGGACGTTTGGGAAAATTTAGATGAAATCAGCCGGGGGTTAAGATGGCGTTTTCTTTGAAAGGCAAGGCTGTTAAATTCACTTTGATTATCGCGCTTCTCCTGTCGTTCGCGGTCTTTGTGATCAATGCGGTGATCGTCACATCCGGGAGGGAAAACATTGTGCAGGCCGGATCATTCACCGGTGCCCACACCGCCATTATGCCGGGGGCCTACGTCTCCCCGGACGGGCAGCTGTGCGACATGCTGGCCGACCGGGTAAGCACCGCCGTCGACCTTTACAAACAGGGAAAGGTGGAAAAATTACTGATGACCGGCGACCACGGCAGGTCCTCCTACGATGAGGTAAACAGCATGAGAAAGTACGCCGAGGCCGGGGGTGTTCCGGCACGGGACATCTTTATGGATCACGCCGGGTTTTCCACCTATGACAGCATGTACCGGGCCAGGGAAGTGTTCCGGGTCAATTCGGCGGTCATCGTCACCCAGGACTTTCACCTTCCCAGGGCGGTATACACGGCCCGCAGGCTGGGCCTGCAGGCCGTGGGCATAAGAGCCGACAGGCACGCTTACGCGGGGGCCGGAATATACCACCTGCGGGAAGTGCCGGCCCGGGTCAAGGCCTTTCTCCAGATTGCCGCCGGGTCAAAACCCCGCTTCCTGGGGCCGGCTATATCAATCACCGGGGACGGTCGGGCTACCCATGATGAAATTGCGGCCACAGCGGCACCGGAAAACTCTCAATTGATCAACCGGAACGGAAGGATCATCCGGGAAAGAATAACCCCCCCCGCAGGGTTCACCAGGGTTGAAGCGGCAGACGGGTCCTTCGGGCGGTATTTGAGGGATTTGCCCCTGAAGCCTCCCGGGTCGAAAGTCAAATACTACAACGGGTCGCTAAAACCAGGAGACGTTTACGAGGCGGTGATCGACCTGGATGTGGGGGACAGGGACCTGCAGCAGTGCGCCGACGCGGTGATCAGGCTGAGGGCGGAATACCTTTACGGAAAAGGGCTGTATGACAGGATACACTTCAACTTTACCAGCGGATTCAAAGCGGACTACACAACCTGGATGCAGGGAAACAGGATCGTGGTGGATGGAAATAAGGCCTTCTGGGTGAAAAGAGCGGGCTATTCCAACGATTACGGCAATTTCAGGCAATACCTGGACATGGTCTTCGCCTATGCGGGAACCCTCTCCCTGTCCGGGGAAATGAAGAACGTCCCCCTGGAAGATATGAAGATAGGGGACGTGTTTTTAAAGGGAGAGGACCCGGGCCACTGCGTGATTGTGGTTGATATGGCTGAAAACCGCACCACCGGGGAGAAGCTTTTTATGCTGGCGCAGAGTTACATGCCGGCCCAGGATATTCATATTTTAAAGAATCCCCGGAACGAAGAAATCAGCCCTTGGTATCCGGTAGCTTTCGGAGAAACACTGAATACCCCGGAATGGAGCTTTAATAAAAACCAGCTGGTGAGGTTCCAGGATTAACTGAGGGGGAATTGTAAGTGATTACCATCGGTAGTGGCCGGCGGAAAGAAACGGGTGACTTTACAGGCGGGCGAACGCGTAGGAATTTGCTGAAAAGCCTGAAACCGGTATTATTGGCTCTCTCTTTATTTCTCCTGGTCCCGGCGCCGGCTCCTGCGCCGGCGGGGGAAGGGCCGGGGGTGGAGTGGGAAAACACCCTGGGCTGGCCCGGTTACCGGGATCGTGTAATTGCCCTGTCGCAGGCCGGTGACGGAGGTTATGTGACGGTGGTGGAAAAAAGGCCTGGTGTGGACTGGAGAAGAGATACTCACGGCACTGTAAGCGCCTGCGCAATCAAGGTCGATGCTAACGGCAAAAAGGTCTGGGAGAAGGTGCTTGCCGAGGACTGTGACGGAGTTGGCGGTGCTCTGCAGACGGATGACGGCGGGTTAATAATCGGACTGACGCCGGAATTCTCCTACAGAATGGCCAATGAGTCATCACGCAATATTACCATAATCAAGGTCAACCCCGCCGGGGATAAAGTGTGGGAAAAGACCTTCGGCGGGGAAAAAGACGATTATATGACCTCCATGGAGAAGACCGGCGATGGGGGGTGCCTGATTGCGGGCAGTTCCAATTCCTTCAGCGCCGGGGGCGATTATGACGCCTACCTGATCAGGATAAGTAATTCAGGGGAAAAGGTCTGGGAAAAAACCTTCGGTGGCGCGGGCGACGACAATGTACAGGTTGTACGGGAGGCCGGTGACGGGGGGTGCCTAATGGCCGGCAGAACGTGTGCTCAAAGAAGCGGTGACGACAACATTTACCTGGTTAAGACCGACTCCTCCGGAAACAGGGTTTGGGAGAAGACTGTAGGCGGCAGGGGCCCTGATTTTATCAAGGAAATGCGCCCAACCGGCGACGGGGGCTGGATTCTGGCGGGCACCACCGGGTCTTTTCAGGGCTGGGAAAACATCTACCTGTTCAAGGTTGACGCCTCCGGACAACTGGCCTGGGAAAGATCCCTGGGCGGGGACAACCATGACTACGGCGTAGCGGTGCGGCAGACAGGGGACGGCGGATTTGTTGTTCTCGGCGACACCCGCCCCTTTGGTGAAGGCAGTTCTGCCCGGCTGATTAAAACCAACGCCCTTGGCGAAAAGGTTTGGGAAAGAACCTTTGAAGATAAGGAATATGTTTGGGGTTCCCACGTACAGCAGTCGGGCGACGGTGGTTACATTATCGCCGGCGGAGAAGTAGATTACCATGACGGTTCAAATATTTACATTATCAAGACTGATTCAGACGGAAACAGGCTGTGGAAGAAAGAGTTGGGCAGGAGCATTGCCGAACCCTGGGTTTTTATGCTGCCGGCCGGTGGCAAAGGCTATATTATAACCGCCATAACAAATACCGAAGAAAGATGGGGAGACATATACATGGCCAGACTGGGGCCGGAGGAATCAGATCAAAAGGAAACAGGACCTCCGGTTATTAAAGTATACCTGAATTTTTCTTAACATTATAATAAATATTGTCATATAATGGTATATATTGCAATATACACTAATATATGTATTTATTACTGAAAAAATTTAAAATTTATGCTCTGTTAAAGGCAAAACATCCGAAAGGGTGTGACGCAAAGCCATGGGTCTAAAGCAGGAATCATCTGCAATGATTACCAGGCTGCCGGAGAGATATAATGTGGACTACAACCGGGAACGATGTATCTTCGGTAAAGGGTTCTTTTGTTTTATTATGAGTAGTAAAGAATCCTGGAGCTCTGGATAAGGTTTTAGCACATTGAATCAAGAAGAAAACCGTCAATTAGAGTTGATTCTAAAATAATTATAACTTGTGTAATTCTCTGCCGGCTCCGTAGTTCAATATGGCTTTTTATAATAAAAAATATCTGCCGGGAAGGAGATTTAAAAAGTTTGGAGTATTAATTGCTTTAAGAAAATATATCCAAGCTTTGAGTAAAAGGTGCCCTTAAGGGAGAATAGGGAAGTCCGGACAGAACCTTATGGCCACAGGGTTCTGAAACGGCGCGGACCCGCCACTGTAGTCGGTGAGTTTCCTCAGGTGATGCCACTGGGTTAAAACCCGGGAAGGTATGAGAGAAGCGATGACCCGTTAGCCAGGAGACCTGCCTTTTATCTGTGCTTGGGGATGATGGAAAAGTCCTCAACCTTAGGGTTGAGGATTATTTTTTTAACGGGAGGTAAGACGATGACACAGTTAAGCAGAGCCTTAAGCGGGGAAGTCACGCCTGAAATGAAGCAAGTGGCCTTGGGCGAAGGTGTTGATCCGGAATTTGTCAGGGCGGGGGTGGCCGCCGGAACCATCGTAATACCCCGCAACACCGTCCGGGGCTATGTCGACCCCGTGGGGATCGGAACCGGGCTCAAGACCAAGGTGAGCGCCAGCGTAGGCCTTTACGGAGGGGGCACCGCCATAGCGGCCGAACTGGCAAAAATCAGGGCCGCCCTTGAGGCCGGAACCGACGCCGTCATGGACCTCAGCGTCAGCGGCGATATCGACGCCATGCGCCGGGAGACGCTGGCCCTGTGTCCCAGGCCGGTGGGAACACTCCCCCTGTACCAGGCCCTGGCCGAAGCCGGTGAAAAATACGGGTCCACCGTAAAGATGGAGGTGGAAGAACTTTTTGCGGTTATTGAACGGCATGCCGCCGACGGAATTGACTTCCTGGCCCTGCACTGCGGCACTACCATGGACATCGTGGAGCGGGCCAGGAAAGACGGCCGGATCGATCCCCTGGTGAGCTACGGGGGGGCGCACCTGATCGGCTGGATGATATACAACCAGGCGGAAAACCCCCTTTACGCCAACTACGACCGGATACTGGAGATTGCCCGCCGGTACGACGCCACCGTCAGCCTGGCCGACGGCATGAGGCCGGGATGCCTGGCCGATTCCCTGGACGGGCCGCAGGTGCAGGAGATGGTGGTCCTGGGAGAACTGGTCAGGCGGGCCAGGGAGGCCGGGGTGCAGGTCATGGTCAAGGGGCCGGGCCACGTGCCCCTTAACCAGCTCAGGGCCACAGTAACCCTGCAAAAAAGCCTGTGCAAGGGGGCCCCGTACTTCGTCTTCGGGCCGGTGGTCACCGACATAGCGGCCGGTTACGACCACATCAGCGCGGCCATCGGGGGGGCCGTCGGCGCCTGGGCGGGCGCCGAGTTTTTATGCTATGTCACCGCCTCCGAACACCTGGGCCTGCCGGATGCCGACCAGGTAAGGGAAGGGGTAATCGCCGCGCGCATTGCCGCCCATGCGGCGGACCTGGCCAGGGGGCTGCCGGGGGCGGCGGAGTGGGACCTGAATATATCCCAGGCCAGAAAGGTACTGGACTGGGAAAGGCAGATTGATCTCGCCATTGACCCGCAACGGGCGCGCAGGCTCAGAAAAGAAAGGAGCGGCGAATCATCGGAGGGATGCGCCATGTGCGGGAAATATTGCGCCATGAAAGTGGTTTCGGAATATCTGGGCACAGCCCGGCAAACCTGCTAGGAAAGGGGGAACAGGCATGACTCAGGTTTTAAAAGCCCGTGCCGGAAAGGTTACCGTCGAGATGGAAATGGTGGCGGACAGGGAGGGGCTGGACGTAAGAACAATCCAGGCCGGGGTGGCCTCGGGGAAAATAGTAATACCGAAAAATAAAAAGCGGAAACCGGTTAAAATCTGCGGTATCGGGCAAGGCCTGAACATAAAGGTAAACGCCCTTATCGGCACATCCAGCGACCGCGACCAGATAGCGGCGGAGGAGAAAAAGCTGGCGGTGGCCGAGGCCGCTGGCTGCGACGCCGTAATGGATTTGAGCACCGGCGGGGATATCGACGGCATGAGGAAGCAGACCCTGGCCAGGGCCGGCGTGCCGGTGGGAAGCGTCCCTATCTACCAGGCCGCCATTGAGGCCATTGACAAGCACGGGGCCATTGTCAACATGACGGCCGAGGATATGTTTGCCGCCATAGAGAAGCAGGCGGCGGAAGGTGTGGATTTTATGGCCATCCACTGCGCCCTGAATTTTGACGTGATCAGGCGCCTTCAGGCCAGGGGAAGGGTTACCGACGTGGTCAGCCGGGGCGGGGCTTTCCTGACCGGGTGGATGCTCCACAACCGGAAGGAAAATCCCCTGTATGAACAGTTTGACCGTCTGCTGGCCATTTTAAAAGAATACGACGTCACCCTGAGCCTGGGGGACGCCATCCGCCCGGGGTCCACCGCCGATTCCCTGGACGGCGCCCAACTCCAGGGTATGATTGCGGCCGGTGAACTGGTGGCCAGAGCCCGGGCGGCGGGAGTGCAGGTTATGGTGGAGGGGCCCGGCCACGTCCCCATGCACCACGTCGAGGCCACCATGTTGCTGCAGAAGCGCCTGTGCGACGGAGCGCCGTATTTTATCCTGGGGACCCTGGCCACCGACGTGGCGCCGGGATACGACCACATCACTTCGGCCATTGGCGGGGCCATTGCCGGCACGGCCGGGGCCGACTTTATCTGCTACGTGACCCCGGCGGAGCACCTGGGCCTGCCCACCGAGGAGGATGTAAAGGAAGGCGTTATCGCCGCCCGGATAGCCGCCCACGCGGCGGACCTGGCCAGGGGCAACGGGAGGGCGTGGAAAAAGGACCTGAAAATGGCCCAAGCCCGGGTGACCCTTGATGTTGACAGGCAGATCAGCTTGTCAATTGACCCGTTAAAGTCCGGCACGGCCCTGGAGCGGGAAAAGGGGCAGGAACACCGCTGCGCCGTATGCGGGGACGGGTGTGCGGCCCGGGTTGCCGCCAGGTACTTTGGGATTGATTAACGGGAGTTGCTGAAAGTTGAAATTTTTATTGGCCCTGCAGTTTCTTACCAGGATTCCCTTAAATTTGCGCGGCACCTTTGAAGATAGGGACCTGGCCCGGGCGATGGCGTGGTTCCCGGCCATCGGCCTTTTGCTGGGCACCTCGGCGGCGGGCCTGCATGTGGCGCTTTCCCCGGCTCTGGCCCCTCCGGTTTGCGACCTCTTTGCCATCGCCTTTCTGGTGGCGGCCACCGGTAATATGCACGGCGACGGGCTGATGGACGCCGCCGACGGCCTTTTCAGCGGCAAACCGCGGGAACGAATGCTGGAACTCATGAAGGACAGCAGGGTGGGGTCCCACGGCGTTGCGGCCGGAATTCTGGTTTTGCTGTCCAAATTCGTTCTCCTGGGGCAATTGTCCCGGGAAGATAAAATTATTTCCCTGGTCCTTGTACCGGCCATGGGCCGCTGGGCACAGGTGTACGCCGCGGCGGGACACCATTATGTCCGGCCGGGCGGGGGAACGGGAGGATTTGTCAATCACGTGGGAACCCGCGAGATCTTTTGGGCGTCATTGACTGTTCTGGCGGCGGTTGTACTTTTGCTCGGGGCAAAGGGGGGCGTTCTGGCGGGGGCCGTCCTCCTGGGCACGGCTGCCCTTGGACGGTATATTTCCGGAAAAATAGGCGGGATGACCGGGGACACCCTGGGCGCCATAAATGAATGTGTCGAGGTATTGGGCCTGGTTGCCCTGCAGATTGTGTTTAAACTGTAAAAATACGGGAGGGCGGGGAATGCGATTAAGGTTAAATGATGTAATCAAGGGCATCAAACCGGTAAGCCGGGAATGGCGGCTGAGGGCCAGGGAGCATCTGGACAACCTGGCTATTCCCCGGGGCAGCCTGGGGGATCTCCTGGACCTGGCGGAACAGCTGGCCGCCATCAAGCAGAGTTTAAAGCCGCCCATGCGGAGGAAGGTGGTGGTGACCATGGCCGCAGACCACGGGGTGGTCAGCGAGGGGGTCAGCGCCTTTCCCCGGGAGGTCACCCGCCAGATGGTGTACAATTTCGTGGCCGGCGGGGCGGCCATCAACGTGATCTCCGGGGTGGCGGGAGCGCGGGTGGTGGTGGTGGATATGGGAGTCGCCGCCGATTTGAGTGAAATGGCCGGGGAGGGAAAGATCGTCTCCCACAAGGTTGACTATGGAACCCGCAACTTGGCCGAGGGTCCCGCCATGACCCGCGACCAGGCCGTTCAGGCCCTGGAGGCCGGCATAGAAATCGCGGCCAATTTAGTCCGGGAAGGAGTGGACCTCCTGGCCACCGGGGATATGGGTATCGGCAATACGACCCCCAGCAGCGCCATCCTGGCCGTTTTATCGGGGCGTCCCGCCCGCGAGGTGACCGGCAGGGGAACGGGAATCGATCGTGAAGCATTGGAAAACAAGATCCGGGTGGTCCGGAGGGCACTGGAGGTCAACAGGCCCGACGCCGGGGACCCGGTGGACGTGCTGGCCAAGGTGGGCGGGTTTGAGATCGGAGGCATTGCCGGACTCATCCTGGGGGCGGCGTACCACGGGATACCCGTGGTGGTGGACGGGTTCATCTCGTCCGCCGGGGCGCTTCTGGCCAGGGGGCTTGCTCCCGGCTGTGTGGATTACATGATTGCGGCGCACCTTTCCTTGGAGTACGGGCACCGTTACATGCTTGAGGAGTTGGGCCTCAAGCCCCTTCTGAACCTGAACCTGCGCCTGGGGGAGGGGACCGGGGCGGCCCTGGCCATGAGCATCGTGGAAGCCGCGGCCCGGGTGATGGGCGGGATGCTTACCTTCGATGACGCCGGCGTGTCCAGGAATGAAAAGGGGGCGCTTGGCGGGTGAGACTTCCGTTCTCGAGCCATGACCCTCAGGACACCGGACCGCAGTACCTGGAGGATTTGGCCACGGGCTACTGGTTTTCGGAGGTTCTTTTCACAGCGGTTGAATTGGGGGTTTTCAACCTTCTGGAACCGATGGGTAAAACCGCCGACCATGTGGCTGAAATGCTGAACTCCGACCCCCGGGGAGTGCGGCGCTTCCTGCACGCCCTGTGGGCACTGGGGCTTCTGGGCCGGGAGGGGGCGGTTTATTTCAATACCAGGATCTCCAAGGAATACCTTGTCATAGGCAGGGAGAATTACCAGGGGAACGCCATTCTCTGGCGAAAGCACCTGTCCCCTTACTGGCGGGGCCTCAAAAAATGCCTCAGGGCCGGTGGAAGGGTGGTTTACCGGTCTGACGAAGACAGGGAGCTGAACTACCGCGTGCGCAGGTATGTCCGCGCCATGGATAGCGTGGCCAGGATCAAGGTGGGAGAGATCCTGCCCATTTTCGAGGGTGTCTTCCCGGAAGGTGAGATCCTGGATGTCGGGGCCGGTTCCGGGGCAATTACGGCCGGTTTCCTGGGGCGTTTTCCCACCATGAGGGCCACCCTGATGGATCTTCCCGAGGTTCTGAACTATGCCGGGGAATTGATGCGGAAAAGGAGGCTGGAAAAAAGGGTGACCTACTGCCGGGCAAACATACTGGAATCCTGGCCTTTGGATAAAAACAGCTTTGACCTGGTCATTCTCTCCAATATAATCCATGCCTACTCGGAAACCGATGTTTCCGGCGTTCTGGACAGTGCTGCGGAGTGCTTGAAAGAGAAAGGGTTTTTAATCATACATGATTTCTTTCTGGAGCACGTTTCCGAAAAAGCATCCCTCTTTGATCTGAACATGTTTATAAATACATACAACGGAATGGTTTTTTCCGAAGGGTGGGTGCGGGAAAAACTTGGCCGCCTGAAGCTCTATGCTGCCGGCCTCATTCCCCTGAAAACCGATACCGCCCTGATTATCGCCTCAAAGGATGAAAAGAGCCTGTCAAAACTCCGCCTGAGCCCGGAATCAAGGCTGGCCGCCGTAATCCGGGGGCTGGGATTTCGCACGGTTTGCCCTATTCCCGTGGGGACCGTTCATGTCCCCGGATGGGCGGGCCTGTGCTGCCGGTTCGGCTGCGAATTGTACGGGAAACCCCATTGCCCGCCGGACAGCCCTTCGCCCGAGAGGACCAGGGAGATACTCGGGGACTACAGCCGGGCCTTTTTACTGGAGGGGGAACCGCCCACCGGGGACTTTCAGCGCCGGGTCCTGCGGGCCGAAAGGGAGGCCTTCCGGGAAGGTTTTTACAAAGCCTTCGCCTTTTGGGCGGGCCCGTGCGCCCTTTGCGACTCCTGCGGTACGGACGGCGTGTGCCGCAACACCCTGGATTCCAGGCCTTCCATGGAAGGGGCGGGCATCGATGTGTTTGAAACCGTAAGGCGGGCCGGGCTTTCCCTGCGTCCGCTGAAGGACAGGGACGATTACGTGAAATACTTTGCCCTGCTGCTTTTGGAGTGAACTGCCGTGCGCGTGTTAATGGTACAGGCCCTTTCGGCGGAGGGGCCTTCCCCGGAAAAAGTCTATCCCATCGGAATCGTCTCCCTGGCCGGTTATCTTCAGGACAGGGGCCATGAGGTGGACATCCTGGACATGAATATTGAAACCGACCCCTTCGGGTCGCTGAAGGAGAGGCTTTTAAGCTTCAGGCCGGAGGTGGTGTGCCTGTCCCTGCGCAACATCGACCCCCTGGCCAATAAGACCAGCTCCCTTGTTCCTCCCTTTTTTGTTGCGGTCCGCCTGGTTTCCGCCGTCCTGCCCCAGGCCTGGATCATTGCCGGTGGCACCGGCTTTTCCCTGTTTCCGGAGAGGCTGATGGAGGAACTGCCCCAGGTTCGTTACGGCATCGTGGGTGAGGCCGAGGCATCCCTGCCGGCCCTTCTCCATTCCCTGGAAAACCCACCCCAAATAAAGGGTTTGTGCCTGAGGAAAGGCGGGGGGGTACGGGTTATACCGCCGGCCAGGGATTTTGACATGACCCGCTACGTTCCCCCTCCCAGGGCGATGCTGAACCCTTCCCTTTACCTGGGGATTAACAGCTACGTCCCGCCCTTCGGCATTGAGACCAAGCGGGGCTGCCCCGTGGGCTGCACCTACTGTGTCTACCCGAAGCTCCAGGGCAAGAGGCTGCGCTGCCGCCCGCCGGGGGAGGTTGTGGACGAGATGGAAGTCCTGCACAAGGAGTACGGCATTGAAAGTTTTCACTTTACCGACCCGGTTCTGAATATTCCCCGCGGCCACCTGGAAGCCATCTGCCGGGAGATGGCGGGCAGGGGGCTCAGGGTCAGGTGGAGCGGTTTTTTCAGGGAGGATCACCTGAATGATCGTAATATGTCTCTTTTTGAAAGGGCCGGGTGCGAGTGCTTTTCCTTTTCGCCGGACGGCCTCTGCCAGGAGGCCCTGGACCTGCTGGGAAAAAAAATCACCGAGGCCGATATTTTAAGGGCGGCGGAACTTGCCGCCCGCAGCGACGTGACCAGCGTCTACCATTTTATGGTGAATGTGCCCGGAGAGACGGAAAAAACAGTTGAAAAAGGAATGCGCCTTCTGGATCGCCTCTATGATCTGCATGCCAGAAAGAAGAATCTGGGAACGGTGGTTTTGAACAACATACGGATTTTGCCCGGCACACCCATCGAGTCCCTGGCCAGGGCACAGGGGGTTATCGGCCCCGGGACCGACCTTCTCTACCCGGTTTACTACAACCCGGAGCCCTTTGAAACCCTGAGGTACCGGCTGGAGGCCCGGCATCTCTGCCGGAACGTATTCATGTGGCAGGAGGTGAAGTGATTTATGAGGATCCTTTTGCTGGAACATCCACGGGTCATTAGCCCGGACCGGTGCAACGACATCGCCAATACTCCCCTTTCCTCGTGCCTTCTGACCGGTTATACCGCCGCCATGCTGAGGAGCCAGGGGCATGAGGTGGAGATCGTGGAGGGGTTCCTGGACGGGCTGTCCTATGAAGATATTTATCACAGGGCCGATGCCGTGGGACCGCACATCCTGGGTGTCCACATGGTCTACCAGTGGAGGATAGACCCGGAGCTCTTCGGTTTTCTGGAGAGGGCAAAGAGGGAAGGTCTTTCCCCTTATATAACGGCCTACGGTTTTTATCCAACCTTTGCCTTTGAAGAGATTTTGCAGATGTGCCCTTCAATTGACTCGGTTATAGTCGGAGAGCCGGAGATGACTTTTGCCGCGCTGGCCGGGTCACTCTCCCGCCGGTATTGCTCCGGGGCCGTCCCGGGCATTGCGGTACGGGATGAATCCGGCAGGGTCAAATGCCTTCGCCGGGATCCCTTGGAAGACATGGATCTTCTCCCTTTTCCCGTGCGTACGGAGGCCATGTTCCGCCTTCCCGAGGTAAACCTCCTGGGGAGCCGGGGATGTTACGGGGGGTGCACCTTCTGCTGCATAAACCCCTTTTACGGCAAAGGGTCGCGGTGGCGCGGGCGAAGTCCGGAGAATATCGTTGCCGAGATGGATGAAATCATTGCGGAAAGGGGTAAAAAGGATTTCTATTTTACCGACCCAAACTTTTTCGGCCCCGGCATGGAAGGCCAAAAGAGGGCACTGCGCCTGGCCTCCCTCCTGAAAGCCCGCTGCGTCCGGTTCGGGATCGAGGCCCGGGTCAACGACATCCATGATGAAACCATCGGCGCGCTGGTGGAGGCGGGCCTGCGCCATATACTCATCGGCCTTGAAAGTGGAAAGGAGCAATCCCTGAAGAGGATGAACAAGATGACCACTGTGGTCCAGAATGAAAGGGCCGTGGCCATCCTGCGGAAACACGGTATCGAGCCCAATATCGGTTTTATCATGTTTGAGCCGGACTCAACTCTGGAGGATGTACGGATCAACTTTGAATTCCTACGAAAAAATGACCTGCTTAAAAATCTCCCGGTTACGGCCAACGTGCTTTACCACCATCAGATAATCTTAAGGGGGACCCCGGCCTATCAAAGGCTGCAATCGGAAGGCCGCCTTAAAGTCCAGTCCCCTACAGCATACGAAGGCATGACCGCCTTCACGGATCAAAAAGTGGCGGCCCTTGCCGGTATAATGAGGCGTATCACCAACTTTCTTTTTGTCCGGATGGCCGGGATCTGGGGCGGAAAAACGGAAGAACCCCCGGGTTATCGGGAAAAATACGCGAAAATAAACGGGCTGCTGGTAAAATGGTTTAGTGATGTTTTGACGGACCTTGAAATGAGTGTGCTGTTTACTGAAGAATACAAGAGTTTTCTGATTCAGGAAGCAGAAAAAGAGATAAATATAATCTTACGAAACAATAGTAAATAAAAATAAAGAAACGTTATGGCATATAACCCTTTTAGATTAGGAGAGCTGCGGCTCTCTTTCTTTTTTATATATAATCAGCCAGTAAACATCTGCACAAACATCTTGCCGTACGGGCCTCCGTTGACCACCCCGATGCCCGATTTGGTGAAGTTGGGTTTCAGGATATTGGCCCGGTGGCCCGGTGATTTCATCAGGTTGGTGTGGGCAATGTCAACGGCGGGCGCCCCGGCCAGGTTTTCTCCGGCATACCGGTAAGTTACCCCGGCCCCCTTCATCATGTCGAAGGGCGACCCGTAAGTTGGAGAGGTATGGGAGAAGTAGTTGTTTTTAATCATGTCCTGTGCCTTAAGCCGGGCCAGTTTGACCAGAGCCATGTCGGCCTGTAAAGGCCTCAAACCGGCCTCGGCCCGGGCCGCGTTGACCAGGTCCAGCATTTTTTGCTCGTCGGCGCTAAGGCCCTGAACCGGTGGGGCGGCTGGCGGAGCCGGATTTGGCTGGGGCTGAGGAGCCGGCTGCGGCTGCGGCTTGGGAACAGGCTGCATCTTAACGGGAGTTTTAAATTTCTGGGCGCCGTTGTATATATACACCACTATTTTATAGGAACCTTTGGTCATGATCCTTGATTCCGGGGAGGGCAGCCCGGCCTTGGCCAGGGCCCGGTCGATCAGTTCAACAACCAGCCGCTCGTCCGACGCCGAAGTGGCGCATCCGGTCGACGCCCCGGCGGGGACCGCCGCCCCCAGGAAAAACAATGTGGAAAAAAGGAAAAGGGTCAGCACAGCAACAAACATTTTACCGGCACGTACGCGCATAAATTTCCCCTTTCTTTTTCAGCCTCCGGAGTTAGCTGACGGGTTCGGTAAAAAGAAAACCCTACCCAATTAAGCCGGAGGGCTTAACTGGGATTCACCCCACAATTGGTTCCTCCGTACCCTCGGTTTGGGATTCGGCTTTATTTGAAAATCGCGGCCTCCGGGGTTGGTTGCCGGGCCGGGGCTGAGTCAGGCAGTCTCACCTCCTGTGCTTTAAAAGGATTTGCCCCGCAATTGGTCCCCCGTATTCCTGTGGCAGGAAATTCGGCCCCGTGCTTATTCATTTTATACGGGCAAAAAGCTAAATTTTGGTGGGTGTGCTAAAAATTCTTTTGAGGGCCGGCTTTCTTGATTCTTTGTGCAGTGATATGATATTAACTAATTATCGGTGTTGTATATGAGGCCCACCCGCCGCCGCCACCGTGACAGGCAAGAATAATACCTGGCAGCAGGGTAATTATTTTAGAGGCATAGATGTCTCCGGCGAAAGAAAAAATATCTGAAAAAAGTTCAGGGTGCGGCGGATGATGGAGACGCAGATACAAAAATGGTGATATGGGGGAATAATCTTGGCCGAAGAGCAGAAGACGTCATTTAGAGTAACGGGTATGAGCTGCGCCGCCTGCGCCAACAGAGTTGAAAAGGCGGTTTCCTCGCTGCCGGGGGTGCGGTCGGCCCGGGTCAACTTTGCGCTGGAAAACATGGCGGTGGAATACAATCCGGTGGAGGTGACCATAGATGATATCCGCAACCGGGTAAAGGACGCCGGCTACGGAACGGCCTTTGACAGGGCCGAATTGAATATCGTCGGCATGAGCTGCTCGGCCTGTGTGGCCAGGATAGAAAAGACCCTTAACGCCCTGCCCGGGGTAATCCGGGCAGGGGTGAATTTCGCCACCGAAAAGGCGGTGGTGGAGTACGACGGAAGCAGGATATCAATGGCCGAAATCAAAAAGGCGGTGGCCGGCGCCGGCTACAAGGCAACCGGGGCCGACCGCGGCGCCACGGCCGGGCTGGAGCAGGAGGAGCGGGAAAGGGAAATCAGCCGCCAGAAGAGGCTGGTGATCATATCGGGGATACTTACGGCGCCGCTGGCCGTGTACATGGTGGGCATGGTATTCAACCTGCACGCTCTTCTGCCCGCTATTTTTTACAATCCCTACTTTCAGTTTGCCCTGGCCACCACCGTTCAGTTCTGGCCCGGGTGGAATTTCTACCGGGAGGCCTTCGTTGCCCTTAAAGGCAGAAGCGCCAACATGTCGGTGCTGGTTGCCCTGGGTACCAGCGCGGCCTATTTTTACAGCGTGGCGGTCACTTTCTTTTCCCGCTACCCGGGTCATGCCGAGGTATACTACGAGGTGGGGGCCTTCATCATTACCCTGGTGCTGCTGGGCAAAACCCTGGAAACCATAGCCAAGGGCAGGACCTCCGAGGCCATCAAAAAGCTTCTAGGCCTGCAGGCCAAGACCGCCAGGGTGATCCGCCAGGGCCGGGAAATTGAAATCCCGGTGGAGGAGGTGGAGGTCGGCGACCTGGTGGCGGTGCGGCCGGGAGAAAAGATTCCGGTGGACGGCATAGTGCGGGAGGGCTACTCCACCGTTGACGAATCCATGCTTACCGGGGAAAGCGTGCCGGTGGACAAAAAGGAAGGCGACGAGGTTATCGGGGCCACCATCAATAAACTGGGCACCTTTAAGTTCGAGGCCACCAAGGTGGGCCGGGACACCGCCCTGGCCCAGATCGTGCGCATAGTGGAGGAGGCCCAGGGGTCCAAGGCGCCCATCCAGCGCATGGCCGACATCATATCCGCGTATTTCGTGCCCGCCGTACTGTTTGTGGCCGCGGCGGCGTTTGTTTTCTGGTATTATTTCGGCCTCCCGGGCGATTTCACCCGGGCGCTGATCAATTTTACCGCCGTGCTGGTCATCGCCTGCCCCTGCGCGCTGGGCCTGGCCACCCCCACTTCGATCATGGTGGGCACCGGCAGGGGAGCTGAAAACGGGATCCTGATCAAAAGCGGCGAATACCTTGAAAAGGCCCACAGCCTGAACACCCTGGTGCTGGACAAGACCGGCACCATCACCAAGGGGGAACCCGAATTTACCGACCTGGTGGCCTTCGGGGAATACCGGGGGCGGGAGGGGCTGCTGCTGGAACTGGCCGGCCGGGCCGAAAAGAACTCCGAACACCCGCTGGCCCAGGCCATTTACAGGAAATCCCTGGACAAAGGGGAGGGGTTGGCCGACCCCGAACACTTTGAAGCTATTCCAGGCCACGGCGTGAAAGCGGAGGTGGAAGGGAAAAGGCTGCTGCTGGGGACCCGTAAACTGATGAAGGACAACGGTATCCAGTTTGAAAGCGTGCTGGGGAGCATCGAGGAACTGGAGGACAACGGCAAAACCGCCGTGCTGATGGCGGTGGACGGGCAGATGGCCGCCGTCATCGGGGTGGCCGACACCGTCAAGGAAACCTCGGCCGAAGCAATTGGAGCTTTGCAGGGGCTGGGCATCGAGGTCTGGATGATCACCGGGGATAACTGGCGCACCGCCAATGCCATCGCCCGCCAGGTGGGGATCGGGAATGTGCTGGCCGAGGTGCTGCCCGAGGATAAAGCCCGGCAGGTGCAGAAACTCAGGGATCAGGGCAAGGTGGTGGGCATGGTGGGGGACGGCATCAATGACGCGCCGGCCCTGGTTGCGGCGGATGTGGGCTTTGCCGTGGGCACCGGCACCGACGTGGCCATCGAGGCGGCCGACATAACCCTGATGCGGGGCGACCTGCGCGGGGTGGCGGCCAGCATTGACTTGAGCCGGGCGACGGTAAGAAACATTAAGCAAAACCTTTTCTGGGCGCTTATTTACAATACCATCGGCATCCCGGTGGCCGCCGCCGGGCTGTTAAACCCGGTTATCGCCGGGGCGGCCATGGCCTTCAGCTCGGTTTCGGTGGTAACCAACGCCCTCCGGTTGAAGAGATTCGACCCTTACCGCCTTTTCAGGGGTGTTGATCATAGCAGAAGCCTCAGCCGCCTGCAGCCCCTTCCGGCCCGCAGGCCCAGGTAAAGCTGGCGGCAGGTTTTTTTATAGTGCCCGGGGCCAGGTTAAATTTTGTCTTGACAATGCGACACGGACTATATAGCATAAACTGAGTCCCCAGGCTGTCGAGTCCTGGGGTTAATTTTATTGAAAGAGGTTCGGGTATGAAGATTCTGGTAGTGGATGACGAGGATAAAATCCGCAATATAGTGAGGATGTACTTTACCAGGGAGGGCTTTGCCGTAGCGGAGGCCGCCGACGGGAAACAGGCCCTGGAAATGCTGGAGCGGGAACAGTTTGATTTGATCATCCTGGACATCATGATGCCCGGCATTGACGGCTGGACTGTCTGCCGTGAGGTGCGGGCCGGGTCTTCGGTTCCGATCATAATGCTCACGGCCAGGGAGGAAGAAATTGACCGCATTGTGGGGCTGGAGATGGGGGCCGATGACTACGTGGTCAAACCCTTCAGCCCCAGGGAACTGCTGGCCCGGGTAAAGGCGGTGCTGCGCCGCACCGCCCGGGCCGGTAATCAGGACGGGGGAAGGCCCGCCGACCCGGACAGGCCGGTAACCGGCAAATTAGTGGAAATCGACCCCAAAACCCGTAAGGTCGCCATATGCGGTCAGCCCGTTGCCCTTACGGCCAGGGAATTTGACCTGCTGCTTTTTTTGGCCAGACACCCGGGCAGGGTATTCACCAGGGATGAACTCCTGCAAGGGGTTTGGGGCTATGACTACTTTGGCGATACGCGGACCGTTGATACCCACGTGAACAGGTTGCGGGACAAGCTCTACAAAGTGCCCGGCTGCCCCGAAATAGTCCAGACGGTATGGGGCGTGGGGTACAAATTTGAGGTGGCGGAATGAATTTTTTCAGGAAAAGCATTGTGGCCAGGCTGTGGCTGGTGATGGTGGTCCTGGTGCTGATCATTACCTGGATTACCGGCCTGGTCCAGTCGGATATGATTAGAAAAATCTATTACAGGCAGCAGATCGATCATATTTCCCGGCAGGGGCGCGATATTGCCGGCGCCGTCAGCGCAGGCGGAGACATCCGGGAAAAAATCAGGTTGCTGTCCGGGATGACCAATACCAATATCATGCTGGTGGACCGGCAGGGCTTCATTGAGGAGTGTCACGGGATGGGCATGAATATAAGCGCAGCGGGGACTACTTCCCAAAGGATCAGTGTCCTCGGCCACCACGGTGATTTAATCACCGGGGAAGACCTGAGGAAGGTTATGGCCGGTGAAACCGTGTTCAATACCGGGATGAACCGTATCATCGACGCTGAAGTCATGGCCGTGGCCGTGCCGGTTGAAACCCGGGGAGTGACAACCGGCGCCGTGGTTGTCAGCCACTCCATGTCCGACATTGAGGGGCAGGTATCCGACTTCCAAAGGGTTATTCTTAATGTCGGCATCGGGGGAATTATACTGGCCACCCTTTTAAGCCTCTTTTTCTCCCGCTCCCTGTCCGGGCCCCTGATTCAGATGAACAGTGTTGCCCTGGGCCTGGCCGGAGGCGATTTTTCCAGAAAGGTGGAAGTGAAATCGGAGGATGAGATAGGCGCCCTGGCCGCCGCGCTGAATTCCCTGTCCGGCCAGCTGCAGGAAAAAATAGCCGCCCTGGAAAGGCTGGATCAGACCAGGAAGGATTTCGTGGCCGGTATTTCCCACGAATTAAGGACGCCGCTGACAATCATCCAGGGGTATGCCGAGGCCCTCCAGGACAATGTGGCCGATTCCGAGGAAGAGCGGCGGGAGTGTGTGGACGGGATTGTGGAGGAAGCGGGGAGGATGAAAAGGCTTGTTTCGGACCTGCTTGACCTGAGGAGGATAGAGGCCGGCCAGGAGCGGGTAGAACTGCGGGAGTTTGATGCCGCTCCGGTGCTGGAGAGGTCGGTGGATAAAATGCGGCCCCTGGCCGAAAGAAAAGGAATTGATCTTTACCTGGACATGGCCGGCGACCTGCCGCCGGTCAGGGCCAATCCGGACCGCCTGGAGCAGGTGATGATCAACCTGATCGGGAACGCCATCAGGTACACTCCCCGGGGGGGAAAGGTGGTCGTGGGTGCAAAAGGCGCAGGCGGGTTCGTGCGGGTAAGTGTCACTGACAGCGGGCCGGGAATCCCCCCCGCAGAACAGGATTTGATCTGGGAGAAGTTTTACAAGGTAGACAAGTCAAGGGCCAGGAGTGACGGCGGCGGCACCGGGCTGGGGCTGGCCATTGTCAAAAGGCTGGTTGAAAAAATGGGCGGCAGTGTAGGTGTGGAGAGCTTGCCGGGTGAGGGAACCACTTTTTCATTCACACTACCCTTGCAGATGTGACATTTTCGTTAAAATTCCGTTATTGGTTTGTAAAGAATACCCGCTAATATTAAGCCATGGATAAAATTAAAACGGGAGATGATTTATATGTTTGGGGGTTTTTACGGCAATTTTTTCTGGGGGGTGTCCATGCTGCTTCACATGCTGATACCCGTGCTGCTTATAATTCTGGCTGTAACAGTGGGGATCCGGCTTTGGGACAGGGTGGCCAAAAAAGACAATTCCCGCCACGGCGGGCCCGTTGCGGCCCTCAAGGAACGATACGCCAGGGGCGAAATTTCACGGGAAGAGTTTTTTAAGGTGAAAGAGGAACTGACCCAGTTTTGACAGCTAAAAAATACAATGATCACGCTATTTATTATTCCCGCGGGGCAAAAACATATCCCGGCCCTTTTTTGCAGGCCGGGATGTTTCTTTTAGAATCCCTCAAGTCCCAATTTTTTCTTTTTTTCAAGGGACGGCAGGCCGGTGGCGGTGTCCCAGCCCCTCTCAGCATAGTAATCGTCCAAAAACAGGTCCACCCGGCCGGGGCTCAGCTCTTCGGCGCCGAAGTAATCTTTTACCGTCAGTTCCTTATCCCCCGCCCTGACCGGGAAAAACCACATTTCCGGGGGCCTGTCGTCCTGTCTGGAGAACCCCAGCCGGCCGTTGATTATCCGCCAGAGATTCCACGACCGCTCGGCCGCCAGCATAAGGTCTTCCGCCGTCTTCTCCAGCCCGGTGATGGCGTTAAATAAACCGGTAATGGTTTCGATGCCGTAAAACCTGTTTATAAAAGCCCTGTTGCACAGGCTCAGGCAGTCGAAGAGGGAGCACCAGTCCTCGCTGTACCGGCTAAACCGGCCCAGGGAAAAGGTTTCGCCCGTGATCACCCTGGCCATGGCCTCCTGCGGAATGCCCATCCGCCGGCCGTGTTTTTCAAAATCACCGATGGTTTTGCCGGGGGTATAGGTGGGCGATCCCCCGAAGGCCACGTGGGCACCCCTGGGATTGGTCATCTGGGTAAATTCCATGGTGCCCAGGTAATTTGCCCTGGGATCGAAAACCGGGCTGTGCCCCTTGATATGGGTGACGTACCCGCCGGCCTCCCGGCCCAGCCTCTTTTGCATGCCCGGCAGGCCCTCGGCCAGCACGTCCCCGAATCCCTGCCGGGTGGCGGTAAGCCGGACCAACTCCATGTACGATTCCGGGCTGCCTTCGTCGATAACCGCTCCACCCAGGTCGTCACCGGTGAGGATACCCCGCCGGTACAGGAAGTGGCACAGTGACATAAGGTTCTGGAAGTCAAACCAGTCCAGGCCTTCCCTGTTCACCAGTTCGGTCAGCCTTACCCACTTCCCGAAGTCGGCTTCGGCGGCGGGAAGGGTATGAATATTATTGCCGTAGCAGACAGTGCCGGAGTACGTCCCCTCACCGGCGGTGACCACCTCCTTGTCGGCCATGGGGCAGCCGGGGCAGGCCAGCGGCCTCCGGTTGGCCCTGTATAAGCCGGCGAAACGGTCAGAGGCGGCCAGTTTTTCCGGTGACGGAGAGACCACTTTGGTGCCGTTGGCCGCCAGCACGTGCCCGGTTCCCCACCAGGCCAGAAACTGCAGGGACATCCCGTTTTCCAGGAGTATATCCCTGCCGGGCCAGGATTTCATTCTCTTTATCAGACCGTTTATAATGCCGGTAAACTCGGCGTGGCGGGCCACCTCAACACCGGTGTTGCCCATACAGGCCACCAGCGCCTTGATGTTCTTCGACCCCATCACCGCCGGCAGGCCGCCCCTGCCGATGGTGCCGCCCTTGTCCACTGAGGTGATGGATATCTTGACCAGCCTTTCTCCGGAAACCCCTATGGGTATGATGCTGCAGGGGCCGTGCAGTTCTTTCAGGCGGTCAACTGTTTCGTAAATGTCACAGCCCCGGAGGCCCGAGGCGTCACACAACTCAACGGCCCCCTGGACAATTTTTATGTACACCGGGGTGGGGGACTTGCCGGTGATCACTATGTGATCGAAGCCGCAGGACTTCATCATCAGGGCGAAGGCCCCGCCCCCGGAACACCTGGCGAAGGCGTTGCCGGCGGGCAGCCTGGTGCTGATAAACACCTTGGCCCCGCCCGGCACAACGGTGCCGGCGAAGGGACCGGCGCCTACAATAATCGGGTTTTCCGGACTGAAGGGGTCCACCGCGGGGGAAATAAGGTCGGCGGCCAGCCTGGTGTTTATTCCGCTTCCCCCGAGGAAGGAATCAATCATTTCCGGTGGTGTTTCTTCGATCCTGGTCTTTCCGCCGGACAGGTCCAGATACAGTATCCTGCCCGCATAGCCGGGGATTGTCATGGCCTGTCATCTCCTTCCCCGGCCGCGGTAATGCCCCCGTACAGGCAAAAGGCGGCGCAGATTCCACAGCCGTCGCATTTTTCCTGAAAAGAAATGGTGAAATCTCCGGTTTCCCGGTCCGGGCCCGTTACCCTGACGGCGGCCACAGAGGGATTATAATTGCCGGAAAACCGGTATGAACATCTTAGCATGCAGGTCATACAACCTGTACAGCGGAGAGGGTTTACAGCCATCTTTTTGGCATTTCCCACTACCAGCCCCCCTTAAACCGGGATATTGTTTAAACGCCTTAAAATACCCGGCAAGTTATTGTATTTTAATTAATTGTATCACAAAAAAAGCTTTTCCTTCCATTTTTGACAGGTTAATAATTGAGCCACATCCTGCATAAAATACAGTCTTTGGAAACATAAATAGATTTAGGCAGCAGAGAAATGCAATGCCGGTTATTTAAATTACAGGAAGGATTGTGCCGGTGTCCGTTGTCACTAAGCTGAGAAAAATGATACTTTACCAAAAACCCAAGGAGACGCCCTTTGAATTTACCGCCGGGATGGAAGACCACCGGCCTGCGGAGGAAGGCATTTCGGGCGGCGGACCTGATGAGGCCGGCCCGCCTGCAGGCGGGCAGCCCGGCGGTGAATCCGGAAAGGAACAGCCCCGGCAGGTGCATGAGCCCTCCAGCCGCCGGCGTAAGCGTATAATAAGCCGGGCCGGGGCCGGCGGAAGCGAACAGGAAGCCGCCGGCCGGCCGGATGACACCCCGGAGCGGAGGCACGCCGGGGAAACATTTGAGAAGCGGGTGAAAAAAACCGGGGAACTGGAAAGCATCCTCAAAAATAAGGAGAAATTGTATTCCGGCCTGGATGAAAACAGGAAGATGCTGGAGCGGCTGCTACGGTACCCGCTGAATAAGGACGCCGTCTTGCGGCCTTTCTCCATCGGCACCGACCCTCCGGTGCGGGCCCTGATGATCTTCTACGACGGCATTACCGACAAGCAGACCCAGAACCAGTCCATCCTCCAGCCCCTGATGCTGCTGGCCGGACTTCGCCCGGGCCGCCAAACGGGCCAGGGGCCGGGGGCCGCACCGGTGGTGTCCGACAGGGTGCTCTTTGAAACGGTGAAGGACGCCCTGCTGCCGGGGAACCAGGTGAACACCGGCGACACCTTCGAGTCGGTGGTATCCAACGTTCTTAACGGCAACACCGTGATCATCATCGACGGGATAAACATGGCTTTATTCGTGGAGAGCAAGGGATGGGAGCACCGCGGGGTGGAACGCCCCCAGGCCGAGGCGGTAATCCGCGGACCCCAGGAATCTTTTACTGAACAAATTCGCACAAACATTTCCCTGGTCCGCAAAATTTTACACAGGCCCTCCCTGATTACCGAATTCATGAAGGTGGGGGGGATGGACCCCCTGCAGTGCGCCATCATGTACCTGGACGATGTGTGCAACCCGGACCTGGTGCGGGAGGTCAAAAGGCGGCTGGAGTCCATAAAGGCCGACTACGTACATGAAAGCGGCATCCTGGAGCAGTTCATCGAGGACTCGCCATACCACCTGGCCCCCCAGGTGCTGTCCACCGAGCGGCCCGACCGGGTGGCCGCCGGCATAACCGAGGGGAATGTGGCCATATTTACCGGCAGCAATCCCTACGCGCTGGTGGTGCCGGTGACCTTCTTCGCACTCATGCAGGCGGCGGAGGATGCCTACCTGCGCTTCCCCTTCGCTTCCTTCGCCCGGCTGATCCGCTACCTGGGCCTGTTCTTCGCCATGCTGCTGCCGGGGTTCTACCTGGCCGTGGTTACCCACCACCAGGAGTTCATTCCCACGGACCTGCTGCTGGCCATAACGGGAAACCGGGAAAGGGTTCCCTTTCCCAGCATCGTTGAAGTTCTACTGATGGAGATATCCTTTGAGCTGATCCGGGAGGCCGGGATCAGGATACCCGGCACCGTGGGCACCACCCTGGGCATAGTGGGGGCGCTGATCCTGGGCCAGGCGGCGGTGGCCGCCAACATCGTGAGCCCCATCCTGATCGTGGTGGTGGCGGTGACCGCCCTGGGGTCCTTTGCCATACCAAATTATTCGTTGTCCTACTACGTGCGCATGCTCAGGTTCGGCTACATCCTGCTGGCGGCGCTGATGGGGCTGCTGGGCATGGTGGTTGGTTTGTTTATTCACCTGGGGCTGATCGCCAACATGCGGTCCTTCGGGGTGCCATTCATGGCCCCGGCGGGCCCGGTGACCAAATCCGGCCCGGACTTTTTCCTGCGGGGGCCGGTATGGGAGCAGGAACTGCGGCCGGACTACCTGGACCCCCTGCGGCGCCGGCGGCAGCCCAGGATAAGCCGGGGGTGGATTAAAAAAGACGGGGGGAATGGCGGTGGCGGCGGTGGAGAATAAGCCGGCGGTGGGATACCGGGAGGCGGTGACCGTGGGTGTCGTCTTCACTTCGGCCAAGATCTTCCTGAGTTACCAGATCATCCTTTACCACCTGGCTGCCGGCGCCGCCTGGGCCGTTCCATTCCTGGAGGCCGTGATCGCTGCAATCGGGCTGCTGTCGCTGGTGTCGGTGCTGGAACGGTACCCGGGGAAAAGCATCGTGGAAATCACCGAGGAACTGCTGGGGCCGTATCTGAACACCCTTTTTTCAATGATTTTCTCCGCCATCCTGGTTCTGATTTCCGGGGTGGTGCTGCGCCAGAACGCCGAGCGGGCGCTGACCGGTTTTTACCCGGATACCCCCATCAGTATAGTGGTGCTGTTAATTATGTTCGGGACGGTCATCGTCACTTACCTGGGATTTGACACCGTTGCCCGGGTGGCCGCGCTGCTTGCCCCTTTCCTTTTGCTGGGACTGGCGGTAATAGTGGCGCTCTCCATACCCATGTGGCAGCCCACGGCCCTCTTTCCTCTCCTGGGCGCTGGTGCGGAGGGAATATTGCGGGCATCGCTGGAACAGACCGGATCCTTCACCGAGCTGTTTATCATGGGGGTGGTGGCCCCCTTCCTGCCCAGAGGCAGACTAAAGGCCATCGGGATCTGGACGGTGATTATTTCCACCCTTCTGCTGGTTGCCTTTGTGCTGGTGCCCCTGCTGGTATTTACTTACCCGGTGGTAACCGAGCTTACCCTGCCGATGTTTGAAATGAACAGGCTGATTACCGCAGGGAGGTTCGGGGAGCGCATGGAAACGCTTTTTTTGCCCATCTGGGCGCTGACCGGGCTGATCAAAATTACCGTCGGCCTTTACGGAGCGGCGTCGGTAACGGCCCAGTACCTAAAACTTAACGACTACCGGCCCTTCATCCTGCCCATGGCGGTGTTTACCATGGCGGCGGCCTTCCTCCCGCCCAATATATCCACCGCCGTGGTCCTGGATGTAGAAGTTCTGCGCCGGTACAGCTTCGCTGTGGTGATGGCCATGTTCCTGCCGGTGATGGTTATTTCCCTGCGGCGGGGGAAGGGTGGTGCAAAGGGTGGTAAAAAGAGCGGTTAGTTTTATGCTGGCCCTGGCCTTTCTCCTGGCCGCCGCCGGGTGCTTCGACTACCACGAGCCGGAAGAGGTGGCCTGGGTGCTGGCCATCGGCCTGGACAAGGGGCGCCAGAACGTGCTGACCATGACGGCGGTGGTGGCCATACCGAAAAGTATCGCCGGCGGGGGAGGCGGTCCGTCCGGCCCCGGGGGCGGGGGCGGGGGCCGCAAATTTCAGACCGTTTCCATGGAGGTTCCCACCCTGCTGTCCGGCCTGGAGCTGCTGAATTCGGTCATCGACCGCCGGACCGACCTGTCCCACACCAAGTGGATAGTCTTCTCCAGGGAGCTGGCCGAGGAGGATATCGGGCGCTACCTGGCTCCCCTGGCCCGCTTCCGCCAGTTTCGCCGCACCACCACCATCGTAATCAGCCAGGTGCGGGCCGGGGATTTTCTGAACAGGGGTGTGCCGGTTCTCGAAGACAACGTGGGCAAGTACTACGAACTGCTCTGGCGGGGCTGGCGCTACACCGAGTTTATACCCTACGACACCTTCCACCAGTTTTACATCAGGGCCAAGAGTCCGGGCACGGCGCCGGTGGCCGTGCTGGCCTCCACCGAGAGGAAGGCGCCGGTGTATCCGGACAGCAGCCCCAAGCCCAAGGGCGTTTACGAGGCCGGGAGGCTGCCCCGGGAGGGGGGAGGGGGCATTGAGGTAGCAGGAGCCGCGGTATTCAACGGCGGCCGCATGATGGGCACCCTGAACGGCGACGAGACCGGGATGGCCAAGATGCTGGAGGGCACCTTCCGGCGGACCATTTTGAGCTTGCCCGATCCCCGGCACCCGGACAAGTACGTTATAGTCGAGGTCAAACTGAGGCGGCAGCCCCACGTCGAGGTTAGAATAAACAAAGAAGGCCTGCCTGTGATCAAGGTGGAGGCCCACCTGGAGGGGGACATCATCAGCATCCAGAGCATGGAAGACTATGAGAGGCCGGAAAAAATCCCCATCATCGAGGGGGCGGTGAGGGAGCGCCTGCTTGAGGACATGAACAGGGCGGTGGCCAAAAGCCTGGAATGGGGGGTGGATTTCATGGGCTTCGGCCTGCACGCCAAAAAGCTATTCCGCACCTGGCAGGAGTGGGAGAACTACCGGTGGAACGAAAAATTCGCCCGGGCCAGTATAAGCGTCAATCTGGACTTCAAGGTCAGGCGCATCGGCCTGCTGCACGAGTCCATACCAATAACCGGTTACCCCCGGTGAAGGCCGGCCCCGGCTTTTGATCACCTTTTGGCAAGGGAGGAAAAAGTATGCTCTTTCAAGCCCTGGTGATGGCGGCGGTGCTGGCCGTCGCCGTGCACCTGGCCAGTTACGGCCTGTACGCCTGGCGGGAGGAAAAGAACAGGCGGGGGGCGGTGGGGGCCTTTCTGGTCGCCTGGCTCACCCTGATTACCCCCCTGCTTGTGTGGCTGAGGTAATCCCCGCCGGTTTGAAGAAGCGGACGGGAGGCGGAGACCCGGCAGTCCCCGCCTTTTTATATTTGTGGAAGATGGTTGACGCAGTGATTGACATATTTGAGGAAAACTAGTAATAATATTTATATAAGAATAATTCCTATTTGCTTGATTGACTGGAGGCTGAACCGGTTGCTGGAAAGATTAAAAAGCGGCGGGTACAGGATTACCCCCCAGCGGCAGGAAATAATCAAATGCTTCGGGCCCGGGGGGAAACACTACAGCGCCGAGGAAGTCCACCGCAAAGTAAGGCGCAAGTTTCCCAATATCAGCCTTGATACCGTGTACAGGAATCTGAACACCTTAAAGGAACTGGGCATTTTGCAAGCGCTTAATTTTGAGGACGGGAGAAGCCGCTACGAGCTGGCCCGGGAGAATACGCACCACCACCACTTGATTTGCCTGAAGTGCGGCGGCTCCCAGGAACTGGACTTCTGCCCCCTGAATTTCCTTGACTCCACTTTGCTGAAGAACAAAAAATTCAAGGTGGAAAGGCACAGCTTTGAAATATACGGTTACTGTTCCAGCTGTTCAAAGGCGCAGTAACCCTTTCTCCGGGGGGCTTTTTACAGATGCTGATGAAAAGAATGCTGTGGCCGGCGGCTGTTCTGTTTGCGATCGGCCTTTTACTGGCACTGGGCGGCTGCGGGGGAAGCGGCCGGAAGGAGCCGGCGCCGGCTGTACCCGCCGGAGAAAAAATCAAAGTATATACCTCTATCTACCCACTGTTTGATTTTGCCAAAAATATCGGCGGGGACAGGGTGGAGGTAATTAATTTACTGCCCCCGGGGGCCGACCCGCACCACTGGGAGCCCACCCCGGGAGACCTGATCAAGATCAGTCAGTGCGATGTGTTCGTATACTGCGGGGCCGGCCTGGAATCCTGGGTAGAGAGTGTTCTTAAGAATACCGGCCGGGAGAAGATGGTAATTGTTGACTGCAGCAGGGGGATTGAATTGCTGGCCGGCGGCGGAGAGCATGACGGCGAAAAGCACGGCGGTAAAGAACACGATGGTGATCACGGCGGTGACCCCCACATCTGGCTTGACCCGGTAAACGCCGGCATCATGGTGGATAACATACTGGCCGGCCTGGCCGGGGCCGACCCGGCCGGCAAAGAATACTACACCGCCAATGCTCAAAATTACAAGGCCGGTCTGGCCCAGCTGGACGGACAGTACAGGGAAGCCCTGGCCGGGGCAAGGGTAAGGCAGTTTGTGGTGTCCCACGCCGCTTTCGGTTACCTGGCCAGGCGGTACGGGCTGGAACAGGTGCCCATAAGGGGGCTGACCGCCGAATCGGAGCCCGGCCCGGCCAGGATGGCGGAGATAGTGGACCTGGTGCGGAAAAACGGGATAAAATATATCTTTTTTGAGCCCCTGGCAAGCCCCCGGGTGTCCGAGACCATAGCCAGGGAAACCGGGGCCAAAACCCTGATTCTGAACCCCATTGCCGCACTGACCGAAAAAGACATAAATGCAGGGAAAAACTACCTGGTCCTGATGCGGGAAAATCTGGAAAACCTTAAAACAGCATGTGAAGCCAGGTGAAGATCGTTATGGACACATATCCGGTAATCGAGATCAGCAATCTTTCTTTTACTTACGGGTGCCACCCGGTGTTGAAGGACATCAGCCTGACCGTCATGGCCGGGGAGGCTGTGGGCATCACCGGCCCCAACGGGGCCGGCAAAACCACCCTGCTCAAGCTGCTGACCGGGCAGCTGCAGCCCCAGCAGGGGGAAATAAGCATTTTCGGGTCTGCTGTATCCGGCGGCAGGTGGCGGCAGCGGGCAAGCTACGTTCCGCAAAGGGCCACCCACTTTAACCAGGGCTTTCCAGCCACCGTGATGGAGGTTGTTTTGTCCGGCCGCACCGGCCGCAAGGGCCTGTTCAGGGGCTTCGGCCCCGGGGACTACAGGGCCGCCGGGGAGGCCCTTAAGACCATGGAAATATATTCCCTTAAGGACGCTCCCGTTGCGCAGCTGTCGGGCGGGCAGCAGCAGAGGGCCTTTATCGCCCGGGCCCTGGCGGCCGGGCCGGATCTGTTGATCATGGATGAGCCCACGGTGGGTGTTGACTCGGGAACCACCCGGAGACTGTATTCCATTCTCAAAAAAATAAACAGGGAAAACAACATCACCTTAATCATCGTTTCCCATGATCAGGAGGGCATCGCCGGGCTTATTACCCGCCAGGTCTGCCTTAACCTGCACCTTTGTACCTGCAACAGCTGGCAGGCTTCCCCCGGCAGTGTCCCGGCCGGAAACTGCCCCAGCGGTTTCTTTCCCCTGTATTCCAACGGCAGGATATAGTTGGCGGAGGTCTTGTCAACCATGGCTATATTTTATTATGAATTTATGCGCCACGCCTTTGTGGCGGGCCTGATTATCGGGGTGGTCTGCCCGGCGGTGGGCCTGTTTATAACATTAAGAAGGCTTTCCATGATCGCCGACGCCCTTTCCCATGTCTGCCTGTCCGGTGTTGTGGCCGGGCTGCTCATGGGCACGCACCCGTTGATTACGGCGTCGGCCTTTTCCCTGTCCGGGGCCTTCCTGATCGAGGCCCTGCGGGAAAAATACAAAACCTATTCGGAGCTGGCCATCGCCATCATACTGTCCACCGGGGTGGCCCTGGGGGCCATACTGCTGGGCCTGGGCCGGGGACTGAACGCCAGTTTCATGAGCTACCTCTTCGGCAGCATAATCACGGTGAGCAGGTCCGACGTTTATATAGTTGCGGCTGCCGGAATCCTGGTCCTGGCCGTGATCCGGCTTTTTTACAAGGAGCTTTTCCTGATCACCTTCGATGAGGAGGGGGCGCGGATTGCGGGCCTGCCGGTGCGGGCCCTTTCGGTGGGGTTCACGGCCATGACCGCCCTGACCATTGCCATTTCCATCAGGATAGTGGGACTTTTGCTGGTCTCTTCACTGATGATACTGCCCGTTGCCGCCGCCCTCAGGCTGGCTGCCAGTTTCCGCAGCGCCGTGATCCTGTCCGTGGTCATGGGAGAACTGGCGGTTGTAGCCGGGCTTTTCGCTTCCTTTTATTTCAACCTGGCCCCCGGCGGGGTGATCATTATGGCCTCGGTTTTAATCCTTATTTCATCAATTGCTTATAGTGCGGTGAAGGCGCCCGCCGGATCCCGGCAGTTATTTTCTGCTTGAAGGATGACAAATTGCCGTGAAAAGCGGGAAATTTCATCCCGCTTTTTTTGTCAAGCGGTAGAAAACCTGTTTTTTCCGGTTACCCCGGAGGATTAAACGATTCCCCCTGTTTGTGGCCGGAAAAAATTTTAAGATGAAAAATTTTTTAACGGCAAGTTATACGGTTGGGTGTTTAAAAATACCGCTGGGGGAAGAATAATGTCCGGACAGCTCAACTATAAGTCAGATTTATGTTATAAATAATAAATGCGAATTTAACTTTTCAATCAGCCGGTGCTAAAATAAAACCACAAAAGTAATACGAAATTACATATAGCATGTCTATCCAAAATCAATCGTGTCTTGCTTTTGTCGTGTAGCTGACAAAATAATTGTCGCGAAGCCGACATAATACTTGCCATTAATTAAGTAGGATTGGGGGGTTAAAACATGGTTAAGAACATTAATAAACAGAACAGTGTGGAAAGTGAAGTAAGTGAGGCTGTTAATAGGATTACAGTCATCATCGAAAAATATACTGACCAGATTGAACTACTGGATATAATCGATATCGTGGACAATTTAAGGGTCATTGTTGAGATTGCTGAAAGAGCCAGAGCCGAACACAAGAATGTGAACGTTGCCTGAGCGTAAAACCGGGAAACTGTTTCAGGCTCAAAGGCAGACCCTGGAACGCGGCACAGGCGATCCAGGGTCTTTTTGTCCAAATTGTCCGGAAAGCGAGTGATGGATAATGGATTATACCTTGCCGGTTTTTCTGGCGGAGCTGGCCGCTGCCATGGCCTTTTTCGGCTACGCCCTGAGGAGGCGGATAAAGTATCTCCTGCTTGGGCGTCCGGAAAACAGGCTTGACAGCATCGGCCGGAGGATGGCGGGGTTCATCGTCCTGGTCCTGGGGCAGAAAAAGGTGCTCAAGGAAAAGTTCGGGCTTATCCATTTAATTATTTTCTGGGGATTTATAGTGATATCCCTGGGCACCCTGCAGTTTGTGGGGGAGGGCCTGAAGGAAGGTTTTGCCCTGCCCCTGCTGGGTAAAAACCCCTATTTCTACCTGGTCAAGGATATTTTCAGCCTGGCGGTGCTGGGGGCGGTGGCCGTGGCCGCTTTCAGGCGCTACGTAATCAGGCCGAAAAGGCTTGAGGCCAACCTGGACGCCGCCGTTATCCTGCTGATGATCGCCGGCCTGATCATTACCGAACTGATCTCCAGCGGCCTGGCCCATGCCCTCAGCCCGGCCCCGGGCCGGGAAATGGCTCCGGTTTACGGTATGGTGGCCGGGATGGCGGCCGCTTCGGGGGCCGGCGCCTCCGCGATGCTGCTGCTGCAGAATATAATGTGGTGGGTTCATGTCACGCTGCTGCTGGGGTTCATGGCCTATATCCCTTATTCCAAGCACATGCACCTGCTGGCTGCCCCCTTTAACGTGTTTTTCCGGAGCTTGAAGCCCCGGGGGGGACAGATAAATCCGGTCGACCTGGAGGACGAGGAGGCCGAGGAATTTGGTGTCAGCCGCGTGGAATCCTTCACCCGCAAGCAGCTTCTGGACCTGTACGCCTGCGCCGAGTGCGGCCGCTGCCAGGACAACTGCCCGGCTTACCTCAGCGGCAAGCCCCTGTCTCCCAAGCTGCTGCTGCACAAGCTGAAGGACCACCTGACCGAGAAGGGGGACGCCCTGGCCGGGGCCGGTAAAGATGGATCTGAAGAAATTCCGGCCGGTGAACTGATTGGCCAGGTGATTTCCGAGGATGAGATCTGGGCCTGCACCACTTGCTATTCCTGCCAGGAGCAGTGTCCGGTCACCAACGAACATATCAACAAGATCATCGATATGCGCCGCAGCCTGGTCATGGACCGGGGAGAGTTTCCCCAGGAAGCGGTGCTGGCCTGCCGGAATATCGAGAAAAATTACAATCCCTGGGGCATCGGCTGGTATTCCAGGGGCGACTGGTCCAAGGACGGCGGGTTAAAAATAGCCGGGGTCGACCAGCCGTCGGCCGAGTACCTGTACTGGGTGGGCTGCGCCGGGTCCTTTGACGAACGCAGCCGCAAGATCACCCACTCCATGGTAAAAATCATGCAGGAGGCCGGCGTCAGCTTTTCCGTCCTGGGTTCCGAAGAGAAGTGCTGCGGCGACTCGGCCCGCCGGATGGGAAACGAGTACCTGTTCCAGACACTGGCCACCGAAAACGTGGAACTGCTGAACGAGCTGGGGGTTACTAAAATCGTCACCCACTGCCCCCACTGCTTCAATACCTTGAAAAACGAGTACTCCGCCTTCGGTGGCAATTTCGAGGTGATCCACCACACCCAGCTCGTCGCCGACCTTGTTGCCCGGGGCAGGCTGCAGTTCAGGGAGGACCTCGCCGGCCTGCGCATCGCCTACCACGATTCATGCTACCTGGGAAGGTACAACGAGGAGTACGAGGCCCCCAGGAAAATTCTCCGGGCCATACCCGGGGTAACCCTGGTGGAGGCCGCCCGCAATCGCAGCAGGAGCTTCTGCTGCGGGGCCGGGGGCGGGCGCATGTGGATGGAGGAGCACAACGGCCAGCGCATCAACGGGATGCGTGTGGATCAGCTGCTGGAGAAAGAGCCGGAAGCGGTGGGAGTCAACTGTCCCTTCTGCCTGACCATGATTGAGGACGGCCTGAAGGCGAAGGAACTGGGGGAAACGGTACACGCCATGGATGTGGCCGAAATAGTGGCCAGGTCCATAGAATACACCGTGGTTAAAACCGAAGAGGAAGAAACAGCCATGGAAAAGGTTTCATAGATATATTACCGGGCAAGTAACTGTGGAAATGGGAACTCAAAAATATTTTGGGTTCTCATTTCCATATTTTGTGATAATCTAAAAAATTTGATTAAAGAGGGAATTGGAATTGGGGGGCTGACGGCTATTCTTCCCGGCAGCACAGCCAGTTTTTTCTGACCAGGTTGCGGTTTACGGCATCCTGCAGGGCCCCTGCCACCATATCGGTTTCCACGTAGGAAACCAGTTTGGCCAGCAGGGCCTTGTTTTTCTTTTCCAGCCTGGCAATGACAAATTCCGACGGCACCGGGCCGGTTTTGGCGGATGCGCAGCTTTTATGCTGGTAGACCAGGTTCCATATATCGTCGGAGCAAAGGTAAGACCAGGGGATCACGTGGCCTATGGACAGGTCTTTGTCTTCTACCGGCTGGCCGCAAATAAAACACAGGCGGCCGGGGTTTTCCAGATCCAGGTACTTGGCGTAAAAGGAAAGGGGCCGCTCCCGGAGTTCGGCGCTGTCTATAATCCTGACCTTTTTGTTCAGCCTGGGGGAGGTGTTGTATTTTTCCAGCACCTGTGCCCAGCGGTAATATAAGGCTTCAGTGATCAGCGGGCTGTTTTCCCTGATGGCCGCCAGGGTATTCTGCGGCAGGGTAAGGCTTTCCTCGCCCCCGCTGTACTTTATAAACTCGTCATTCAGCCGGCCCTTGCCGAGGAACCTGGTTACCACGTCTTTTTTAAGTATTTCACCGGCGGCCCGGATGTGTTCCTCAACCTTTTCCTTCAGGCGGGGGTTGAAATTTGCGTTCATAAAACAAACCGGCTCTCCGGGGCGGCGGCCCCTGTAATAGTCATTAATCAGTTCCCGCACACGGCACATCAGGTCGGGCTGCCGGCAGGGGTTGGCGCCCTGCACCAGGCCGAAGAATACCGTCTGGTCCCAGTAGTATTTAATCATCTTTTCGGCGGTGGACTGCAGGTGAACCTCGGTTTCACCTCTATCCGGGCTGACTGTCACCTCTCCCGCCGCCTCAACCAGGGCCCGCGCCCAGGCCAGGTCGTATGTATGCCGGGTGGCGCTTTTTCTTATGGCCTCCAGCAGCCTGTTTACAAAATCCTGTTTATATACCAGTATGGCTGAAGACCTTTTAATAATTTCCAGCCATCTGGAGAGGAACTCCTGCTTCTGCACTTCTTCTCTCCCCTTTGCAGGGATGGACTCAATTTTATTATACCGGGTCCGGTTTACCCGGACTATCCGAAAAATTCTATTTATATTGAGAATTTACCTTTCTGGGAGCCAAGAAAATTATTCTAATAATCCCACTTTAGAGGTATGATATTTGCAATGTAATTAAACACAAGCATAATAAAACGGAGGTGCAACCATGGAACTGAAAGAGGTAATTGCGGCCAGGCGGAGTATAAGGAAATTCAAGCCGGATCCCATTCCCGACGGTGTTGTCAACGAACTGCTGGAAGCGGCCAGGCTGGCCCCTTCGGGTACAAATTTGCAACCCTGGCGTTTCGTTATTGTAAAATCTCCCGAAATGAGGGAAAAACTGAGCGCCGCCATATTTTTGAGGTTCATTACCCAGGCCCCGGTGCTGTTTGTCTGCTGCGCCGATTTAACGGCCACCAGGTTAACGGGCAACCGGCTGGTGGAACTGAAGGAGGCAGGGGCCTTTGCCGGCACCGATCTGGAAAATTTCGACCCCGCCAGTTATCCCGTCAGGGAAATGGAGGCCGAAGCCGCTAAGGCGTACGTGTCACTGAATGTGGCCATTGCGGTGGAGCACCTGGTTTTGAGGGCCACCGACCTGGGCCTGGGCAGCTGCTGGACGATGATGTTCAGACCCAAAAAGGTCAAGGAGATACTGGATCTGGATGAAAACCTGCACGTGGTGACCATTGTGCCCGTGGGCTATCCCGACCACTCTCCTGGTCCGAGGCCCCGGCTGCCCGTGGAAAGTATAGTTGTAAAAACGTTATAGAAGGTGATTGGATGGCTTCTGTGCCCTTTGAGTCCATCAGGGTGGGCGATCAGGCATCGTTCAGCAAGACCGTCGGCGAGACCGACATATACCTCTACGCGGGTATAACCGGGGATTTTAACGGGGTCCACCTGAACAGCCAGTATGCCGCCGGGTCGGTTTTCGGAGAAAGGGTGGCCCACGGCATGCTCAGCGCGGGGTTTATATCGACCGTTCTCGGCACCCGCCTGCCCGGTGAGGGATCGGTATACCTGTCGCAGACCCTCAAATTCACCGCCCCGGTCAAAATCGGGGATACCATCACGGCCACCGTGGAGGTGCTGGAAAAAATTGAAGCAAAACGCAGGGTCCGGCTGTCTACGGTATGTGTCAACCAGAGGGGGCAGAGGGTGATTGAGGGGGAAGCCCTGGTGATGTGCCCGTAAATTCGGTCGTCAGTCGTCGGTCATCAGCCGTCAGATGGGCGCCTGGTAAATGTATTTGGCAGCCCTATTCTGTTCTATTGAACGCCAGGGTGCCGGCGGTGATAAACACCAGGGACATCGTGGCCACCACCGCCAGGTCGGTGCTCATGGAAAACTGAACCAGGAAGTCCCTGGCCGGGGATGCGGAGTACATGATGTGGCGCAGCGCGTCTACGCCGTAAGTGAGCGGGTCCGCCTTCATCATGGTTTCCATCCACGAAGGCACGCCGCGCAGCGGGAACATGGCGCCGCTCAGGAAAAAAAGCGGCATTACCAGAAAGTTCATGATCATCTGGAACCCCTCCATGGTTTCCATCCTGGAGGCGATGGTGATGCCCAGGGAGGTCAGGGAAAAGGCGATCAGAAAGAGCATACCCAGGAGTTTTAAGACCATCAGGATGCTCAGCTTGACCCCGATGAACGGGGCCACCAGGAGCAGGATCGAGGCCTGCAGCATGGCTATGGTGCTCCCCCCCAGGGCCTTGCCTATGGCCACCGACCAGCGGGGCACCGGGGCCACCAGCACTTCCCTTAAAAAGCCGAATTCCCTGTCCCACACTATGGATATGGCCGAAAAAACCGAGGTAAAGAGCACCGACATGCCGATTATGCCCGGGTACATAAATTCGAGGTAATTAAAATCCCCGGCCGCCCAGGACATGCGAAAGGAGGCCGACAGGCCGGTGCCCATGATCAGCAGGTATAAAAGCGGCTGGCCCAGCATCCCCACTATGCGGGTTTTTTCCCGGTAAAAGCGGATTACGTCCCTCAGCCAGATGATGTAAACGGCCTTAATTATTCTCATCTCTAACGCCTCCATCTCATATGGGTTCTCATGGCGCTCCAGTTGTCGGCGGTCTCCTCCCTGATGGCCCGGCCGGTCAGCTTGAGAAACACATCGTCCAAAGTGGGTTTGTGCAGTGATATGGAATGAATACGGCCGCTCAGCTGTCCGGCCAGGGCGGGTATAAACGATTCTCCCCCGGCAACCTCCATCTGCAGGTATTCTCCGGATTCCTGCACCGGGATGTTGAATTTCTCCTCAATATAACGCTTTACTTCCTCCCGGTGCGGGGTGCGGAGGGTTATTAAATCGCCGCCCACCATCTTTTTCAGGTTGTCGGGGGTGTCCAGGGTTACTATCCGCCCGTGGTCAATAATGGCGATGCGGTCGCAGTGCTCGGCCTCGTCCATGTAGTGGGTGGTCATGAAGATGGTGAGGTTTTCCCGGCTGCGCAATTCGTGGATATATGTCCATATCCGGCTCCTGGTCTGCGGGTCCAGGCCCACCGTGGGCTCATCCAGAAAGAGCACCCGGGGATAATGGATCAGCCCCCTGGCTATTTCCAGCCTCCTTTTCATGCCGCCGGAAAAGGTTTTTACCCTGGCGTCCCTCCGGTCCGCCAGTTCCACCATTTCCAGCACCTCGGCCATCCGGCGGGCCATGGCCCGCCTTTCCACGTTGTAAAGCATGCCGTGGAAGTAGAGGTTTTCGGCGGCGGTCAGCCTCTCATCCAGGGTGGTCTCCTGGAATACCAGGCCTATTGCCTGCCTTACCCGGTCCGGCTGCCTGGTGATGTCGCAGCCGTCGATGAGCGCCGTTCCCGATGTGGGCCTGGTCAGTGTGGCCAGCATCTTGATGCTGGTTGACTTGCCCGCCCCGTTGGGTCCCAAAAAGCCGAATATTTCTTTCTCCCTCACCCCGAAGGAGACATCCTCCACCGCCGCCAGGCCCTTGTAGCTTTTATGCAGTTGTTTTGCCTCGATTATGTTCATCCGGGAATCCTCCAGTGATGAAAACATAGTCTTTTTTTGGCCTTCAGTCAAGACCCTCCCCGCATCTTCCCGGCCCCGGGCCGGACCGGATTATTGCGGCCGGTCTAAGGCCATACTAACCATAAAGGGGGGATTTTTATGCAGCTGGAACCGGGAGAGAGGTCCGTGCTGGCCTACTTCCCGTCAAGCCAGAGCGCCCAAAGGGCCGCCGGAGAATTAAAAAGCATGGGGTACAATACAGTCCAGGTGGACCGCATATCCCGCTACGGGGTAAACAACGACCAGGAAATAAACAACCCCGTTTCGGGCACCGGGTCTTTAACCGGGCTGACCCTTTATTCTTCCGAGGCCGGCGACTTCAGCGACATAAACGGGAGGATACTGCATGTCAGCGACCCTTCGGTCAGCGGGTACGGCGACACCGATTACGGCGTGGCCGGGGGGAGGGCGTTCCTGGTGACGGTGGTAACCGACGGGGAAAGCGGCGACCAGGTGACCGGAATTCTTGAAAAGCACGGCGGGAAAATATAGCTTCCCTGCTAACATCTTCCGTCTCAAGACAGGAGTCGGGAGTCAGACCGGGATGCACGGAGTCGGGTGATCCGCCGGCTCCCGGCTTTCCTTTTTGGCCGGGTTTCTCCCTGGGCCGGGGGATATCAGTTTCAAAAGCTTGTTTTTTTAGCTTTTTTTGGTTAAAATGGTTAGAGATCGTTGCGTTATTGTCGGGAGGTCGCCATTTTGAAAAAGGTTGTCAGCGTCAGCCTGGGATCGTCCAGGAGAGACCATCATGTGCATACCGTTTTACTGGGTACAGAATTTGAAATAAGCCGCAGGGGTACCGATGGGGATTTTGCAGGTGCCCTTTCGCTTTTGCAAGAGCTGGACGGAAACGTTGACGCCATCGGCCTGGGCGGCATAGACGTGTACCTGTACGCGGGCAAAACCAGGTATGCCGTCAGGGACGGGCTGAAGCTCGTGGAAGCGGTTAAAAAAACTCCGGTGGTGGACGGGAGCGGGCTGAAAAACACACTGGAAAGGGAGACCGTGTACTACCTGAGAGACCACACCGATCTCCTGCCCCCGGGCTGCAAGGTGCTCATGGTCAGTGCGGTGGACCGGTTCGGGATGGCCGAGGCCTTGAACGAGATGGGCTGCGATATCACTTTCGGGGACCTCATTTTTTCGGCGGGCATCCCCTACCCCATCAAAACGGTGGAGGAATTGGAGGAAATTGCCCACAAAACCCTGCCGGAAATGGTCAAGATGCCTTTCCACATGCTTTACCCCACCGGGAAGAAGCAGGAAAGCCAGGATGAAAGCAAAGTGCAAAAATACGGGCACTTTTACCACGAGGCCGATGTGATCGCGGGCGATTACCACCTGGTGCGCAGGTACATGCCCGGTAACCTGAAGGGGCAGCTGGTAATCACCAATACCACCACCAGGGACGATGTGGAATTTCTGAGGGAAAAAGGGGCCGGCTGGCTGGTTACCACCACTCCTGAATATGAAGGGCGGTCGTTCGGCACCAATGTGATGGAAGCCGTGATGGTGGTTCTGCTGGGCAAAAAATGGGATGATATCACGCCCGGGGAGTACCTGGAATTGATGGGCCGCCTGGAAATGAAGCCCAGGGTTCAGCGCCTCTGAAAGTGTTTCGGCAATAGTAATCACGACCCGTAACGGAGGAGAGTATGGCCACCCACCAGGAAATTACCGAGAGCCTGAAGGCGTTTCAAAAGGGATATTCTGCCAACAAGAGACTGCGTGTTATGAACCGGGACTGGGACAGGAACGTGCTGGTCCTGGCCGATGATATAGAGTCCGTCCATACGTTGGTGCTTAAGGACGGGGAGCTGTCCGTCAGCGAGGGGAAAACCGCCGAGCCCGACCTGACGGTTATTTCCAGCAGCGACATACTGGCCGATATGTTTTTCGGCGATATCACGCCCACGGAGCCGTATCTGAACGGGACTCTGCGCATCATCGGATCGGAGGACGACATCTTAAGACTTGACTTTATCTCGCTTTTAATCTGGGGTGAATAAGGTGACATTTAAAAAGGTTCTCACCCTGCGCACCATTATCGCTACCAGCGCTGGCCTTACACTGGCCAGTTCGTCTTTTGTGGCGGCGGTGCAGGTGGCGGGGTTTTTAGCCGGGGACAGCGCCTGGCTGGCCATCCTTATCGGCGGCCTGCTGTGCCTGGCGGCGGGGTTGTGTTTTTCAGAGCTGAACGACGTGCTCCCCTCGGCGGCCGGGATCAGGCTTTACTTTGGCCGGGCCTTCGGCGAGAGAGCAGCCCTGACTGTTTCCATTTTGTACATGCTGGTGATCATGGGAGTGGTGGGGGCCGAGAGTTTTATACTGGCCAATATTCTCAACCAGGCCATTCCTTTGGTGGCTCCCCTGGTCTGGATAGTGATCATGCAGGGTTTGGCCACCCTTATGAATATAAGGGGCATCAGGATTGCCGGCAATTTCCAGGATGTAATCACCTACGGCCTGATGATTTCAATGCTGATCATGTCCTACCTGGGGCTGAAGAAGATTGATTTCGAACTGGCCGCCCCCCTGCTGACCGGCGGTGCGGCAAACCTGTTCAACGCGGTGGCGGTGGGGGTGTTCCTCTTTGTGGGCTTTGAGTGGGTGACGCCTCTGGCCGAGGAGGTTACCGACTCCCGCCTGATTTCCAGGGGCATGTTTCTGGCGGTGGGACTGCTGAGCGTGGTATATTCCCTGTTTACCGTGGTTATGGCCGCCAACGTGCCCAGGGAGGCGCTGGTCAGTTCCCCCATCCCCCACTTGATTTTTGCCAGGAATATACTGGGTGAGGCCGGGGTGGTCTGGGCGGTGGTAATCAGCCTGGCCGCCTCCATAACCACCTTTAACGCCGGCCTTCTCAGCGTTTCCAGGTTTTTTTACGCCACCGCCAGGGAGCACGCCCTGCCTGCGGTATTCAGCAAAATAAGCATGCGTTACCTCACCCCCTGGGTTTCCATACTGGCGGTGTTTGTGGTCGGGTTTACCCTGTCGGTGATAATCCTCTTTAGCGGAAGGTATCTGGTGCTGGTAAACATGGCCGCCGCCGCCGAGTGTGTTGTTTATGCCCTGGCGGGTGTTTCGGTACTGGTGCTCAGGAAAAAAATGAAGGACCGGGAAAGACACTTCCACATTCCGTGGGGGCCGGTAATCCCGGTGTTTACCACAGTGGTTTTCGCCCCGCTGGCAGTGGGGGTGTTTGTAAACGATCCCTTTGCGGCCGTCTGTATGGCCGTCGGGTTTGGTGTTATCTGGCTGTACGTGGACAGGGTGGTGCCGGTGTTAAAGGAAAGGTACAGGGCCAGCCGGACGCCCCGGAGAAGGTCGCGGCCGGGGATTGAACCCGCTCCCAGCACGGTGTCCGGGGCCGTTCCCGCCAGTTCGACGGCGGATAATGACGCGGATAAAGTTTAAAACCGGAATTAAGCCGGCATAAAGGAGGCCGGTTACCGGGTTGGCTGTAAAAAATGTTGTTTTAAAGGAAAATTTAAGATATTTTGGAACATTATCGTGCCTTTTTTAGTCAAAATATGTAGATGACTAAAAGGGGTACTTTTTTATGCTTTTAACCGGAAAGTTTCCTCTGCCTGGGGACAAGCTTATCCATGCTGTTTCCCTGTTTTTTGGCCTGCTCATTTTATGTTCCGTCCTGCTTTTTTTTCTGCCGTCCGCCGCGTTAGGTGCCGGCCAAGCTGTGATAAAGGAGGCGGTGGTCAACCTGCGGGCCGCCCCCACCACGGCCAGCAGTATCGTGGGCAAGGCGGGGCAGGGCGAATCACTGGAGGTATTGGGCAAGCAGGGCGACTGGTACCGGGTCAAAAAGAACGGGGTGACCTGCTGGGTGGCCGGCTGGCTGGTAGAAATCGGGCAGGCGGCGCCGCCGGCCAATACCGGCCCTGAGCCTGGTCAGACCGATCCCGCCAATGATAATAAATCCTACGTGGTGGAGGTTACCGGCGACAACGTCAATATCCGGAGCGGCCCCGGCACCTCGCATACAATAATCGGACGGGCCGGCAGCGGCGCTAAATACAGCCTCCTGGACAAGTCCGGAAACTGGTACAAAATAAGTATTAACGGCGGCTCGGGGTGGATTTACGGGCAGTTCGCAAAAGTATCGGTGGACACCGTTTCCCGGGGGCCGGCCGGCGGTACCGGCTGGGCGGTGATTAACGGCTCCAACGTCAATATCCGGAGCGGCCCCGGCACCGGCTACAGCGTGGTTTCCAGGGCAAACCGCGGCGAAAGGTTATTGCTGGCTGATAAATCATCTGACTGGTATAAAGTCGTTCTGGATAGCGGCGGTACGGGCTGGGTGGTTTCCTGGCTGGTGGAGGTGGACAACGACCGGGAAGCCGAGCCGGGGGCCGGTTCGGTAGTTCCCCAGCCGCCTGCGGGAGGGGATTCCAAGCCTGCGGGCGGTAACACCGGCAGCAGCGGGCAGGGCAATGTCCTGCCGCCTCCAAGGGCGCCGGAGAACGGCGCTGAAAGCGGCCAGGAGCACAAATTGAAAGCGCTGACTACCCGGATGGAAGGCGGCAATACCATTATAACCGTTCAGTCGGACGGGACTCCGATAAAATATGCCGTATCCTCGCTGAATGACCCGGACCGCCTGATCATCGACATAGAGGGCCTGGAGCCCGGACCGGTGCCTGAAAGTACCAGGCTATCCTCGCCGCTGGCCTCCATGATCAGGGTGGGGTGGTACGGCAGAGACCCCAATGTAACCAGAATAGTGGTGGATTTAAAGTCCGGAATCAGGTATGAAAAACAGCTGTCGCCGGGGGCTGACCAGCTCAAGATTGTTCTGATGCCCCGCGTCGGCCGTACTCTCAAGGGGGTCAAAATAGTCCTGGATCCGGGCCACGGGGGGAGCGATCCCGGAGCCATAGGGCCCACGGGCCTCAAGGAAAAAGACGTAAACCTGGACATTGCCCGGAAAACGGCGCAGTATCTGAGCAAGATGGGCGCCGAGGTAATATTGACCCGGACCGGGGACAGTTACGTCGATCTGTATGAACGGCCAAACGTGGCCGGTAAAAACGGAGCCGCCCTGTACGTAAGCATTCATTCCAACGCTAACCCCCGCAGCGCCATGAACGGGACAAGCACGTACTTCCTGAGGACTCCCGACGAGGGAATGGACCACGTAAGGTTTGAGGGGATGTACCTGGCCCGGTGTATACAGTCGGATCTGGTAGGTGTCCTGGGGAGAGTGGACCGGGGAGTACTGCAGGCCAATTACGTTGTCCTGACCAAGTCCAGGGTGCCGGCGGCCCTGGTGGAGGTGGCCTATCTTTCCAACCCGGAAGAGGAGAAGTTGCTCGGCAACGAGGCCTTCCGCAACCGGGCTGCCTTGGCCATAGCGCAGGGCATAGCCGATTACATGGCATGCAAATGACTTTTAGCTTATCCTGAATAGCTTCCGGGTCAGAATCCAGAATCCAGGAGCCAGAATCCAGAATGGGAAAGCAGTAAAAATTTATTATCGGCGGCACAGTCTATGGCCGCCTTTTTTATGCAATGGGCAGGAACTGATTTGATTTATGGGAAAGATAATGATAGGAATTGGAATCGCTTCGGGAAATGGTTATAATCAAAAAAGGAAACATAAGGATTAAACCTGCCGGCCAAATGTCGGGCCGGCGGATGTATCGGAGGAACGGATGAACCGGAAGGTCGGCATAACCACTACGGTGCCGTCGGAGGTTATTTACGCCGCCGGCTGTATACCGGTGGATTTAAACAATATATTTATCCGGCATGACGACCCCGGCGGGCTGGTGGACAGGGCCGAGCTGGCCGGTTATCCCAGAAATGTCTGCGCCTGGATAAAGGGTATCTACAGCATAGCCCTGGAGAGCGGTATCCGGACCGTCATCGCGGTTACCCAGGGGGACTGCAGCAACACCCACGCACTGATGGAAACCCTGGAGCTTGCCGGCCTGGAGATAATACCCTTTGCCTTTCCCTTTGACCGGGACAGGGACCTGCTCGGGCTCCAGCTGGAAAAGCTGATGGAACGTCTCGGGGTGGGTTGGAAAGAAGTGGACCGGACAAAGGCCGTGCTGGACGAGATCAGGTCCAGGGTGCACCACATCGACGAGATGACCTGGCGTGAGAACCGGGTAAGCGGCTGGGAAAACCACGTTTTCCAGGTTTCCTGCAGCGATTTCGAGGGAGACCCGGAAGCCTTCCGGACAAAAATCGACCGGTTTATTGCCGGCCTGGGGGAAAGGCCCGCCAGGACCGGGGAAATACGGCTGGGCTATATCGGAGTTCCCCCCATTATGGACGACATTTACGATTACCTGGAGGAACGGGGGGCCAGGGTGGTTTACAACGAGGTGCAGCGCCAGTTCTCCATGCCCTTTGCGGTTTCCGACCTGACCGAACAATACCTGCTTTATTCATATCCCTACGGCATCTTCTACCGGTTGGAGGATATCGGCCGGGAAGCCGCCAGGCGCGGGCTGGACGGGGTGATTCACTACGCCCAGAGCTTTTGCTACCGGCAGATTGAGGACCTGATCATCAGGAAGAAGATTAAACTGCCGGTGCTCACCCTGGAGGGGGACAGACCGAACAAGCTGGACGCCAGGACAAAGATAAGGATTGATTCGTTCATTGAAATGTTGAGGTGATAGAATATGAGGATAACTGTGCTGGGCTGCTGGGCGCCTTATCCCAGGGCGGGCGGGGCCTGTTCGGGATACCTGGTGCAGGACGGCAACTCATATGTGGTAATTGATATGGGGAACGGGACTTTCAGCAATTTATCCCGCCTCTTCGATTTCAGGACGGTCAGGGCGGCGGTGCTGACCCACCTGCACCCCGACCACTGCGCTGATATTGAATGCCTGAGGCATGCCATAGAGGGCTCCCTGAAGGACGGAAGCCGCCGGCAGGGGCCGGTGACACTGCTGCTGCCGGGTCAGCCGCAGGAATTGGCCGCCCGCTTTGCCGGCTACCGGCAGGCCTTCGACCCCGTGTTCATTGAGGACCTGCCGCTGGAAACAGTCCCGCCGGGAGTGGAGGCCAGGGTTTTTGAAATCGGCCCGGTGCGGTATTATTTTCTCCCCGCCAAACACTCCCTGCCCTCCTACGCGGTGGGGGTGGAGGGTTCGGGGTACTGCGTCTTTTCCGGCGACACCGCCCCCACGGACGAACTGGCCCTCTTTGCCGAAAAGGCGGGTATATTCTTTTGCGAGGCCAGCGGCCTGGACAGGGACTCCGATTACCTGCGGGGAACCCACATGACGGCCAGGCAGGCGGGGGAGTTGGCCAGGCGGGCAAAGGTCAAGGAGTTGATTATCACCCATTTCTGGCCTGAATACGACCTGGAGGATTTACGGGCCCAGGCCCAGGAGGGATATGGGGGCAGGGTTGAAGTGGCCACTGAGGGCGACACTTATTTCGTGTACTAGCAGGAATTGGGAATTAGAATTGGGAATTGGGGTTTAAACAGGGCCTAATAGGTTAAATATATTAAGTATCGTTTAAAAGCCTGAATAATGTGGGAGGGGAACCGGGTGACGAGGGTAGACGGGAGAAAGCCGGCACAGATCAGGCCGGTGAAAATTACCAGGAACTACAACAAATACGCCGAGGGGTCGGTACTGATAGAGGTGGGCGACACCAGGGTGATATGTACCGCCACCGTGGAAGACAGGCTGCCCAGTTTTCGCAAACTGGAATCCCTGGGGGGATGGGTTACCGCGGAATACGGGATGCTGCCCAGGTCTACGGGGGTGCGCACGGCCAGGGAAGCGGCCAAGGGGAGGATTGGCGGCCGGACCTGCGAGATTCAGAGGCTTATCGGCCGCAGCATGAGGGCGGTGGTCGACCTGGCGGCCCTCGGGGAGAGGACGGTATTGCTGGACTGCGATGTAATACAGGCCGACGGGGGCACCAGGACGGCGTCCATCACCGGGGCCTTTGTGGCCATGACTGACGCCCTTCACAGGCTGGTGGAAGAAGGCATGATTACCACCTTGCCGGTAAAGGATTTTATGGCCGCCATCAGCGTGGGTGTGGTCAGCGGGGTAACAGTGGCCGACCTCTGTTACGCCGAGGATTCAGCCGCCGAGGTGGACATGAACGTGGTCATGACCGGTTCCGGCCGGTTTGTGGAAATCCAGGGAACCGGGGAAGAGGTTTCCTTTTCCAGGGACCAGATGGACGAGATGCTGGGCCTGGCCGCCGAGGGCATAGGGCTGCTGATCAACTACCAGCGGGAAGTGCTGGGGGATATCGCCAAAAAGATCCGGGCAGGTGAATAGATTGCGCATAGTGGTGGCCACCCGGAACAGGGGAAAGCTGGAGGAACTTGTCAGCATGCTCGGTCCCCTGGGGGTGGAAGTCAAATACCTGGACGATTATCCACATGTCCCGGAGGTTATTGAAGACGGTGAAACCTTTGCCGAGAACGCCGTAAAAAAGGCCAGGGCGGTGGCCCAGGCCACCGGCGAGGTTGCCCTGGCGGACGACTCGGGCCTGGAGGTGGATTACCTGGGCGGGGCCCCGGGGGTTTACTCGGCCCGCTTTGCCGGAGAGGAGAAGGACGACCGGGCCAATAACGAAAAACTGCTCAGGCTGCTGGAAGGGGTCCCCGGGGAAAAGAGGGGGGCCGGGTTCCGGTGCGTGGTGGCTCTGGCCCTGCCGGAGGGTCAGGTATTCACCGCCGAGGGCATCTGCCGGGGAATAATCGGAGACCGTCCCGAGGGGGAGGGCGGCTTTGGCTACGACCCGCTTTTTATTGTCCCGGAACTGGGGAAAACCTTCGCCCAGCTGGATATGGCCGCCAAGAACAGCATCAGCCACCGGGGCAAGGCCTTTGCCCTGGCCAGGGAGATTATAGCGGGACTGATTTCAAACAGGGAATTGGGGATTGGGGATTATAATTAATTTAAAATTGTCCGGTGGAAGGACATTTATTTTCCTGTTAGAATAAAAAGAGGTAGAAAGCCGGGCTTTTTCCTGTTGCCGTGCCGGGGGCAGTGAGTGATTGTATGAGAATAGGTTTGTTGAGCGACACACACGGAATACTGGACCATGCCTTTAAGGCTATTGAAGCAATGGGGCCCATAGACCTGCTGATCCACGCCGGGGATCACTACCGCGACGCGGCAAAGATTGCCGCCGCCGTAAACGTGCCGGTCCACGCGGTGGTGGGAAACTGCGACTCGCGCACCGAGGGGCCGGAGGAAAAAATCCTGCAACTGGACGGAGTGACGGTATTTATCACCCACGGCCACCGCTACAACGTAAAGATATCGATTTACGGGCTGTACAACAGGGCCGTGGAACTGGGCGCCGGGGTGGTGGTGTACGGCCATACCCATGTTGCCGGGTACGGGGTGACCCGCATCTCGGGCTACGCTTACAGGGGGCTGCTGATCATAAACCCCGGCAGCATTTCCAAGCCGCGGGACGAAAGCAGTTACAGCTACGGCATCCTTGAGATTGCCGAAGGATCTATAAAGCCCGAAATATATTACCTTTAGCCGCCCGGCGGGAAAGTTATTGCCGCGCCGCAAGAATATACCAGTAACAGAACTGACGCATAACATAAAATTCCTTTGATGAGCTTGAGGGTAAGAAGAAACCCGAAAAAACTTTTTCGCAATCCCCTGCTGGACAAACTAAAAGCGCTATGAGATAATAGTGTGGGAAC
>JBMOPD010000036.1:0-7533 GCA_049323615.1 Bacillota bacterium | reverse complement strand
ATATTCATTCTTTGTGGGTCCAGCATAATTTGGATGCTTACCTGGTGGGTAGCCCAGAAGTAAAAGACCGGTTGGCTGAAAATGGAATTGACCCAATTAGGATTCATGTTACCGGTATCCCAATCAACCCTGCTTTTGTAAAACCTAAAAATATTGTCTCCATCAAAAGAAAAATTGGGCTAACGGAAGAAAAACCGGTTCTTTTGGTTATGGGCGGAGGTTTGGGGATGGGACGTTTTACAGAGATTGTCCGGCTATTGGATCAAGCCCCAATAGAAATACAAGTGATCGCGATAACCGGGAAAAATCAAGCTTTAAAAGAAGAACTGGACCGGCTGGCCGGTCAGCAGGTTAAGTCGCTTCGGGTGTTTGGATATGTTTCCAATGTAGAAGAGTTTATGGCTGCCGCTGACTTAATCATTACCAAACCGGGGGGTCTGACGAGTTCCGAAGCCTTGGCAGTTGGCCTGCCTATGGTTTTGGTGAACCCATTGCCGGGGCAGGAAGAGTATAACTGCATGTTTTTGGTGGAAAAAGGAGCAGCTGTTAAGGCCGATACTCCGGATTCGGTTCCCCGGATAGTAACCACACTCTTCCGGGAACCGGACAAGATGATGCGTATGCGCCAAAATGCCCTTGCCCTGGGGAGACCGGCAGCTAGCCTGGACGCTGCAAAACTAATCATGAAAACAGGGAAACGGAAAGATTACCTTTATGCCCAGGGGACATGTACAGGTTGAAATAAAAAAACCTTGTACTTGGGAATGAAGGGTAAAACCCCGTTACAAAGTCGAAAGGTACTGGATTAATGTGAATAGCTTGATATACTGGTTCGCCAGATTATTATGCAGGCTGGTATTCACCATAGGATTTGGACTTACTATCTATGGAACGGAAAACATTCCCCGAAATGGTCCCGTGATTGTTGTGGCTAATCACTCCAGCCTACTGGATGGATTTGTTCTGGCAGCATGTCTACCGTGCAAAATCACTTATTTTTCCTCGGCCTATCTTTTTGACCTACCGTTGGTAGGCCCGTTTCTGTGCAGCATAGGAGCCATTCCGGTTGAGAAAAATGAAGGCGGCGTAACAGCCATCAAGAAGGCCTTAAAGGTCCTTGGGGCGGGGGGATCTCTGGGAATTTTCCCGGAGGGAGGCGTTAGACCAGAAGGGAAACTAAGGGATTTACAACCAGGCTGGGCCTACTTGGCTTTAAAATCAGGTGCTCCTGTTCTTCCTGTAGCGATCCGGGGAAGCAGTACGGCGTTACCCCCCGGTGCACGTATTCCGCGCAGAGGCAGGATAACGGTTGTTATCGGCAAAATGCAATACCGCCCACGGGAGTTGCGACCCGGGCGGGAAGCAATGGCTGTTGTTAATACCTGGCTGATACAGGAATTGCAATGCCTATTGGAATATAAGTCTTCTTAAGGTGGTGAAGGCTGTTTACCCAATGCATAACATTGATAAGTTACGGTCACGGCCATTGGTGGGATTGGCCCTGGGAGGTGGAGGCGCCCGCGGCTATGCTCACTTGGGTGTATTAAAGGCTTTGTGCCGGGCGGGTATTCCGGTGGATATAATTGCCGGGACAAGTATGGGGGCAGTGGTTGGGGCTGTGTATGCAGCCGGGCACGAAGTAGAAGAAATGCAAGCCATTGCCTTAAGCATGTATTGGCAGGACATGCTACAACTGGCCGACATTACCTTTCCCCGCCGTGGTGTTATAGCTGGCGGGCGCTTGGAACATTTTTTTGCTATGCTAACCGGCAATAAAGAATTCCATGAACTGAGAACCATCCTGAAGGTTGTTGCCACTGACATTGTTGCCGGCAAAGAAGTACGCCTGACCACTGGTTCAGTGGCCAGGGCACTACGGGCAAGTACGGCTTTGCCGGGTATTTTTTGCCCGGTACGTATAGACAACCTCATCCTGGCAGACGGCTCCCTGGTCGCTCCCGTACCTGCAGCAGCCGTAATGGAAATGGATCCCCTTGTGTTGATAGTGGTCGATGTCAGTTCGCCGGTGGATAATGCCGGAATACTATTAAAGACCAGTCAGTGGTTTAGGTGCAAGTTTCAGAGCTCAGCGACTCAAAGCAAGTTGTGGCGACCATTAAGCCGGGTGGTTCCAGAAAGCTTAATCTTGGTGAACCGGTCGCTGGAGCTTTGTTCCAAAGGAAGCCTCAGCCGGGAATATCCGGTCCCCGCGGGAGGGATTACCATAGTGGTAAGACCGGCGGTACAAGAAATAAAATGGTACGAATTGCACCAGGCCTCAAAATGCATTAAAGCAGGAGAAACTGCAGGCACAAAGGTTGCCGAATATCTTGTTTCCCTTTACGAATCAAACGTTTTTACCGGTGAAAGGATGTTAAATCCTATGTCCGGAAATGAGGTGCTTATATTATAGGTTATAACTTTTTCCAGGAGTTACATCGAAAGGGGGTGAGATAGGTGCTGCAAATAGCGGAGAAAACATTTTTAACTGGACTCGGGGCGCTCTCACTTGCCAGGGAAAAGGCTAAAAAGGTTGTGGACGAGCTGGCGAAGAAAGGCGAGACCACCAGGGATGAAACCAGGGAACTGATCAGGAAGTTGGAAGACAAAGGGAAGGTCGAGAAAGAATCCCTGCGTGCAGCAATCGGTCCGAAATGCTGTACTGCGGGGCAGCTAAGGCTGGCCACCAGGCAGGACATTGAAAGGCTGGAACAAAAGCTGGATGAATTGAGAGAAAAATTAAGTTAACCGATTATGGAAGGGTACGGAAAATGGAGCAGTTTTGCGTACCCTTCATAATTTTCTACTCGTCCCATAAATAAAGGGTTGCCGGGGTAAAATTGAATAAGGCGAAGGATGATGCTGGTATGCAGCTGCGCAGGCGGTATAAACATATAAAGCGCTACCGGGAGATAGCAAATGTTTTGTTGAAACACGGATTCGGGCACATTGCGCACCGGCTGGGGCTGACAAAATTTTTGTCTGTTTCCGGGAAAATCTTTTTAAAAAGAGAGTCCGGTACGGAGAGATTTTCCCTGGCTGAGAGGGCCCGGATGGCCCTGGAGGAGCTGGGGCCTACTTTTGTTAAAACGGGGCAAATTTTAAGTACCCGTTCCGACCTGATTCCTCCGGATTTTATAACTGAACTGGAGAAACTCCAGGACAGGGTGGCGGCTTTAAGGTTTGAAACGGTCAAACAGCAGATAGAAAGGGAGTTGGGCCGATCCTTGGAAGAGCTTTTCGCCGGGTTTGAGCCCGAACCGCTGGCCGCCGCCTCCATCGGGCAGGTGCACCGGGCCGTGCTGCCGGGCGGCCGGGAGGTGATTGTCAAGGTTCAGCGCCCTGACATTGAAAAAATCATCGACGTTGATCTGGAGATTCTGTACGATGTGGCGCGTTTTCTCGAACGTTCGGGCTGGTCGGAGACATACAGCCCCGTGGAGGCGGTGGCCGAATTTGACCGTGTCCTCCACGAGGAGCTGGATTATAACGCCGAGGGCCGCAATGCCGACGCTTTCAGAAAAAATTTCGCCGGCGATCCTGACGTGATCATCCCCCTGGTCTACTGGGAGTATTCCACCGGAAAAATACTGGTTATGGAATATGTGCGGGGGATCAAGTTCAACGACTTGCAGGAAATTGAGCGTTTGGGCCTGGACCGGCCGGCCCTGGCCAGAAAGTCGGTCATGGCGCTCTTTAAACAGATTTTGATAGACGGCTTTTTTCACGGGGACCCGCACCCCGGAAACCTGGCGGCACTTCCGGGAGAAAAGGTTGTTTTTATGGACTTCGGAATGGCGGGCTTCCTTACCGACAAAACCAGGATTGAGGTCGGAAACCTGCTCATGGCCCTGGCAGGCCGGGATACCCGGGCGGTGGCGAAATCTCTTTCTCAGCTGTGGGTGGTGCCCGGAGACGTTGACAAGAATATACTGCAGCGGGATATCAACTTTCTGCTGAGGAAGATTTATGAGGTTCCCTTAAGCCAGGTCAGCCTGGCCAAGACCTTAAGCGACATCATGGCCATTGCCTTCAAACACCATATCAGTGTACCGGCGGAATTTGCCCTGCTGGTGAAAACGCTGATCACCATGGAGGGGGTGGCCGAAAAACTGGATCCCGGGTTGAGCATAGTTAATGTGGTCAGTCCTTTCAGTAAAAGGTTGATCATGGAAAGGCTCTCGCCCCAAACGCTGTCTAAAACCGCCTGGAATAATCTCAGGGAGCTCAGCGAGGCCCTTTCCCTCCTTCCCGAACAGGTCGGCGAAGTGCTGGGCCAGGCCGCCGGGGGCAACTTGAGGCTGAAACACCAGTTTCCCCAGGTTGACGAAGTACTGGTGAGGGTTAATAAAATGACAAACCGGCTTGCCTTCAGTATTGTGATCACCGGCTTGATCATCGGATCTGCCTTCCTTGCCAGGAATGGAAGCATACTGTCAGGACAGGCGCCGGTGGCGGAGGTGGGGTTCCTGGTGGCCGGGCTGCTGGGTTTCTGGTTCCTGGTTTCCATCCTGAGATCCGGCGGTTTTTAATGACTGCCGGCTGATGTTTATTCCCGAGTTCCGGGATAGATGCTCCACAACCCGGTTGATCTCGGTGGCGTGAACCCTTTGCGACTCGCCCGAGCGAAGCAGGAGGTGCAACTCCTCCCGCTCCGCACCGGTAAAGTGGGTGTTGCGCCGGATCTCCAGCTTTTCTATTTCGCGGTAAGGCACTTTGAGCAGCACTTCACGTGGTTCGCGCCGTATGATCACCAGTCTGCGGTCGGTGAGGCACATCGTCCCCGGCCGCCAGGCGGTATATATGCCACGCTCATACCAGTGGGCAGCAAAGCCTGACCAGGCCAGCCTTTCACCTTTCTCCAGGAGCAAATCCTCCTGTTTTCGGCGCTGTGACGATTCCCAGGCGCGCGTAGCATCATCCCAGTCCTGCATAAAGCCGTACCTGAGCATGGTTGACATCCCGGCCAGCGCCAAACGCAAATTCACACCCAAAAGGGGTATGCCCGCCACCCCGATGATGAGGTCGGTATTGAGAAACAAACCTTTTTCCAGAAGCCTGTCGATGAGGTCATTCAAGGTAGTCTCCCGGCGGCGCATAGGCGCAAGAGGTTTAACAGCCTCGGTCATGCCGGGATACTCTCCTTACCGGCAATCTTGAGTGAGTTCACAAAACTGTACGGCGGCCAGGGTCCGGTAAAACGCACCTGAAATCCCTCACGATCGTTGATTTTTGCCAAAACACCACTGAGTTCTTCCACCTTTTCCTCCGGTAAAAGGCAGGAGAGATTGACCATCATGCGCCGTCCGTCCTCCGGTTTCTTTATTTTTTCGACCTCTACATCGTTACTTACGGCCTGTACCGCCTCGTAAACTTCGCGGAAGCAGCGCTCGCATTCTTCTTCCAGTGCTTCCTTGGCACTCTTTTCCAGTGTCTGCCGGTACATAAAGCGGGCGCCTTCTGGTTTCAACTCCATTTCCCGTTTCAGTTCCTGAAAGCGGGGGTTTTCCTCAAGCACAGACCTTTTTAACGTCTCATCGTCTACAAAGACCTGTATCCCGTACTCGTGCTTCCCCCGCACCCGTTCAAATGTCTGCCGCAACCTTGCAGATTCTCCCTCAAGCCAGCTTTTGACTGTCTGGGCCGGGTGTTTGCCGTCAGTGTGGATAATTGTGTTAAATCCCAGCGGCAGGACGGTGCCGAATTTATCGTACGCCATATCCAGCAATCAATCTCAAGGATACCGTTACGGTAACTCTGCCGTTTCACCTGCCTGACGGAGCAGGGCAAATCCATCTGGGCTGCAATTCCCTGCCACGGCTATTCACCAACACCCGGAGTCTGTGTTCCGACAGATTAACCTGTATGCTGCCGTCCTCTGCCCCCGGTATGTCCAGGATAACAACCAGGTAGCCACCTTCATCAAAGATATCTACAGGTGGGTCTTCCCGCTTGCCGGATCCATGTTCTTTAGCAATGATTCCGTTTTCCTCTGCCAGCTTGCGGGCCATAAAGGAGGCTAATGTCTCTGCTTGCCCGCGGCTTTTTCGGGTCTCCTCCTTCGGTCGGTGTTGTGGCTTGGGGTCTGCCTGCCGCAGCCTTTCCTGCAAAGCCCCGGAACCTGCTGCGTTCTCAGCAGCCGGTTGCTCATTTTGTTGTATTTTCGGCAGCCGCACAGTAAGGATTCCGTTTCTGTAGCCGATTTCGGCTCGGCAGGCCTCTATGCCCGGCGCCTCGGTCACCACCGTGACCGTCCCCGGGACGTTCGCGCAGCGGCGGCAGGGCTATGTTAAATACGTTAAGGCGGTGGTACAGGTCCTCTCTAAACCGTCCGGAGGCGACCTCTGACCGGAGGTCCCGGTTAGTGGCCTCTACCACGTTTACATCCACTTGTATATTCTCCACCCCGCCCAGTCGTCGCAAGGTCCTGGTCTCTATGACCCGGAGGAGTTTTGCCTGTACTGACGGCTGCATTTCGGAAACCTCGTCTAAAAAAAGCGTACCGCCGTCGGCCAGCTCCATGAGGCCCGGCTTTGCGGCTTTAGCGTCGGTGAAGGCGCCCTTTTCGTAACCGAAAAGCTCGCCCTCCAAAAGCTGTTCCGGCAGGGCGCTGCAGTTTACATCTATAAAGGGTTGCCGGGCCCGCCGGCCATTGTGGTGAAGCGCCCTGGCCACCAATTCCTTGCCCGTGCCGGTCTCACCCGTAACGAGAACGGTGGAAACATCTTGGCGGACAGCTCTGGTCATGAGAGCGAAAATGTTATTCATCTCCGGACTTTTCCCGATAAAGTTTTCGAACCGGTAAGGGCCGGGCTGCTTTTCGTGAAACAGGGCAATGAATTCTGAGACAGTCCGGCTTTCCAGCCTGACTGTGTCCGGCGCCAGGGCCAGGTCGGCTCTGTAACCGAAGTCCTCAATCGCCTCTACCTCTTTTAGCAGTTCCTCAGGCAAAAGCGGCGCCGCCACAGTGACTTCCTGCATAAATTCCCTGACCTTTCGTAGGCAGTTCAGCGTAGCGGTGTCACGCTGCTGTCTACCCAGGAATATAAAGTCGACAGGGATCTTCCGAACTGTATCAACCATTTCTTCGGGTGAAGAAATGACGACCACTTCCAGGCCGGCCTTTTCCAGCAGCCGCCGCCAGAAACGGCGGAACCGCCCGTATTTTTCCACGAGAAGCACAATCCTTCTCACTGCAGCCTCAACTCCGGTATTTTCAATATTGCCAAGGTGGTATATGGGGAGGAGGAGATTCTGCCTTGAAGTTCTGTGCAGCAGTTGTTTTTACTCGGGCAACCCACTTGAATTCCTTACAGAGAAACTGTATAATTTTATACTGATAGGTATAAATAATATACCTATCAGTATAAATTATTATTTTAACTTAGATCCGGTAAGTAGAAACTAAAAAGCCAGTAAACATAAGGGTTGAGATACCAAAAATTATGTAAAAAATTTAGCAAAAAAGAGGAACACCGCTCGGTTTGGGGAATTGGTAAAGTAACCCACAATACCATAACCCAAAGGAGGGTG
>JBMOPD010000035.1:16687-223382 GCA_049323615.1 Bacillota bacterium | reverse complement strand
GGGGTTAGCCAGGTAATAATTGCAAAGTGGCTTGAACGAAGTTCAAGCCAGCACTTTTAGGTGCTGGCTTGTAACATGCCCTTATAGGGCTAGAGCAAACCACCCGTTTTACGGGTGGTCATGATTTACGCCGGCGGCATTATTTTGCAGCAATTGCTTTATAATAACTGCTGACCGGACTAATCGCGGGGGGTAGAACTATGGGCGGGGCGCTGGTGGGAATAGTTATGGGCAGCGATTCGGACCTTCCGGTAATGCGGGAGGCCGCGCAGGTCCTGGATGAACTGGGAATTACCCGGGAGGTGGTCATATCATCGGCCCACCGGGCGCCGGATAAGACCGCGGAATACGCCCGTACGGCGGCCGGGAGGGGACTCCGGGTAGTCATCGCCGGGGCCGGGGGGGCGGCTCACCTGCCCGGTGTAATCGCCGCCTATACACCGCTGCCGGTAATCGGAGTGCCCATAAAATCAGGCTCCCTGAACGGGGTCGACGCCCTTTACGCCATTGTCCAGATGCCCGCCGGGATACCGGTGGCCACCGTGGCCATCAACGGGGCAAAGAACGCCGGAATACTGGCGGCCCAGATTATCGGGGCCGGGGACGAAGCCGTCAGGAAAAGGGTTGAGCAGTACAAGGCCGCGCTGGCGGCCGGGGTGGCGGAAAAGGATGCCCGCCTGCAATCCCTGGGCATCGAGGATTACCTGGCCGGGATGGGCGCCGGGCAGACTAATTGAAGTTGAGATTTCAAATCCCTGCTTTGAATGGAGGCCTTGAGATGATAGACCGGTACACCCTGCCGGAAATGAAGAGGATCTGGTCCCAGGACAACAAGTACCGGAAGTGGCTGGAGGTGGAAATATACGCCTGCGAGGCCATGGCCAAGCTGGGGCTGGTACCGCCCGGGGCCCTGAAAAATATTAAGGAAAAGGCCGACTACACCGTTGAGCGGGTGGAAGAGATTGAGGCGGTGACCAACCACGATGTCATTGCCTTTTTGACCTGCGTGGCCGAATATGTGGGGGAGGACTCAAAGTACATACACATGGGGCTTACCTCCTCCGATGTGCTGGATACCGCCCTGGCGGCCCAGATGAAAGAAGCCGGGGAAATGATCCTGACCAGGCTGCGGGAGCTTCGGGCCGTGCTGATGGACAGGGCCAAAGAGCACCGGGATACCATCATGATGGGAAGGACCCACGGAGTGCACGCCGAACCGATTACCTTCGGCCTGAAGATGCTTCTCTGGATGTCCGAAACGGACCGGAACATTGAGAGGATGGAAAGGGCCGTGGAGGCGGTCAGCGTCGGCAAGATATCGGGGGCGGTGGGCACATACGCCAATATCGACCCGGCCGTGGAGGCCCATGTATGCAAAAGGATGGGCCTTAAGCCGGCGCCGGTTTCCACCCAGATTGTACAGCGGGACCGGCACGCGGAATTCCTTGCTGCCATCGCGGTAACCGGCTGTTCCCTGGAGAAGTTCGCCACCGAGATACGCAGCCTGCAGCGGACTGAAATACTGGAGGTGGAGGAGTATTTCGCCAAGGGTCAGAAGGGTTCATCCGCCATGCCCCACAAGCGGAACCCCATTACGGCGGAGAGGATCAGCGGCATGGCCCGCCTGTTGAGGGGCAACGCCCTGGCGGCCATGGAGAATGTGGCCCTGTGGAATGAAAGGGATATTTCCCACTCCTCGGTGGAGCGGGTGATCATCCCGGACAGCACCATCACCCTGGACTATATGCTTTATAAGTTCGCCGGTATAATGAAAAACCTTTTAATTTACCCGGAAAACATGGAGAAAAACCTTGAGCGCACCGGCGGCCTCCTGTTTTCCCAGCGGGTGCTGCTGGCCCTGGTCAACAAGGGACTTACCCGGGAGAGGGCATACGAACTGGTGCAGAGAAATGCCATGGAGGCCTGGCAAAACAACAGGGATTTCAGGGGACTGCTGCTGGCCGACCGCGATGTCGCCACCGCGTTGAACAGGGAAGAGATAGACTCGCTTTTTGACTACGGCTACCACCTGAGGCGGGTCAATGAAATATACAAGAGGTTCGGGCTTTGATGCGGAAAAAAACTGAATTGGCGCCTTCCGGAACGGTTTGATTAAAATTGTAAAGTTGGGGTGGCATAAATGACAGGCAGGCCGGTGGTTAACCTTTCCGGATACAAGAATCCGGATTATGTGGGATCTGTCCAGGAACTTTATTATTTAAAGGAAAACCCGGATTGGATGCTGTGCCAAACAACCCCGGGCGGGTCGGTGTTTGACGTGGGCACAATTTTTTCCATTCCCCAAAGCGACATATGCAGGACGGCAGTGCGGCACAAAATTTATTCATTGCTGGGATCAGCCGGGGAATGGCGGGCCGTATCCGATCAGATCCGCGATGCATACGCCGGAAATAAAGAATACCTTCAATTTCTGTGTGCCGGAATTTTGGAAGAGTTTAAAGCAAATGGAGCAAACACGCATCACATAGGCATGGTGGACGGGGATACCGGTGAAGTTTACAGCAATGCCTTCCCGCCCAACCCCAGCCAGTACGTTGTAGTAAAAAGGTATAAAGTGATAAAACCGGGCCGGGTAACCTATTTCTCAAAAAATTTATGGGATTACAGCGGTTACTGCAGCCAGGATAAATACGTCATTCCCCTGGAAAATATCGTGCGCTTCGGGATTACCACGGGTTCTTCCATATACAAAAAGTACTTGAGTAAAAATGAAAATGAAAAAAGGACGTACCTTGATGAACTGGGGCTTAAGGAAGAGCTGGCCCCGTGGACGATGTTTGCCAACCCGATTGTGGACTTCACCACCAAGTACGAGCCCGAAGACAGGAATCTAAGCCTGCAGGAAGCCTTCTACATCAGCGGGTGCGGTGGGGAAATGTTTAAGAATATTATCAGGATGAGCATACTGGGCTCATTCCTGGTGCACCGTTTCTTTGCTCAACTGGGCCTGAACCTGTGGGATCTGAAGTGGGAAATAGCCAAAGACGGGAACAGGCTGGTTTTTGTCGATACCATTGACACGGACTCCATTAGGGTGACGGCAAAGATTGAATACAGGAACAGGTTCTACTTTGTCAACTTTAACAAGCAGTCAATGAGAGATTATTATAAAATAATACACTCCCGCTGGTTTGAGGCGGTGCAATCCGCCAAATCGGAGGCGGCCAGGTCCGGAAAATCCTTCCTGGAGCATTTGCGCGCCGGGCAGGAGGAGGGGTATTATCCCGGCACACCGGAGGTTGATGAGCGCTTTATCTCCATTCAGGAAGAAAAATTCAGCGCCCTGATAGCTTACATCTATGGCCGGGCAACAGGCGGTGAAACGATGGAAGCGCTGAGATTAACGGGTCAAAAAGAAATACAATACTACGAATCAAATAATGTTTTGGATCAATTTGCCAAGCTGAACGGGATTATTTAAAGCAAACGCCAGCCTGTTGGGGAGGGGAAAGAATGAAAGCCGGAGCGGAGCGCCCCCCGATAGATATAAATGCGGAAATGGCGAAACCCGACAAGCCCAGGGAAGAGTGCGGGATATTCGGGGTTTACGGGAAAAACCTGGACGTGGCCAGGATTACCTATTACGGCCTCTATGCCCTTCAGCACAGGGGGCAGGAGAGCGCCGGCATAGCCACCTCGGACGGAAAGATGATTTTGCTGTACAAGGACATGGGACTTGTACCCGAAGTGTTCGGCCCGGAAAAACTGAATCAGCTCACCGGCCACATAGCCATCGGACATGTCCGGTACTCCACCACCGGGTCCAGCCAGACAATAAACGCCCAGCCGCTGGTGTTCAGATACGCCCGGGGCAGCATCGGCCTGGCCCACAACGGAAATATCACCAATATATATGAACTCCGTGCGCAGTTGACCTCCACCGGATCGGTTTTCCAGTCCACCACCGACAGTGAGGTTATAGTCAACCTCATTGCCAGGTACAGCCAGAGCACCCTGGAGGAGGCCCTGGCCAAATGCATGATCGACGTGAAGGGGGCCTATTCCCTTTTAATCATGACTGAAAACAGCCTCATTGCGGTCAGGGATCCTTACGGTTTCAGGCCGTTGAGCCTGGGCAGCCTGGGGGACGGCTACGTGGTGGCCTCGGAGTCATGCGCCCTGGACACCGTCGGGGCCAAGAAGCTGAGGGATGTTGAGCCCGGGGAGACCGTCATTATCGACGATGAGGGTGTCAGGTCCATGCGGGCCCTTTCCCGGCGCAGGAAGGCCCACTGTATATTTGAATATATATACTTTGCCAGGCCGGACAGCGAGATGGACGGATTTCACGTGAGCAAGGTGAGAAGGGAAATGGGAAGGCAGCTGGCCCGGGAATTCCCCGTGGACGTGGACCTTGTCATACCCGTCCCGGACTCCGGCACCACCGCGGCCAGGGGCTATTCCGAGCAGTCCGGCATACCCTTTGAAGAGGGGCTGATGAAAAACAGGTATATCGGGCGCACCTTCATTCAGCCCAGCCAGGACATAAGGGACATGGGGGTAAGGCTTAAACTGAATCCCATGCGGCACATACTGGAGGGTAAAAGGGTGCTGATGGTGGATGATTCCCTGGTCAGGGGCACCACCAGCAAAAAGATAGTGCGCATGCTCAGGGACGCCGGGGCAAAGGAGGTATACCTGTGCCTCAGCTCACCGCCGGTGATCAAATCGTGCTATTACGGAATAGATACCTCCAACGAGGATGAACTGGTGGCGTCTTATATGCCGGTAAGCCAGATACAGTCCATGATCGGGGTGGACGGCCTGTATTACCTCAGTATCGACGGACTGCTGAATATTTTCGGAAAATACCGGGATAATTTTTGTACCGCCTGCTTTGACGGGAATTATCCCGTTAAAATCAGTAAACCCAAGGAATCGGGGAAGTTCGTTCTTGAATGATGGGAATTTGGGTCAGGGATTAGGGATTGGGGATTAGGGATTGGGGTTAAGAGAGGTTGTTGCCGGTGGAGAGCAGGGAAAAAACGCTGACATATGCCGCGGCCGGGGTGGATATCGAAGCCGGCAACCGGGCCGTTGATCTCATGCGGGAAGCGGTGAGGAGCACCTTTCGGCCCGGTGTGCTGACTGATATAGGCGGCTTTGGAGGTCTTTTCGCCCTGGACGCGGGCCGCTACCGGGAGCCGGTGCTGGTTTCAGGAACCGACGGGGTGGGCACCAAGCTTATGGTGGCCATGATGATGGACAAGCACGACACCATAGGCATCGACGCGGTGGCCATGTGCGTCAACGATATCCTGGTGCAGGGGGCGGAACCGCTTTTTTTCCTGGATTACCTGGCTGTGGGCAGGCTGGTGCCGGAAAAAGCGGCGGCCATTGTGGCCGGGGTGGCCGAGGGCTGCAAAAGGGCCGGATGCGCCCTGATCGGTGGTGAAACAGCCGAAATGCCGGGTTTTTATGGAGAAGACGAGTATGACATAGCCGGATTTGCGGTGGGTGTCGTGGAGAGGTCCCGTATTATTGACGGGTCTTCAATCCGCCCGGGCGGCGTGCTGTTGGGCATCCCATCGTCGGGCCTGCACAGCAACGGCTTTTCACTGGCCCGGAAAACACTGTTTGAAATAGCCGGGTATGGCGTGGAGACCTATATTGACGAACTGGGGCGCACCGTGGGAGAGGAGTTGATCGAGCCCACCAGCATTTATGTGCGCCAACTGCTGCCTGTTTTGGACCGGATCCGGGGAATGGCCCACATCACAGGCGGCGGCCTGACGGAAAACATTCCCCGTATCCTGCCGGAAGGGACAGCGGCGCTTATCGACCGGAAATCCTGGCGGACGCCGCCTGTATTTACCCTGATTCAGCGCACAGGCGGGATTGACGACGGGGAGATGTTTAAAACATTCAACATGGGCATCGGCATGGTGCTGGTGGCCCGCCGGGAGGAAGCGGACGGGTTGTTGAGGGATATCCGGAGCGGCGGTCAAGATGTATTCATTATCGGTGAGATAATCCCGTCCAATGAGAGACGGGTAATGTACAGGTAACAGCAGTTTAAGGGGGATGCCTTCATGAAAAAGCTGAGAGTGGGCGTGCTGGCATCGGGCCGGGGGTCCAACCTGCAGGCCATAATAGAACAGTGTGAGAGCGGGTCTATCCCGGCCGTGGTGGCCGTTGTAATCAGCGACAACGCCGGCGCCCCGGCCCTGGAAAGGGCAAGGAAGCACGGTATACCGGCGGTGCACATACATTTCCCCTACTATAAAACAAAAGAGGAATACGAACGCAGGGTTGTACTGGAACTGCAGGAATACGGCGTTGAACTGGTCTGCCTGGCAGGGTATATGCGGTTGGTGGGAAAGGTGCTGCTGGAGGCCTTCCCCGGCAGGATCTTGAATATACACCCCGCCCTGCTGCCCTCCTTCATGGGCACGCACGCCCAGCGGCAGGCGGTGGACTACGGGGTAAAAATCAGCGGCTGTACCGTTCATTTCGTGGACGAAGGGATGGATACCGGCCCTATTATTTTGCAGGCGGCGGTGCCCGTATATTTTGAGGACAGTGAGGATGATCTTTCGGCCCGCATTCTGGAACAGGAGCACAGGATTTACCCCGAGGCAATCAGGCTTTTCGCCGAGGGACGACTCGGTATTGAAGGCAGGAAAGTGAGAATTCTTTCAGAAGCGGAAGTCAGTGGTCGGAATTGAGAATCCAGAATCCAGACTCCATAATGTGGAAAGTGCAAAAAAAAAATAGGGGTGGGGTTGATTTATGGCCAGAAGGGCTTTGATCAGCGTTTCGGATAAAAGGGGTGTGGTTGAGTTTGCCTCCGGTCTGGTGAAAATTGGATTCGAGGTCATTTCCACCGGCGGCACGGCCAAAACCCTCAGGGAGGCAAACGTTCCGGTCACGTACATAACCGGTGTTACAGGATTCCCGGAAATACTGGACGGGCGGGTAAAAACCCTGCACCCGGCAGTGCACGGGGGGATACTGGCCAGGCGGGACGAGGACCACACCGCGCAACTGCAAAAACAGGGGATTGGATTTATCGACCTGGTGGCTGTTAACCTCTACCCTTTCCGGGAAACGATTTCCCGGCCCGGGGTCAGCATGGAAGAGGCTGTTGAGAATATTGATATCGGGGGGCCGGCCATGGTCCGGGCGGCGGCCAAGAACCACCGCTATGTGCTGGTGGTGGTCAACCCGGACAGGTACGGCGAGGTGCTGAAGGCCCTGGAGAGCGGCCGGGTGGATTACGACTTCAGGCTGTCCCTGGCCAGGGAGGCCTTTGCCCACACCGCGGCTTACGATTCCGCCATCGCGTCCTACCTGGAAGAAAAGACGGGCGGTGAGGTCCTCTTCCCGGGGATATGGAACAAGTCCTTCGGGCTGGTACAGGTGCTCAGGTACGGGGAGAACCCGCACCAACAGGCGGCCTTCTACCGGGACCCGGCCGCCCGGGGAGCGTCGGTCAGTACAGCCAGGCAGCTGGCCGGGAAGGAACTTTCCTACAACAATATACTGGACCTTAACGCCGCCCTGGAACTGGTCAGGGAGTTCACCGATCCTGCGGCGGTGATTATAAAGCACAACAACCCGTGCGGCGCGGCCTGCGCCGGGGACGTAAGCGAGGCGTACAGGCTGGCCTACGAGGGCGACCCGGTTTCGGCCTTCGGCGGTATAGTGGCCTTTAACCGCCCGGTTTCCGCCGGGGCGGCCCGGCAGATGGCCGAAATATTCCTGGAGGCGGTGATTGCTCCGGGATATGAGGGAGAAGCCCTGGAAATTCTCAAACAGCGTTCCGGGCTGAGGCTGCTGGAAACCGGAGACCTTGCGGGACCGGCCGGGGACATACTTGATCTCAGAAAGGTGAACGGAGGATTGCTGATCCAGGAGACCGACAGGAAGCTGCTGGACAGGGACCGCCTGGAAGTGGTCACATCATTGCAACCCGGCCCCGCCGATCTGGAGGAGCTTATTTTTGCCATGGCGGTGGTAAAACACGTCAAGTCAAACGCCATCGTGGTCACCAGGAACAGGCAGCTTATCGGCGTGGGAGCGGGTCAGATGAACCGGGTGGGGTCTGCCGGGATAGCCCTGACCCAGGCAGGGGACCGGGCCATGGGAGCATACCTGGCTTCGGACGCCTTCTTCCCCTTCGCCGATACGGTGGAACTGGCGGCCAGGGCGGGAATTAGGGCCATCATCCAGCCGGGCGGGTCGGTCCGCGACGAGGAATCGGTGAAGGCAGCCGAAAAGTACGGAATAGTCATGGTATTGACCGGCTTTAGACACTTCAAACATTGATCAATAGTATCACAGTCCGATATAACAGAACGGGCGACGGAGGTATGCTGATGAAAGTACTGGTTGTGGGAGGGGGAGGGCGTGAACACGCCCTGTGCTGGAAGTTGAAAGCCAGCCCGAGAGTGTCCGGGGTTTACTGCGCTCCCGGAAACGCCGGTATAGCCGAAATAGCCCGCTGTGTGAATGTAGCGGCCGCGGATATTGACGGGCTGGTGGACTTTGCCGGCCGGGAAGAGATTGACCTGACCGTGGTGGGGCCGGAGGAACCCCTCACCCTGGGGCTGGTGGACGCCATGGAAAGCCGGGGGCTTAAAGCTTTCGGGCCGTCCGCCAGGGCTGCCGCCATAGAGGGCAGCAAGGTGCTGGCCAAGGACATCATGGCCCGGTACGGCATTCCCACCGCCGGATATGCCGCCTTTGACAGCCCGTCAGAGGCCGAAGAATATATCAAAAATCTTAAGGTTCCCTGTGTAGTGAAAGCCGACGGGCTGGCCGCCGGCAAGGGAGTGATAGTGGCTCAAAAAGAGGAAGAGGCGCTGGCCGCCGTAAGGCAGATAATGGCGGACAGGGCTTTCGGCAGGGCAGGGGACAGGATAGTGGTGGAGGAACTGCTGACCGGCGAGGAGGTAAGCATACTGGCCTTTACCGACGGCGAAACCGTGGTGCCCATGCTGCCCGCCCAGGACCACAAGCAGGTATATGACGGTGACCGGGGGCCGAATACCGGCGGCATGGGGGCCTATGCCCCGGCCCCGGTGGCCACGGAGGAAATACGGAGCTTTGCCCTGGAAAAAATTTTGTATCCCACTGTCAAAGCCATGGCGGCCGAGGGCAGGCCATACCGGGGAGTGCTTTACGCCGGCCTGATGGTAACGGACCAGGGACCCCGGGTGCTGGAATTCAATGCCCGGTTCGGGGATCCGGAGGCCCAGCCGGTGCTGATGATGCTTAAAACCGACCTGGTGGATATAATGGAGGCTGTAATGAGCGGCAACCTTTCCCGGATGAAGGTGGAATGGCACGCGGGGGCGGCGGTCTGTGTGGTGCTGGCCTCTGGGGGATATCCCGGTAAATATGAGAAGGGCTTTGAGATTAAAGGACTGGACAGGGTTCCCGGAGGCGTCACGGTATTCCACGCCGGCACCGAACTGAAAGAAGGCCGGGCGGTAACAGCCGGCGGCAGGGTGCTGGGAGTGACCGCCATGGGGTACGATATACCCTCGGCCATCAACCTGGCCTATAGAGGGGTGGAGGCCATAAGCTTTCCGGGCATGCACTACCGGCGGGACATAGGCCTGAAGGCAGTGTCACGATAATAATTTAGGATAGCATCGGTATTTTCCAAAAAGAGGAGTAAATATTTTATTCAACAGCACAATAAGAATAAACAAAATACTCCCCTTAATCAAATAGGAATCCGGATGATATAATATGTCAGGCACTTTTATACAGGGAGGCATACACGTGACCTTGATCCGTGAAGCGGAACTGCCGGGACTGGGCAAAAAATTTCAGCTTAATCTGGAAAACGGCGATCAGGTGGTTGTTATCATACACGATGACGGAAAAAGGGAAATATACCATTTCGCCGGGGATGGCGACGAGCCCCTTTCCACTGTTCTCCTCTCCGACCAGGAATCCCGCCAGCTGGGATCAATAATAGGGGGCGCCTTTTACCAGCCCAGGACGCTGGAGCGACTTGACACCGCCGTGTCGGACCTGCGCATTGAGTGGCTGAAGGTGCGTGAGAATTCCGAAATAGCCGGTAAAAGTATCGGCGAAATGGGATTGAGAAAAAACCACGGCATTATTGTAGTTGCCGTTATGGAGGACAAAGGCGGGGGGCGCAGGGAAACCATATATATAAACCCCGGCCCGGGCTATGTTTTTCAGCCCGGCCACACGGTTGTGGCCGCCGGGAGGAACGATAAAATCAGGGATTTTGAAAAAATGTTTGGGGGAAAGCCTTAATTGCTTCCTGACGTGATTTTAAACGTCGGCCTGGCCTTTGTCTTTATCAGCGCGGCCACCATGCTGGCCTCGCGGATCAATTTTTCCTCTATTCCCTTCCTCATCTTCCTCGGCATGATGGTTGGCCCCCACGCCCCCGAATTCGGGAACATTTCCCTGCAAATAATATCCGGCACCGAGTCTATCGAGCTGCTTTCCCGGGTCGGCGTGTTGTTGATGCTTTTCTACCTGGGGCTGGAATTTTCGGCCGGGAAAATCGCCAGTGCGGGCAAAAACCTGTTCAAAAGCGGGGCGGTATATGTAGTTCTCAATTTTGCCAGGGGGCTGGGTTTCGGGTGGATATTCTTCAATTCCTGGATGGAGGCCATGGTGGTTGCGGGAATAACCGCGGTTTCCAGCAGCGCCATCATAACCAAGCTGCTGGTTGACCTGAAGCGGGCGGCCAACCCGGAAACCGAACTGATCCTGGGCATCATGGTGTTTGAAGATGTGTCCGTGGCCGTGTACCTTTCAGCCCTGTCGGGCATTATGGTGGCCGGCGGATTCAGTCTTTGGAGGATTCTGATCAGTATAATCATAATTTTCGTCCTGATTATCTCGATAATCGCCCTGGGCCGCCGTTTGGGCACTTTCCTGGAGGACAGGTTAAAGTTCGGCACCGCCGAAACATTTATTATTGCAGTGTTTACACTGCTTCTGGTGGCCGGGGTTTTTGCCGAGAGGCTGCACATAGCCGAAGCCATCGGCGCTCTGATGCTGGGGTTGGTGATGGCTGAAACCACTCACAGTCACCGCATTGTCCATATGATCACACCGATGCGGGATTTATTCGGGGCCATGTTCTTCTTCTCCTTCGGTATGGCCATTAATTACAGGTCTTTTGATGAGGTTGTGGCTGTATCGGCGGCGGCGGTTTTAATGACCGTTTTGGGGAATATCGTTACCGGCCTGATTGCCTCCTGGCTATCGGGCTACAGGAAGAGGAGGGCGGCAAACGTCGCTTTGACCATTATTGCCAGGGGGGAATTCTCAATCATAATAGCCAGCCTGGCCGCCTCGGCGGGCCACGGTGACAGCCTGCCGGCCTTTGCCGCGCTGTATGTGGTCATTTTGGCCTTTATCAGTCCCGTCCTGGCCAAGAATTCAAAGTCACTCTACCAGTTTGCGGCGGGTATTATACACTACTTCAAAGGAAAGAGCACCCCGGGCGTGACCGGCTCATAGAACAGGGCAATACCGCCTGCGGGGTCCGCCCCGGCGGCGGTTTTTTTTGGGGAAAAAATGAGCCGGATAAAAGGTTTTTTAATACCGGTGTCGAAAATTTTCCTGACCTGGCTTTAGGAAGTTAATAAGGGAATACTATAAAAGGTACCAGGGGGAATTTATTATGAACTATAACGGGAAGCTTAAGGATCAACTTCTGGACAAACTGTTTGAAGCGGTCCTGACCCTGGAAAGTCTAGACGAGTGCTACCGGTTCTTTGAGGATCTCTGCACCGTGGCCGAAATAAAATCCATGGCCCAGCGTTTCGAGGTGGCCAGGATGCTTGAGGAAAACCGCACCTACGGGGAGATTGTGAACAAGACCGGCGCCAGTACGGCCACCGTCAGCCGGGTGAAGAGAGCCCTCAACTACGGGGCGGACGGCTACAAACTGATACTGGCCAGGGTTAAAGAAAGGGGCGGCTAGGATAAAAGCGGGGAACCTGAACGTTCCCCATATTTGTGCCTTCATTGTTAAGGCGCCTTGGTAAAAAAAGTGTTGACTATCAGTTGATGTAATATTAACATATTAACATGATAATAATTTAACAAGATAAAATGTTAAACTAAAGGGGGAGGCCCGGCCGGGATCTGGCCCGGGGTTGGTCGCCGGGGGCCTGGCATGAACAGGCCGTTGGCCGGGTTAAGTATTGTGATCAGGTTTGTTACCGCCGATGAAGCGCTGGACCTGTGGAAAAAAAGGACCGCTGGGGGAAGCAGGGAACTGGAGGACAGGGTGGCCGCCATAATTGACTCGGTAAAGGCCGGAGGGGACGCCGCCCTTTGCCGGCTGAGCCTGGAGATTGACGGCTATCCCCTGACAGCGGATAAAATCAGGGTTTCCGGTGAAGAGATTGAACAGGCCCGGGAAAGGGTTGACCGGGATTTTTTGCGGGCCATCAGGGTGGCCAGGGACAACATAACGGCTTACCACGAGAAACAGGCGGTGAACTCATGGTTTGAGTGCCGCCGGGAAGGAGTGGTGCTGGGCCAGTTGGTCAGGCCCCTTAAGCGGGTGGGCATCTATGTTCCGGGGGGCAAGGCCAGCTATCCATCCTCGGTATTAATGAACGCCATACCGGCCAGGGTGGCCGGAGTGGAGGAAATAGCCATGGCAACTCCTCCGGGCAGGGAAGGCCGGATAGACAGCCACACTCTGGCAGCGGCGGCCGAGGCCGGAGTAACCGAGATATACAGGATAGGGGGCGCCCAGGCTATTGCCGCCCTGGCTTACGGGACCGGAATAATCAGCCCGGTGGATAAGATAACCGGCCCGGGTAACCGTTATGTAACCATGGCCAAGCGGTTGGTTTTCGGTACGGTGGACATAGACATGCTGGCCGGCCCCAGTGAAATACTGGTGGTGGCCGACTCGACGGCCAACCCCGCTTACGTGGCCGCCGACCTGCTTTCCCAGGCCGAGCATGACGAAATGGCTTCCGTAATGCTGATCACCCCGGACAGGACCCTGGCCCAGGCGGTAAGCAGCGAGCTGGAAAGGCAGCTGAAATTGCTGGAGAGGCCGGAGATCGCCGCCAGGGCGGTGGCTGACTACGGCTTTATTATCATAACCGGCAGTGTCGGGGAGGCCATTGGCCTGGCCAACCGCTTTGCCCCGGAACACCTGGAACTGATAGTAAAGGACCCTTTCGCCTGGCTGGGCAGGGTGAGGACCGCCGGCGCGGTTTTTCTCGGTCCGCATTCCCCCGAGCCGGTGGGAGACTACGTGGCCGGACCGAATCACGTGCTGCCCACCGGTGGAACGGCAAGGTTTTTTTCTCCCCTGGGGGTGGACCAGTTCATCAGGCGCACCAGTGTGGTGTATTACAGCCGTGAAGCCCTGGAGCGGGAGGCCCCGGACATAATAAAGCTGGCTGTGGTGGAGGGACTGGACGCCCACGCCCGGTCGGTGAAGATAAGGATGGCGCAGGAAGAGTCCAGGGCCGACACGGAATATGATAAAGGCGATGAAGTCTCTTCCGGAAGGTTTGATATAATACAAAAGGGTGCGGCCGGGCACGCCGGCAGCGAAACCAGAAGCGGCCGGGAGCTGCCGTTTTTAACGGGCCTGCCGGAATTCTCCGACCGGGGCGCCGGTGTGGGTCCGCCCAAAATACCCGGGATTGACAAATCCGGAAGGGGTGGGAGAGGTAAATGAGGGCTGTTTTTGCCGTTGAGGAACTGGTCAGGCGGGATCTGCAGGGACTGAAACCTTACAACCCCCATTACGCGCCGGATGTAATCAGGCTGGACGCCAACGAGAATCCCCTTGACTTCCCGGCGGAGGTAAAAGACTATATTATCTCCGGCATGGGGAAGCAGTTTTTTGGGCGCTATCCGGACCCCCTGGCCAGGGACCTGGTATCCCAACTGGCCGCCCATTTCGGCGTTGGCACAGAAAATATCATGGTGGGCAACGGGTCCGATGAGCTGATACTGGATATAATGCTGGCTTTCGGGGCAGGCAAGAGGGTGATCATCGCCTCCCCCACCTTCTCCATGTACGCCATACACGCCCGGGTGGCCGGCGCTGTGCCGGTGGATGTGCCGCGGGGCCCTGATTTTGAGGTGGACATAGGCGCCATGATAAAAGCAGCCGGGGATGAGCCGGGGGTGATGGTGCTGTGCAATCCCAACAATCCCTCCGGAAACGCCACGGACGTCAGGGATATAGGGGCCATAGCCGGTTCCGTAAAATCGCTGCTGGTGGTGGATGAAGCCTACGTAGAATTCGGCGGGGAGTCCTGTGTCCCTTTACTGGATAAATACCCGAACCTGGCGGTCATGAGGACCTTTTCCAAGGCCTTCGGGCTGGCCGGGATGAGGGTGGGCTATTTGCTGGCCGATTCCCGGGTGGTGAGGGAGCTTCTGAGGATTAAGCAGCCCTTTAACGTTAATTCCTTTTCACAGCTGGCGGCCCGGTCGGCAATGCGGTTTAAGGATTTGATGGCGGCCCAGGTGCGGGAAATAATCGGCCTGCGGAACAGTCTGGCCCAAAAGTTAAGGGAGGTGCCCGGTGTAAAACTCTACCCCAGTGAGACCAATTTTATTTTATTCAATACAGTTAGACCCGAGGACGAGGTGCACCGTGAACTCCTGGACAAGGGCGTGATGGTAAGGTACATCGAGGCGCCCGGCCGGGGCAAATTCCTCCGGGTATCGGTGGGGACGCAGCGGGAAAATGATGTTTTTCTGGACAGCCTGAGGTCGGTTCTGACCGGAGGGTAAATTTGTACTTGATTCAAAGAAAATTGCATCTGCTTCAAATTAAGGCAGGAAAATAAAACAAGCATGGTAAATTAAAGATTAATAAGGCTAATTTAATGTAGATGAGGTTGTTAATGTGTCCGACAGACCGGAAAGAAAGTCTTTTTTTGAAAGAAAAACAGGTGAAACCGGGATAAGGGTGGCCTTAAACCTGGACGGACAGGGAGCGGTGAAGTGTTCGACCGGAATCGGGTTCTTCGACCACATGATTGACCTGCTGGGCGCCCACGCCGGGTTTGACCTTGAGCTTACCGCCAGGGGAGACCTCGGGGTAGACGCCCACCACACCGTTGAAGACGTGGCCATCTGCCTGGGCCGTGCAGTAAGAGAGGCCCTGGGCGAAAAGAGAGGCATAAACCGGTACGGGCATGTAATTCTGCCCATGGACGAAGCCCTGGTGATGGTGGCTCTTGATTTGAGCGGACGGGGCTTTCTGGGGCTGGAGGCTGAGTTTAACGCCCCGCAGGTCGGTTGCTTCGATACCGAACTGGTGGAGGAGTTCCTCAGATCCTTTGCCTTAAACGGGGGAATCACCCTGCACGTGAAGATGTTGGCGGGAAGAAACACGCATCACATGGTGGAAGCCATATTCAAGGGGCTGGCCAGGGCCTTGAGGATGGCCGCAGCCCGCAGTGACGGGGAGGAAGTGCCGTCAACAAAGGGCATTCTTTAACAGCAGGAATCTGGGGTCAGGGGTTAGGGATTAGGGTTGGTTGACGGAGGTTGTTGTTTTGGTTGCTGTCATAGATTACGGCATGGGGAACCTGCGCAGTGTGGAGAAGGGTTTTGAAAGGGTAGGGGTGAACGTTAAAATAGTAAGGGATCCGGAAGAGGTGGACCGGGCTGATGGGGTTGTGCTGCCCGGGGTGGGAGCCTTTGCTGATGCCATGGAAAATCTCAAAAAGACTGGAATGGACCTGGCTGTGAAAAGGGCCGCCGGGGACGGGCGGCCACTGCTGGGTATCTGCCTGGGACTGCAGCTCATGTTTGAGGCCAGTGAGGAGTGGGGGTACAGCGAAGGCCTGGGAATTTTTCCGGGCATGGTCAGGCGTCTTCCGGAAGGGCTGAAGGTGCCCCATATGGGCTGGAATCAGGTGCGGTTTAAGGGCAGCCACCCGCTATTCCGGGATGTGCCCGACAATTCGGCCTTTTACTTCGTACACTCTTACTATGTTGACCCTAAACATGAATCCATAACTATGGGCGTTACCGACTACGGGGTGGAATTCACCTCTGCCGTCGGATATGATAATATATTCGCCATTCAATTTCATCCGGAAAAAAGCAGTGTCCTGGGCTTACGCATACTGCGGAATTTTGGGGGGATCGTTGAAAAATGCTGATATTTCCTGCTGTTGATATTCGTGAGGGGCGTTGTGTGCGGCTGGTGGAAGGAAGGCCCGACAGGGAGACTGTTTATTCCGACGACCCGGCCGCCATGGCCAGGGTGTGGCAGAAAAAGGGCGCCCGCTGGCTGCACGTGGTAGACCTGGACGGAGCCTTCAGCGGTTCCCCCAAAAACATAGACGTAATTAGCAGGATAAGGGATGCGGTGCAGATTCCCATGCAGGTGGGGGGCGGTATACGCGACCTGAAAATAGTGCAGGAGCTTCTGGATATGGGTATCAACCGGGTAATACTGGGCACTGTGGCCATAAACAACCCCGACATGGTGGCATCCGCCTGCGCCAGGTACGGCGAGTCGGTGGTGGTCGGCATTGACGCCAAGGACGGTAAAGTGGCCATTGAGGGGTGGGGTGTAACCTCGGAAAAGGATGCCATGGACCTGGCCGCGGAGATGAAGAAACTGGGAGTTAAAAGGATCATATATACCGATATCTGGCGGGATGGCACGCTTAAAGGGCCAAACGTGGCCGCCGTCCGGGAGATGGCCAGGAATACCGGCCTGAAAGTGATCGCCTCGGGCGGGATCAGCACCCTGGAAGACCTCCGGTCCATAAAAAAGCTGGAGCACATCGGCGTTGAGGGGGTTATCATGGGCAAGTCCCTGTACGCCGGGATGGTCAGTCTCGAAGACGCCCTTTCACTGGCTGATGTGGAACTGGAGGAAAACGCGTGCTGACCAAGAGGATTATCCCTTGTCTTGATGTTACCGGGGGCCGTGTGGTAAAGGGCACTAATTTTATAAACTTGCGGGATGCCGGCGACCCGGTGGAACTGGCCGCCTTTTATGACCGTGAGGGGGCGGACGAGCTTGTCTTTCTCGATATAACCGCCTCGGCCGAAGGCCGGAAAACCGTTTTGGACATGGTTTACCGGACCGCCGGGGAGGTCTTTATTCCCTTTACGGTGGGGGGCGGAATCAGCACCCTTGAAGATATAAGGGCTATGCTTTCCGCCGGGGCGGACAAGGTTTCCATCAATACGGCCGCCGTCAAGGACCCGGACCTGGTGGCCCGGGCCTCGGCCCGCTTCGGCAGCCAGTGTATAGTGGTGGCCATTGACGCCAGACGGTCCGGTCCGGGCAGGTGGGAGGTATATATCCACGGGGGCAGGACTTCCGCCGGGATTGACGCGCTGGAGTGGGCGCGCCGGGTTGAATCCCTGGGGGCCGGTGAAATCCTCCTCACCAGTATGGACCGGGACGGCACCAAGGACGGATACGACCTGGAACTTACCCGCAGCGTGTCAAGGGCGATAAGGATTCCGGTTATCGCTTCGGGAGGCGTGGGCACCCTTGACCATATTCTTTGCGGCTTAACCGAAGGCGAGGCCGATGCGGCCCTGGCGGCGTCCATTTTTCATTTCGGCCAATACAGTATCGGGGCGGTGAAGGAATACCTGAGGGACAGGGGAGTGGCCGTTAGAATGTAAGCCGGGAATTTGGGTCAGGGATTGGGGATTAGGAATTTTGATTTGGAGGTACAGGTAATTTGCCTTTTGACGTGGATAAATTGAAATTTGACGGCCGGGGGCTTATCCCGGCCATAGTACAGGATAACCACTCCGGCGCGGTGTTGATGATGGCTTATATGAACCGGGAGGCCGTGGAAAAAACCATAAAGAGCGGGGAGACCTGGTTTTGGAGCAGGAGCCGGCAAAAACTCTGGCACAAGGGGGAGACATCGGGAAACACCCAGCAGGTGACGGAAGTATACTTCGACTGTGACCGGGATACTCTTCTGGTAAAGGTGATTCAGCGGGGAGCGGCCTGCCACGAGGGTTATTTCAGCTGTTTTCACAACCTGATCGGCCCCGGCGGTGCTGTAAAAACCGTGGGGGAAAGGCATTTCAGCCCGGAAAAGGTTTACGGCAAGCAGAAAAAGTAATTTACCCGCAGAGTGCACAGAGAACAAAGATAGTAAAACAAAATACATTGAACATAAGGGTTGGAATCAGTTCCTGCCCTGTTTTTTTGCCGGCACACTTTACGGATGAATTTACCAGGCCGTTGTGGTATAATCACCAATGGACCGGTTGTAGCATGCCTAAAGTATTGACGGAGGTCGTCATAAATTCACATCCAGAACCGTCCCCGATGTGAATTTAGCATGCCTAAAGTATTGACGGAGGTTGTCATGGACATATTAAGCGGACTGAACGATTCCCAAAGGCGGGCGGTGGAAATCTGCGACGGGCCGCTGCTGGTGCTGGCCGGCGCCGGAAGCGGCAAAACCCGTGTGCTGACCACAAGGGTGGCCCACCTGATCAGGAATAAGGGGGTGCCGCCCTATCAGATACTGGCCATTACCTTTACCAACAAGGCGGCCCAGGAAATGAAAGACAGGGTGGCGGCGATGATTCCCGAGAGTGTGAAAGATCTGTGGGTGTGTACCTTTCACGCCGCCTGCATGCGCATACTGAGAAGGCAGGCGTCCTTTGCGGGCTACAGCCAGGGCTTTACCGTCTACGACGAGGGGGATCAGCAGACGGTAATCAAGGACTGTCTAAAGGAACTGGACATTGACGAAAAAAGATTTCCGCCCAGGGCTATGGCTGCCTCTATCTCCCAGGCCAAGAACCGCCTGCTTTCCCCCGGGGAGTTTGCGGACCAGGCAGACGACTACTACAGCAGGGTGGTGTCCAGGGTATACGGTCTTTACCAGGAAAAGCTGGTCGGCAACAACGCCCTGGATTTTGATGATATATTGCTGGTTACCGTCAGGCTGTTCAGGCAGAATCCCCACGTGCTGAAGTTTTACCAGAATAAATTTCAGTATATACTGGTTGATGAGTACCAGGATACCAACCATGCCCAATACGTGCTGGTGAACATGCTGGCGGCCGAGCATAGAAACCTCTGCGTGGTGGGCGATCCGGACCAGGGGATTTACAGCTGGCGGGGAGCCGATATAAACAATATTCTGGATTTCGAGAAAGATTACCCGGAGGCGGAGGTAATTGTGCTGGACCGGAACTACCGGTCTACCCAGACCATTCTGGAGGCTGCCAACCAGGTTATAAAAAACAACCCCGACCGGAAGGATAAGAAACTGTGGACCGCCTCCGCCGCCGGCGTTCCGGTGATATTGTATACCGGCGGCACGGAGCGCTCCGAGGCCGAATTTGTGGCCGACAGGATTGAAAAGCTGCACAGCAGTAAAAATATAAGGTACGGGGATATGGCGGTTTTCTACAGGACCCATGCCATGTCCAGGGCCGTTGAGGAAGTTTTGGTCCGCAGGGGCATACCCTACCGGGTTGTGGGTGGGCTGAGGTTTTATGACCGCAAGGAAATCAGGGACCTCATGGCTTATCTGAGGATCGTGGACAATCCCCTGGACGCCGTCAGCCTGGCCAGGATAATTAACGTCCCCAAAAGGGGTGTGGGGGAGGCCTCACTGCAGAAAATAATTGATTTTGCACGGGAGCAGGGGGTCACTTTAGTCGAGGCCCTGGTTAAGGCGTCCGGGATCGCCGGACTTTCAGGCAAGGTGAAGAAGGCCTGCCAGCAACTGGGTGAGGTCTTGCAGTCCGCCGCCGGGCGGGCCGGAAAAACCACGGTAACCGACCTGGTCATGGAAATACTGGACCGGACCGGCTACTGGGCGGCCCTGGAGGCCGAAAGAACAGTGGAGTCCCAGACCAGGCAGGAAAACCTCAGGGAGTTTCTTACGGTGGCCGGTGAATTTGACCGCACCGCCGAAGAGCCCACCCTGACAGAATTTCTTACCGGGCTTGCCCTGGTGGCCGACGTGGACAATTTTGACCAGCAGTCCGACCAGGCCGCCCTGATTACCCTGCACAGCGCCAAGGGACTGGAATTTCCGGTGGTCTTCCTGATTGGTATGGAGGAGGGCATATTCCCCCACGCCAGGGCCCTGGACCAGCCGCAAGAAATGTATGAAGAACGAAGGCTGGCCTATGTGGGCATTACCAGGGCCAAGGAAATACTTTACCTTACCAGGTGCTGGCAGCGGACCATTTACGGCGCCACCAGGTTTAACGAACCCTCGCGCTTCCTGGAGGAAATACCCGCCGGGCTGACCACCACCGTGGACCCCGCCGATATTGGTGAACATGGCCCCGGACCGGCGCAGGCGGGAGCTGAACCGGGGTTCCGGCGTTTCGGAAAGCTGCCTGGAGTTACCACCGGGGCGCAGCTCTGGGGACGGCAGGAAAAAAGGGAGTTTCCGGCCTTTGCTGTGGGGGACAGCGTCAGGCACGGCAAGTGGGGGTTGGGTACGGTCCAGGATGTGCGGGGGCAGGGCGAGTCGGCGGAGGTCAAGATAGACTTCCCCGGCCTGGGTACCAAGACACTGCTGGTGAAATTCGCACCCCTGGAAAAGGTGGATTAATGCCCTTGCCCAATCCCCGGCCTTAATACTGATGGCTGATCGCTGACTGCTGACAGCTTTCACGGAGTGAAACCAATAAATGGATCGCTTACTGGCGGTGGCTGTGCTGACCGTACTGATTCACCTGATCAACACCCTTATCTATTCGGTCAGGGTTTCCGGCGTGCGGACGGCCCGGCTGGCCACCGCCATATCCTTATTCAACGTTATTTTCCTGCTGTCCAGTACAGCCAACATGATCCAGGGGCCGCTGCTGGCCACCATCGTTGAGGGGGCTATAAAAAAGGGGGGGCTGGCCGGCGTAACGGACAGCATGGAAAGGCAGATGCAGTTTCCCTCCCAGTACATGGATCAAATCGGGGCGCTGGCCGGGGATATCAGGCTGGTAATACTGGCGGCCACCGTGGGCACCGTTCTTGGCTGGCTGTTGATCCCCCTGTTCGTGGAGTTGTTTGTCCGGGCCATAATGGTGTTTGAAAAGGTGGGATCGGTGCCCGGCATGATTTATATGGCCATATTCTCGCCGCGCCGGATGGCCGGATATGCAGCCGGCCGGTGCCTCGCCGCCCGGCCCGCCCGTAACGGCTCCGGAATGCCTGCGTTCCGGGGCCTGCCCTGGCTGTTCCTGGCCATGAATGTTTTGGTGACCGGCATCTTTACCACCGGAGTGCTCTCGGCCCTTTACGCCGGAGCCCTCTACCCGGGTTACCGGGCCTCGGCCACAATGCTGGCCTCAATAGTGAACGGGGTGGCCCAGGTGCTTTTCGCCACGGTGGTTGATCCCACCGCTGCCAGGATTACCGACCAGGCCCTGCAGGGCAGCCGGGCGGAGTCCGATGTCAGGCGCATGGCCCATTACCTGGCCGGCACCAGGCTGGCGGGCACCCTGCTGGCCCAGGCCATATTTATCCCGGCAGCCCACTTGATCAGGTGGGCAGCGGTTTCCTTAACATAAGAACATTTATTCATGCAGGGGAGGTTTGTAGCCATGCCGGCGCCGGAAGCGGTGAAAAACCGGGTTGAGGAACTGCGCAGGGAGATCGAAAAGCACAATTACAACTATTACGTACTGGACAGTCCCACCATATCGGACGCCAGGTTTGACAACCTGATGAGGGAACTGGCCTCGCTGGAAGAGCAGTACCCGGAACTGGTTACCCCGGATTCACCCACCATGAGGGTGGGGGGCGCTCCCCGGGAGGGTTTTGTGACGGTCCCCCACCTTGTACCGATGCTCAGCCTGGGCAATGCCTTTGACGAAGGCGAACTGAGGGATTTTGACCGCAGGGTGCGCCAGGGAGTTCAGGGCGCCGGGGTGGAGTACGTTGCCGAGCTGAAAATAGACGGCCTGGCCGTGTCGCTTTTATATGAGGATGGAGTCCTGGTAAGGGCGGCCACCAGGGGAGACGGGGACAACGGAGAGGACATCACCCCCAACATGAAAACAGTCCGGGCCGTCCCGCTCCGGCTCAAGGAGCCTGCAAAACTCCTGGAGGTTCGCGGGGAGGCGTACATGTCCAAGGACGCCTTTGCCCGGCTGAATGAATCCCGGGAGGAGAGCGGAGAACCCCTTTTTGCCAACCCGCGCAATGCCGCCGCCGGCTCGCTGCGCCAGCTGGATCCGGCGGTCACAGCTTCCCGGCAGCTGAGCATTTTCATGTACGCCGTGGGGGCGGTGGAGGGGGTATCCCTGCAAACCCACCAGGCCGTGCTGGAATACCTGAAAAGCCAGGGTTTCCGCATCAACCCCCACTACCGCGTGTTCAAAGATATCGAGGGGGTAATAGAATACTGCAGGGAGTGGCAGAACAGCCGTTTTGACCTCCCCTACGCCACCGACGGGGTGGTGGTGAAGGTAAACGGCCTGGCCCAGCAGAATCAGCTGGGGGCTACCATGAAGAGCCCCCGCTGGGCCATAGCCTTCAAGTACCCGCCCGAGCAGGCCAGGACCGTGGTTCGGGACATTATCCTGCGGGTGGGGAGGACCGGCGTCCTGACCCCCACCGCCGTATTAAAGCCGGTCAGGCTGGCGGGAACCACGGTGACCAGGGCAACCCTCCACAACGAGGACATTATCAGGGAGAGGGACATCAGGGTTGGCGACACGGTCCTGGTGCACAAGGCCGGGGATGTAATCCCCGAGGTCCTGGAAGTGATCAAGGAGGAGCGCAGGGGCAACGAAGAACCGTTCAGCATGCCCTCTGAATGCCCCGAATGCCGTTCGCCGGCGGTCAGGGCCCAGGGTGAGGCGGCGGTGAGGTGCGTGAACCCGGACTGCCCGGCCAGGTCCCGGGAGGGGCTGATCCATTTTGTTTCCAGGGGCGCCATGGATATAGCCGGGCTCGGCCCGGCGGTGATCGGCCAGCTGATGTCCGCCGGACTGGTGAAGGATGCTGCGGACCTGTACGGACTAAAAAAGGAAGACCTGGTACCGCTGGAACGCATGGGAGAAAAGTCTGCCCAAAACCTGCTCGATGCCCTGGAAAAGAGTAAACAAAACCACCTGTACCGGGTCGTATACGCCCTGGGGATCCGGCACGTGGGTGAAAGGGCGGCAAAAATACTGGCCGACAGGTTCGGGTCCATGGAAAATATAATGAGCGCCCGCCCCGAGGACTTTATGGCCATCCCGGAAATAGGGCCCCGGATAGCCGAGAGCATCACCGAGTTTTTTGCGGACCCCGGCAACAGGGAACTGGTGCACAGGCTGGCCCGGCAGGGCCTGAACATGAAGGTGGAAAGGGAAGAGGTCCGCCAGGGGCCGCGCCCCCTGGAGGGCAAGACGGTGGTTCTCACCGGGGCGCTCGGCCGCTATACCAGGCAGGAAGCCCAGGAACTGGTGGAGCGCCTCGGCGGAAGGGTGTCCTCCAGTGTCAGCAAGAAAACCCACCTGGTGGTGGCTGGGGAGGACCCCGGCAGCAAGTACGACAAGGCCCTCCAGCTGGGAATACAGATTATGGACGAAGAAGGCTTCATCAGGCTGGCGGAACAGGAATAGGGGCGGCCTTCCTCCCGGCCCGTCTTGCGCGGGGGGTACCCCTTTGCTATAATATACAATATTGTGCAGGTTTTCTTATCTCCCCACTAATCTCTGCCTGAGATGATTTTAAGGAAGGTGTTTGAAATGCTCACTATCGCTGAAGTGGAACATGTGGCCCTGCTGGGCAGGCTGGCCCTTTCAGACGAGGAAAAGAAGATGTACGCCGGCCAGCTCAGCGCTATTCTGGAATATGCAAAAATGCTGGACGAACTGGACACCGGCAATGTTCCTCCCACTGCCCATGTCCTGCCGCTCAGGAATGTCTTCAGGGAGGATGAGGTTGGAGAACACCTGCCTCTGGAAAAGACACTGCAGAACGCTCCCGACAGAGACGGCAATTTCTTTAAAGTCCCTCGAATAGTGTAAGAAAGAATAATCTGAATTCTGGATTCCAGATTTTCAGGAGGGATCGGCTTGGATATATTGCATATGCCTGCCCATGAGCTGCACCGCAGGCTGGCCGCCAGGGAGATAAGCGCAGAGGAACTGTGCCGGGCCACCCTGGCCAGGATAGAAAAGTTGGAGGACAAGCTCAGGGCGTTTATAACCATCACCGGGGACCTTGCCCTGAGACAGGCCAGGGCTGTTGATAAAAGAATCGCCTCCGGTGAGGAGATACCGCCCCTGGCAGGCATTCCGGCGGCGGTCAAGGATAACATGTGCACCGAAGGTATACGCACCACCTGCGCCTCAAAGATTCTCTACAATTTTGTTCCGCCGTACAGCGCCACGGTGGTGGGGAAGATACTGGCCGAGGGCATGGTTTTGGTGGGGAAAACCAACATGGACGAGTTTGCCATGGGTTCTTCCACCGAGAATTCAGGGTTTTTTCCCACTTCCAACCCGTGGCAAACCGGGCGTGTACCGGGCGGGTCCAGCGGGGGATCGGCGGTGGCGGTGACGGCGGGAGAGGCTGTGGTGGCCCTGGGATCGGATACCGGGGGGTCCATCAGGCAGCCGGCGGCCCTGTGCGGCGTGGTGGGAATGAAGCCCACCTACGGGGCGGTTTCCAGGTACGGGCTGGTGGCTTTTGCCTCATCCCTGGACCAGATCGGCCCCCTGGCCAGGGATGTCACCGACTGCGCCCTGATGCTGAACGTCATAACCGGCCACGACCCCATGGACTCCACCTCGGCGCCGGTTGACAAGGTGGACTACACAGCCTTTTTAAACAAGGACATCAGGGGACTCAGGATAGGCGTACCCGGGGAGTACATGGGCGGGGGGATTGACCCCGGGGTGCGTGCGGTAATAGATGAGGCTCTGAAGGTATTTGCCGGCATGGGGGCCGAAGTTGAGGAAACAAGCCTGCCCCACAGCAAGTACGCGGTTCCGGCGTACTACCTGATTGCCCCGGCGGAGGCCAGCTCCAATCTTGCCCGCTATGACGGTGTCCGGTACGGATACCGGGTTGAAGACCCCGAAGACGTGGTGGACATGTTCATGAGGACCCGCAGCCGGGGTTTCGGTAACGAGGTCAAGAGGCGAATCATGCTGGGCACCTACGCCCTTTCCGCCGGCTATTACGACGCATACTACCTCAAGGCCCTGAAGGTGCGCACCCTGATCAAGCAGGATTTCGACCGGGCCTTTGAAAAATTCGATGTGCTGGTCAGCCCCACTTCTCCCAGTACGGCCTTCCGGAAGGGAGAGAAGGTAGACGACCCGCTCCAGATGTATCTTTCCGACATTACCACCATTTCCATAAACCTGGCCGGGATACCGGCGATATCCGTGCCGGCGGGGTTTTCCGAGGGGCTTCCGGTGGGGATGCAGATAATGGGCCGCCCCTTCGCCGAGGGCGCCATCCTGCAAGCGGCTCACGCCTTTGAAAGAAGCACCGGCCACCACACCAGGTTCCCCGCCCTGTAATTATGGAAGTGAGAGGTGAGAAGCGGGAAGTCGGATTAAGAAGAATATGGGAGGTTACTGCAATTGGCCCGGTATGAAACCGTAATCGGTTTGGAAGTGCACGTTGAGCTGAAGACCAACACCAAAATATTCTGCCCTTCCAGCACGGCTTTCGGAGGGGACCCCAACACCCACGTCTGTCCCGTCTGCCTGGGGCTTCCCGGCGTACTGCCGGTGCTGAACAGGGAGGTGCTGGAATACGCCATCCGGGTGGGGCTGGCCCTGAACTGCAAGATTGCCGAATTCTCCAAGTTTGACCGCAAAAATTACTATTACCCGGACCTGCCCAAGAACTACCAGATTTCTCAGTACGACCTGCCCCTGGCCGAGCACGGGCACCTCAACATAGAACTGAACGGTGAGGCAAAGCGGATAGGCATCACCAGGGTGCACATGGAAGAGGACGCCGGCAAGCTGGTGCACCAGGGGACCATATCCACCACTCCTTATTCCCTGGTGGACTACAACCGCACCGGGGTTCCGCTGATAGAGATTGTTTCCGAGCCTGACATAAGGTCGCCGGAGGAGGCCAGGGCCTATCTGGAGAAGCTGAAGGCCATCGTCCAGTATACCGGGGTTTCCGACTGCAGGATGGAGGAGGGATCCCTGCGCTGCGACGCCAATGTTTCGGTGAGGCCGGCGGGCAGCGACAAATTCGGCACCAAGACCGAAATTAAAAACATGAACTCTTTCAAGGCCCTGGAAAGGGCTCTCCGCTACGAAGTGGAGAGGCAGATCGAGGTGCTGGAAGAGGGCGGGCGCATCGTCCAGGAGACCCGCACCTGGGACGAGGCCAGGGGCGTCACCCTGTCCATGCGCAGCAAGGAGCAGGCCCATGACTACAGGTATTTCCCCGACCCGGACCTTGTGCCCATGGTTATCGACCGCCGGTGGGTGGAGGAAATAAGATCCGGGCTGCCGGAACTCCCCGACCAGAGAAAGGCCAGGTATGTAAGGGATTACGGCATTCCCGAATACGACGCGTCGGTTATCACCGCCACCAAGGAGCTGGCCGACTATTTTGAAGAGTGCGTGGCCGGTTATCCCAACGCCAAGGCGGCCAGCAACTGGGTGATGGGGGAACTGTCAAGGCTTTTAAACGCCAACAACATGGAAATAACCCAGTGCCGCATCAGGCCCGCCCAGCTGGCCGGAATGCTGAAGCTGATGGACGGCGGGACCATCAGCGGCAAGATAGCCAAAATGGTTTTCGAGGAAATGTTTGCAACAGGCAAGGACCCTGAACAGGTTGTAAAAGAAAAGGGCCTCGTCCAGATTTCCGACGAAGGCGCCATAGCCGCCGTGGTTGACCAGGTGCTGGCTGACAATCCCAAGGTGGTTGAGGACTTCCGGTCCGGCAAGGAAAAAGCCCTGGGATTCCTGGTGGGCCAGGTGATGAAGGTGACCAGGGGCAAGGCCAATCCGGAGATGGTGAACAAACTGCTCAGGGAAAAGATGAAGTAAAACGGGTTGAATACAGTATTCTTATTGGCGGACCGGGCGATTTCCCTTTTCAGCCAGTTAATTTTTTGATATGATTATTAAAGGTATTATACGGCTCCTTTGTAAGCCGTTTCTTATTTTATTTGCCGCAACTCAATTGTATATAGAAAGGGTGAACCGGGAACATGGAAGGAAATCAAATTAAAATCGTGGATACTACTTTGAGAGACGGTGAACAAACGGCCGGCGTGGTCTTTGCAAACCGGGAAAAGGTTAGAATCGCTAAATTTCTTGACGAGTTGGGGGTTCACCAGATTGAGGCCGGGATACCTACCATGGGCGGGGACGAGAAGGAAGCCATCAAGGCAATCTGCAAAGCCGGGCTGTCGGCCAGCATAATGGGCTGGAACCGCCCGGTGATAAAGGACATTGAGGCGTCCATAGAGTGCGGTGTGGACGCGGTGGCTATTTCCATTTCCACCTCGGATATTCACATCAAATACAAACTGCAGCAGTCCAGGGAATGGGTGCTGGAAAACATGGTAAAGGCCGTGGAATTTTCTAAAAAAGAGGGCCTTTACATATCCGTCAATGCCGAGGACGCTTCCCGCAGCGACCCGGACTTCCTGATTCAGTTCGCCAAGGCGGCCAAGCAGGCCGGGGCAGACAGGCTTCGCTACTGCGACACCGTGGGTATAATGGACCCCTTCGGAATAATCGACCATATAGAAAAAATCCGCAAAGAAGTAGATATAGATATTGAGATGCACACCCACAACGACTTCGGTATGGCCACGGCAAACGCCCTGGCTGGTGTAAAGGCCGGCGCCAACTACATCGGGGTGACTGTCATCGGCCTGGGCGAGAGGGCCGGCAATGCGGCCATGGAAGAGGTGGTCATGGCGCTAAAGCACATTTATGATATAGACCTCGGCTTCAAGACCGAGATGTTCCGCGAGGTGGCGGAGTATGTCTCCAGGGCCTCGGGCAGGGAACTGCCCGCCTGGAAGGCCATTGTGGGCTCCAATATGTTTGCCCACGAGTCGGGCATCCACGCCGACGGCGCCCTCAAGCACCCGAAGACCTATGAGGCCTTTACCCCCGAAGAAGTGGGGCTGGAGCGCCAGATTATGATCGGCAAACACTCCGGTACGGCCTCCCTGAAGGCCAAGTTTGCCGAGTACGGCATTCACCTGAGTGAGCACAAGGCCCAGGAGCTCCTCTCGAAGGTGAGGTCATACTGCGTAGCCTTAAAGCGGCCCCTTTTCGACAAGGAACTGGTATACCTCTATGAGGATTATTTCGGGCATCTAAAATAATTTAAATAAAGATCAACAGGCCGTCCAAAAAGCGCCGGGCGGCGGACTTTTTCGGCGGCCTCAAAGGGAAAGAGGGATAATTGTTGGGGCAGACCATCATCGAAAAGATCATTTCATCTCACAGCGGACAGGAGGTATACGCCAATGATATAGTGGTGGCCCGGGTGGATCTGGTGATGGGGCAGGACGGGACCTCCCCCCTGGCCATCAGGGCCTTTGAGGATATGGGCGGAAAGGAAGTGTTTGACCGGGAAAGGGTGGTGTTTGTAATAGATCACAGCGCCCCCAGCCCCAATGAGGGAGTCTCCGGACTGCACAAGCTGATGAGGGAATTCGCCAGGGAAAAGGGGTTTCGTATATATGACATAGGCGAAGGGGTGTGCCACCAGCTGATGCCGGAAAGCGGCCTGGTGGGCCCCGGGTCCCTGGTTATCGGAGCGGATTCGCACACCTGTACATATGGCGCGCTGAATGCCTTTTCTACCGGGGTGGGTTCCACCGACCTGGCCGGAGGGATCATTTCCGGCCGCATGTGGTTCAAGGTGCCCCAGACGGTAAAATTTGTGCTGCATGGCGTGCTGCCACCGGGGGTTTACGCCAAGGACCTGATCCTTTACCTGATTGGTGATGTCACTGCGGACGGGGCCACATACATGTCCGCGGAGTATACCGGGGAAGCGGTGACCGCCCTGTCCATGGACGGCAGGTTTACCATGGCCAATATGGCCGTGGAGATGGGCGCCAAGGCCGGGCTTATGGAGGCTGACGAAAAAACATTCCGGTGGCTGGCGCAGTATACAGACAGGAAGTTTAATGCGGCCGGCGCGGATAAGGACGCCGTTTATGCAAAGGTGATGGAATACGATGTTTCCGGCCTTCCTCCCCAGGTGGCCAGGCCCCACCGGGTGGACAACGTCTGCCCCGTTGACGAGGTAGTGGGCACACCCATCCAGCAGGCGGTTCTCGGCACATGCACCAACGGCAGGCTGGAGGACCTGCGCATAGCGGCCGGCATACTGCGGGGCAAAAAAATAAACAAAGACGTCAGGTTTATCGTGGCGCCGGCCTCAAAGAAAATTTACCTCGAGGCCATGCGGGAGGGAGTAATACAGGACCTGGTGGAAGCCGGAGCGGCGGTTGTGACCCCCGGCTGCGGTCCGTGCGTGGGCACTCACAACGGTGTTCCCTCGGACGGGGAGAATGTTATTTCCACGGCCAACAGGAATTTCAAGGGACGCATGGCCAACAGCAACGCCTTTATTTACCTTGCTTCCCCGGCCACAGTGGCGGTTTCCGCCCTGACTGGTATGATATCCGACCCGAGAGAATTTTTGAAGTAGGTGAATGGAATACATGAAGTTCCGCGGTAAAGCCCATAAGTTCGGCAACGACGTGAACACCGACTACATAATTTCAGGCAAGTACAAATTCAAGACCCTTGACATGAAAGAACTGGCCAAGCATGTGATGGAAGACCTTGACCCTGACTTTTACCGGAAAGTTTCGGATGGTGACTTTATTGTGGCCGGAAGCAACTTCGGCTGCGGTTCCTCCCGGGAACAGGCCCCACTGGCCATCAAGTACGCCAACGTCAGCGCCGTTCTGGCCAAGTCCTTTGCCCGTATATTCTACCGCAACAGCATCAACACAGGCCTGCCGGTGGTGGAGTGCGACACCGACCTGATCGAAAGCGGGGATGAACTGGAGGTGGACCTTGCCGGCGGAGTAATCAGAAACATTACCAGGGGTACCCGGATACCGGTCAAACCGCTGCCGGGGGTCATGATTAAAATACTTAACGACGGTGGACTGGCCCCTCATTTCAGGAAGTTCGGCGGATTCAATCTCGAGTAAAGCAGTCAGCCTAAAGTAAAGAGTTATCTTAACTAAAAGCTAACCGCTAAGTGGAGAGGTGTGGGAATTGGCTTACAACATAACCCTGATACCCGGGGACGGCATAGGCCCGGAGATAAGCGAGGCGGCCAGGCGCGTGTTCGACGCCACCGGGGTGGATATCCGGTGGGAGGTGGTGGAGGCCGGTGAGGCCGTCATTGCCCAGTACGGCACCCCGCTGCCGGAGTATGTGCTGGAATCAGTCAGGCGCAACCGGGTAGCCCTGAAGGGGCCGCTGACCACCCCGGTGGGAAAGGGGTTCAGGAGCGTCAATGTAACTCTAAGGAATGAGCTGAACCTTTTTGCCAACGTCCGGCCGGCGCGGAGCCTGCCGGGAATAAAAACCAGGCATGAAAATGTCGACCTGATAGTGGTGCGGGAGAACACCGAGGATCTTTATGCGGGCATTGAACACCGGGTGGGGCGGGACGCCGCCGAAAGCATCAAGATCATCACCAGGGAGGCGTCGGAGAGGATAGTCCGCTTTGCCTTCGACCTGGCGGTAAAGCAGGGACGCAGAAAAGTGACCGCTGTGCACAAGGCCAACATTTTGAAGCTGTCCGACGGGCTTTTCCTGGAATGCGCCCGCAACGTGGCCCGGGAATATCCCAATGTGGAATTTGAGGACATGATTATAGACGCCATGTGCATGAAGCTGGTGCAGTCCCCGGAAAATTACGACGTGCTGGTGCTGCCCAACCTGTACGGAGATATAGTGAGCGACCTGTGCGCCGGCCTGGTGGGCGGTCTGGGCGTGGCCCCCGGGGCCAACATCGGGGAGGATGCGGCCGTGTTCGAGCCTGTCCACGGAAGCGCCCCCAAGCACGCCGGGATGAACAGGGTAAACCCCCTGGCCATAATACTGTCCGGGACGATGATGCTTCAGCACATTGGCGAAAATGAGGCCGCCGGCCGGGTCACAAGGGCGGTAATATCCGTCCTGGAGGAAGGGAAGAACGTAACCTACGACCTGGGCGGCAGCGCATCCACCAGCCAGATGGCCGACGCCATCATCGCCGGGCTTTAATAAAAGCAATAAAAAAGCCGCCCTTGCGGGCGGCGCCGCTGTTCCAGCGGCGGGAATCCAGAATTCAGAATCCAGAATCCAGAATCCAGAATGCTTACAGCCTTTCCTAAAGCCCGGCTCCTTCTTTTGGACATACAATACTTTAGAGGTTGCTATCGAAAGGGAGAAGGCATCAATCGAGCGATATTACCGGAGACTGTTCAGTCGCAGGTCCGGGTTCGCGAGTGCGATGTCTTCTCCAATGCGCCATAAAGCTATTATGGGGTTTGTATTCAAACCAAAGGTTTACTTTAACGCTTTAAAGCGCCGTTTGTTTTTTGGTAAATAATGTTAAAGACCCGGTATAAAAAACGGTCCGGGTAACAATAATAATCCTTGAACCCGAACTCTAATTAAAAACCACAGGGAGGTGGAAGATTTGGCTCATCCGTCAAATTTCGGTGAGCACCAGGCAAGGCTGCGGGCCATGTACGAAGCCGACTATCCCCAGGGGGTGGTGGTGGACCCTACCCCGATAACAATGGGGGAGGAGATTACCGTGCTTTATTACGGACTCCTGGCAAAGAGCGGAGCCGATCAGGTTTTTATGCGCGTTGGGTATGGAGACGCCGGGGAATGGAGAAACGTTGCCGATCTGAAGATGTCCAGAACCGGGTGGGGATGGGTTAAAACACTGGAAATGCCGGATGAAGATCGATTCAATTTCTGTTTCCGGGACAGCGCCTACAACTGGGATAACAATAATGGTATAAACTGGAGCTTTGAAATCCATAACGGGAACCGCAACCAGCACTAGTAAAATCCCTGCCTGTACCGGCAGGGATTTTTTAAATGCTGATTGCTGAATGCTTATAGCTCTAAAAGTATTTGACTGCTTGTGGGCGGGATGATAAAATATGTTAAATTCATAAATACAGGACAAGTGATTCCACCCCTGCGGCGAAACGGGTGGAATTGAAAAGGGAAGCCGGTTAAAGTCCGGCGCGGTCCCGCCACTGTAAAAGGGAGTCTGCCTGCTTCATGCCACTGGCTGCAACGGCCCGGGAAGGCGCAGGAGAGATGATGATCTTGAGCCAGGAAACCTGCTTGTCCTGAGCTTGATGGGTTCACCCACGACGGATGGGGAGGTTGAGCGGCGGCTTTTCAGGAAAGAAGCCGGTTTAAGCCCCTTGCGTATGGGTGCAGGGGGCTTTAATTTTTAACTTTTAGCTATGGGTGCCTTATCCCGAGGGATAGGGCTTAAACGGAATTCGGCGCGTATTTTGGGGTTATCAGCTGGTGAATGGGCTCAAAGCGGGGCAACTTGGGCTCATGATGAACCAAAGCCACTTTCAGCCGGCCTGTTGTAAAACCACTTTATTTTTAGGGGGTGGTTTAGTGGGCTGTTTTTTTTGTTTCGGATATCCCTATGACTAGTTTATAAAGCTCCACGGATTTTCTTTGAAAAAAGCGCCTTTCTTTAAAATTGATACCAGGAGGATGCGAGGATGTCGAAGCGGATGAAAGTCTTCTCGGTGTTAGTGTTGTTCTGCATTTTCATGTATTATTCTCCTAACGCATACGCCATGCACATCATGGAGGGATTTCTTCCCGTTAAGTGGTGTCTGATCTGGGCTGCTGCAACACTGCCTTTTCTCATTATAGGTATTCTTTCAATTAAAAAGACGGTACGGGCCCACCCGGAAATGAAGATGCTGCTGGGACTGGCCGGAGCCTTTGCCTTCGTTCTGTCTGCCTTGAAGATTCCTTCGGTAACCGGCAGTTGTTCTCACCCCACCGGCGTAGGTTTGGGAGCTGTGCTTTTCGGTCCTACGGCAATGAGTGTGCTGGGCTGTATAGTGCTTATTTTCCAAGCTATTCTGCTGGCCCACGGGGGTCTGACCACCTTGGGCGCCAATACCTTTTCCATGGCTGTGGTGGGCCCGCTGGCGGCCTACGGAATTTATAAACTCTGTCAGAAGGTAGGCGCCCCCCCGGCTTTAGGCATTTTTTTGGCTGCCGCCATGGGTGACCTGTTAACCTACACCACCACCTCGTTGCAGTTGGCCCTGGCATTTCCTGCTGAAGTGGGCGGCTTGGCCGCCTCCTTTGTGAAGTTTATGGGCATATTTGCGGTTACCCAAATCCCCCTGGCGGTTAGCGAGGGGCTTCTGACGGTGGTTATCTTTAACCTGCTGACGGCGCACAACAGGCAGGAACTGCGGGAACTGGCGGTTATTACCGGAGGAGAGGTTTCCGGGGAGGTGAAAAGCTGATGGATGTGCGCACAAAAAATGTCATCCTGATCGCTATTGTTGTTATACTGGCCGCCTTCCCTATGGTTATCCAAACCGGCGCGGAATTTGGCGGCGCTGACGGGGCAGCCGAAGAGGTAATTACTGAAATACACCCGGATTATCAACCCTGGTTCAGATCCATCTGGGAGCCGCCCAGCGGTGAGATTGAAAGCCTGCTCTTTGCCCTGCAGGCGGCCATTGGCGCCGGGTTCATCGGTTATTTCCTGGGTCTTATAAAGGGAAGAAAGGAACAGGCGCAGACACGCCGGCAATGAAGTCCGGCGGTCCTTCAACAAGAAAAACGGCCCGGTACACAACCGGATGGGTGGGGGAAGGTAGGGCTGGAAAGCGGTTTTCAGCCCCTTACTCCTCACCAGGGGGGTAATTGATGATTTGCTGAAGATAGACCAATATGCATACTCCAACCGGTTAAACCGTGTTCACCCGGCGGAAAAGTTCGGTTTTGCCCTGACGACAATGATCATTTGTCTGGTTTTTTCCGCTGAATTAACTTCTCTTCTGGTTATTTTGCTGATGGCCGGGCTGGTTGTTTTCCGGGCCGGAATTCCGCCGTTGTTTTATTTAAAGCTTATGTCCGTCCCCATGTCCTTTTTGGTGATTGGAGTATTGACGGTGGCGTTTTCTTATGCAGGGGATGATTATTCCTTTTTGTGGGGATTTAAGGTGGGCGGCTACGCACTGGGTGTTACGGCGCCAAGCCTCCGGTCGGCCGGGGACCTGTTCTTAAAGTCGCTAAGCGCAGTATCGTGCCTTTACTTTCTTTCCTTAACAACCCCCATGGTGGAGATTCTTACGGTGCTCAAAAAGCTAAGGGTACCTCCCCTGTTTGTTGAATTAATGTCCCTTATTTACCGGTTCATTTTTGTCCTGCTGGAAACTGCCGATAAAATTTACATATCCCAGTCGTCCCGGTGGGGATATGCAACTTTGAAGACATCGTATTTTTCTTTGGGCCAGCTGGCGGCCAACCTTTTCATCAAGGCTTACCACCGCTCCCAGATGCTGTATACAACCATGTCGGCCAGGTGCTACACCGGGGAGATCAGGGTGCTGGATAAGCAGTATGATATCTCTGGAAAGAATATAGTTTTTATTGTTGTCATTGAAATCTTTCTGGTGACCCTGAGCCTGGTTGATCGGGGATTAGGGGCTAAGGGTTAGGGATTAGGAGGTAACTTTGTGGCGGAATTTATTCTTGAGGCCAGGGACCTGCATTTTAAATATCCCGATGGCACCAGGGCGCTGGGAGAACTCTCCCTCTCCATTGAAAAGGGTAAGAAGGTGGTTATTCTCGGGCCAAACGGAGCGGGCAAGACCACTCTGTTCCTGCATTTCAACGGCATACTGCGGCCGGCCCGGGGACAGGTGCGCTTCGCCGGCAGGGATGTCCGCTACGACCACGCTTCCTTAATGGATCTGCGCAAGAAGGTGGGCATTGTGTTCCAGGACCCCGACACCCAGCTTTTTTCCGCCAGTGTTTCCCAGGAGATTTCCTTCGGACCCATGAACATGGGATTATCAAAGGAACAGGTGCTGCAGCGGGTATACCGGGCCATGGCGGAAACCGGGATAACCGATCTGAAGGACAGGCCCACCCACTTCTTAAGCTACGGCCAAAAAAAGAGGGTTTCCATTGCCGATATCCTGGCCATGGACCCCGAGGTGATCATATTTGACGAGCCTACGGCCTATCTGGACCCCAGGCTTAAGGGGCAGATAGTGGAGCTTCTTGACAGGCTCAACCGGGATGGTAAGACGGTGCTGCTGTCCACCCACGACGTGGACCTGGCCTATTCCTGGGCGGACTACATATTCGTGGTGAAGGGCGGGGCGGTGGCCGGAAAGGGAACGCCCGAAAGGATATTTCTTGACGATGAACTTTTGCGGGCCACGAACCTGGAGAGGCCATGGCTGATTGAGGTATACAACGAACTGAGGGAAAAGGGCTGGCTGCCGGGGAATGCGCCCGTCCCCAGGAATAAAAAGGAACTCCTTGCATGTATACCGGAGTACAGGCTGTTTAAACAAAGCCAGCGTCTTTCTATTCTGTGATTCCGACCTCTTTTTTTATCTGGTTCATTATGTTTACGGCTGCCTTTAAGGCGTGATGGGCGTCCCGGCCATAGCCGGCGGCTCCCCATCTCCGGGCGATGTTTTCGGAAAAGGGAGCCCCTCCCACCATTACTTTTAATTCCGGGTTGTGTTCTTTTAAATTCCTGATTATTCTTCTCATTTCAAACATGGTGGTGGTCATCATGGCTGAAAGGCAAAGTATGTCCGGCTGCACCTCGGCCAGCTTGCCGGCAAAGGTTTCCAGCGGAACGTCCCTTCCCAGGTCATGTACTTCAAAGCCGGAGATTTCCAGCATCATTTTCACGATATTCTTTCCAATATCATGTATGTCTCCGTAAACTACCCCGATGACAATTTTACCCTTTACAAAATGGTCTTTCTTTTCTATTTTGGTTTTTAACATTTCCAGTCCCTTGTAGAGCACTTCTGCGCACATCAGCAGTTCCGGTATGAAGTAAACCTGATCTTCATAGAGCCTGCCGACCTCTTCCATGCCGGGCACCAGCCCGTTGAAAATGCCATTGGCGGGATCAAGGCCACAATCCAGCCACTGTCTTACCGACGTTTTCATTTCATCCTCATCGAAAAAAATAACTGCATGTTTTATCTGATCCAGCAACAATTTTTCCTGTTCGGTTACTCTGTCCACATCCTTAACCCCCTGAGGCTGTGTTAATTAATTGCCTGTTCTGCTTGAAAAACTGGATGTAATCTATTATGTGCTTCAGATCGCCCGGCTGAAAATCCCTTAATGATTTCAGAACGGCCTGTACATCGGGATCTCCCAAAACCCCAAGCAGGTCACTGCCCAGTGTGGAGAGCATGTCCTCCACGTCCCTGCTCTCCATAAGCAGATAGGCCGGGGAGGTGTTCAGAACCCTGGCGATGTCTTCTATGGTATCCAGGTAGGGAGTGACCTGGCCGCTTTCTATCCGGCTGATCATTTCTGCTGTCAGCCCTGTTTCTTCGGCCAGTGAGAAAACTGTGTAACCTTTGCTCCTGCGTATTTTTGTCAGCCTGCTGCCGAGACTGTTGTAGTCGCCGCGGTCGAGAAAGAACTTTATTTCCACGTTTAATCCCTGGGACAATTTTTTTAAGCAGTCCAGGTCGGGACTCTCCTGGCCCTCCTCTATTTTTTCCAGCATTCTCACAGAAATATCGCATATTTCTGACAACTCTTCCCGGGTTAAATTCCTGCTTTCCCGCATGTATTTGAGTTTTTTTCCGGTGAGAACATTTTCTTCGGATCCGACCAGGTAGGTAACCGGCACATTTAATTTGTCCCCGATTTTTTTCAGCATTTGTATAGAAGGTGTGCGCAGGTTTCTTTCAATGGCGCTGAGGTAAGATGGAGAAATGGACAGTACATTGGCCAGCTGCGTTAAGGTTATTCCCCGTTCCTTTCTGAAATCCCTTATTTTCTGCCCGAGATTCAAAGGCTACACTCCCGTCCGGATCAGTACTCGATTCCCTGCCTGGCCATAATGCCCCTGGCGGAATAGTGTTTCACCGCCGTAAATTCAAAAGTTTCGTCGGATTTTTCGATTACCGAGCTGCGGGCGTACCTCCCTGTCAAAATAAGGGTAAGGTTTTCCGGCTTCTGGTTGATTACGTCGATAACCTGTTCTTCGGTGAGCAGGTCGAAATGTACGGCGTAATTAATTTCATCCAGTACGATTATATCATAAAGATTGGACTTTATTTCCTTTAAAGCTTCATCCAGGCCCCTGGCGGCATACTGCCTGTGCAGCTCAAGGGGATGTTTATCTGAATTCCTCACAAAACCCAGCCCGGCCTGTTTTATTTTAAAAGTTTCTCCCAGGTAATCCTTTGCCATCATCTCTCCATACGACTTTTCACCCTTAATAAACTGAATGATATTAATTTTCTTGCCCTTTAGCCACTCCTCCAGGCACAAACCCAGTGCCGAGGTGGTTTTCCCTTTGCCTTCACCCGTCAAGACAATGACTTTTCCCGCCGGCACAATAACTACCCCCCTTTTTCATTTTATTATAAAATATAATATGATTATAATAAATGGTAACAATTATTAATTCCCCGTTTTTTCATGACCCCGATAAACAGGTGGGCAAGGATGGAAAAGGCAGATGGAAGGATTAATTGATGTCAATCCTGCAGATGTAAAAAGCTTTTGGATTATCGGCGCGGGCCGTTTCGGCGGGATTGCCGCAAAACGCCTGGCGGCCAGATACACCCGGTCGTCCCTCCTGGTGGTGGACATCAGTGATGTGGCTCTGCGCCGGCTTTCCGGGCTGCCCGTAAAGACGGTGCAAGGGGACGGGGTGGATTTTTTGGCCGGCTGTTTAACCGGGAAAGATATTCCCTCCTATATAGTTCCGGCTGTGCCCGTCCACCTGGCCTTTGAGTGGCTGAAAAGGAAGCTTTGGCAGGACTTTGAGGTGATCAGGGTCTTTGTTCCCGAACGGGCGGCAAGCATTCTGCCAAACCCCACCCGGGCCGAGGCAGACAAGCTGTACAGCAGTTACGCCAACTTTCTCTGCCCGGACGACTGCCCGGAGCCTCCGGCAGTCTGCACGGTCACCGGTGAGAAGCGCCAGGGGTTCCTTTACAGGGACCTTCAGGATCTGAGAGTTGAGGGCTTTGTTTCCATAGGCCTCAGAAGTGTCCAGCTGGCTCCGGGGGTGGGCGGCTATAAGCCGGTGGATCTGTGGTCGGCGCTGGAAAAAGTAAGGCAGGCAGGGACTGAAAAAGGATTTTTATTGAGCACCGCCTGCCTTTGCCACGGAGTGGTCAACGCCTTCCGTCTGGCCAACAGGGCCTGAGTAAAATGTTGTTCGGATTATCGCCGGCGGGTTTATCAAATGTATATTTTTTAAGCGGGAGGGCGGGCTTTGAAAATCGGGCAGATAATAAGGGATTTCAGAAAAGAAAGGGGGGTAACGTTAACGGAACTGGCGCATAAACTGGATATTTCCCCGTCTTATCTCAGCGCCATTGAAAGAAATTTACGCAAGCCGTCTGTCCAGATACTGAAGAGTATAGCGGACCAATTAAGCATTCCTTTAATTTTTTTGACAGGTATGGAGGAGGATGTGCTGACAGGGAAAAAACTGAGGCATATGCGGGAAGACAGGGGCCTGAGCCTGGAAGACCTGTCGGAGATATGTGATATTCCCGCCGGCCTTCTGCAAAAGTTTGAAGAGGGCAAGGAAGTTCCGGATTTAGATGGCCTCAAAAGGCTATCCGAGGGGCTGAATGTGACAATAAGGTATTTCCTGGACAGAAGCGAAAATAGTAATATTCTGGGCGGCAGATTAAGGAAGGTCCGTGTGGACAGGGGCATTACAATTATGGCCCTGGCGGAAAAGGCAGGGATCAGTCCCGGGCTGATCAGTCAGATAGAGAACGGCCAGACAACCCCGCACCTGGAAACTTTGGAATCCATAGCCAGGGTGTTGAATACCTCCCCGGCCTATCTGCTGATGGAGGACAGAGATGTTGAGAATCTTCTTGCCGCCTTCAGCCCGGACATGCTTGATGTTTTGGGTGACCCCAATGTGCAGGCCGTACTGAGGTCCCTGAGGGATTTGCGTACCAACGAGATACAATATATTATTAATTACATCAGGTTTTTTAAACAGTACAGTTTATTGCTATAGAGAAAATAAAGCAGCGTTCATAGTTTGACCGGAATTTTATATTGATTTTTTATCCCCCGTCAATTAATATATTATTTATCAGAATAATAATAATATTAAATATATTTATACAAAATGTTAGTATCAGTATAATATAATTTCACATATACACAATTCCTGGTCAGTAATTTCCATAAACTGGGGGTGGTTTAAAGGCTGATTAAGTGGTTAGCAGGGGAAAAATATACAAAGAGAAGGAGGTAGAATTGTGGCAAAGCAAATGTTGATTGACGCCATACGGGGCAAAAGAACCGAAAGGCCCCCCTGGGTTCCGTATGCAGGCGTACACAGCGCGTTTGTGATCAACGAGCCGGCCGACACTTTTTTGAAAGACCCGCAGCTGCTGGCCAAAGGTGTGGTTGAGACGGCCAAGAAGTACAAGGCCGACGGGATTCCCCTTGTTTTTGACCTGTCTGTGGAGGCGGAGTCCCTGGGACTGGAACTGAAATACTGGAAGGACAACGTCCCTTCGGTACGGGAACACCCCCTGGCCGACAAGACCATGGCCGAGGCTGATCTGAAGTTGCCGGGACCCAACGACGGGCGCTACCCGGTGCTTTTCGAGGCCGCAAAAATTGCCAGGCCCCAGCTGGACGAAATTGACTGCGCCCTGATGGGCCTTGCCATCGGACCCCTCACCCTGGGCAGCCACCTGGCCGGTGTGAGGATATTTACCGATGTTGTCAAAAACAAGGACAGGGCGCACCAGGTCTTGAGGTTCTGTGCCGATGTGGTGGAGAAATCGGCGGAAATGTACTGTGACATGGGCTGTGATATTGTGGCCATCGTGGACCCGGTGGCTTCCCAGATTAAGAACGAGACCTTTAAAGAGTTCGTTCACCCATACTGCCAGAGCGCCATCGCCGCCATTCACCGCAAGGGAAAAACATCATCCTTCTTTATCTGCGGCGACGCCACCAAGGTGATGGAGTCTGTCTGCCAGGTCGGCACCCACGGCTTTGCCATTGACGAACAGCTGAATATGAATTTCGTGCGGGACCTGGCCCTGAAGTACAAGGTGGGCTTTGGCGGCAACCTGAAGCTTACCCTGGCCCTGTCCCTGGGCATCCTGTCTCCCAGGGAGGACGCCATTGTAAGCCTGGCCGCCGGCGGCACCCAGGGCTATGTCTTTGCCCCCGGGTGAGACATGCCCTATGACGTTCCGGCGGAACACATGGAGCAGGTTTTGGAAGCCAGGGAATGGTACGAGAAGTATTATGCCAAGTATCCCAAATCGTGGTAAAGAGGAGGGATAGATGTGAGCGATAAAATCAAGATTGATGTACTGACGCTGGACAGTGTGCAGTGCGCCGCCTGCGGTTACATGATGGAATCCATCGCAGCCATGCCGCCCGATGTCCAGGAGATGATCGAATACAAGGAATGGTCCATTAAGAACAAGTCCGGCATTGGCAAGTTCCTGGAGCTCAGCGGCAGGGTACTGCCCACCATCTGCATCGAAGGTGATCTGGTCTTTGAAAGCATCATCCCTCAGTATGAGGAGCTCATAGACGAACTGGCCAAGCGGGCTCCTTCCAGCGAGATGAGCGATCGGATCAAGTCGCTGCGGGATGTGGGATTTAACTTTGATAAAATAGCGGAAAACCTGGAGAAGGCCGGCGCGGGCCTGCATACCAGGACTGATTCCGAGGTGGAATGACATTGCATTTGGAAGTTGTTTATTCCGGGGACCACAACCTCTCATGCTACTATATGGCGGAGGCCGTCAGGGTTGTGGCCCCCTCCTTTAAAAAAGAGCTCAGCTGGGATATTGTATATATTTTTAAAAAAGAAGGCGCCAGGCGCTTTTATGAACTCTCGGTGGCGCTGCACGGCGAGGAGAACGTAAAAAAACACCTTTGTTTTGCCCCGGTTCCGTCCATTTTTATCGACGGCAAGCTGATTTTTAACCGCATTCCGATGGTGGAAGAACTGGAAGATGTGATTAGAAAAATGATCGCTGAGAAAAGCGGGTAACCTGCATGGGAAAAGAATATTTGCACGGCTTTGCCGGAGAGTTGATCGGAACATTTATGCTGGTGTTTTTCGGGTGTGGGGCGGTGGCCGTAACCGTTCTTTTTTCCGCGCACACCGGCCTGTTTCAGGTGGCGGTGGTATGGGGGATCGGTGTGGCCCTGGCCATTTATTCCACCCGCCACCTGTCCTGCGCCCATCTAAATCCCGCGGTCAGCCTGGCGATGGTTATCGCCGGTCGGATGTCCGTCAAAAAGTTGCCGTACTACTTGGTGGCCCAGGTTATGGGCGGCTTTGGCGCCGGCCTATTCCTGTACGGCATTTTCAGTGAATCGATAGCCAATTATGAAAGTGCCCACCACATTATCCGGGGCGCCGGCCAGTCGGTTAAAACTGCCATGATATTCGGGGACTACTTCCCCAATCCCTCACTGCCCGACGTCATCTGTGCGGTGTCCCCGGCCAAGGCTTTTCTGGCTGAAGCCGCGGGGACTTTCCTCCTGGTGTTGATGATATTTACGCTGACCGAGGGCTGCAATGTGGGACGGCCGCCCAGCGACATCGCCCCGGTCCTGGTAGGCCTTACTGTGACTGCCATCATAAGCGTCCTGGCCCCGTTGACGCAGGCCGGGCTCAACCCGGCCCGTGATTTCGGCCCGCGGTTGGTTGCTTGCCTGGCAGGTTGGGGGCAGGTGGCCATTCCGGGTCCCCGCGGCGGTTTTTTAAGTGTTTATATTTTGGGGCCGCTGGTGGGCGGATCGTTGTCGGCGCTGTTATTCAGCAGAGTTTTGCAGCCGTTAATGGAAGACAAAACAAAAAGGTGCAGCTGTGATTAGGTGGCAATACGCAAGCGGTTAAAAGCGGGCCAAGAAATTTCATGGGAAAGGGGTATCGCCGGTAATGGCCGACAGTGTCAAGATACTGGTTTTCGGCACCACTCCCGCCTGCGCCAGGTGCCTGCAGGCCGAAAAGGAAGCCCGGCGGGCGGCCGAGAGGTTTCCACCGGACCGGGTGATTGTTGAAAAGCACGACGCTCTTTCGGAGATGGGTCAAAGGTACGGCGTCTTGATCACCCCCACCGTGATCGTGGCCGGTAAAAAGATAGCCGCCGGCAAAGTTTTGAGCGAAGGGGAACTGGTGGAAATAATCAAAAAAGAGATAGGGGATTAAAATATGGCGGTAAAAATGGAGGTTTTCAGCGGCAGTCCCCCCTGTCCCGGCTGTATCGAGATCGTTAAACTTTGCCGGGCGGTGGCCGATGAATACGGGGCGGAAATAGAGTTTGTCAAGTATATAGGCGAAGAGGGCCTGGAAAAGTTTCAGCAGTACAGCATGTTTTGTGTTCCGGCGGTGGTTATAAACGGTTTCATCAAAATAGAGGGCATAGTTCCCAGCCGGTCCACCCTGCTGAATGCTTTAAGGGAGGGCGGGTTATGCCTAAGGTAAAAATAGAGGTCTTTTTGTCGGTTCCGCCCTGTTCAGGCGGTATTGCCCTGTCCCGCCTGCTGGAGGAAATAAGAGAAGAATTCGCTGACAAAGTTGATGTTGAAGTGCACAGGGGGCCCACCCCCAGGATAGAGGAGCTGAAAATATCCGCCCTGCCCGCCCTGGTTGTCGGTGACCTGGTAAGGATTATGGGCCTGTGTCCCAGCAAAGAGTCCCTTGTCGGCGCCCTGCGGGAATGCGGCGTTACATAAGGAAGTTTGAGTAGGGGTTTTGGGTGAAATGCAAACGGTGCTTCTGGAAATTCCGTATGAGGGCGACCACTGCGCCCCCTGCGTTTACATGCTGGAAACCGCTGAAGAGGCCATGGCCGGGTTTGGCGAGCGGGTAAAACTGGAGGTGCTCTACCTCAGGCAGGTAGACGGCGCCCTGCGCTATAAAGTGCTTTCCTACAGCCTGGGCAGGCCCGCGCCGATACCGTCACTTTTTATCAACGGCCGGCTGTATTATAACACCATACCGCCGGTGGAGGACCTGCAGAGGACCATAGAAGAAATCCTGGCGGCGGGTGATTAGCCAGATGTATATTTACCGGACGAAGGGGATTTGTCCCTCTGAAATACATTTCCGGCTGTCGCAAAATGTCCTTACCGGCGTGCGCTTTGTGGGCGGCGGCTGTAAGGGTAACGCCCAGCTGATCAGCTCCCTGCTGGAAGGCCGGGACGTGAACGATGTCATTCCTTTTTTAAGGGGGGTTCAGTGCCGCAACGGCACATCCTGTCCCGACCAGTTGTTTCAGGCCGTTGAAGCGGCCCAAAGGGGCGATCTGGCCGAAGCGGACCCCGTAAGGATTTATGAAGTCCCCGGGCGGCACGGCAGGGTGGCCGTGGTGGCGGAGATAAGCGGCAGCCCTGCAGCCCTGCAGGCTGTTTTGCGCCGGGATGTGGACGCCGTTTGCTGCCTGGGGAATATGACCGGGCCGGGGGGAGACAACGACGCCGTGGTGGAGATGGCCCGCCGGGAGAAAGTTATTTTTGCCCTGGGGCCCTTCGATCTTACCGTCCCCTGCGGGAAACCCGAAAACAGGGAATACCTGCTGCAGGCGCCGCACTTTATAGCTTTCCGCCTGGGTGAAAGGCGCGCGCTGGGGTTTTACGGCGGTTACATCCAGGAACTGGGCGGATTTTCCGATTTCTCCCCCCATTCCCTGGAACTGCTGATGGTCAGCAACCTGTCCGATTACCTGCGCAATGAGGAAGTTTACCCCGCCCTTAAAACCATGACCGGGCAGTTCGGATCCGATGTGGTTTTGTTTGCTCATACCGGCAGGTACAGACACGTGCGCCTGGACGGGGTGGACTTTGTAAATGTGGGCCCGGTGGCAGACGGCGGCGCTTATAAATATGCGTTGTTGGAATGGGAGCAGGATCAGCTGAAGGTGTCATTTGAAAGAATATTGTAACGCCACGTTTTCTCAGGGAGGAAAGGATATGGGCAAGGTAGTGGTGGATGTGCTGCTGACTGATTTCCGCCAGTGAGCGGCCTGCGTCTATATGGCGGAGTCGGTAAAGGCTTTACCGCAGGATATTCAGGATATTATAGAGGTCCATGAGTGGGATATGCGGACCCGGGAAGGGATTAAGCGGTTTATGGAATTGAAGGCCAGGTCCCTGCCCAGCGTCGCCCTGAACAGCGAACTGGTTTACGAGGCCATAATTCCCATGCAGGAAGAACTGATAGCCGCCATCCGGGAGCGTTATGTCGAGAACGGCAAGTGAAGTGGAGGAAAAACATGAGCAGGGTAATGGTTGAGATAGGAGGAATTAATAGCGGCCATCCGGGGGAGGCAGGGGAAGAATTTCTAGTGGGGGAAGCCGGATGTATATGGAATATAATCACCCACCTGCGCAGCACCACCGAACTGGCCGACACTCTGCACGGCATACGGGCCCGCAGGGACGGGACATCATTTATAAAGTTTTACTTTGAGATGAACGAACGGCTGCTGAGGGCTTATAAATGCTGCTGATTGCGGGGGAACGGGGATGGACTTGATCAGTGTGGAAAGATTTAAAAACCTGCAACAGCCGGAGGTGGGCTGATGAGCGAGATCATTGCTGTTTACCTGATTACCGGTTTTCTGGGCAGCGGCAAAACCACATTTTTAAACCGGCTGATCCACCAGTTTCCCAAGGACCGGAAACTGATGATTTTAATGAACGAGTTCGGGGAAATCGGGGTGGACGGGGCGCTGGTGGCCGGCGAGGACCTGGACATCCTTGAGATCAGCAAGGGGTCCATATTCTGCGCCTGCGTGAAGACCGATTTTATCAAGGGCCTATTTGAAATCTCAAAAAAAATAAGGCCTGACGTGCTGTTGATTGAATCAACCGGCGTGGCCAATCCCACCGATCTGAAAAAGGATCTCGGCCTGCCTATTTTTGAGGGGCGCTTTCAGTTGAAGGAACAGTTCTGCATTGTTGACGCCGCCAGTTTTTTGGATGAATTCGGGGTTTTTGCATCGGTGGAAAATCAGATATCGTCCTCCACCAGGTTCATTATCAATAAAATAGACCTGGCTTCCCCGGAGACCATAGAGGAGATTAAATCCATTATTAAACAGCATCACCCGGACCCGTATTTCTATGAGACGACTTTTGCCGATATCGATGTTGCCGGTTTGCTGTCCCCGGGGCAGGCGCCGGCCCCCGGAGCGGCTGAAGCCGCCGGCCGGCCGATGGCCGGGGAGGACCTGGATCTGGATCAGTATATCGATGACCTATTCAGTGACCCGCAGTTTTCCGTCAGGCCCCCGGACATGCTGATGTCCGCCACCTTTTTGTGGCAAGGGGATGACCTGTCGGCAATAGAGGAGTTTACCGCCAGGCTGCCCGGGGAAGTGGTCCGCGCCAAGGGCTTTTTAAGCGCGGGAGGCAGGACTTGCCTTTACAGTTACGTGATGGGGCGGTTCAGTATTGAAGATCAGGCCATTTTAATAGAAGAAAACAAAAAGAACATTATTGTTTTCATCCTTCCGCCCCGGACTGTGCCTTTGCTGGAAAGAGTAACAAAGGAATACAATCTCGTTAAGCTGGGAGAATTGGCCCCGTGGTTGTCTTTAAAGGAATAGCCGGGGCACGTGACTTCTGTGACCTTAATTTATTAAATATTAATAAAAATATTAGTATTGGATTAAATAATGTTTACATTTGTACATAGCGGTGTTTCCGCCGCAGGATGGGCGAAGCCTGCAAAACCTGCGGATTAAATAAGTAATCAGTCGTGGATATAAAATCACAAACTGAAAGGAGATGTTTTCTTTGACACCGGAAAGGGAACAGGAACTATTAAAAATGCTGGCGGACGGCGTGGTGAATTATGACGAGGAGGGTGTGGTCAAGGCCGTAAACATGGGGTTGGAAGAGGGGCTGGAGCCGCAAAAGGCGGTATTCGACGGGCTGGTTGTAGGCATGCAGGAGTGCGGCAGGCTTTACGAGGAGCAGGAGTATTTTGTGCCCGAGCTCCTGATGTGCGCCGACGCCATGTACGCCGGCCTCAACATACTGCGCCCCCTCCTGAAGAGCAGCGGTGAGGCCAAGGTCAGAGGCCAGGTGGTAATGGGTGTGGTGCAGGGCGATGTGCACGACATAGGCAAAAACATCGTCAAGATGATGTTTGACGCGGCCGGCTTCACGGTACACGACCTGGGCCGGGACGTGCCCCTGGAGGACTTTGTAGAGGAGCAGCTGAGAACAGACTCTGAAATAGTGGCCCTTTCGGCCATGATGACCACCACCATGATCGGTATGCGGGATATCATCAAGAGAATCAAGGAAAAGAACCCGAAGGCGAAAATTATGATCGGCGGGGCGCCGGTGACCGAGGAGATCGCCGCCAAGTGGGGGGCCGACGGCTACGCCAAGGACGCCAACAACGCCTTAAAGGACGCCATCAACATGATCAGCTCCCTGAGGGAAATATAGGTTTTGTGACAAATTCTTGCCCCCTTTTCAGTGGGCAGGAGGTTTCTTTACGAGGAGGTTTAGTATGGCGACATACCAGGTGATATTTCAGCCTTCGGGAAGAAGGGGGCGGGTGGAAGAGGGGAAAAACCTGCTGGAAGCTTCCCGGGAGCTGGGAGTGGACATCGAGGCCATCTGCGGCGGGGCCAAAAAGTGTGGAAAATGCAAGGTAAAGATTGAAGAGGGTTTCTTTGAAAAATTTAATATTGACTCCAGAATGTCTCACCTTTCCTCCCTGCATGAGGATGAAAAGCCGCATTTAACCGAGGAAATGATCGGGGACAATTACCGCCTGGCCTGCAAGGCCATTGTCCACGGGGACGTGCTGGTGTTCGTGCCCGAGGAAAGCCGCGGGGCCAAGCAGGTGGTGCTGGAGCACGGGAAAGAGCGGGTTTACAATCTAAACCCGGCGGTGCGCAAATATTACGTGGAGATGGAGCCGGCCACACTGGAGGACCACCGGGGCGACTACGAGCGCATCAGGCAGGCTCTGCACGAAAAGTACGGGCTGCCGGCGGACCTGGGTATAGATTATTTCGTCCTGTTGGAACTGCCCGACGCCGTCCGGGACGGAAACTGGTGCGTTACCGCCACCGTCTGGAACGACAGGGAGATAATCCGCGTGGAGCCGGGGTTGGCCGAGAGGTGCGTTGGCTTGGCGGTGGATATCGGCACCACCACCGTGGCCGCCTATCTCTGCGACCTGAGGAGCGGGGAGGTGCTGGTGGTCGACTCCATGATGAACCCCCAGGTCCGTTACGGGGAGGACGTTCTGTCCCGGATTACCTACCACATGATGAATGAAGACGGGCTGGAAAAAATGCATAACGCCATCATTGACGGGGTGAATACCCTGGCCGACCGGATGGCTAAAAAAATCGACCTGAAGGCCGCCGACATCATGGAGGTGACCCTTGTTTTCAACACCGTGATGCAGCACATAGCGCTGGGCATCGACCCCAAATTTGTGGGCCGGTCCCCTTTCACCGCCGGGGTGAAGAGTTCCCTGGACATTAAGGCCAGGGACCTGGGGTTGAAGGTGAACAGGTGCGCCAATGTCCACACCCTGCCGGTGGAGGCCGGGTTTGTGGGGCCCGACAACGTGGGTGTGCTGATTGCCGAGGAACCTTACAAGCAGAGGGAAAAGATCAGGCTGTGCATCGACATTGGCACCAACGGGGAAATCGACCTGGGCAACGCCGACCGGATGATGTGCACCTCCTGCGCCACCGGCCCGGCCCTGGAGGGCGCCCAGATCAAGTTCGGCATGAGGGCGGCCCCGGGGGCCATTGAGAAGATACGGATCAACCCGGAGACCCTGGAGCCCACCTACAAGGTAATCGGCAGGGAAGACTGGTACCCCAACATTGAAAAAACCGACGCCAAGGGGATTTGCGGGTCCGGAATCATTGACATCATCGCCGAGCTGTTCAGAACGGGCATTATCGCCAGCAGCGGCCGGTTCAACATCAAGCTGGCCGACAAAACGCCCAGGGTGCGCAAAAGCGAGGACGGAAGGCCCGAGTACGTTATCGCCTGGGCGAGGGAGACCGCCATCGGCAAGGACATCACCATCACCCAGGGGGATGTGCGGGCCGTTCAGCTGGCCAAGGCCGCCCTTTACTGCGGGGCACAGTACCTGATGGAAAAATTCGGCGTAGAGAAGGTTGACAGCGTCACCCTGGCCGGCGCCTTCGGCAGCTATATCGACCGGGAAAGCGCCATGGTGATGGGCATGTTCCCCGACTGCGAGCTGGAAAAGGTTCAGGCCGTCGGCAACGCCGCCGGGGACGGCGCCAAGCTGGCCCTGCTGGACAGGGGGAAGCGCCGGGAAGCGATGGAAATCGCCTCCCGGGTTGAATTCGTGGAGACCGCCATAGAGGCGGATTTCCAGGAGAGGTTTGCCCTGGCCATGGCTTTCCCCCACGCCACCCACAAATTCCCCAGCATCCAGCATATACTGGACAGGATTCCCAAGTGGTAATCCCAGATTTTTGAAAGGAAGTGTTGAACAATGCTTACCTTATCCCGGGAACAGAGGGTCTTTCAGCTGGGCAAGTGGAAGATCGGCGGACAGCCCGGCAACAACCCGCCCCTTTTGATAGCGTCCATGTTTCACAATGGCGACCGGATCCTGGAAAGCAGGAAGGAGAGGAAATTCGACCGCGACAGGGCCGCCGAGTACGTAAAAAGGATGGAGGAACTGTCCGACCAGACCGGGATACCGGCCCTGGTGGCCCTGGTGGCCAACTCGGCGGATGAAATGAAGGTTTACGTTGACTTCTTTACCGGCATAAGCGACCGCCCCTTCGGCATTGACATGTGGGTGGAAAAGGCCCGCCTGGAGGCCGCCGAGTATTGCTGCAGCCGGGGGCTGCAGGACAGGCTGCTGTACAACAGCATTACCCCCTGGGACAAGGATATCCCTGGACAGGTGGCCAGGCTGAAGGAAATGGGAGTCAGGCACGTGGTGCTGCAGGCATACAACCAGGAAGACCCGACGCCCAGGGGGCGGGTTACGGGGCTTAAGAAAATGCTGGAAGCCGTGGGCGAGGACACCTTTGAAACCGTCCTGGTGGACACCTCGGTGATGAACCTGCCCTCCACCTCGTTTTCCTGCATCGCCAGCAAGATGGTGAAGGAGGAATTCGGGTACCCCTGCGGCGTGGCGTCGTCAAACGGCACCTACATGTGGAAGGAAGCCCGGGAAATGTGGGGACCCGACGGATTTACGGCCATGAACGCCACCGGCCAGGGGCTGGCCGCCTTTTTCTGGTCCGACCTGCTGTTCAGCGGCCCCATTGTCAACATGCCCAAGATAATACCGGCGGTGACCACCGCCAGCCTGATGCTGGCCACCATGGTGTATGACGAGACGGGCAAACTGCCGGATAATAAGAACCATCCCCTTTATAAATTCTTCGGTGACTTTGCCAAGCAGCTGGCGTGAAACGGCTATAAGGCAGTAATTAACGGTCGGAATACAGAGAATCCAGAATCCAGAATAAAAACATACCTGGATATCCCGAGATCTTTAAAAAAGCCGGAGGGGGTTGAATATGGCCAGGATAAGTGACGAAATGAAAGAGATGATTGGGAAACACCAGTGTTTTGTGGCCACGGCCGATAAAAACGGGGTGCCCAACGCGGGCCCCAAGGGATCCGTCACCGTGCTGGACGATGAAACCATCGCCTTTGCCGAAATTGTTGGCAAGCGGACCTATGAAAACATAAAGGCCAACCCCAGGGTGGCCGTGGTGGTAATTGACAGAAGCGCCCGGGCCGGTTACAGGTTTATGGGTACGGCGGAAATGGAAGATTCCGGCCCGGTCTACGAGGCCTTTGCCGAAAGGCTGAAAGGCATGGGGCTGCCCAATCCCAGGGCAGTGGTGAAAGTCAGGGTGGAAGAGATTTATGACCTGTCGGTAAAAAACCCGGGCGGCAAAATAGGGTAAATTCTTAACAAGGAGATGATTGGTTGATGAATTCCAGGGAAAGAGTCCTAAGCATACTGGCCAATAAAGACGCGGACAGAATGGCCTGTTTCAGCGGCATGGGCAACGTTCTGACGGCCAGCCTCGGTGAGTACGGCTATAAGTTTCCGGAAGTCAACAAGGACCCGGAAAAGATGGCCAAAACGGCCGCCTATACCTATAAAGCCACCGGATTTGAATGCGGTGTGGTGCCCTACGACATGTGCATCGACGCCGAGGCGCTGGGCTGTGTCATGAACGACTATGAAAATGTCGACCAGCTTTTATACCCCACCATAAAGGAAAAAATAGTGCATTCCGAGGAAGACATGCTCAAGCTTAAAATACCCGACAAGGTTTGGGAAAGAGGACGCTACCCGGTGGTCACCGAGGCCATAAGGCTGTTGAAGGGCGATATCGGCGGCGAGGTGGCCGTCGGTTCCTGGATGCTGGGACCCTTTACCATTGCCGGGCAGCTTATGGACCTCAACGACCTGTTCAAGCTGGTGTTTAAAAAGCCGGACCTGGTCAACGGCATGCTGGAAACCCTGACCGAGCTGGTGATCACAATGGCCCTTAAATTCCGCGAGGCCGGCGCCGATTACATCTGCATCCGCGAGATGGGCGCCACCACCGACGTTTTAAGCCCGCGGAACTTCAAGCAGGTTATCGACCCGCACCTGCAAAAGATTTTTGCCGGCATAGGGTCGCCCAACATACTGCACATCTGCGGGAGCTCGAATATTATCATGAAGAACATGCAGGCCAGCGGCGCCGACGCCATATCCGTCGAAATCAAAAACGACCTGGCCAAGAGCAGGGAGGATATAGGCTACGAGCCCCTGCTGTTCGGGCACATTGACGCCTACAGTGTACTGGTGCTGGGCAATCCAGAAAGCGTGGCCCAGGCGACGCTGAACAGCATTGAGGGCAGCGTGGACTCGGTGTGGCCCAGCTGCGACATCTGGCCGGAAGCCCCGGTGGCCAATGTCAGGGCAATGGTCGACACGGTGAAGGAATACGGTGCCGAAAAATGGGCCAGAAAAAACAGATAGCCTCCTGCTTCCCTGTGGCGCCTGGAAAAATACTTGTTAAAAGAGCAGTGTCGTAATAAGATACTTTATAAGACATTTCATAAAATTTACTGCTGCCAGGTGGAAAAAATGGGAGGAGAGCCTGTAGATGGCCAAGGCTAAAGTTTTTGCCGGCGCCTGTGGGTTTACATCTGTTGTAAAAGCAACCAAGATCGGTAAAATGAAGGTTAAAGTACAGATTATCAGTGCTTGTCAGGATCTGCGCCGGCTGAATGAAGACTTTGCCGAGGTGGACTGTTCCAAAGGGGTCTTTGGCAGCATGGTTGATTCCTACATATACAAGGCTGCCAGCGCGAAATTAAAAAACTCGGACTGCCCCGTTCCCTGCGCCATTATAAAAGCCATACAGGTTGAGCTGGGCGGGGCTATACCGAAGGATGTAACCATTAAAATCACGAAGGAAGATTAAAAACAGGTCAACCTTCGGGAAAGCCATTTGCGGCCTGTGCATAATAGTTTGCGCGAAGGGGAGGGACGATGACTGAGGAGGCTGGCGTGTGGCTATTGTGGAAATAAACTCCGGCATATGCGGTTTTATAACCAGGGTGGAAATAAAGAAAGTGGACAAGAGGGCAGTTGAGGTAAGCATTGAAACAGACTGCCCGAATATAAAAAAAGTTGCCGGGGGCCTCAAAACCATAAAACCCCTGAAGGAAATGTTTTGCAAGCTCCATGAGACCGAAACGTACAAGTCGCTTTTAAGCGGCATTGTTCACCCGGCCTGTATAGTGCCATCCGGCATACTGAAGGGAATTGAAGTAACGGCGGAACTGGCCCTGCCAAAGGACAGCTACATCAGGATAATACTTTGAAAATAGCTGTCGGCTGCCAGCCGACAGCTATGGGAATCCAGAATTCAGAATCCAGAATAAAAAAATTCCAACCGATAATTGATCAATTCCCTAAAATAAAAAAGGAAGAGATTTCAGGATGACAGAGCCAAGTTTTCAGCATGGGGGGAATATTGCCCGGGCGGCCCGGAAATACGGCATTTCGGAAAAGGCAGTATTGGATTTCAGCGCCAGTATAAATCCCCTGGGCCCCGCCCCCGGGGTATACCAGGCCATAATGGAGGAATTCTGGAGAATCAGGCATTATCCCGACCCGGACTGCGGGGAACTGCCTCTTTTACTGGCCGGCCACCTGGGGGTGGGAAGAGAAAACCTGCTTTTGGGAAACGGCGGCGCCGAACTGATATACATACTGCCGAGGGCCGTTAAAATCGACAGGGCGCTGGTGCTGGCGCCCACTTTCAGTGAATACGCCATGGCTGTTGAGGCCGCCGGCGGGCGGGTGCAGTACCTGACTCTGCGCCCGGACGGGATGTTTTCCCCGGAGGAAATCGCCAGGCAACTGCCGGGCTGTAACGCCGTATTTTTATGCAACCCCAACAACCCCACCGGGCAGGCCTTTAACCTTTCAGCCCTGCTGCCCTTGCTGGACGCCGCGGAAAGAGAAGGGGTCACGGTTGTTGTGGACGAGGCCTTTATGGATTTTGTGCCGGACAGGGAAAGTTACAGCCTGATGCCCCTGGCATGCACCCGCCCCGGCCTGGTGGCGCTGTACTCCATGACCAAGTTTTTCGGCATCCCGGGATTGAGGCTGGGGGCGGCCGTGGCCAGGCCTGAAACCATCGCCCGCCTGAAAAAGGTAAAGGACCCGTGGAGTGTAAACACACTGGCCAGGGTTGCCGGGGAGGCCGCCCTTAAAGACAGGAAGCACATGGCCGATACGCTTAAAATGGTGCAGGAGGAGCGGGAATACCTTTTCACCGCCCTTTCAACCATACCCGGTGTAAAACCCTTCCCTTCCGGGGCCAATTTTTTGCTGGTGGGCATTTCCGGCACCGGCATGGCGTCTTCGGAACTGGTTGAGAGAACAGGCAGGCAGGGTGTACTGGTGAGGGACTGCGCCAACTTTCACGGGCTGGATTCCGGCTACATCAGGGTGGCCGTCAGGAGCCGGGAGGAAAACAACGCCCTGATTGAGGCGTTAAGGAGGGCAGTCTCAGGGGAAGGGGGCCTGTGACCCGGTAATCCGGGATGGATGGCCATTCGTAAAGGTACTGTATAAAAACTCCAAAAATGAATAATAATATATGGTAACAATTATGAAATAAGCTTACTTAATTTTGGATCACACGGGAATCGCCTGAATTAGCGATAAAACCTACCGGGTCCCGGTAGGTTTTTTTACCGTTAAAGAAAGTATATGTCGATAGCAACCTCTAAAGTATTGTACGTCCCAAAAGAAGGAGCCGGGCTTTAGGAAAGGCTGTAAGCATTCTGGATTCTGGATTCTGGATTCTGGATTCCTGCCGCTGGAACAGCGGCGCCGCCCGCAAGGGCGGCTTTTTTATACTGCCGGCAGGCATAAATTTTCCCGAACAGGAGGATATGGCTGTTGAGGATAATAATGTTTTCCTGGGAATATCCCCCCAAGAGCGTGGGCGGCCTGGCCCAGCATGTTTACGATTTGACCGCCGCCCTGGCGGAAATAGGTGAGGATGTACACGTAATAACGGTGGGTGCCCACGATGTCCCGGGATTCGAAAATGTTAACGGGGTAAAGGTGCACAGGGTTGATCCGTATCGGGTTTCGTCCGGCGACTTTGTGCACTGGGTGACCCAGCTGAACCTGGCCATACTGGAAAGAGCAGTGTCGGTAATAAACGATGAGGGCAACTTTCACATCATCCACGGCCACGACTGGCTGGTGGCCTACGCTTCCAGGGTGATCAAGCATGCCTACAGGCTTCCCCTGGTGTCCACCATTCACGCCACAGAATATGGAAGGAATTACGGGCTGCACAATGACATGCAGAGGCGCATCAGCGACCTGGAGTGGTGGATGATTTACGAGTCGTGGAAGGTGATATGCTGCAGCAGTTACATGAAGGGGGAACTGCAGAACGTATTCCAGGTGCCCGACGACAAGATCAGGATTATCCCCAACGGAGTCAACACCGCCAGCTTCCGGATGACAAACAACTCATACAGGCGGGAGGACTACGCTTCCCCCAATGAGCAGATAGTTCTTTACGTGGGCAGGCTGGTGCGGGAGAAGGGCGTACAGGTATTGATAGACGCCATACCGCATATCTTGAAGTACCGGCCTGACACCAAGTTTGTCATTGCCGGCCGGGGCCCTTATGAAAATAACCTGAGAAACCAGGCTGTAATCAAAGGCGTTGCCAACCGGGTGTATTTTACGGGATATGTCAATGACGACCTGCGCAATTCACTGTACAACTGGGCCGCCGTTTCGGTCATCCCGAGCCTTTACGAGCCCTTTGGCATCGTGGCGCTGGAAGCAATGGCCGCCCGGTCCCCGGTGGTGATTTCAGACACCGGGGGGCTGAGGGAGATAGTCCGGCACGGTGTGGACGGGCTGAAGGCATACCCGGGCAACAGCCAGTCCCTGGGGGATATGATCCTCTGGCTGCTGAACGACCGCAACCTGGCCGAGAATATGAGGCAGCAGGCTTACGCCAAGGTGCAAAGGGAATACAACTGGCTGGAAATTGCCAGGCAGACCAGGGAAGTTTACCGCTGTGTGCTGAACGCCAGAAGAAGCAGCGGTTGGAACGACAGGGGGTTGTTCGACAGGGTTACCAGGCTGTTTGCCAGGCCATCGTGAATAGCTTATACTGAAGATATTAATATTCATTGGTTGGAGGGGAGGGAAAGTATAAGGATGTGTGCGCTGGCATATATCAATGGAGTATTTTGTTCACCCGGGGAAAAGCAGGTATGCATCGAAGACCGCGGGTACCAGTTTGGTGACGGTGTGTACGAGGTAATCAGGGCCTACGGGGGCCATCCCTTTCAGCTGCAGGCGCACCTGGACAGGTTGTGGGCAAGCGCAGGCGCCGTAGGAATCAGCATTAATAAATCGCAGCCGGAAATGGCCGGCCTTGTCCGGGAGATATTGGACAGAAGCCGGATAAGCGAGGCCCAGGTGTATATCCAGGTGAGCAGGGGTGTGGCGCCGCGGCAGCACGGTTTCCCGCCGGGTATCGAGCCTGTTCTGGTAATGACTGTCCGCCCGGTTCCGGAAGCACCTTCGTTACTGTGGGAGCAGGGCGCCGCCGTGATCACCTATCCCGAGATCAGGTGGAGGTACTGCTATATTAAAACAATAAACCTTCTGCCAAACGCCATGGCCAAGTCGGAAGCCGTCAAGGCGGGTGTCCAGGAAGCCCTTTTTGTCCGGGAAGACGGGACGGTAACAGAGGGAAGCAGCACCAATGTGTTTATGATCAAGGATAAAACGGTGCAGACCCATCCGGCCAACGAACGGATTCTGCACGGTATTACCCGGGGTGTGGTGATAAATATCTGTAACGCTGAAAAATTAAAAGTTATAGAAAAGGAATTTAATTTAGATCAACTTCTTACGGCTGACGAGGTTTTTATCACCGGCACAAACACAGAGGTAATGCCCATAGTGAAAGTAAACGGCCGGAAAATAGGCGAAGGAATACCCGGTCCCATCACCGGGCTGCTGTATGAATCCTATAAAAAGTTTGTACAAAAAGAAATCTTTTACGGATAGAGTCCCCTCAGGTTCATGGCCTGGGCCACCCGCTCCAGGGCCAGCATGTAAGCCGCCGTGCGCATGCTTACCCCGTGGCGTTCCTTGAGGTGGTAAACATCCCGGAAACTGCTCACCATCCGGCGGCGCAGCTGGCGGTTTACCTCGTCCTTGGTCCAGTAGAAGTTCTGTAGTCCCTGCACCCACTCGAAATAGGAGACCACCACTCCGCCGGCATTGGCCAGTATGTCTGGTATTACAGTGATCCCTCTCTGGTATAGAATCTGGTCGGCTTTATGGGTTGTGGGCCCGTTGGCCCCCTCGGATACCAGCCTGGCCTTGATTTTGGGGGCGTTTTCCTCGGTAATCACGTTTTCCAGTGCCGCCGGAATAAGTATGTCGCACTCCAGCGTAAGCAGGTCCTCATTGGAAATGGGTTCGGCTTCCGGGAACCCCACCACGCTGCCGGTGCGGTCCTTGAAGGCGCTTACTTCGGCGAGGTCCAGGCCGGATTCGCTGTATATGCCGCCTTTGGAGTCGCTGACGGCCAGAATCCGGCAGCCCAGGTCCCGGAGGCCTTCGGCGGCTACCGATCCCACGTTGCCGTAGCCCTGTACCACCGCCGTGCACTCGGCCAGATTCATCCCCAGGCGGGAGGAAGCCTCTTCGGTGGTAAATACCACGCCCCGGCCGGTGGCCTCGTTGCGGCCCTGGGAGCCGCCTATCTCAATGGGTTTGCCAGTGACTACCGCCGGTATGGAAAAACCGTGCATCATGCTGAAGGTGTCCATGATCCAGGCCATCACCTGGGGATTGGTATAGACATCGGGGGCCGGTATGTCCTTTTCCGGTCCGATTATAATGCTTATCTCGGTGGTAAAACGCCTGGTCAGGCGTTCCAGCTCGCCCGGGGAAAGCTCCTTGGGGTTGCAGATGACCCCGCCCTTGGCTCCGCCGTAGGGGATATCCACCACTGCGCACTTCCAGGTCATCAGCATGGCCAGGGCAATGACCTCTTCCATGTCCACCTCGGGGTGGAAGCGGATGCCTCCCTTGGCCGGACCCCGCGCAAGGCTGTGCTGGACCCTGAAGCCCCGGAATACCTTAATGGACCCGTCGTCCATGCGGACCGGGATGGAGACGGTCAATATCCGTTTGGGTTCCTTGAGGATATTCAGATAGCCGGGGTTCAGCACCAATTTTTCAGCAGCCAGTTCAAGCTGGGACATTACTTCTTCCAGGAATTCGCTCTTTTTGCAGGCTGCGCCCTGTAACTGGTCCATGATAGTGAACTCCTTTCTTTTTTTAACTTCCCCTCAATAACACTTATTTTATTATTTTTAACAATTTTGAAAAAAGGTTTTAAATTTGAGGGGATGTATACAGTATACATCTATTATAATACAAACGTAAAAGAAAGATAATATCCCAAAGTAAAAGCCCATTATATTATATTTTTCTTAATATTCGGCTGCTGCCATCGAAGAATAATGGTGCCCGGTTAAAAGCTTTTTAAAATCCTTATACACCTGTCTTTGTCAAATTTACTCAGGTCGTCACTGTTTATGCATATCTGAACAAGTCCCGGTTCGCCCCGCCGTTGTACTCCCACAATCTTAACAAGCGCCTGGTCAAATTGCCTCTTGCAGGTTTCCTGGGCGTACTCCCTGATTTTGCCGTCTATTATAGGAACAAACGGGGCGGTCTGTGATCCTGCGGTATCGTCGAACTTGAATCCGATTGTTGCCACGTGCGATGTCAGGCAGATTTTCCTGTCCGGCCCGGCCACATAGATTTCGCTTATGCCGGCCTTTTCAGCCAACTTTTTAATCTGTTCATTGTTCATCCTTTTCCTGTGTATAATGTCTGCCACCCGGTGGGCCACCTCAAGCATTTCCCGGCCCAGTTTCCGGTCGAAGTCGTCAGTCATCGAGTGAAGCACTTTGGCCTGGGTGTTCAGTTCGTTGATGGCATTGGCGTTATCCTCGATGGAAGAGGCCTCTTCACTGGTAATTGAGTTTATATCGCTGACTATTTTTGCGTTGTTGGTCAAAATTCTTGAAATATTTTCAATGTTAACGGCAATTTCAGCCGATCTTTCGGCATTTTGCTTGATCCGGCTGAAAATCCCCGCGGAGAGTTTGCTGACCTGGTTTACCGCCTCATTTATAGCCTTCAGATTATCCTTTGCTTCCCTTGTGGCCTCTGAACTGGACTGCATGTTATTTTCCACGTTCACCATGTGGCTCACTGATTTCTTTACGGCTGACTGCATTTCATTAATTTTGGCATTTATTATCCCGGCCAGTTTGCTGGATTCATCGGCCAGCTTTTTCACTTCGGCGGCAACCACGGCAAATCCCCTGCCCTGTTCACCGGCCCGGGCCGACTCTATGGCGGCGTTCAGGGCCAGCATGTTGGTCTGTGAGGCAATATCGCTTATCGAGTCAACCATGCCGGATATCTCTGTAAAGAGCCTTTCTGTCTGGTTTACTGTTTCTGTAATAAAATTAACTATTTCTCCCATATTTTCTGTAGCCTCCAACACCCTGCCGACACCCTGCTCCACCAGCCTGCACATAGTTTCGGTTTCAGAGGAAACTTTACTGCTGTCGGAAGCTATACCTGACATTACAGAGGCAAAGGTTTCTGCCTCCCTTGAAATATCGTTGATCTTTCCGCTGGTAGAATCAATACCGCTATTTATTTCCTCCAGGGAAGCGGCTATTTTCTTTACTCTATCCAGGGAATTCCGGGCCATCTCACTAATTGCTTCGGTGGTATGGGACACGTTGATGGCCGCCCCCATGGCCTTGAGCAAAAAATTATTCTCACCCACCGCCTGGCGTTTTCTGTATATCAGCAACATGTTAAGGGAGGCCGACAACAGCGAACCGGCCAGGGCAACCGAAATAAGCAGGAATATACTCTCGAAGTAAAAAAACTGGTAAAAGGTGTACAACAGTAAAGAGAAAACAAGGAAAGTCAGCAAAAAAGACAACAGGCCATCCTTACGGGTTTTTACCATCGATCGAACCAAAGTATTCCCCCCTGCCAAGTTTTTAGCAACATTTCTCATCCTGGTATATTCTTCATTTTTTACATTAATCCTCTATTTTCACTCTTTTCTGAGCATTTTTTGCATATTATTTTGACGGTCAACGGCTAAAAAAAACTCCATTCTTTTCCACAAAGGCGAATAAAATCCGGTTAAAAGAATAATAATAAACCTGGACAGCTGAATAAGGAACGTTATTTTAAAACTCAAAACGGGAACCGCTTTAATTTATTAAAAATCCCTACCGAGGCCCGGTAGGGATTTTTATTCAGGGAATTCAGGGTATAAATTGCCCGGACCGGGAAAATATGGGCAATAAGGAATGTTGTATTAAAACAAAGAGACTGGAGGACTGTTGATGAAAGCAGTGATTATGGCGGGAGGCGAAGGTTCCCGCCTGCGGCCCCTTACCTGCAACCGGCCCAAACCGATGGTGCCGGTTCTGAACAGGCCAATGATGGCTTACATCGTGGACCTGCTGAAAAAGCACGGTATCACCGATATCGCGGTGACACTGCAGTACCTGCCCGGGGCCATCCGGGACTTTTTCGGAAACGGTGCGGAATTCGGCGCCAGCATGAGGTATTTTGTTGAGCAAACTCCGCTGGGCACCGCCGGCAGCGTTAAAAACGCCGAAGCCTTTTTAGACGAAACCTTTGTGGTGATCAGCGGGGATTCACTGACGGACTTCGATTTAAGCCGGGCGGTTGGATTCCACCGGGAGAGAGGGGCCCTGGCCACCCTGGTGCTGACCCGGGTGGCTACCCCGCTGGAGTACGGGGTGGTGATCACCAGTCCGGAGGGAAACATCACCCAGTTCCTGGAAAAGCCGTCCTGGGGTGAGGTTTTCAGTGATACTGTAAACACGGGGATTTATGTCCTGGAACCCGAAGTGCTGGAGTATGTAAAGCCGGGCCGGATGTTTGACTTCAGCAGGGACCTTTTCCCGCTCCTGCTGAGGGAGGGAAGGCCGCTGTTCGGTGTGGTGCTGGAGGGATACTGGTGTGATATCGGCAACCTCCAGCAGTACCTGCAGGCCCACATAGACGTGTTGTCGGGCCGGGTTAAAATGGAAATCCCCGGGCGCAAAATGGCAGACAATGTTTTCACCGGCCGGGGGGTGGAAATCGACCCGGCGGCGGTAATCAGGGGGCCGGTGTTTATCGGGGATCACTGCAAGGTTGACGGTGAGGCCCGCATTGACTCCTTCAGCGTGCTGGGAAATAACTGCATTATCGGCGGCAGGTCCAGCATCAAAAGGAGTATCCTCTGGAACGGCGCCTACGTGGGGCAGGGGGCGGCTTTAAGGGGGGCCATCCTGGGATCCCGGGTGCAGGTGCAGAACGGCGTCTGTGTTTACGAAGGCGCGGTGGTGGGAAGCGATACGGTAATCAGGGAAAACGGAGTGATCAAGCCCGGTGTAAAGGTATGGCCGCACAAGGTGATTGAAGCCGGCACCACGGTGCAGACCAGTATCGTCTGGGGAACCCGCTGCCCCAGGAAAATATTCGGCCTGGACGGGATCACCGGGCTGGCCAACGTGGAAATGACCCCGGAATTTGCCGCCCGCATCGCCGCTTCCTTTGCCACCACTATGGACGGCAACGGCAGGCTGGCGGTGAGTGCGGACAGTTATCCGGCTTCACAGATGATCAAGGGGGCGGTTGCCAGCGGGCTGCAGTCTGTGGGCGCGGCGGTGTTTGACCTGGGAGACGGCGTTACCCCGATGCACCGCTTTGCCGTCAGGGCCCTGGAACTGGACGGCGGCATTCACGTCAAGGCCTGTTCCCGGCGGACCGACCTGGTGACCATGGTCTTTATCAACAAAAACGGGGGCAATATATCCCGCGGCAGCGAGCGTAAAGTGGAGAACGTGATGACGCGGGAGGATTTCAAGCGGGCCGATTTTTCCCGCATAATACCCGTGGAGGCCGTCCCGGGAGTGCCGGACCGGTATATCGGCAATTTGACCCTGGCCGTCAGCGGCCTGTCGCTGGAAGGCGGCGGTGTGAGCCTGGTGATGGCCTATAATCGGGCCAACCTGGAAAAATTCATCAGGCCGGTGTGTGCCCGGCTGGGAATAAGGGAAATCAATATGGATTTCGATGTGCAGGGCCGTGCACCCAGGAGCTGGCAGGCATACAGGGAAATGCTGCCGCAGATTGCCGAGGCCGTGGTAAAGAGCGGGGCCACCGCAGGCGCCGTCATGGACCCCAATGGCGACAGCCTGGTACTGGTGGATGAAAAGGGCAGGGTAATCGGGGACGACCTGCTCACCGCCCTCTCGGCCCTGGTCCTGTTAAAGGCCAGGGGGGGGCCGGTGGTGGTCCCGGTAACCGCCCCGGGGGCCATCGAAAAGATGGCGGACAGATACAGCGGGAAGGTAATCCGCACCAAAACAGCGGTTCAGGACTTTGTGGAGCGGGTGCTGGTGGAAGAAAACGGCCAGCCGGACAAGGGGGACATTTCCCAGTTCCTGCTTCACTTCGACTCCCTTGGAGCCCTCCTCAGCATAATCGGGTTTGCCCGGAAACGGGGGCTGACCCTGGGGCAGATGGTGGACGAGATTCCGGTCTTCTACACCGACAAAAAGACGGTTTCCGTGCCCTGGGAGGCCAAGGGGACCGTGATCAGAAAAATTATCGAGGAACCGGACCGGCCGGAGATGGAACTGCTGGACGGGGTGAAGGTCTTTCACCCCAACGGGTGGGCGCTGGTGCTGCCCGACCCGGAAGAACCGGTCTGCAGGGTCTTCAGCGAGGGGGCATCAATGGAAGTCGCCGAGTCCCTGGCCGATTTTTATATCGACCGGATAAGCAAGATTGTGGGCGGCCAGGGGCCGTAACACGTTTTTTAGACACAGAGGCCCTAGTTTTTCACCCTTTTCACCCGTTCCTCATAAAGTATATAGTGAAAAATTTGAGGGGGGTGAAAGAATAATGAAAATGGCGGTAGAGATTTATACGGAAAAGCCACTCTCCATCAAGGGCGACACCTACTTTAAGACCGCGCTGCTGGCGGGCGGCGCCGTCCTTGCGGGTTCCGGGGGCTGCGACCGGTATGATTTCCCTTACATAGCCACCAGTGAAAAAAGGGTGGCCGGGCTGGGAAGGGAATTTACCTATACCCTGGCTGCCTTCCCGGCAGGAATGGGGCCGATTGAGGCGCGGCCCGGCAGGTACTTGGAATTCACCGGCGCGGTGGAAGACATTGACCTGTCCCTGGAGACCAACCTCATCCTTGACCCGGGAGCACTGGCCGATTCCCTGGGGGTTCGGTTCGTCAATGAGCGGGGGAAGGGTTATGACGTCCCCCTGTGCCGGCCCGATGTGCGTATCCGGTGGGACGGCCGGGGAAAATACACCGTTTCCCTTGCCGGCCTGTTGCATTCCAAGCTTCTCCAGGCGGTTTCATAGAAAAGGGCAAACAGGAAGCACGACCTGTCAGGTCGTGCTTCAGTATTTTGGGGAGGTCCTACGCCGCTACTCCAGCCAAGAACTGGTTATTTTGCTAAACAAAGAAACGGAACAGCACGCCGGCTATCAGGCCTGCAGTCAGTAGCTTCATTACTGAGCCCAGTACCGCTGCGGCCATGGCTTCCTTTTCGTTTAAATCGGTGCAGCCGGCCCATACCGCGGGGATTTGGCCGAAAATGACCGAGAAGGGGAACCCCGAGCAGGCCAGTACAAAGGACCCGATCACCAGTTTGGGGGCGATGGCGGCCGGGTTGGCGGCCACGGTGGCCTTTAGGATGCCCATGGCCAGGGTGGGGGAAACCAGAATGGAAAGGATACCGGTGTCGGGATGGATGGAAAAGGCGTTGAGCATGGCAGTCAGTCCAGCCTTAATAGGAGCCCATATGCCCAAAAAGTCAAGGCCGCCGATAATGGCGTAGATCACCACGCCGGCTGGGATAATCAGCAGGAATAAAAGCTCGGCGCCCTCCCGGGCCGCGCCGAAAATAGTGGGCAGGGCCGCGGTGTTCGGGGTGAACCGGGGCAGCTCGTCCAGTTTGACGGCCTTTGTTTTGCGGTAAATGGTAAAGCGGAGCAGAGGGGGCACCACGATTAAAGGCAGGAACATGGCCACCAGAATAACCGGAAAAACCTTGATGCCCACCGTGGTCATGGCCAGCAGACCCAGCATGAAAGTGGAAAAGGACTGCTGGGACTGAACCATGGTGGCAATGGCAATTTTTTGTTCGTCCTTGGTGGCCCCGGCTTTAACCAGGATGGGGCCCGCAATCCTTCCCGCCGCGTTGATGTCCCCCAGGATGTTGTACACCGCGGGGATCACAACGGCGGAGTTTACACCGAAGTACTTCATGATCGGAACAAATATTCTGATCAAAGCGTCGGTAAAGCCGAGCCGCTCTAATATCCGGCCGATCATGACACTGACGATGATGGCCACACCGACGTAGGAAGGACTCCACACACCGTTATTCCAGTTCCCGAAAATAAAGACTTTGAATATGGTGTAGGCGTTGTTCACCATGGCGTCAAAGACACCGGCAATGCCGCCGGGTTTAAACAGGAGACCGATCAGGGACAACACCACAAGAATGATACCGACGTATTCAATACTGGTCATGGTCCGCTTCTGGACCGGCGTATTGCCTTCAATGTTAGCCATATGCATTCCTCCTCAAATTATTTTTTTAGCAGGTACCCGTCCACAATCATTCCGGCATACTCCTGAATAGCGGCTGATCCGAAGTTCTTCAGCGGGGTTGAGGTATAGCGCTCCCGGAAAAGAACCACTTCCACCTCCGGCAGTAGTCTCTGCAGGGCCAGGGCCAGCGGCAGGCCGTTTTCAAAAATTTCCATGGCGTGGGAATTGCCCACCACAAAGTTGAGTCCCAATTCCCTGGCCTTGCGGGTTAAGGGATGGTCTTCGGGTACCCGGCTGATGGAGGCCAGGAGGGTGTCGATTTCCGGGTGCTCCCGGACGGCCCTTTCCAGGTGGGCCGGGGTAAAACCGGTGTGGGGAAAGATATGCAGAATGGTCTCCACTTTACTGTCCGGGGTCCCGCACAGTATCCTGCCGCCGGTGACCACGTTGGTTTCTTCCACCACCGGGCAGCAGCGGACCTCCCGTTCGACTTTCAGCATGCTGTGTTCCTCTTCCAGGCACATCAGATCGCGCAGGCGGGAAAGTATGTCCCCCGGGGTTTTCACTTCCGGCAGCGCTTTTCCCACATACATTATGTTCCCGGGAATACCGCCATAGGCGATTTCCACCCGGAAGGCCCGGTGTCCGTGCAGGTAAGACAGGCCCGGGTGCAGCCCGTGGAAGGCCTCGTGCAGTTCAAAGGCGGCAATGCCGTAAAGCCCCAGGTAATTTTTCATGGTTACCCCGCCGCAGTTGGCGGCGTCCGCTATGGGGTGGTGGGCCACAATGGCGTCCACTCCGGTAGCCCCGGCCAGCTCAATGGCGGTTTCTGTCAGGGTCATCAGTACGGCCAGCTTATGCACCGGCTGATCGGGATTCCCATACACCAGGCCGGGTATTTCAGTCACCTCCTTGCCTGGAATATTGGAAGACTTGATCACCACAAAGGGGTTGTTCCCGGAAAACAAATCGGGCAGGTTCACCGGCACCCGCCCCCCGGTAATGGTGTTGAGCGCGGCCACAACATCCCTGACGGCAGTTTTCTTATGCATGTATTGATCGCCCCCGTTTGATTACTGGTTGTTTTTCTGGTCAGCTACCCTCCTTCCGGGATCCGATTTCCAACCCTGAATTAAAAAAACCGCCGGTTTAAAAGCTGATGTGCAGTCATCAACCTTTAAACCGACGGTTTATTGGGTTCCTGACAGGCCCCCGCAACCTGGCCGGCTCCGGCACCCCTTCCGGCACTGCTTCCGTTTCTGGCGGAACAGAGCCTGGCGCAGGGGCGCAATTTCCATTTATTTTTACTTGTCGGTCAGCGGCTCGTAAAGAACGGCCACCGTTGCGGCCACTTCGTGCTCGGGGTCGTAATCCTTGAGGACCGTCTTGATTCTTAATCCCAGCTCAGCTTCAAACTGGGCCTTGAGGCGCCGCTTGTTCTCGTCCAGCAGGGCCGCATCGGCCATTCGGGTAACCGGGCGATTAATGCTGTCCAGGGCTTTTAAGCCCGGTATCCGGCGGTGCTCAGCCAGGATGACAATCTTGCTGCCGATAATATCCACCCGCAGGCGTTTCACGCCTGTTTCAAACATCTCCTGGTTGACGCTGTTGTATACCCGCATTACGGCCTGTTTGAGGTCGGCAACGGACTGGGCCAAGATTATCCCCTCATTGGCTTTATTCTGAATATTACGACATCCTGGCGCAAATTCCTTCTTTTTTTTGAAAAAAATTTGCCCGGGTCGATCCGGGCAAATCTCAGTCAGACAAATGGCCGAAATGCTAGCCGGCGGCCCTGGCCAGGTGACCGTGAGGCCTGCCGGTGTAACACCGGAAATCCATGTTGGGGAAGATATTGTTCTTTGACTCCAGGTGGCCGAGCCAGCCCTCATCTATCCTGTTTTCACTGATTTCATAAAAAAGCTTCAAAAAATTATCCAGGTGGGTTTTGGTGCGGCGTACGGCATACTCGGCCATTGTGCCGGTGCTCATGATAAAGGCCCAGTCACTGCTTTGGGCCAGCATCAATTCGCGGGCCGCCTGGTTCAGCGCCCGGGACTGCACGCCCGCAGCGTGGTAAAATTTTTCGGCCAGCCACACCATCCTGTCCGCAGCCAGGTGCAGGTGCCTGTATATCCAGTCATTTTTGTCACTGAGCCACATTTCATTGTAACCCTTGTGTCCCCAGGTGGACGCACAGGGTGTGGCCACCTGGTTGTAGCCGTGCAGTTTGAGGTAATCGCCGGGTGTCACCATGCGGATTGTTTTCTGGTCGAAGTGAATTTTTTTAATCAGCAGTTCAATCCACAGGGGGCCCTCATACCACCAGTGGCCAAAAAGCTCGGCGTCGTAAGGGGCAACGATTATGGGCGGGCGGTCCATCAAGCTGCACAGGTGCTTTACCTGGTGTTCCCTGTTGAACATAAAGTTGCCGGCGTGGATGGCCGCCTTTTCCACGGCGTTTGACGGAACGTAGGGCTCCTTGTGGTTGGTGCGGCCGGTAATGCGGTAATACTTGATTCCGGTATGTATCCTTATTCCGTCCGGGTGAATGTATGGTTTAACATATTCATAGTCCAGGTCGAACCCTATATCCCTGTAAAATTCCCGGTAATCGAAATCTCCGGGGTAGCCTTCGTTGGAACTCCACACCTGTTTTGAGGATTCCACGTCCCTGCCGAAGGCGGCCACCCCGGACGGGCAGAAGACAGGCGCGTACACGCCGTACCTGGGCCGGTGGGAAGCGAACAGGACCCCGTGGGTATCCAGAAAGAAATATTTTAACCCCTGTTCTTTCATTAAAACATCAATACCCGGGCTGTAGGCGCATTCCGGCAGCCACAGGCCCCGGGGCCAGCGGCCGAAATGCCTGGAGTACAGGTCCACCGCCGTCTTGATCTGGGCCCGTACCGCATTTTTGTTGACCATCATCAGCGGCAGGAAGCCGTGGGTGGCAGTACAGGTAATAACTTCCAGCCTGTTTAAATCCTGAAATTTCTTAAAGGCTTCCACCAGGTTGCGGCCATACCTGTAATAGGTGTCCCGGCAGCGGCGGAACTGGTCCTGGTACATCAGGGCCGTGGTGTGAAACGGCGTGTTGTACGTCCTGCCGGCTTCCTTGTCGGAGAGTTCGATCATTTTGTTCAGGTGCCGCCCGTAACGTTCCTGCAGCAGGCCGTCGGTCAGCATGGAAATCAGGGTGGGGGAGAGGCTGATGGTCAGCCTGAAAGGGACCCCCTCTTCTACCAGCCGGTCAAAAACGTTTATGAGCGGCAGGTAGGTCTCCGTGATAGCCTCGTAAAGCCATTTTTCCTCAAGAAAATTTTCGTCTTCGGGGTGCCTCACGTAAGGAAGGTGGGCGTGCAGCACCATACACAGGTAACCTTTAGCCATTTTTTGCCTCCGTTATAAAAATATCATTACATTAAGGGTTTGGATCCATAAAACCGGGTGAGCTGAACCCGAGGGGCGCTTTACCCATCCGCTCATTGATTTCTTCAACAATCATGGGTGAACTTACACCGGTCTGATATTTAATAGTACGGTAAATGCCTTCAATCCACATCCATTCTTCATCAAGGTTGTCCGACAGGGCATCCCTGGGAGTGGTCACCGGGTTTGAGCGCAAAATGGTAATGAAGCTGCCGTCAGGGAGCAGTCTGCCGAGGTCCGCGCAGTATGTCCGGTTTGCATGGGGTACGTTTATATACCAGTTCTCGGCCAGTTCGTTCAGGCTGCAGTCAAAAAAACTGTTGGCATTGCTGCCGTTAAAGCTGATCCCGGTTACATCGTACACCCTGAGAACCGGCCTGGAGGGACCCCAAACCCGTGGCCCATACCTGGCGGCGATTTCCTCCATTTTGGTGGCTGTTATTTCCCAGTACGCGTAAAGCCAGTACGGGTCCCTGACCATCAGCACGAGGCGGTCGACATTGTACGACCGGGGCAGTTCGGGCACCGGATCTATGTTTTGATGCTTTAACGGTACGGCGAATTCTTCGACGTACTCTTCAATAAAGCCCGGTGCTTCTTTTTTCACCTGGGGCTTCCGGAGAGCCCGGGATTTTAGAACCGGCCATAAAAAAACTGCCAGGAACAGTATTATGGCAACCCCGGTAAACAGCAGCAAAGCTGCCATGAGGTACCCCTCCCTTGGTGAATTAATTTATTTTTTGGGGTTGTTATAAATTGTGAGCCAGTAAAAATAAATCATTTTTTAGTATTGCCACCGGCAGGGGGATTATAATCATATAAAAAACGGTATTAAAGGTCTTAAATGTCCTCTGATTTTAACACTTTTCTTCAAACAATATAAATGGTATCAAGGTACCTGAATAGCACCATTTCAAAACAAAAATATTATTCCTGGATAAATAAATAAAAATACGCTGATCTTTTTAATTTTCCGTTCCGGTGATAATATTGTTATTGGGTTTTAGGAAGGGGGTCAGATTATGTTTAAAAATCCAGCTGACAGTGAGATCAGGGAAATACTGAAAAAATCAAAAAATGTGGCCGTGGTGGGCCTTTCGGAAAACAGGGAAAAGGACAGCTTCCGGGTGGCCGAATACCTCAGGGAAAACGGCTACAACGTCATCCCGGTCAATCCCACGGCCAGGGAGATTATGGGCCTCAAATCGTATCCGGACCTGGCGTCGGTACCGGAAAAGGTTGACATCGTCAATGTGTTCAGGCGCAGTGAACACCTGCCTGCAGTGGTGGAGGAGGCGCTGCGCATAAAACCCGGTTGTATCTGGGCGCAACTGGGGGTGGTTGACGAAAGGGCGGCCGACTTGGCCACCGGCGAGGGGGTTCCGGTGATCATGGACCGCTGTATAAAGAACGAACACAAACGATTATTTAAGGACAAAAAAAGCCTATGAAGAAGAAAACTGCGGCCAAAAGAGGCAGGCCCGCCCAAATACTGGAAAAGCTGGCCGGACTTTACCCGGACGCAAGGACCGCCCTGCAGTACGGCAGCATCTTTCAGCTCCTGGTGGCGGTAATACTTTCCGCCCAGTGTACAGACAAGCAGGTAAATAAAATTACCTCCAGCTTATTTAAAAAATACAGCAAGCCGGAAGATTTCGCCGGTCTGGACTGGGAGGAGCTGGCCCGGGAACTAAAGGGCTGCGGCCTGTATAAAAACAAAAGCCGCAGCATTGTCGGCGCCAGCCGCATACTGGTGGAGAAATACGGATCCCGGGTGCCGGCTGACCGGGAAGCGCTGGAGGCGCTACCCGGGGTGGGCAGAAAAACGGCCAATGTGGTGCTCAATATAGCTTTCAACAGGCCCGTGATGCCGGTAGACACCCATGTTTACAGGGTGGCCCGCAGGCTGGGGCTGTCTGACGGCAGGACTCCCGTGGCCGTGGAAAAGGACCTCACGGAGGTTGTACCCCCGGAGCAGATGGGCAACATGCACCACTGCCTGATACTGCACGGCCGGCGGGTGTGCCGGGCGCGCAATCCCCGCTGCGGCCAGTGCGACCTGTCGGACCTTTGCCCGTCGGTTAGCTGTCAGCCACCGGGAAATGAACGATAGTTTTTACGGTCTCACCGGGAGGTAAAACTATGTTTGAAGCAGCAGGATTTGCGAGTCCTGAATAGAATACATTGTATAGTAATATTGACACCGTAGCTTTGAATCTGCAAAAAAGCGACACGGGAGATGAGAGATTGATATGAATCTCAGTCTGGACGAGCTGAAAAAGTCCATGGAGCGAGAGGGTTATATAAGCGAGGAGGAACTGGCGGTGACGGTATTCCTTGCCCTGACCCTGAAGAAGCCCCTGCTGGTGGAAGGCGCCCCCGGCGTGGGCAAGACTGAAATCGCCAAGGTTCTGGGCAAGGTGTTCCACACCGAGGTGATCAGGCTCCAGTGCTATGAGGGACTGGATGAGAATAAAGCCCTTTATGAGTGGAATTACCAGAGGCAGCTCCTGAAAATCCAGCTCCTCAAGGATGCCTGCGACCGCCGGGAGATCGAAAAGGACCTTTTCGATGAAGAGTACCTGCTGGAAAGGCCGCTTCTCAAGGCCATCAGGTCCGACCGGCAGGTTGTGCTGCTGATTGACGAGGTGGATAAAGTTGATGAGCCCTTTGAGGCCTTTCTTTTTGAGCTGCTGTCCGACTTCCAGGTGTCCATACCGGAACTGGGAACGCTGGCGGCCAGGCAGATACCCATTGTGGTGCTTACCAGCAACGGGGACCGGGAACTCTCCGACGGACTAAAGCGGCGCTGCGTCTACCTTTATATCGACTACCCGGATATTGAAAAGGAAGTCAGGATATTGCAGATGAAGGTTCCCGAGGCCGGGGAAAGGCTCAACCGGGAAGTGGCCACGGCGGTCAACTACATCAGGAGCAACCTGGAGCTCCGCAAGCAGCCCTCCATTGCCGAGTCCCTGGACTGGGCCAGGGCGCTGGTGGCTCTCCATGCCGACGCCCTGACGGTGGAAAACATGACCCGGACGGCCAACCTGTTGTTGAAGAACCGTGATGACTGCATGCAGCTGCTGGATGGACAGGTCATGGATGGCATCTTGCAGTGCATATCCGGTGCGGGGGCAGGAGATAAAAGCCTTTCGGGCTGTCATTGCCATAGTCACAGACACAGTAATTAGTTGAATTTTCGTGCTGTGGCGCCGCACTTTGCGTGGAGGTCAGGATTTTAAATTCTGACAGGAGTGTCATGACATGGAAGCAAATGAAATGGCCGCCGTTGTGGCCGAAATGGAAAGTACCGGTATTAATACCATTGACCATAATATCACCAGGTTTGTCCAGATTTTAAGGCGCCTGGGCGTCCGGGTGAGCCTGGCGGAAACAATGGACGCCATGGCCGCCCTGGCCAGGGTGGACCTGCTGGACCGCAACCAGGTCAGGGGGAGTTTGCGGGCCTGCCTGGCGAAAAGCAGGAAAGAGGCGGGAATTTTTGACCAGGCCTTTGACCTGTTCTTCACCACCCCCGGGGAAAAAATGCAGAGGCGAAACCTGCGCAGGGAAATGCAGGCCGAAAGGGAGCGCAATATCAGAGGCGCCGAGCAGGAGTTAATGGAGGTTGTGGAGGATTGGCAGCAAGATCTCCCTGAAAAAATAGTCCTTACCGATCAGCAGTTGGAGACATTTTCCCTTCTCCCGGAGGGTGAGAAGGAAAGGATGAAGAACATACTGGAGCGGATGAAGTCAAACCCGGTCAACAACCCGGGGGAACTGATCAACATGGTTCTGCAGTCATCCCTTAATTACTGGCGCTATTACATGATGAAGAACATGGCTGAAAAAGGGGGAATCCGCCCGGAACTGGAAGCCAGCCTTACCGGTGACGAGGAACTGGATGACGTTATACAGGGTGTGACGGCCCAATTTTACCACCATCCGGGGGACCGGATACTGTACCGGGACATGGAAAGCCTTGACGACTCCGATCTTCCCCGCATGACATCGCTGATCAATCATATGTCTTCCCGGCTGGCCCTGGGTATAAGCCGCAGGTACAAGCGGAGCGCCAGGGCGGTGGCGGTGGATATCAGGCGCACCGTAAGAAGAAATATCAAATACGGAGGCATTCCCATTGAGCTGAGGTTCCGCGCCAGGCGCAGGAAAAGGCCGCAGTTCCTGTTAATATGCGACGTTTCTGCGTCCATGGCCCGCTATGCCAGGTTTGTGCTCCAGTTTATATACGGCCTGAACAGCGCCCTGGGCAGTATAGAAAGCTTCATATTCTCCGAGGACCTGGAAAGGGCCACGGCCTATTTCAGCCGCGGCAGAAGTTTTGCCCGCAGTATGACCGGGATGATAAACGAAAGCAGGCAGTGGGGAAAATCCACAAACCTGTGTGCAGCTCTTAAAAATTTTCTCCACAACCACACCGATAAACTGAGGCCCGAAACCATAGTCTTCATAGTGAGCGACACCATGACAGTGGCCCCGGAGGCCGCCGCCGGCCTTTTGCGGGAGTTGAAAAGGAAGTGCGCCGACGTAATCTGGCTGAACACCCTGCCCCGCAGGGAGTGGGAGGCCAGGGCGCCTGTAAAGCTGTTTTACAGTATTGCCCACATGTACGAGTGCAACACTTTATCCCAGCTGGAAAAGGCTATGCGCCGGCATGTGCTGAAAAAAATCTGACCTTGCGGGACCTAATTAGGGAGGGGGTGGGGTTGATATGGGAGCCAAAAACCTGGCCAGCACCTTCGTCGATGAACTGTCGGCCCTTCAATCCATACACAACATTGTGATGGGAATTGACTACCAGGGGCGTATTTTTATTTTCAATGCGGCCTGTGAAAGGGTATTCGGCATAAAAGCGGAAAAGGCCATGGGCCGGTTTATCAATGACGTGATTCCCGGCACCGGCCTGATGAAGGTGCTCAAGACCGGAAAATCGCACATCGGCAGGAAGTTCGTGGTGGGCAATTCACTGTGGGTGGTCAACAGGACTCCCATTATAAGGGGAAACACCATCATCGGGGCCATCGGGGTGGCCCAGGAAATCACCGAACTTCAGCACCTGGCGGAGGAACTGGAGGTTGTCAAGGAGCTGAAGGGCACCCTGCAGACCATATTTGACAGCGCCCAGGAAGGCTACATGGCGGTAAACAATGACGGGAACATTATTGCGATAAACAACGCCTTTGCCGAGCTGCTGGGACTGTCTTCCCCCGAGGCGGCCATGGGCAGGCATGTGACCGAGATTGTCAAGGAGCCCCGGCTTCATCCCGCGCCCCGTACCGGAAAGCCCCCTATAGTTGAAATAGAACGCATCAACGGCAGGGAAACCGTGATCATGCGCTACCCCATCCGTAAGGACGGCAAGATCATGGGTTCGGTTTGCAAGGTTATTTTCAAAGATGTAAGCCAGTTGATTGCCCTGGCGGAAAAGATAAACCTTCTGAACAGGGAGCTTACCTACTACAAGAACGAGCTGGAAAGGGTGCAGGGCGCCCGTTATACCGTTGACAACCTGATCGGCAGCAGTCCGGTGATGATTAAACTCAAGGAAACGGTCAGAAGGGTTGCCCAGGGGCCGTCAACGGTGCTGATCAGGGGTGAAAGCGGCACGGGCAAGGAACTGCTGGCCCATGCCCTGCATACGGGATCACCCCGCCGCTTTGGTCCCTTTGTCAAGGTCAACTGTGCCGCAGTACCTGAAAATTTGCTGGAGTCCGAGCTGTTCGGGTACCGGGAGGGGGCCTTCACCGGAGCCAGGCGGGGCGGCAAGATGGGTAAATTCGAGCTGGCCAACGGGGGCACCATTTTCCTGGATGAGATAGGAGACATGCCGCTGGCCATGCAGTCCAAATTATTACGGGTGCTGCAGGAAAAGGAGATCGAACGCCTGGGTGAAAACAGGCCCATACAGGTGGACGTCAGGGTGGTGGCCGCCAGCAACAGGCCCCTGGAGGACCTGATCAATGAAGGCAGGTTCCGCCAGGACCTTTATTACCGGCTGAACGTGGTGTCCCTGGTAATCCCCCCGCTGCGGGAGCGGATGGAAGATATCGATGAGCTGACCATGCACTTTATAGACAAGTTCAACATTGAGTTCGGCCTTAACGTTCAGGACCTGGAAAAGGACGTCTGGAGCCTGTTCTACAGCTATCACTGGCCCGGCAATGTAAGAGAGCTGGAAAATATAATTGAAAGGGCCTTCAACATGGTGGACGGCCAGCTTGTATGCCTGTCCCACCTGCCCCAGTACCTGCAGAAAATCAGCAAGGGGCCCAGGAAATCTCCTGTGGACAGGGGCCTGCCGGCGCTGCTGGACCAGGTGGAAAAGGAGGCCATACTGGAAACCCTGGCCTCCACCGGGGGCAATAAGATGCAGGCGGCCAAGTTGCTGGGCATATCCAGGGCGTGGCTGTACAAGAAGATGAAGCAGTACAACATCACGTACGGGCTGTGATTCTCGCGGAAATCAAACACCTTAAAGTCGTTGGTGAAAAGTCAAACATATTCTGTCACTGTCTAAGGACGCCGTTTAACAGCAATTTTAGTGCTTGAAATACCCCTTAATATGTATATACTAATAAATAACAATATTGTATATATAGAGGTGGATTGTATTGGAAAACACCAAAATAACCCCCATCCGTTTTCCGGTTGAACTGTTGTCTGATCTGGATAAATATGTTGGTGAGCGCCAAAGAAGCAGATTTATCATCGATGCAACTAAAAAAGAATTGTTTAGGGTTAAACAAAAAAAAGCACTGCAATCTGCCGCCGGCATTTTAAAAGAGGGCGATTACCCCGAATTTACCACCGCCGATGGTGTTTCAACCTGGGTAAGGAAACTGAGGGAGGAAACTGAGGTGCGGAGGAGGGAAATCTTTGGCGAGTAAGGGTTTCCTCCTGGACACCACGGTTTTGATTGATTTTCTGCGGGGCCGCAACGAAATCGCAAAAATGCTTGAAATACTGGTGGAGGAAGCCCCTTTGGCCTGCTGCCCGGTGACGGTGGCAGAAATATTTTCAGGGGTCAGACCGGAGGAATTGCCGCGGGTGGAGGAATTTATAGATGCCCTGCTATATTTCCCGATTGAGTATAAAACCGCCCGCCGGGCTGGGCTGTACCGCCGGGATTATCAGAAAAAAGGGATTACTTTAAGCATTTCCGATGCACTTATTGCTGCAGTAGCTGTGGAGAACTCCCTTACCCTGGTGACCAAAAACGTGCGCCATTTTCCAATGTCGGAGTTAATTGTAATAGAGCACAGTTAATGTAAGAATTGAGTTCATAAAAGAGTTGTGATAAACTTCGCCTGGCTTTGTCAGCGCCGGCTGTCCGGATGCTCAACGTACCGATACGATTCTGCTCCGTCCCGCCGGCGTTTCTGCGCCACGTTCGTTTCTGACAGCCCTAATTGGGTAGGAAAACCTGACATCGCGGGACGGAAAAAGCAGTTGCCAATTTTCCAAAAATGAGCGGTGTTCCTCTTTTTAAAGGCTGATTGAATTTCGGCGGAAAATAAGGTAAAATCCCCCTGTAGGCAAAAAGGGGGTTTATTTATGACAGCGCCGGAAATAAAGAAAGTGCAGGATTACGTCGACGGCTTCGGTTTGGGTCTAAAGGTGTTGGAAATGAAGGAAAACACCGCCACCTCGGAACTGGCGGCCGCCGCCCTGGGGGTTCTGGTGGGCCAGATAGCCAAGTCAATTCTGTTCATGGCCGACGGTGAACCCGTTCTGGTGGTGGCCTCCGGGGACGTGAAAATAAAGAGCAACCGGCTGAAGAGACTTACCGGGGCCTCCAAAATAAAAATGGCGGATTATGAGACGGTGAAAAAAATTACCGGCTACGATGTGGGAGGCGTGTGCCCCCTGGCCCTGCCGCAAAAAGTAAAAATTTTCTTGGATGACTCCATGAAGAGATTCCCCGTGGTTTATGCCGCGGCCGGCACCGCCAGTTCCGCCCTGCCGGTCAATATGGATCAGCTTCGGCTGCTCACGGGCGGGGAATGGGCCGACCTGACCGATGTAAACAGCAATGGAAGCGAGTAGGGCGCTATAAAGAACAAAAACCACAATTATCTGCTGATGGCTGACAGCCGGATGCCGACAGAAATTTTAACCAGAGAGGTAGTTAAGAGTGTCCTTTGTTCACCTGCATGTTCATACTGAATACAGTTTGCTGGACGGGGCCGCCCGGATTAAAGAAGTGGTAAAAAAGGCCGCCGGATTGGGCATGCCCGCCCTGGCCGTAACCGACCACGGGGCAATGTTCGGCACGGTGGATTTTTATAAGGCTTGCAAAAAAGAGGGAATCAAGCCCATACTGGGCTGTGAGGTCTACGTGGCCCCCCGCACCATGGCCGACCGCACGCCGAAGGTGGATGACAACCTGTACCACCTGGTGCTGCTGGCCGAAAATGAAGAGGGCTACAGAAACCTCCTAAAGCTTGTCTCTTTGGCATACACGGACGGCTTTTACTACAAGCCCAGGGTGGACAAGCAGACCCTGGTGGCATACAGCCGGGGGCTGATCGCCCTGTCGGGGTGCATAGCCGGGGAGGTGGCCGCCAGGGTCCTGGGCGGGCAGATTGAGGATGCCTGCAGGGCGGCCGGGGAGTACCGGGATATATTCGGAAATGATAATTTCTACCTGGAGCTGCAGGACCACGGCTTTGAGGAGCAGAGAACGGCCAACCGCGAACTGGTCAACATCAGCAGGAGAACCGGCATTCCCCTGGTGGTGACCAATGATGTGCATTATGTTGAAAAAGAGCATGCCGAGATGCAGGACGTACTGCTGTGCATCCAGACCGGCAAGACTGTGGACGACCCGTCCAGGATGAGGTTTTTGTCCCAGGAGCTTTATTTGAAAAGCCGGGACGAGATTAACCTTCTCTTCGGTGAGCTGCGCCAGGCCATGGATATAACCCTGGACATTGCCGGGCGCTGCCAGGTGGACCTTGCCTTCGGCAAGCTCCACCTGCCGGTGTATACCGTCCCCGAGGGCTACACAGTGGATACCTACCTGGAAAAACTCTGCCATGAAGGACTGGCGCGGCGGTACCGGGACATTTCGGATTTCGTCGGGAAAAGGCTGGAATACGAACTCAAAGTAATCAAGCAAATGGGGTTTTCAGCCTATTTCCTGATCGTGTGGGACATGATCCATTTTGCCAGGGAGAACGGGATACCGGTGGGGCCCGGCCGCGGATCGGCGGCCGGCAGCCTGGTGGCCTACTCGCTGGGGATTACCAATATTGACCCGTTAAGGTACGGGCTGCTGTTCGAGAGGTTCCTTAACCCGGAGCGGGTAACAATGCCGGACATAGACATAGACTTCTGCTTTGAGCGCCGGGGTGAGGTAATAAACTATGCCACCCAAAGATACGGCTTCGACCGTGTGGCGCAGATAGCCACTTTTGGCACCATGGCCGCCAGGGCCGCCATCAGGGATGTGGGGAGAACCCTCAGCATGCCATACAGCGAAGTGGACAAGGTGGCCAAGCTGGTTCCGGCGGAGCTTCATATAACTATCGAGAAGGCCTTGAACGATTCCCCCGAACTTAAGGAGCTGTATGAAAGCAACCGGCAGATCAAAAAGCTTATAGACATGGCGGCCCTGCTGGAGGGGATGCCCAGGCACGCCTCCACCCACGCCGCCGGCGTGGTCATCACCAGGGAGCCCCTGACCCACTACCTGCCGCTGTACAAGGCGGCGGACGGCCCCCTGACCACCCAGTTCGCCAAGGACCAGGTGGAGGAACTGGGGCTCTTAAAGATGGACCTGCTGGGACTGCGCACCCTTACGGTTATCAACGAGGCCATCAAGATGGTGGAGGAGAACAGGTCAATCAGTCTGGATATCGACAGTATACCGCTGGATGACCCGAAAACATATGAACTTTTGTGCCGGGGCGAGGGAACCGGTGTGTTCCAGCTGGAGAGCAGCGGCATGAAGGCCATACTGAGGGAACTGAAACCCGGGGTGTTCGAGGACATTGTGGCCCTGGTGGCCCTCTACCGCCCCGGCCCCCTGGGCAGCGGCATGGTCAATGATTTTATAGACAGCAAGCACGGGGTGAAAAAGGTAACCTACCTCCACCCGATGCTGGAGCCCATACTGAAGGACACTTACGGGGTGATACTCTACCAGGAGCAGGTGATGCGCATAGCATCCGACCTGTCCGGTTTCACCCTGGGCGAGGCCGACCTGCTGCGCCGGGCCATGGGCAAGAAGAAGCCGGAAATCATAGCCGGCCTGAGGGCACAGTTTATTGAGGGCGCGGTGAAAAACAACGTTGATGAAGAAATAGCCGGGCAGATATTCGACCTGATGGCTTATTTCGCCGGCTACGGCTTCAATAAATCCCACAGCGCGGCCTACGCCATGGTTTCCTACCAGACCGCCTATCTCAAGGCCAATTACCCGGTGGAGTTTATGACCGCGCTGCTGACCTCGGTGCGCGACAATACCGACAAGGTGGCCCTTTATATTGAAGAGTGCCGCCGGATGGGGATAGAGATGCTGCCGCCGGATGTCAACAGGAGCCGGGAGAGCTTTTCCGTGGAGGGCTCCAAAATCCGCTACGGAATGGCTGCCATCAAGAATGTCGGGCTGGCCGCCGTGGAGGCCATCATATCCGCCAGGGAGAAAGACGGCCCCTTTGAAAGCTTTGCCGATTTCTGCAGCCGCCTGGATACCAGGGTGGTGAACAGGCGGGTGATAGAAAACTTGATCAAGTCCGGCGCCATGGACTCGTTGGGCAAACACCGGGCCCAGCTTATGGCTGCGGTGGACGCCGGCCTGAACCTTGCCCAACAGACGCAGAAGGACCGGGCCAACGGACAGCTGTCATTGCTGGATTTCTGGGGGGAAGAGGTGCGGAACACCCTGTCCCTCGACATACCCGATGTTCAGGAATACTCCAGGGGCGACATGCTGCTGATGGAAAAGGAGGCCATCGGTTTCTATCTCAGCGGACACCCCCTGCTGGATTACCGTCATTCCCTGGCTGATCTGGCCGGAGTGACGGCGGCGGAGATAAAGGAACTGGAGGGAGAAGCCGTTGTCACCTGCGGAGGCATGCTGACATCAGTGAAGAAGATAACCACCAAGAGAGGTGACCCGATGGCCTTTGCCACCATGGAGGACCTGACCGGAAACCTGGAGGCGGTGTTTTTCCCCAGGGTATACCGGGAATTTCAAAAATTTATCTACAATGATGCGGTGGTGGCCATAAAGGGGAAGGCCAGCGCCACAGGCGACGAGGTTAAAATTATAGCCGAGGAGGTCCGGCCCCTGGCCAAAAAAATTAGTGGCGAACTGTACCTGAGGGTCGATGACGTGACCCCGGAGGTGCTGGATAATATAAAGATTCTTCTGCGCACATATTCCGGTGATTCAAAGGTGTTCCTCTACTTTGAAAAGGAAAAAAAATTGAAAAGGATTCCCCGGGATAACTGGGTGGACCTGTCCGGCCCCCTGCTGGGTGAAATGAAAAAATTGCTGGGCAGCCATAATGTGAAGGTAAAAGAGGTTTAATTCAACCATTTCTCTATTCCGGATTCTGGCTCCTGGATTCTGCCCCGGACTTCCAGCTGATTTCCAACTCATCTTCTTGCCAATGCGGTGGGGCTGTGCTATTATTTTCGTGAAGAACCCGCCAGGCGGCGTTTGCGAGGTGATTTGATGAACGACTACTCGTACATCGGAGGAGATTATATTGTCATAAAAGCACTGGACAACGGGGTGACCATAATCGGCCTGACCCGGGGTAAGGACACCAAGTTTCACCATTCTGAAAAACTTGACAAAGGTGAAATAATGGTGGCCCAGTTTACCGAACACACATCAGCCATAAAAATCAGAGGGAAGGCCGAGGTGCTGACAAAAAACGGTAAAATAAGAACCGATGACTAAACCTTAAAAAATAATCAGGGTATTGACAATCTCTGGTTATTTTTTGTTTTTTAATAAAGGAATACACAGTTGATGAGTAGAAAAGACTAATTCGTGTTCCTACTGCACGGGAGGGGGAGTATTTTAACGTGTGGACCGTGGTGTATATCGCGCCTCACATGAGGGAAGCCGAGAGAATTAAAGAATTGCTTTCCGGTGAGGGCTTTCTGGTGAAATTGAAAACCGTGGGGTTATCCCAGACAAGTGAATGCGGGCCCGTGGAAGTACTCGTTCCTGAATCAGAAGTTGAAGAGGCGCTGGAAATAATAAACAGTTTGTAATATTGTATATACTACACACATCATGATGAAAAACAGGAGGTCAGCCCGTGCAGAGAATAGGAGTGCTTACCAGTGGAGGAGATTCTCCCGGAATGAACGCCGCCATCAGGGCGGTTGTGCGCAAGGCCATCTACCACGGGATGGAAGTAATTGGCATAAAACACGGGTTTACAGGGTTCATAGAGGCTGACATGGGTCCCATGAACCTGGGGTCGGTGGCCGATACAATTCACAGGGGCGGTACGATTTTACATACGGCAAGATCCAAAGAGTTTATGACGCCAGAGGGCCGGGCCAGGGCGTACGAAAACGTCAAAAGGTTCCGCCTGGAAGGACTGGTGATCATTGGGGGCGACGGGTCCTTCAGGGGAGGGCTGGAATTCCACCGGGAATACAAAATTCCGGTGGTTTGTGTACCGGGCACCATTGATAACGACATAGCGGGCACAGACTACTCCATCGGTTTTGACACCGCCGTAAACAACGTGGTGGATGCCATAAATAAAATAAGGGACACCGCCACCTCCCATGAGAGGACCTTTATCATAGAGGTGATGGGCCGGGAGTCGGGTTATATCGCTCTTGCCGCCGGCCTTGCCGGGGGCGCCGAAACAATAATGATTCCCGAGCAGCCCACCAGCATTGATGAGATTTGCCACAAGCTCAACCGGGGATACCGCAGGGGCAAGCTGCACAGCATCATCATAGTGGCCGAAGGGGCCGCCAGCGCCCTGGAGGTGGGGGAACAAATAAAGCAGAAGACAGGTTTTGATACCAAGGTCACCATACTGGGGCACCTGCAGAGGGGGGGCACACCCACGGCCCATGACCGGATACTGGCCAGCAGGCTGGGCGCCAAGGCGGTTGAACTGTTGATGAACGGGGAGACATGCAAAATGGTGGGAATAGTGTCCGGCCAGATTGTGGCGACGGACCTGGAACAGGTGCTTTCAGGCAAAAAAGATGTGGATATGGATATGTACAGCCTGGCCGGAGTGCTGTCGATTTAAGGAAATATTCCGGGTCATTGGAGAGGTTAGGGGTTCGGGTTCGAACCTCGAACATCGAACCTCGAACTTCGAGATGGGGGGTATCCGATGCTTCGCACCAAGATAGTCTGTACCATTGGGCCGGCGTCCGAAAAGCTGCCGGTACTGATAAAAATGATGCAGGCCGGAATGAACGTGGCCAGGCTGAATTTTTCCCACGGGACCCACGAGGATCATGCCCGCAGGCTTGAGCTGATCAGGGAAGCCGGCCGGAAGATTGAAAAAAACGTGGCCGTAATGCTTGATACCAAGGGGCCGGAGATCAGGCTGGGCTACCTGGAGAGAGAACCCGTGGTTCTGGAAGCCGGTAAAAAGATTGTCCTGACTGTAAATGACATCAAGGGCAATGAAAATATACTGCCGGTGACATACAAGGGCCTGCCCCGGGATGTTTTTCCGGGTGACCGGATACTCATCGCCGACGGCCTTATCGAACTGAGGGTGCTGGAAAAGAACAGGAAGAACGTGGAATGTGAGATCATAAACGGTGGTGAGATCACATCCCAGAAAGGGGTAAACCTGCCGGGGGTGGCGGTCAATATCCCGGCGGTTACCGACCGGGACGTTAATGACATTATATTCGGCATTAAGAACGGGATGGATTTCATTGCCGCCTCGTTCATCCGCAAGGCCAACGATGTGCTGGCCATAAGGCAGATAGTGGAGGAATCGGGGGCCGACCTGGATATAATTGCCAAGATTGAAAGCCGTGAGGGGCTTAACAACATAGATGAAATAATCAAGGTGGCGGACGGGATTATGGTGGCCAGGGGAGACCTGGGGGTGGAAATTCCGGTTGAGGAGGTACCCCTGGTGCAGAAAACGATTATCGAAAAATGCAACAGGGCCGGTAAACCTGTGATCATTGCCACCCAGATGCTGGAGTCGATGATACATAACCCGAGGCCCACCCGGGCCGAAGCCAGCGACATAGCCAACGCAATATTTGACGGCACCGACGCCATCATGCTGTCCGGGGAGACAGCCGCCGGCAGTTATCCGGTGGAGGCGGTGCAGACCATGGCCAGTATTGCCGCAAAGGCCGAATCTTCTCCGAAATACAGGGAAATGCTGAACCGCAGGGACATGGTGACGGCCTGTACCGTAACTGACGCCATCAGCCATGCCACCTGCAGCATATCAGAGGACCTCGGCGCCACCGCCATAATAACATCCACCGAGACCGGCTACACGGCAAGGATGGTCAGCAAGTACCGTTCAAAGGCGCCGGTGGTGGCGGTGACACCGGAGGAGAAGGTATTAAGAAAAATGGCCCTGGTATGGGGTGTCCAGCCGACCCTGGTGGACCGCACCACTGATACTGACAGCATGATATCGGCGGCCATAGGCGCTTCGTTAAAGGCCGGGCTGATCAGCCCCGGAGACCTGGTGGTGATTACTGCCGGGGTCCCGGTGGGAGTCCACGGAACAACCAACCTGATCAAGGTTCACACGGTGGGCAACATAGTGGCCCGGGGAACCGGCATCGGGCCGCGGTCGGTATCCGGCCGGACGAGGATATGCCATAACCTGAATGAAGCCCTGGACAAGGTTGAAGACGGTGACATACTGGTTACCGGATCGACGGACAGGGAATACATACCAGCTATTCAAAAGGCGGCAGCCCTCATTACCGAGGAGGGCGGGCTGACCTCCCACGCCGCCATTGTCGGGCTGGAATTCGGCATTCCGGTGGTTGTAGGCGTGGAGGACGCCACAACGATTCTGGAAGACGGGGAGATAATCACCGTGGACGGGCAGAGGGGGCTAGTGTATAAAGGAACCGCTAGAGTGCTTTAACGCCGGTCTTAATGGTCAGGAGACAGAATACAGGAGACAGGAGACAGGAGTTAGAATGACTGGGGCTTGAAATTTTATGCGCAATCAAACAATGAAGTCTGACGACCGACGACTGATGCGCCTCCCTGGTGGTTATGATAACCGGGGAGGGATGACTGGTGATTACGGACAGCACGGCGTATGACTTTCTTGGCGAACTCGGGCTTTGGGGAGTATTTCTGGGGACCGTTATTGAAGCCCTGGGAGTTCCCTTCCCCGGTGGGGTTATGCTGGTTTTGGCCGGGGTCTTGATCAACGACGGCAGGCTTAATTATCAGGGCACTCTCATCCTGGCGGTAACCGGTTTTAACGTGGGGGCAACCGCCGCGTATTTTATCGGGAGGACAGTGGGTGAGCCCTTTTTCAGCAAATTTGAGAGGGTATTTAAAGTAAATCATGACAAGCTGGAGAAGGCCAGGTCCTGGATGGAGCAGTCCGCTTCGGCCTTTATTATATTCGGCCGGTTCGTGCCCATGGCCAGCAACCTGACACCGTATTTGGCCGGAATGAGCAGGTTGAGTCCCGGTCGTTTTTTACTTTACAACAGCATTTTCGCTTTGGTCTGGGCGTCTTTCAATATCGCCATAGGATACTACTTTTCACGCAGCTGGCAGGCGGTAATGAAGTTCACCGGCGCTCACCTGCCTTACATAGCCGGGGCGGCCCTGGTGATATACATGGCAGCGCTTATATTGATAAAAAGAAAACTGTAGGTTTAAAAAATTCCTCACTGCAACGGGTGGTGGGGAATATTTTTATGTATGGGGTTCCCCTGCGGGAGGAGAAGGATATGGGTCATTCTTTCCTGATGCGGCCCTTTCAGCCGGGAGACGAGGGCAGTTACCTGGATTTGTACAACTTTGTCCATCCGGTGAGCATGTCGGCGGACTACTGGCGCTGGCTCAACCTGGCCAATCCCGCGGGCCCGTCGATGATCGAAACCGCATGGGACGGGGAGAAACTGATCGGGGTTTACGGGCTTGTGCCCGTAAAACTGTGGGCGGGAGGGGAAATTGTTTTGGGGGCCCTGTCCGATGTGGCCGTCACCCACCCGGATTACCGCTACCGGGGGGTCTTCAGCGCCCTGGGGAGAAGCCTGTACCACCGGGCGGAGGAGCGCGGGGTAAGAATAATTTACGGTTTTCCCACGGAACACAGCAAGCACGGATTTGAAAAGACCCTTGGATGGGATTTTGTCCATGGATGTAGAGCCCTGGTCTGCTGGGGCTGTGGCGGCGCCGGCGGCGGGGAAAACCTGATGGATGTTTACGAGGTGGATTCGGCTGGAAATGATTTTGACCCGCTCTGGGATAAAGTTGCCCGGGGGGCAATCAGGTCAAGCATCCTGGCAGTCAGGGACAAAGAGTATATTAACTGGAGATTTGTAGAACACCCGGAAAACAGATACAGAATTTTTATGGCGGCAGGAGGGGCAGGGCCCGGTGGCTACATTATTGCCCGCTTGCCGGCCGGGGCCGGTGAAACATGCGTTGACATAGTGGACGTTCTGGCCGAAGACGTCAACAGTTTTCGGGAACTGGTCGGTTTTGCCCTGGGATATTACGGTGAAGCGGGGTGTGTGCGGATCCGGCTGACGGCTGGAAGCGTTTTTTTTCACTGCATCAGGGGGATGGGGTTTAAGGAAAGCGGGTTTGTATACTATTTTGGCTGCCGGCCGCTGAAAAATGCGCCTGAGTTTTCACGGGAATGGTATTACACAATGGGTGATACAAACGAATTCTGACACCTGTAATATCCTTATATTGATGATGCCGTCCGGGAAAAAGCCCGATTATTTCCAGGCCTTTTCATTTTTATTTTTTGGTTTTGTGGCAGGAATCTTTTTTATCCCGTTGAATATTGAGAAAATTAGATATTTCAAATAATTTGTATATATTGTGCTATTTTATTGTGATGCCGCTGTGAAATTGTTAAAGAGGAAAGGAGAATAATCATGAGGGCTGTTTATTATGAACCGCTGACCCCGGTAAGTTTTCTGAGGAGAAGCGCCGCGGTGTTCCCCGGCAAGACTGCGGTGGTGTACAACGACAGGCGCTTTACCTATGCCCAGTTTTACGAGCGGGTGAACAGGCTGGCCAGCGCTCTGGGCAAGTTGGGTACCGGCAAAGGCGACAAGGTTGCCTTTCTCTGCCCGAACACTCCGCCGATGCTTGAGGCCCACTTCGGGGTCCCGCTGCTGGGAGGGGTGCTGGTTAGCATAAACATCAGGCTGTCTTCCAGGGAGATTGCATATATACTGAACCATTCGGATTCCCGGGCACTGTTCGTGGATGCCGAGTTTGCCGGGCTGATCGACCAGATTAAGGGAGAGATACCCAACATTAAAACCATCGTCAATATTTGCGACGGGGTTGCTGAAAAGCCCCTCGACGGGCCTGAATACGAGGAGTTCCTGCTGACCGGGGACCCCCGCCCATTCCCCTGCCCCGCAGAGGATGAGCTTGAAAACATAACCATTAATTATACCAGCGGGACCACCGGCCTGCCCAAGGGGGTTATGTACAGCCACCGGGGGGCCTACCTGAACGCCGTGGGAGAGGTCATGGAGCACAAAATGACTTCGGATTCCGTCTACCTGTGGACCCTGCCCATGTTCCACTGCAACGGGTGGTGCTTTCCGTGGGCTGTGACGGCTATCGGGGCCACCCATGTCTGCCTGCGCAGGGTGGTGCCCGAGGAAATTTACCGCCTGGTAGAGCAGGAGGGCGTAAGCCACCTGTGCGCCGCCCCCACCGTGCTTATCGCCATGGCCGGTTATCCCAGGGCCAAGGAATGCAAAATGAAGACCACGCTGAACGTCATAACCGCCGGAGCGCCCCCGGCCCCGACGGTGATAAAAAACATGGAATCCATCGGGGCGGTGGTTACCCAGGTGTACGGCCTCACCGAGGTCTACGGCCCCCACAGCATCTGTGAGTGGCAGAGGGAGTGGGACGCCCTGGACGCCGAAGAGAGGGCCAGGATCAAGGCCCGACAGGGAGTTCCGTACATCAATGCGGAATTTATGACCGTGGTCAATCCGGCCGACATGGCCGAAATCCCGGCCGACGGAATGACCATCGGTGAGATTGTCATGCGCGGCAACAACGTCATGCTGGGCTACTACAAGCAGCCCAAGGACACCGAGGAGGCCTTCCGGGGAGGGTGGTTCCACAGCGGGGACCTGGCCGTGAAGCACCCCAACGGCTACGTTGAGATCAAGGACCGGATGAAGGATATAATCATCAGCGGCGGTGAGAACATCTCCACCGTGGAGGTGGAAAATGTAATTTACCAGCACCCCGACGTGATGGAGGTGGCCGTGGTGGCCGTCCCGGACCCCAAGTGGGGCGAGGTGCCGAAGGCCTTTGTGGTGCCCAAGCCCGGCACAAACCCCACCGCCGAGGACATTGTAAACTTTTGCCGGGAACGCATAGCCAGGTTCAAGGTGCCAAAGCATGTTGAATTCGGTGAACTGCCCAAAACCTCCACCGGCAAGATAATGAAATACCGCCTCCGGGAGAAGGAATGGAAAGGGCACGAAAAGAAGGTCAACTGATTGACAAAATAAAATATGCGGCCTCCGGTGAGGCCGCATATTCATTGATGGCATAGGCGCCATTTTAACTTACCCGACGGGATGATATAAAAATTTACACTAAAAGTGTTAACAACTGAATACTTTTGGTGTAAAATTATTGTATAGTATTTATAAAATATTCAGTATAATAAAAAAATTCCGGCGGTGATAAAGTGCTGCACCGGGAACGAATTTCACCTGTTGAAAATCCCCCTTCAGCCGGAGGCATACCGGCTGAAAGATTGTTGCAGACTATATTTGACAACCGGCATGAGGCCCTGGTGGTTGTAAACAGCGAGGGGATCGTCGGGCAAATAAGCGAGTCGCTGGTTGATGTGCTCCATAAAAGCCCCGGCCATTTTATAGGCCGGCCCATCAGTGAAACCTGCCGATATTTCCGGCGGATGGCCAGGGTGCTTAAAACCGGTAGCCCTGAGTTCGGCAAAATCCAGGTAATTGAGGGCAGAAGCGTGCTGGTTGACTACATACCGATTATAGAAAACGGCAAAATCGCCGGCGCCCTGGCCAAGGTTACATTCCTCAGTCCCCAGTACCCCGCGGAAATAAGTAACGCCGCTGGCAGGGGGAAAAAGGCGGCCTGCCGGCACGGATATACCGTAAAATACACCGTTGACGATATTGTCGGGAACAGCCCCCAGATGATTGACCTCAAGGAGACCCTGCTGAAGATAGCGCCCAGGAATTCCAACGTGCTGGTGACCGGAGAGTCGGGTACCGGAAAGGAACTGTTTGCCCAGGCCATTCATGCCGCCAGCCTGAGAAGATCGGGCCCCTTTGTGAAAATAAACTGTGCCGCCATACCGGAAAATTTGCTGGAATCCGAGTTTTTCGGATACGAGGAAGGCGCCTTTACCGGTTCCAAAAAAGGGGGGCAGGCGGGCAAACTGGAACTGGCCGATAAAGGCACGGTCTTTCTTGATGAGATAAGTGAGCTGCCATTCCCCCTGCAGGCCAAATTGCTGCGCTTTATTCAGGACAGGGAGATACAGAAACTTGGCGGCGGAAAGACAATAATTTCAGACGTGCGGGTGGTGGTGGCCACCAACGTGAACCTGGAACAGCTTGTAAAGTATAAAAAATTCAGAGAGGACCTGTACTACCGTCTTAATGTGGTTAACCTCAGTATCCCTCCCCTGAGGGAGCGCCGGGAAGATATAGTTCCGATGGTTGACAGTTTTATTGATAAGTTTAACCGGACCTTCAAGTTTAAGGTGGTCGGCATCTCCCCCGAGGTAAAGAAAATATTCCACCGTTACACCTGGCCCGGCAACGTCAGGGAACTGGAAAATGTTATCGAGAGGGCTTTTAATATCCTGGAGGGCAACATTATTTTACCGTCCCACCTGCCTCCGGAGCTTCTGGACCAGGCAGTGTTCAACGGGGAGAAAAACGGACATAATCCTGTGGCCAACATAGCTTCGGCCCTCAAAAAGGGTCAGACCCTGGAGCAAATTATGGACCAGATGGAAAGGCTGGTGATACTGCAGGCCTTGATGATCAGCCGCGGCAACAAGGCCAGGACCGCTCAGATGCTAGGTATATCCCGCCCCGGACTTTATAAGAAGTTGGTAAAACTCGGCCTGACGTGATATCAAGGCGCACGGAATGTATACATTTAGATATAAATTATGTAAAGGAATGTTAACAAGGTTTTTTGCTTCCGGACTCCCGGGGGGCTGTTTAGAGTGACCAGTCAGCCCCGTATTTAACCATTCAGGTAAAAAAAAGACAACCTCAGCCGCCCGATTACAAATATGCCATAAATTTTGCAACATTCATATTTATCGAACAAGGGGGGTAAATTCAGGCCGGGAAAATAGATGACTGCCGAAACTTAAATAAAATGGTTGTCAGTATTTGTATTCATTTTTTTGTTTGGAGGTAATCTATGGGCGGAATCAGGAAGGAGAGGGAGGGCTATATTCCAATCAACGGGCCGGTTAACAGAAATCAGAGGACCTTAGCCAAGGAAGCAATTGTAATGCTTTTAAAAAAGGGAAAGCATACCCCCCGGGAAATCGCCGAACATTTTGGCCTTCAGGAGGAGATTGTGAACGCGCTGATTGACGAACTGGTTAAGGCCGGCTGTGTTGAGAGGATGGCGGGAAAGCGCCAGTATATAGGCATCAGGGATCCTTTCCGGAAGTGGTGCCAGGGGGTCTGATTGCTGCCGGCGCAGGCGCGGCCGGGGTTGCGCTGAGACAGACAAGTCAAAAGGAGGCGAGTTAATGGAAGTAGGTAAGATAACCATCGGGGGACTGGTGGATGGGATGGCCTCCAGGTTTCCCAATAACGACGCGCTGGTTTACCCGGACCTGGGCATCAGGTACAGCTACGAACAGTTTCGCCAGGTCTGCAACAGGGCGGCCAAGGGGTTCATGAAACTGGGCCTGAATAAGGGTGACAAGATATCCATCTGGGCCAACAATGTTCCGGAGTGGGTGATTGCCCAGTTTTCCACCGGCAAGATGGGAGCGGTGCTGGTTACCGTAAATACAAATTACCGAGCCTTTGAGCTGGACTATCTCTTAAAGCAGTCCGATTCCACCACGCTTGTCTTAATTGCGGGGATTGTCGGCAATGAATACCTGGACATGGTATACGAGCTTTGTCCGGAACTGAAGGAGTGCAGGCCCGGGGAACTGAAGTCGGCCAAGCTTCCCCTGCTGAAGAACGTCATTTTTATAGGCAAGGAAAAACACCCCGGCATGTTCACCTGGGACGAGGTGATGGCCATGGCCGACGGGGTAAGCGATGAAGAACTGATGGCCCGCCAGGCTTCCCTGGACCCCCATGATGTGATTAACATGCAGTATACTTCGGGAACCACCGGGTTTCCCAAAGGAGTCATGCTCACCCATACAAACCTGATCGGCAATGCCCTCAGCCTTGCCGAGTGCATGGCCTTTTCTGAAAAAGACAGGCTCTGCATACCGGTTCCGTTCTTCCACTGCTTCGGCTGCGTTCTGGGCACCCTTACCTGTGTGGTTTCCGGGGCCGCAATGATTCCCGTGGTGGCCTTCAAGGCCCAGAAGGTGCTGGAAACCGTGGAGAAGGAGAGGTGCACCGCGCTTCACGGGGTGCCCACCATGTTTATCGCCGAACTGGAGGAAATGGAAAAGAAAGCGTACGATACATCGTCCCTGAGGACGGGAATAATGGCCGGCGCCCCCTGCCCCATCGAGGTTATGAAGGCCGTCGTAAACAAGATGGGCGCCAGGGAGATTTGCATTACATACGGGCAGACCGAGGCCTCCCCGGGCATCACCATGACCAGGACCACCGACCCCATTGAACTCAGGGTGAGCACGGTGGGTAAGGCGCTGCCCAACGTGGAGGTCAAGATCGTGGACCCGGCCACCGGGGAAACGGTTCCGCCGGGAGTGCAGGGCGAGCTGTGCACCAGGGGCTACCACGTGATGAAGGGCTACTACAATATGCCCGAAGCCACCGCTTCGGCCATAGACGGCGACGGCTGGCTGCACACGGGCGACCTGGCGGTGATGGATGAAAACGGTTACTGCAAGATCACGGGCCGCCTCAAGGACATGATCATCAGGGGTGGGGAGAATATATACCCCAGGGAGATTGAGGAATTTCTGTACACCAATCCGAAGATTAAGGATGTCCAGGTGGTGGGTGTGCCCAGCGCCAAATACGGAGAGGAAGTGGTGGCCTTCATTCAGCTGAAGGAGGGCCAGACCGCCACCGAGGAGGAAATAAAGGATTACTGCCGGGACAAGATTTCCAGGATCAAGATACCGGCTTTCGTGCTGTTTACCGATGCGTACCCGACCACCGCCAGCGGAAAAATCCAGAAGTACAAGCTGAGGGAGCAGGCCACCAAGATGCTGGGCCGGGAGAAGGACGCCAAGATAGAAACCGCTTAAGGCCGCATAATAAAAAGTTTTGAGGAGGATGAACATGACCCAGCCGCATAACATGATGGACTACGATAAGGCTTATGCCCAGTTCAAACTTGAGGTGCCTGAGTACTTCAATTTTGCCCGGGATGTGCTGGACAAGTGGGCCGAGGACCCCAAAAAGCTGGCCATGTGGTGGGTGGATGACTTCGGCAACGAGGTCAAAAAGACCTTCCGTGAAGTGTGCGACGATTCCCGCAAGATTTGCAACATGCTGGCCGGCCAGGGGGTAAGGCAGGGAGACGTGGTTATCGTAATACTGCCCCGGCTGGTGGAGTGGTGGACCATAAACGTAGCCTGCCTGAGGATGGGGGCGGTAATCAGCCCCGGCACCACCCAGCTGACCGCCAAGGACATCAAGTATCGCTTTGAGGCCTCGGACGCCGTCTGCGTCATTACCGACAACAGCATTGCGCCAAGGGTTGACGAGGTCATAAACGAGTGCCCCAGGGTGAAGACCAAGATTGTTATCGGGGAGCCCAGGGAAGGGTGGCTGAATTTTGCCGACCTGTTTGCCCCGGCCCCGGACAAATTTGAGACGGCCAATACCCGCAGCGATGACAACGCCATACTGTACTTTACCTCGGGCACCACGGGATATCCCAAGATGACCGTGCATACCCATGCCTCGTACCCCGTCGGACACAGGATAACCGGCATATTATGGATTGACCTGCGCCCCGACGACCTGCACTGGAACCTCAGCGACACCGGCTGGGCCAAGGCGGCCTGGAGTTCTTTCTTTGGGCCGTGGAACGCCGGCGCAGCCATATTTGTACACCACTCTCCCCGGTTTGACACCAAGAAAACTCTGGAGTTTCTCGGTAAATACCCCATCACCACCATGTGCGGCGCGCCCACAAACTACCGCATGATGGTTCTGGAGGACCTGAAGGCTTATAAATACCCCAAATTGAGGCACTGCGTGGGTGCCGGCGAGCCCCTGAACCCCGAAGTGATCGAGGTATGGAAGGAAGCCACCGGGCTTACCATACGGGACGGATACGGGCAGACCGAATCAGTCCTGATGGTCGGCAGTTTTGCCTGTATAGAGCCGCGCTTCGGGTCAATGGGCAAGCCCTCGCCGGGATTTGACATACAGGTTATAGATGAGGAAGGCAATATCCTTCCCCCCAACAAGGAAGGAGATATTGCCGTCAGGGTTAAACCCGTCCGGCCGGTGGGGCTTTTCAAGGAATACTGGAAAGACCCCCAGAAAACCGCCAGCGTTTATCGCGGTGACTGGTATATTACCGGTGACAGGGCCTACCGGGACGAAGACGGGTACCTGTGGTTTGTGGGCCGGGCCGACGATGTGATCCTGGCGGCCGGTTACCGCATCGGCCCCTTTGAGGTGGAAAGCGCCCTGATCGAACATGACGCCGTGGCCGAGTCCGCCGTGGTATCGAGCCCTGACGAGATCAGGGGCGAGGTGGTCAAGGCATTCGTCGTTCTGGCTCCGGGATATAAGCCGTCTGACGATTTGGTTAAGGAACTGCAGGAGTACGTAAAGAAAGTTACCGCGCCGTACAAGTATCCGCGGAAAATAGAGTTCGTGGAGTCTCTGCCCAAGACCATCAGTGGTAAGATTCGGAGGATAGAATTACGGGAACGGGAATGGGGCAAGAAAAAGTAGACAACCCCCATTTGCTTGCCGGTTTTCTTTTAACTGCCCCGGCCGTTGTTTAAAAAACGGCCGGGGACCGGCTTCCGGCGCGGGGGTTGTCCACGGAAAGGGGTGACATGGAAAAAGGCCTATTAACACCGGTTATATGAATATAATGAAAGGGATGGCCGGTGATGTAAGGGTAAATCTTTTCAGAACTGAACACCATTTGTCCGTATACAGGATGGGTGCTGATACAGGTGGAAGTCAAAAGATTGTTTACGCTGGGCTGGTTTGATAAGGACGGCAGGCAGCCGGATGAACGCGGAGCGCAAGTCCTGGAAAGGTTCCGGGGGCTGGTAAAGAAAAACGATTACCGTGAGAAGGACAGTCTTTGTCTGCGGGAATTGAGACTGGTGGTCATTGACACTGAAACCACGGGTTTAAAGCCCCAGGCAGGGGACGAAATTATTTCTATCGGCGCCTGCCGGATAGAAGGCGATAGAGTTTTACCCGAAGTGTTTCACAGGCTGGTTAACCCCAACCGCCCCATACCCCGCCTGATTACGGAGCTGACCGGCATAAGTGAAGAAATGGTGGCCGGGGCGGAGGATTTCTGCACAGTTGTAGCGGACTTTTTGGATTATCTGAAAGACAGCGTAATTATCGGCCACTGCATTGAATTTGACATTAATTTTTTAAACTACAAATTAAAGCCATACAATGTAAGGATAAATAACTTTCACGTAGATACCGGGATACTTTCCAGGGCGCTTAACCCGCACTGGAGGATACACACCCTGGACAGCATTCTGGCCAACCTGGGCATAGATCCCGAAGGGCGGCACACCGCCAATGGCGACGCACTGCTTACCGCCGGTGTTTTCCTTAAGTTTCTCAATCAGTTGGAGGACTTAAAAGTGAAAACTCTTTGGGATCTGCGGTGTTATATAAGAAATGCCATAGTGTACAGGTTTTAGAAAATGTATCCGGGGAGCAAAAAATGTTCAGAAATTAGACAATTCACAAAATTGTAGTTATATTGGGAACTTTCATATGTTATCTTTTTCTGGGAAGCTTTTTCGTCTGCTAGCTGCTCAGAACAATCCGCATTCAAGGGGGGATGGCGTTGAGGGTAGGTGCTTAGCGCGGGAGAAATAAGGAAATATGTTAAAGGGAGTGAATATATGTCTGACGCCAAGACAATTAACTACAAGGACCTGCCTCCTCTGGACAGCGCCATTACCAACCGCATGTCCAAGGAAATCAAGGTTTGCCTGTGGCTGTTCGTAATCTATGTGTTCTACCTGTTTATGGTGCCCATTCTAAACTTTAACGCAGCAGATTTTATGAAAATCCGTGTCTGGGGGGGCATGTCGCTGACCTGGTTTTTAACCGCCATCGGGGCTAAAATTATGGCGTTTGTAATTGCTGCCGTACACGTATACTTCTACACCAAGGACTTTTATATCTCTGGGGATGTCCCGCAAAAGACCGCGAAGGGGGCTGGCATGTAGATGGGGATCTTTGAACCGAAGTATTTATTCACCATTATCCTGCTAATAACTATTGTTGCAATTACCTTTGCCACCCAAAAGTACACCCGGAGCACGGTGAACTTCTACGTGGCCGGGCGCAGCTTCGGCTGGGTGATGAACGGTTCCGCCATCGCCGGCGACTACCTCTCGGCAGCCACCTTCCTGGGCCTGGCCGGGTTGACCTTTACCTTCGGCTATGACGGCATATTTTACACCTTCTGCTTCTCCGCGGGTCTGACCCTGCTGACGGTGTTCGTGGCCGGCCCGTTGAGAAGGTTCGGGGCCTACACCGTGCCCGACTTCCTGGCCCAGCGCTTTCACAGCAAGAGGGCCCGGCTGGTGGCCGTCATAGTGGTGCTGGCCATTTCAGGCTTTTACGCGGCGCCGCAGATCCTGGGAGCGGCCCAGATTCTTCAGATGTTCTTTGGAACAACCTACAAATTCGGTGTTATCTTTACTGTTGCCGTAATGGTGTTTTATGTGGGTGTGGGCGGAATGAAGGGCACCACCATCAACCAGGCGCTGGAGATCTGGATCCGATTCGGCGCCTTTATTATTCTGTTTGCCATGGCCATCGCGGCCGGACATAATTACGGCAAAATAATGGACCTGCTGGTCAGCTTCAAGGGGGCCGTCCCGGACACCGCCCAGGTTGTCGGCAAGGCCGTAATGCACGACGGGGCCAAGTGGGAGTGGACCGGCGGGTACCTCTTCAAGACCCTGCCGTCAACCATATCCATCCTGTTTGGTCTGATTTTCGGAACATTGGGCCTGCCTCACATCCTGCTGCGCTTTTACACCAACCCGTCGGCCAAGGAGGCCCGCTACTCGGGGCTGTTTGCCATCGGCATCGCCTCGGCCTTCTTTATCCTGGCCCTGTATCTGGGTACCGTGGGACGGGCCGTGTTCGTCGAGGGCGGGCTGGCCGCGCACATCGTTAAAAACTTCGCCACCGGGGGTACAAACATGGTGATCCCGACCCTGGCCGAAGCCCTGGGCGGCAAGTGGCTGCTGGGGATAGTGGTGGCCGGCGCCTTCGCGGCGGTGTTCTCCAACCTTTCGGGTCTGTTCATCGCCAGTACCGGCGCCCTGGGCCACGACATCTACGCCCACTTCATCAACCCCAACGCCAATGAAAAGCAGAAGGTGGCCGCGGCCAGGTGGTCGGCGGTATTGTGCGGACTGTTTTACGGCATACTGGGGCTGCTGGTGCAGAAAGCCTCCATCGGTCACCTGGTAGGACTGGCCTTTAACGTGGCGGCGTCCACCTTCGCGCCCATCTTTGTGCTGGGCATCTGGTGGCGGGGCATGACCGAGAGGGGGGCCATCGCCGGCCTGCTGGTGGGCCTGCTGTCGTCCCTGTATTTCATATTCCTGCCGCAGCTGGTGCCCGCCGCCATCAGGTACCCCGTTCCCGGGCTGTTTACGGTGCCCCTGGGCTTCCTGGCGGTCTACGTGGTCTCCAGGCTCGACGGCATGGTGCCGGCCGACGTAAATGAATTCATGACCAAGATTCACTCCAAGGAAGCATTGTAAAACCCGGCTTAATTAAATCCTGCCAATAGTTGTTTTAGGGCTTGCCGAATATTCCGGCAGGCCCTAAAATTATGAAAAGACATTCCCGGTGCCCAATTCCCGAATTTAAGGTGGTGCAAAAGAGTGCCCAAAAACATAAGGGAGGTTTTAAATACCGTTCCCCCCTTCAACCTGCTGCCGCCGGAAGTTCTGGACAACCTGGAGGCAAAGATTGGCATGCAGTCTTACCCCCCCGGGTCTTACGTCTTCAAGCAGGGTGAGGAAAGCCTGAACACATTGTTTCTGATTGTCAAGGGGTCGGCCGAGGTGGTGGCCGTCAATGACAAGGGCGATGAGGCCGTTGTGGGTTTCCGGGGGGTGGAGGATTTCTTCGGGGAGACCGGGTTGACCGGGGAGAAGTATTCCGCCGCCATCAGGGCCAGGGAGGAGTTGACCTGCCTGCTGATCCCAGGGGACGAGGTTGACCAGTTAATCGGCAAACACAGCGACTTTGCCGGCTATCTTACGGAAATGCTGGTGGAGCGCATGCGTTCGCTTTATGACGAGATAATTCATGAACAGTCCTTTGACGCTTACAGCCAGGTTGAGACCCCGCTGTTCAGGAAGCGCATCAGCGATATCATGTCGTCGCCGGTAATTACCTGCAGGACAGGGGATAAAGTCGTTGGAGTGGCAAACCTGATGGAAAGCAACGGCATTAGCGCGGTAATAGTGGTGGACGATGAAAACCGCCCGGTGGGAGTGATTACCACTGCGGACCTGGTGCACAGGATCCTGGCCCGGTCGGTAACCGATTACCTCAACCTGACTGCCGGTGAAATAATGAACCCCAAAATTGTGCCCATTTCATCCGACGCATTTTTTGCCGAGGCCTTGCTGGCCGTTTCAAAATACCGGACGAAACACCTGGCGGTGACCAGCAGGGGCAGGCTGGCCGGCATAGTGACGGCGGCGGACCTGGTCAAAACCAGGAGCACCGGGACCCTGACCCTGATACACGATATAGAATCCCAGCCGGATATTGAAGGGCTGGCCCGGATTGGCGCCGAGGTGGATAACCTGCTCAACGCCCTGGTGGCCGAAAAAGCTCCGGTGCCGGAAATCCTGATGATCATTTCCGAGTTTCACGAGCGGATGACCAGGAAGGTGCTCCAGCTGAGTGTGCAGGAAATGATTAACCGCGGCTACGGGCCTCCTCCGGCGGAGTACTGCTGGGTTAATACCGGCAGCGCAGGGCGCCAGGAACAGACCTCCCGCACCGACCAGGACAATTTTATCATTTTCCGGGATGGTAATCAGGAAAATAACGACAGCATACGGGAGTATTTCCTGAAGCTGGCTCTACTGGCCAACGAAGGCCTTGACCGCTGCGGGTTTGCCAAATGCCCGGGCAATGTTATGGCTTCCAACCCCGACTGGTGCAGGTCCCTCGGTGAGTGGGAAAGGATAATTGAATTTTGGATTGACTCGGCGGGCAGTGATCCCAAATCCATAAGGCAGTTAACCATTATGCTGGATTTCAGGCCGGCGTACGGTGAAAAGAAACTGGCAGACTCCCTGTGGAAGAGGGTAATCAGGATATATGGCAAGTCGGCGGGAATATCTCATTACCTTACCCAGGATGACTTAAGCGCCAGGGTGCCGGTAACCATGTGGGGAGGGTTTGTTACTGAAAAAGCCGGCCCCCACAAGGATGAAGTCAATCTGAAAAACGCGGCCAGCGTGCATATAGTAAACTGCATAAGGATTTTCTCTCTGAAAAACGGGATATCAGAAGCCAATACCTTTAAGAGGCTGGCGGAACTGCGAAAAAGGGGAGGGCTTAAGGCGGATGAGGCGGATTTCATAGAAGCGGCATACGAGACCCTGATGATGTTCAGGATCCGTGAGAACCTGAAGAAAGTGAAGAGGGGAGAAAAGGCGGACAATTATATAAACCCGTCACATCTGAGCAAGCAGGAGCGCGAAATACTCAAGGGCGCCTTTACCGCGGTGTCGCGCCTGCAGAAGCTGACCAGCTCCACGTTTACCCTGGTCTGGCTGGTTAAATAAAATCAGGGCGGACAGTACCGCTATATTTTAGCGGGTCTTCAAAAATTCAAAAGAAAAAACTGTTTTAACATTATCCTGACACAAACAACGTGTATTATAAGAAAGTAGCCGGCTACAAAAATGCTTTTTCTAAAAAGTCATGCAGGGAGGGATTGAAAGGAGTGTAAAATGCGAAGCCGTCACGTTTCAGTAAAAAATTTTATAAGGCAGGTGTATCGGTTTTATGTTTTGCAAGCGGTACTTGAAAGGCATAATTGTGCTGGCAGTACTCATGGCAGTAGCAGTGGCAGGTGTTGCCTTTGCCGGCTCAAACCCGCAGGACAGTAAAGACAAAGTAAACTACTACCAGGATTTTATAGCCAAGTTTGCAGCCAATCTCGGCGTTGACCAGGATAAAGTCACTGCGGCCCTCGAAGAAACAAAGAAGCAGATGCTCGACGAGGCTGTGCAGCAAGGTCGTATGACACAGGAACAAGCAGATAAAATCGCTGCCCGAAAGAGCGGGAACTTTGGTTGGTTCGGCGGCATTCACGGAAAAAATAACGACCGCGGCCGTTACATGGGGAAAGACGCAGAAAAAATACTTGGCATAACGCCGGATCAATTAAAAGAAGAACTAAAATCAGGAAAAACATGGCAGCAAATCCTTTCAGACCACGGGCTGACCATTGAACAGTTCCAACAAAAGATGCTTGAAAACAAAAAGGAAGCCCTGGCCAAAGCAGTTTCGGAAGGAAAGATGACCCAGGAGCAGGCCGATAAAATGATTAAAAGGATGGAGCAGCGCCTTAACCCTTCTTCCGGCGCGAACAAATAAATACCTGCCTTTTCCCCACCGGGCAACTCGCTTATTCTGATATTGGAAAAAGCGGGTTGCCTTTTACTCTTCAGTTTCTAAAATGTATCCGGAAAAAATGTTTTTGACATTTTTCTGACACAATAAGTCTGTAAAATTAAACATTATGAAAAGATTAGGCCGGCCGGAGGAGCAGTTGCACCGGTTACCTTTTAATAATGACAGTTTCCTTGGTTCTAAACCGGGATTTTAATATTTTGAGGGAGTTTGGATCATGCATACTATTCTGGTAGTGGAAGACGATGCCCCCATTGCCCTTTTAATAAAGGCTTACCTGGAAAAAGAGGGATATCGGGTTCAGATCGCTGTAGACGGGTGGGAGGCTTTGACCAAGTTTTCCGAAGTTAAGCCTTCGCTGGTGCTCCTCGACCTGATGCTGCCCGGAAGGGATGGGTGGGCGGTGCTGAATGAGATTCGCAGGCGGGGCAGTTGCCCGGTGATCATATTAACCGCCCGCGGCGCCGTCGAGGACCGCTTGAGGGGATTAAACCAGGGAGCTGATGACTACATTGCCAAGCCCTTCGACCCGGATGAAGTGGTGGCCCGCGTACAGGCGGTATTGCGGCGGCCGGCCCGCCTGGTGGAGCCGGAAGCCTTCAGGATCGGCTGCCTGACGGTGGATTTCACCGCCCGAACCGCTTCGGTGCTGGGAAGGCCCGTACCCCTGGCCCCGCGGGACTGGGAACTGCTGGCTTTTCTGGTGCGTCATCCCAACCAGGTCTTCACCCGCATCCAGCTGCTGGATTATGTATGGGGCACGGATTACGACGGGGGAGACCGGGCCGTGGACACAGCTGTCAAAAGGATCAGGCAGTCTCTTAAGGACTGGCCGGCCGACGAGGGAGAGATAATAACTATACGGGGATCGGGGTATTTATTGCGTGTTCCGGAAAAGTAGACCTTACAACGACAAAACAGTGCCCCTGCTGGCGTACTGGACCCGCCTCTACGTGCTTGTGCTCCTGTTGAGCCTTTTGGGGCTGGCGGCAATCAGCGGTGTCTGGGTTTGGGTAAACACATACAACCATCACTACGAATTGCTTGAGCTGCGGGCCCTGCAGCTGGCCGAGGCCTATGAGCGGCTGCCGGGGGAGAGTGCATACCCTGAAAGGCTTCTTCAGGACAGGCCTGCGCGGGTGGGACTGTTGAGGACGCCGCTGTTGTTTCAGATTGTGGACCGGAGGGGGAAAGTATACGTTTACAGAAATACAAAAAATCCCGATGCCGTTCTCCCGGTTCAGCAGGAGACGCCGCCGTCGTACCAGGCTGTGCTGGCCGGCCAAACCGTCCGGGAACGGGTTGAGATCGATTCCCAAACCTGGCTTCGCGTAGGCGTGCCGCTCTCCTGGAACGGAGTAGAGCGCAGGGCGTTGTATGTCAGTTCACCCACCAGGGGCGTGCTGGAACAAATCAGCCGCCTGTACGGCTGGCTGGCCCTTATCACCGTCACCATCGGCCTGGCCGGGTGGCTGGTGATTTATTTTCTTTCCCGGAAATTAGCCCGCCCCCTACTTCAGGTGGCCGCCGCCGCGCAGACCATAGCCCGGGGGAAATATGACGCGGTCCTTCCGCAGCGGCTGAAGGAACGGGAGCTGCAGCAACTGGTAACATCATTTCGGGACATGGCCTCCCAGCTGCAGAAACTTGAACAGCTGAGGACGGGCCTGCTGGCCGGGGTATCCCATGAACTGCGCACTCCGATTACCTCAATCCGCGGCATGATCCAGGCCGTGCGGGACAGGGTGGTAACCGGCAGGGAGGCTGAAAAATTCCTGCAAATTTCACTGGCTGAGGCCAAGCGGCTGCAGAACATGGTGGAAGGGCTGCTGGATTTATCATCACTGGAATCCGGCGCGGCGCCCATTGAATGGGAAGATGTGGACCTGTGCCGCCTGGTGGATGAGTCAATCCAGCAGGTCCTTGTCCTTCCTGAGTTTGGCAGTGTTCAGTTTAAGCGGGTCCTCCCCGCGGAGCCGGTTATAGTCAGGGGTGACGCCGGGAGGCTGCGCCAGATCATACTGAATTTGATAAGCAACAGCCGGAAGGCCTCGGCCGCCCAAATCCAGATCACCCTGCGGGCAGGCGGTGACGCTGTCTCCCTTGACGTCAGGGACGACGGGGCGGGCATAGCCCCCGAGGATCAGCCCTATATTTTTGAAAGGTTTTATCGCGGGGGGGACGGCCAAAAGAAAGACCGGGGGCTGGGTCTTGGCCTGACCATCAGCCGGCTGCTGGCCCGGGCCCACGGCGGGGACCTGATTTTACTGGAAAATTCCCCCGGGGGATCCTCATTCCGCCTCACGCTGCCGGCGGTCCGCGGCCGCCCCAATGACTGATTCCGGGGAAACCCGGCCGGATGATCATGATTGAACGACCAGTTATTTACCAGGAGGTATAACACATGACTGACCCCGTGGCAGGCAAATTATTAAAAACGGTTTCCATCCTGAAAAACAGGAAAGTGCTTATTGTCGCGGCGGCGATCTTGCTGGGGCTGGTGATTTTTCTGGTCTGGACCAGGGGGTCCTCAAAAAGCGGAACCTACCTGACCCAGGATATTGCCAGGGGAGACGTGGTCAACGCCATTACCGCCTCCGGCGCCGTGGAGGCCGAGAACTCGGTGCCGCTGGTATTCAAGAATTCCGCGGTAATCAAGGCCATCTACGTAAAGGAGGGGCAGCAGGTCAAAAAAGGAGACCTTCTGGCCGAGCAGGACGACACAGAATTAAGGGCCCAGTACCAGCAGCAGTTGGCCAGCCTCAAGTCCGCCGAGGCCAAGCTGGCCCTGGCCAGGGCCGGCGCCAGGGTGGAAGATATCCGCCAGACCGAGGAAAATGTAAACATGGCGCGGGTCACCTACGAGCAGTCAAAAGCAAATTTTGAACGTTACTCGGCCCTCTTCGGCCAGGGGGCGGTTTCAAAGGTAGACAGGGATAAGGCTGAGAGCGACTACAAGCTGGCCGAGGCCAAGTACCTGCAGGCCCAGGAACAGCTGAAAGCCCAGCAGGCGGGCAGCAGGCCGGAAGATATTTTATCGGCCGAAGCACAGGTGGAATCCGCCCGGGCCCAGGTGCAGATAGCCAGGAACAACCTTGACGCGGCCAGGATGACCGCCCCCGCCGACGGCGTCATCGGGCTGGTAAGCGCGGTGGTGGGCCAGCGCACCAGCGGGGTGGGTAATGCCTCCAGCAGCGAGGACGGATTTATTACCCTGATTTCCGACCGGCTGCGGGTAAGGGCGCAGGTTAACGAGGCCGACATAGGCCGGGCGGCGGTGGGACAGAAGGCATTATTTACGGTAAACTCCTACCCGGGCCGCAAGTTTGCGGGAGTGGTGGAGAGCATTTCCACCAAGGCCGTCACCGTTGCCAACGTACAGCTGTACGATGTGATCATAGCTCTGGACCGGCAGGACGTCCCGCTGAAAGTGGGCATGCCGGCCAATGTGACCATAGTGGTGGACCAGCGGGAGGGAGTAACACTATTGCCAAAGATAGCGGTTTCCTACGCCGCTAAGGAGGCGCAAAGAGCATCCGCCCGGCAGGGCGGAGCCGATGTCCCGAAGCCCCCGGCCAACGGCGGGCAGGGAGGCACGCGCCGGCAGGCCCCCGGCGGCGGTGACGCGGCCCAGGGGGATGACGCTAAAAAAGTACCGGTGCTGGTCATGGATGGCGGAAAGCCGGCCCTGCGCATGGTGCAGGTGGGTATCAGCGACAATACAAACTATGAGGTCACCGGCGGGCTCAAGGAAGGAGACAAGGTGGTCATCGGCAATACCGCCTCCGCTCAGCAGGGAGGCGCCGGCAGGCCGTCTACCAACCAGGCCATGCCCTTAGGCAACGTGCCCAGGGGCATCGGCCGCTGACGCGCGGCGGGAGGTGCGGCATGGAAAATCAACCGGTCATCCAAATGGATAATATCAGGAAAACTTATATCATGGGGTCCGGCCAGGTCCACGCCCTGAAGGGGGTCAGCATATCCGTGGCCCGGGGTGAAATGGTAGCCGTCATGGGGCCCTCGGGATCGGGCAAATCCACCCTGCTCAACATAATAGGGTGCCTGGACCGGCCCACCGCGGGGCAATATTTACTGGACGGGATAAATGTATCGGAGATGTCAAAGGATCAGCTGGCCGGTGTAAGGAACAGGAAAATAGGCTTTGTTTTTCAGGGATTCAACCTTTTAAGCCGGGTGTCCGCGGTGCACAACGTACAGCTGCCCCTTTTATACGCGGATGAAGGGCCGCAGCCGGACAAAAGGGAAATGGAAAGGCGGGCCATGGAGGCCCTTTCCTGGGTGGGGCTGAAAGAATACGGCCACCACCTGCCCAACCAGCTGTCCGGCGGCCAGCAGCAGCGGGTGGCCATCGCCAGGGCACTGATCAACAGCCCTTCCATTTTACTGGCGGACGAGCCGACGGGGGCGCTGGACACCAGGACCGGTATAGAAGTGATTGACGTGATCCAGCAGCTGAACAGACAAAAAAACATAACTGTCATCATGGTGACCCACGAGCCCAACATAGCCCTTTACTGCCGGAGGGTCATCAGGGTGCAGGACGGCCGCATACGGGAGGACCGGAAGGTGGACAACCCCGGGGTGGCCGCCGAGGACCTGAGAGAAATACCGGTGGAGGTGGAGGAATGAGGCTGGCGGGGAATTTCGGCATCGCCCTTAACGGGCTGCGCTCAAACAAGATGCGGTCCCTGCTTACTGTCCTGGGCATAGTGATCGGGGTGGCGGCGGTAATAGTGATGATTGCCGTGGGGCAGGGCGCGCGGGCCAGCATAACCTCCCGGATTGAGAGCATGGGGTCCAACCTGCTCATGGTTTTTCCCGAGTTCAGCCGCGGCGCCGTCAGGGGATCCGGGGGCAATGTGAACACCCTGACCAGGGAGGACGCCGAGGCCATCGCCGGCCTCCCCTTCGTGAAAAGGGTGGCGCCGGAACTGTCGGGAAACGCCACCCTGAGGTATGAAAGCCAGACCTGGACCGCCCAGGTGTCGGGAACCACCCCCGACATGCAGTACATTAAAGACTGGACACCCGAGGAGGGGTCCTTTTTCAGCGCCCGGGACCTTGAGGAGAACGCCCTGGTGGCGGTTATCGGAAGCACCGTGGCGGACAATCTTTTTCCTCCCGGAGTCAGTCCCCTGGGCAGGACCATCGGCGTCAACAAGCTGACTTTCACGGTGGTGGGGGTTCTGCCGGCCAAGGGGGCCTCCATGGGGGGGCAGGAGCAGGACAACGTGGTATATATACCCATCAGCACCGCCCAGGTGAGGCTGCTGGGGGTGAACAGCGTCAGGCTCATCAACGTCCAGGCCGAGAGCCAGGAGAGCATGGCCTTTTTACAGGACATGATTACAAACCTGCTCAGGCAGAGGCACCGCATTCCCCCTGACGGAAATAACGATTTCAACATCCGCAACCTGGCCGCGGTGCTGGCCACCGCCGAGGACACCACCAGGATCCTGACCCTGCTGCTGGCCAGCGTGGCCGGGGTGTCGCTGCTGGTGGGCGGGATCGGAATTATGAACATCATGCTGGTGTCGGTTACCGAGAGGACCAGGGAAATAGGTATACGCATGGCTGTGGGGGCCACCGAGAGGGCTATAATGACCCAGTTCCTGGTGGAGGCCGTGACCCTCTGCCTGCTGGGCGGGGTTATCGGGATAGTGCTGGGGTTCCTGGGCTCGCGGATTATTTCGGTGCTGGCCGGCTGGCCCACCGCGGTATCGCTTTCCTCGGTGCTGCTGGCGGTGGGATTTTCGGCGGCGGTGGGCATATTCTTCGGCTATTACCCGGCCCGGAAGGCCGCCGGACTGGATCCCATAGATGCTTTAAGGTTTGAGTAAACATAATGACCTTCTCTGCTGACCACTGATCATACCGGTATAAGTTTAATCTTTCCCTTTACCGCCAGCCTGTCGCCCAGGATGATTACGGCGCCGGTCACCCCGGGTACGGAGGCGGCAAAGTCCACCGCCTTTTCCAGGTCCGCCGGGGTCCGGACGAGGTTGCCCGAGGCGGTGGCCACGGCGTCGGCCAGGGGCGCCGAGGGCGACACCACTACCACCGCGTCGGCGCAGCCGAAGCTGAGCGAGTGGCCCACCGTGCCCGAGGAGGTGCAGATACCGGCGGGAGTGTCTTCGGGGCGAATCTCAAGACCCAGGCGGTTGCTCAGTACCGACCCGCCTGCGAAAATGCCTATTTTTCTTATCCCCCTTGTGCGCAGAAAAATGTCACCACCGTTTTCCACGATAACGTCCCGGGAGTGCTTTAAGAGTACTCTGCCCACGGCCTCGGATATGGCCCCGGCCACGGCGGCCATGGGCCCCACGCCTGCCGTCCGGGCGGCCCCGGCCATGGTTACGGCGATGGCCGGGGCGCCAGCCTTCGGATCCAGGGGGACAAGGGACTTGAGAAAGTCGGGATCGCGGGCGATGTAGTCCTCAAGCTGGCCCCGGTATTCCCGGACAAGGCTTTCCACCAGGGCGACAATTTCCTGATTGTAACGCTCTTTTCTCACCGCCACGTCCAGGTCGGTTTCCCCGACGGCCACCCGGAAGTGGGCCAGGTCTTGCTGGCGGTGCCTGAGGCGGTAATCCCTTTCCAGGTAGTACAATTCTAAAGCTTTACCTCCATGGCCCTTACCGGGCAGATTTTCAGGCATAGCTGGCAGACCACGCAGTTGTCGCTGTCGAACCTAACCTCCATCGAGGGTCTTTCCATGTAAAGGGCGCCGGTGGGGCAGATGGCCGTACAGCTTCCGCACATGGTGCACTTTTCCTCGTCCCTGACAATATCCTGGGTGAGGGCCTGGACATTCACTCCCTGCTCGCGCAGGTAGATCATTCCCCCGTCCACCTGGTCACCCGTGATTTCAAGAACCATGGTGCCCTCTTTCTGCGGGTTTACATTGGCCTTGAGGATATTGACGATCAGGTCGTAGTCCTTGACAAGCCGGTAAATAATTGGTTTATCCGATATATCGGGGCCGAACCTCAGTACTATTTTTTTGGGCGACACACCGCTCAACTCCTTGAAAAAATTATCAGCCACGGCTGTTGATTGTTTAATTTCTCTGTGTTCTCTACGTCTTCCGCCTTTTAATTCTCTGTGTGCTCTGTGTTCCCTGGTTTAACAAACTACCCTTTTAGCCCCTTGCCGGAGATCCCGTCGGCGGGGGAAGGCAGGGCCTGCACGGGCTCGGTGAGCAGGAACCGGCCTTCGGTAATCCACTGCTTGAGGATGCCGGCAATCTCCCTGGCCCTCGGGTAGCTGGACAGCGGCGCGGTGGGAACCTCTTTGCCGTTCACCGTTATTTTCCCGGATTTCAGTTCGGCGTAGCTGACCAGGCCCAGGTTGCCCGGCGTGCGGCTGGGATAGGCCTCACTGTAGTCTACCACCGGGGCATAAAGGTCCCGGTCGGCGGCCGCCGCGTAAAGGGCAATTTCCTCGTTCAGTATGGGTATGGGTATGCCTATGCCCACTGCGAAGGAGGCGCCGTATCCGGCGAAACTCACTCCCTTCAGCCACTGGGGGGACATTTGCTTGAGGTCCCCGATCACGGCCAGGGTTCCTCCGGCCGGCCCCAGGTCCTTCCCATCCGGAGATTTCTGAATGGAGGGGAAGTGCTGGGTTCCGTGCCAGGCCACATAGCCGGTGCCGCCGCCCAGGAATATCCTGGTGCCGATGCCGATGGTCTTAAAGTGGGGATCCTTCAGCAGCGGGCTCAACTGGCCGGAGGTGGAGTAATGGGCGTTGCCGAGATTCGGTTTAAGCATTCCCATGTAGGTATATATGGTACGGCTGCCCAGGTTCACCGCGCAGTTGTAATTCTGGTACGCGTTGCGCGGGTTGAACAGAAAGGCTTCATTAATATCGTCAAGGGTGATGGTGGTGTCCAGTTCCCTTCTGGGGTAGCAGTCAGTACCGTAACTTACCGCCTTCAGCCGCACCGGCCTGCGGGCCACCAGATCTTCAATGACATGTCCGCCCCCGTACCGGAATTCTCCCGGGAAGTTACTGTTCAGGGGGTCGTCCTCGGGCACCTCGGTGGCCCCGATGTAGGCGTCCACCGCCGCTATACCGGCATAGGCCGGCACACCGTTCAGCCATACCTTCTGCATCCTCATGCGGGGGGCCGAGTGGCCGAAATTGAGAAAAGCGCCGGATGAACACATGGGGGCGAAGGTGCCGGTGGTTACCACATCAACCTCCCGGGCCGCCACGGTGAGGCCCTTTTCCTCAGCCAGGGAAATAAATTCGTCCGCCGTCAGTACTACAGCCTTGCCCGATTTGATCCTTGCATTGATCTCCGAGTAGTTTTTTTCCATGGTATAAACTATCCCTCCGCTTTGTGCTCCAAATCCAGTTGCCAGATTAAGAAGGCCTCTTCCGGTACAGAAGAGGCCTGCAAAATCTTTGCCTACCTCTTATCTTTCAGAAGCTGCAAAGCTTCTGCAGGAATTAGCACCATGCCGTTCACGCTGAACGGCTGGTTGCCGGGCTTCACAGGGCCAGTCCCTCCGCCACTCCGGATAAGAGCACATTCGTATTTTTTTATTGAAGCTTAGTATAGCAGCCGGGAATACCTTTGTCAATCAAAAATTAAAGCTGTGTTACCGGGGCATTGCCGGGTATTAAATTCCTTCCACGGCGAAATGGTCGGTCAGCCGGTTGATGGCCTTCTTTTCGATGCGCGAGACGTAAGACCTGGAGATACCCAGTTTTTTGGCTATTTCCCGCTGGGTGAAGCGGAGGCCTCCCGCCAGCCCGTAACGCATGATCAGGACCTTCCTTTCCTGGGTGTTCAGGTTTGACAGCTTGCTCCAGAGGCGTTCACTTTCAAATCTGCCGGAAACGGCGTCAATCACAGTTTCCGGCCCGGTGCCCAACACATCGATAAAACTTAACTCATTTCCTTCCTTGTCCATGCCGATTGGCTCGTATATGGAGCATTCAGACCTTAATTTTTTGCGGGACCGGTAATACATCAGTATTTCGTTCTCTATGCACCTTGAGGCGTAAGTGGCAAGGCGGGTGGCCTTGTCGGGGTTGTATGTGTTTATCGCCTTGATCAGCCCGATGGTGCCTATGGAAACCAGGTCGTCGAAATCCTCCCCCTCGCCGTCGAATTTTTTAATGATGTGGGCCACCAGTCTTAAGTTGCGTTCCACCAGGGTTTTTTTGGCCGGCTCATCTCCTGCCAGGGCCCGTTCCAGGTACATGTTTTCCTCTTCCTCGCTGAGAGGCTTGGGAAAACTGTTGTTGGCCACGTAGGATACCAGCAGCACCAACCCGTTTAATACAGACAGCACAGCCAGAGTGAGGAATGCGGGCAGCATCCTATCCCCCCCTGAAAATGAAAAGCTTATATTTAAAAATGGGATGCCATATATCTTATGCCGGGGAATATAAAAAGTGCCAGTCCGAAAAAACTTTTTCGTTGCAAAATGAAAAAGAGTTGTTTAGAATCTGTTAATTTACGGTCATTTGAAAGGTGGTAAAATAACGAAGTTATTGGCCACAGGAGGTAAAGGTTGTGGTATAATTTTTGAATAGTTTAAATCGTTGAATAATCAAACGGGGAGGTATGCCGATGTGCCAGTGGTGTGTAAAACACGGGGACGGTGGAAAGTGGTACCTGAACACCCGGAATTACGCCCAGAAAATGTACAAACTGAGGGCCAAAGAAGTGAAGAGGAAGGGCGCCGAGGCCAACCCGCAGACAATGGCCGAGGATATTATGGCCGAGGCCATAGAGGCCAGGGTAATAGATCCGGCCAGCTTTCCCATGCTCAAGGAGAGGGCGGAGCAGTTGAGCCACGCCGTCCATTTCGGCCAGGTGATCACCCTGGACGAGGTAACCGCTATCATGGACATTGCCTATCCCATAGCCAAAATGACCTGCGCCTGCCGGCGGCACGTCCGGGGCCTGCCAAATGAAAAAAATTTCTTCTGCATGGGCATAGGGGTCGGCATGTTCAAGTGGGAAAGATGGCCCGAAACTTACCGGGGCGGGGTGGAGTTCCTTTCTCCCGGGGAAGCCAGGCAGTGGCTGAAGGAAGTCAACAGGCTGGGCATGGTGCATACCTTCTGGACCTTCGGGACGCCCTATATAGGCGGTGTCTGCAACTGCGAATACCCCGTCTGCCTGGGCATAAGGAACCGGCTGGACCATGACATCAGGGTTCTTATCAAGGGAGAGTGGGTGGCCCAGGTTGATCTGGAAAAATGTACCGGGTGCGGCGCCTGCATGGAGCGCTGCCAGTTTGGGGCCGTGAAGGTGGAGATATCCCAGGGTAAGGCCAGTGTCAACATGATGAAGTGCTTCGGCTGCGGCCTCTGTGAGACCGGGTGCAAAAACGGGGCCGTCACCATGCTTGACCGCAACAGCCTCCCGGTGCTCAGGGAAGTTTGGTAGGAGGTGGAAAGAATGCTGGTACCTGAAATAACCATCGACCATAACCTTTGCCGCGAACCCCTGCGGTGCGCCGTGTGCATGGGCGTCTGTCCCCAGGCGGTGTTCAAGGCACTGCCGGCCAATGTTTACAAGTTCAGGGAGACTCCAGACGATGAATACAGGTTGAGGGCTGTATACAGGGTTGAATGCTCCGGCTGCGGACAGTGCGTCAGGGACTGCCCCGCCGGCGCCATTTCAATAGAATTCAAGCCTGTTGCATCCGGAAAGGGGGAGCGGGCCGATGGCTAAGAGTTATCCGGAATACCAATATGACCTGGCGGACGGTGTAATCGGGGGACTTGAACAGTATCGCGCCGACCGGATAGTTGACTGCTTAAAAGAAAAGTCCGGTGCAGAGCCGGGGCGGGAGGATTTCAGGGAAGCGGGCCAAAGGGCCGCGTCCACCGCAGTGGAACTGGGCAAAAAATACCTGGACAGGACAGGTGAGATGATCGAGGAGGTGGCCGCCAAAACCGGAGTGGTGTTTCCCCCGGTTATGCAACGCTACCTGGAAATCTGGCTGCTGGGCACGGGTCTTGCAGAGAAGTGGCTATTAAAGCAATCCACCATAAAGGGCATGGTATACGAGGTGAACCAGTGCGCCCTGGGGGAAAGGGCGGGCCGGGAATGGCCGGGTGTAAAAACCGCGGCCTGCGCCGGGTACTGCGCCGGGGCGCTGGAGACTTTATCGGGTAAACTGGGAATGGCCCTGGAGATAAAACGGGAGGATTTGGGCGCCGGTCACGGGCCGTGCGTCTTCACCATCATCCCAAAACAGCAATAAGCAGAATAAGGGTTTATTTCACAATCACCACAGCGGGAGAGTAATTTAACATGATCATCAGTCAATCGGTCAGGCTGTTGGGAAACGGGCACTTCAACATCTACCTGGTGGGAAGCGGAAGGACGGTGGTGCTGGAGTGCGGCGTCAGCGGCGTAGTTCCAGCGGTGGCGCGGCAGGTAAAAGAAAACGGATGGGCGGATCAGGTCAGCCACCTGGTGGTGATGCACGCCCACTTCGACCACGTATGCGGACTGCCGGGAATGACCGGTGTTTTTTCGCGGGCGGAGACAGTGGCCTCGGCCAGGGCCGCCGACGTGCTGGCCAGGCCGAAAGTGGTGGCCCGCTTCTTCCACGAGGATGAAGCCATGACCAGGACCCTTGACGCACTGGCCGGCAGAACCCATGGCGGCGATGCCGGTCCGGGACGGGTGGCGGATCCGCCTGAAACACTGAAAGTAGACCGGATAATAGAGGGGGAAGAGGTATGGCAGCTGGGGCCAGGCCTGAGCCTGCACTTCACCGGCGCCCCCGGGCACAGCCCGTGCAGCCTGATGGCATACTGCCCGCAGGAGGAGGTGCTTTTTTCCTCGGACAGCGCCGGGTTTCCGGTTGACAGCCGGACTGTGTTTCCCATCTTTTTTGACGGCTACCGAAGTTACGTGCAGACCATTAAAAGGATGATGGACCTGCCCGTTAGTGTGCTGGCCGGTGCTCACGGAGAGGTAATCAGGGGGCGGAGGCAGGTCATGGACTATTTACGGTCGGCCCTGGACTGGGCGGAAAGCACAAGGGCATCGGTGGAGAAAGAGGTGGGCCGGGGGGCTGACCAGGAAGCACTGGCACGCCAGGTCTTCGCACGGTTTTACCACGGCCGGCTTAAGATCTATACGGAAGAAAACATAATGACCTGCTCGCGGCTGATTGTCAGAAGATCGATTGAAGCAGAGGAAAGGCAGTGCCGGCCGTGATTGACTTTCACTCCCACATGCTGCCCGGCCTTGACGACGGCGCTGACTTTATCAGCGATTCCCTGCAAATGGCCCGCATGGCCCGGGAGGACGGCACCAGGGGCGTGGTTCTCACGCCCCACCACTACCAGGGCAGATATAACAACGGCAGGAAAAAAGTCCTGGCCAGAACCGGGGAGCTGAGGCAAAGACTGAAAAAGGAAGGCATCGGCCTGGTGGTGTTCCCGGCCGCCGAGGCGCACCTTTGCCCTAATCTGCCCGAACTGGCCGCGTTAAACGATATCCTTACCGTTAATGATCTGGGCAGGCACCTGCTGGTGGAGCTGCCCTTCAGCACCCTGCCGGCCTACACCGGGTCGGTGCTGGCCAACCTGATTAACCGGGGAATTACACCAATCCTGGCCCACCCGGAGAGATGCCGGCCCCTGGTGGGCGATCTGGATTTTTTATACAGCCTGTTAAACCGGGGGGTCCTCCTGCAGATAAACACCGGCAGTATAACCGGGGATTTTGGCCGGGAGTGGGAGGAGGTGGCCCGGTTGATGGTACGGCAGCACTGGGTGCACCTGCTGGGGTCCGACGCCCACTCGGTAAACCAGAGGCCGCCTGGTTTAAGCCGGGCCCTGGAGCGCATTGAAAACCTGGCCGGATCCAGGGCCGCCGGTTTAATAAGCAGGAAGTGGCCCCGCCAGATACTGCAGGGACGCGATATTTCGCCCTGGCGGCCTTTGCCCCCGCCCGGGAGGCAGATTTGAGACTTTTATTAATAAGGAGACTGAAAATGAATACTCCGGTAATAGATTTTCATATTCACCCCATTTATTACGAAACCTACTGCTCCACCACGGAAGAGTGGATCCGGGAAAGGCAGGGCAAGTCCGGGGAAGAATGGGCCGCCTTTATAGAAAGGTATTCCAATCCGGCCAATTTCGCCCGGTTCCTGCGGGAAAACGGCGTGGATTACGGGATCGTCCTGGCCGAGCTGAGCCCCATTACCACCGGTATTTGCCCCAATGAGCATGTAGCCGAATTCTGCCGGGACCATGAAAATATGATCCCCTTCGCCAGCGTCAACCCCTTTCTGATGACCGGGCCCCGGGAGGAATTGACCCGCCTGGTGCGGGATTTGGGCATCAGGGGACTGAAGATCTATCCCACCTACAATTATTTTTATCCCAACGACCGCATGTTGTACCCTGTCTACGCCAGGGCGGAAGAACTGCAAATACCGGTCATGGTGCACACCGGGTCGTCGGTGTTCAAAGGCTCCCGCCTGAAGTACGGCGACCCGCTTTTTTTGGACGATGTGGCGGTGGACTTCCCGGACCTGACCATTCTTATGGTCCACAGCGGGCGGGGGATCTGGTATGACAAGGCGTTTTTTCTGGCCCGCCTGCACCCCAATGTATACATGGAGGTGGCCGGCCTTCCCCCGCAAAAGCTGCTGGAATACTTTCCGGAGCTGGAACGCAACGCGGACAAGATCGTTTTCGGGTCGGACTGGCCCGGAGTGGCCGGTATAAAGGATAACATCGAGGTTATCCGCGGCCTGCCGCTCAGTTCTTCAACAAAGGAGAAGATACTGGGAGGCAACGCCGCCCGGATATTAAAAATCAGGAATTAGGAATTGGGAAATGGGGTAAAGAATATTTATGCAACAATTCCCTTTATAAGGGGCCGTGTGAAAAATGACCGCGTACAGCCGGAATCAGCCAGGCAAATATAAAAGGCTTGCCCTGTCTCCCCCGCAGATACTGGTGCTGGGATTTGCCTCGATAATAACCCTGGGCGCGCTGCTTTTAACGCTGCCGGTATTCACTGTTCCAGGGAAGCAAACCGACTTTTTGACCGCCCTGTTCACCGCCACCTCCGCCATGTGCGTCACCGGCCTGGTGGTGGTTGATACCGGGACCCACTGGACGGTACCGGGCCAGGTCCTGATATTACTGCTTATCTCCACGGGCGGACTGGGCTTTATGACCATGGCCATGATTTTTTTCATTATCATGGGCAAACAAATCGGCCTCAGGAGCAGGCTGCTGATCCAGGAGTCCCTGAACCAGATAAATATTCAGGGAGTGGTCAGGCTCGTTAAGACTATACTTTTTTTTACCCTGGGCACGGAACTCCTGGCCGCCTGCATACTGGGAACCTGGTGGGGCAGGGAAATGGGCCCCGGCAGGGGAGCCTGGTTCGGCCTTTTTCACTCGGTCAGCGCCTTTAACAACGCAGGCTTTGACCTGTTCGGGGATTTCCGGAGCCTGACGGGGTATAAAACCGACCCGGTGGTCAACCTGACGGTAACTTCCCTGATCATTATCGGCGGGCTGGGCTTTTCGGTAGTATACGACCTGTGGAAAAACTATAAGGAAAAAAAGAGGCTGTCGGTTCACAGCCGCCTTGTTATCACCACCACCGCCATACTGCTTGTCACGGCCACAATTTTGATTATGCTTCTGGAGTGGAATGCGGCCTTAAGGGGGCTGCCCCTGCACGGTAAGATACTGGCTTCCTATTTTCAGGGGGTTACCCCGCGCACCGCGGGCTTCAATACGGTGGATTTAAGCACCCTGCGCCCGACAACTCTTTTTCTCATAGTTATATTGATGTTTATCGGCGCTTCACCGGGATCCACCGGCGGGGGCATCAAAACCACCACCTTCAGCCTCCTCCTTTTGGCTGCCGGGTCAATTTCATCGGGCCGGGAGGACATAGAAATTTACCGTAAAAGAATACCTTTCAGCCAGGTATATAAAGCATTAACCATACTGCTGCTGGCGGTTTTATGGGTGATTCTGGTCACCATGGTCCTCACGATCACTGAAAAAGCGGACTTTTTAACGTTGCTGTTTGAAACGGTGTCGGCTTTCGGCACCGTCGGCCTGTCTATGAATATGACGCCGCAGCTGAGCGAGGCGGGCCGGGTGCTGATCATATTGACCATGTTTTTGGGCAGGCTGGGACCGATTACCATAGCCTTTGCCCTGGCCCAGAAAAGAATTCATTCAAGGAGGAAATATCCCGAGGAAAAAATTATAGTGGGGTAAGGAAAATTATGAAGCAGTTTGCAGTAATCGGCCTGGGCCGGTTCGGCTCAAGCCTGGCCATGACGCTGGCCCGGATGGGCTATGAGGTGCTGGCCATCGATACCGACGAGGGCAAGGTGGAGGAACTGGCCGAAGTTGTCACCCATGCCGTTCAGGCCAACGCCCTGGAGGAGGGGGTCCTGAACTCTTTAGGCTTGCGCAACTTCGATGTGGTGGTGGTGGCCATAGGACAGGACATCCAGTCCAACATCCTGGTTACCTTGATGCTGAAGGAAATGGGCGTAAAAAAGGTTGTGGCCAAGGCTTCCACCGGGCTGCAGGGCAAGGTGCTGCAGAAAATAGGGGCCGACATAGTGGTCTTCCCGGAAAGGGATATGGGTGAGCGGGTAGCCCGCTGGCTGGTTTCCAAAAACATCATCGACCAGATAAACCTGTCCCCGGACTTCAGCCTGATTGAACTGGTGGCGCCGGCAAAATTTGCCGGCATCACCCTGCAGGAATCGGGCCTGAGGAAAAAATACGGTATAACCGTGCTGGCCATCCGGCGCGGCCAGGATTTCATCTTTTCCCCGGGGGCCAGTCAGGAGATTGCCGAGGGGGACATACTGATTGTCATAGGCAGGAATGAAAAGCTGAAAGCCCTGGAGACCGAAGGGTAAGGACAGGGATTAGGGATTGGAGATTGGGGATTTGGGATTGGCTGAAAAAACGGAAAAGGGCCGGCATTTTGCCGGCCCCCTTTATAAGCTTGCAGTAAATTCTCAGGCCCCGATCTGTTCGCCGCCGGTAATGCTCCTCCGTTTGCGGAAGCACCTGTCCAGATGCTCCTGGGGCATCGGACTGGTCAGGAAGGTGACGATAACCAGGGCCGCGGCGGAAATAACAATGCTGTAGAACAGCGGGTCCACGTGGGTCCAGGGGTATCCAAGCAGGGTGGGTTTGCCGAAGATGGCCTTGCAGATGCCGAAGGGTACGGCCTCAGAGGCATGCAGGAAAACAAACCCGAAAATGGACACCCCGTACCCCAGGGCCACACTCCAGACAGCCGCCTGCCTGGTCACCCGGGGCCAGAAGATGGCCCCCAGCAATGCCGGCAGGATGCCGGCGGCGCATATGCCGAACCAGAAGGCGGTGGCCCGGGCGATGATGCTGATGGGCAGGATGTAGGCCATAATCACCGCCGCCACCGCCCCCACGGCCACCCCGATGCGGGACAGCAGCAGGGGGTTGGCCTTAATGTTCCAGGTGGCCAGCAGGTCCCGGGAGAAGGCCACGCTCTGGACGTGAATCAGGCCGTTTACCGTGGTGATGCAGGCCGACAAAAGGGTGACCATGAACAGGTAGATGTAGGCCGGAGGCATGATCGAGTTGATGAAGGTGGGAATGATCAGGTCGGTGTTGCCCTTGGCCACCACAATGGAAATCTTACCCAGTGTATCGTGGAAGTAGACGTTGGTCAGGGGGCCCACCATGAAGGCCGTGCCGGTGAAAAGGAAGATGCAGACGCCGCCGGTCAGCACCGCCCGGTTAAGGGCCATTTTGCTGGGCACGGTCAAAAACCGCAAGACCAGCTGGGGCTGGGCCAGCACCCCGATGCCCACCCCCATCACTATGGTGCTGATCACCGTCCACCAGATGGGTGATCCCCACTTGGGCATGGCAGTCCAGCCCAGGTGCCCGCCCTTGGCCAGGTTTTCCGGCACCAGGTTGGCTATGCCGGTCAGGGCCTGGTGACCGGCGGTCACACCGCCCACCACAGAATAGGTCTTAAACAGCAGGACCACCATACCAAGGATCATCATCCCGCACATGAAGGCGTCGGCGTACATGATTCCCTTCAGCCCGCCCCAGCCCACGTAAACGGCGATGATGACGGCCAGCATAAGCAGCGCCAGGTTGTAGTCGATCTTCAGGGACTCCTCGATGAACCGCGCGCCGCCAATCATCACCACGCCGGTGTACGGCGGCATGAGCAGGAATATCATCAGCCCGATGAACCAGGTGATGAACTTGGACTGGTAGCGCTCGCCCAGCATGGAGGCCAGGGTGCTGGTCCCCAGGTTGCTGGACATGCGCCGGATAGGCTCGCCCAGGAAGATGAAGGCCACAAAAATTCCCAGTATGATATTGAAAAACGACAGCCACATCAGGGTAAAGCCGAAAACCCCGGCGGCCCCGCCGAAGCCCACGATGGCCGAGGTGCTGATAAAGGTGGAGGCGTAAGACAGGGCCATGATCCAGCCTGTCATCTGCCTTCCGGCCACCATGTAGTCCTCGGCGTTTTTGGTCTGGCGGTAGCCGAGATAACTCAAGTAGGTAACGATTATAACATAACAGACCAGCACAACTGCTAAGAGACCAAGATTCACCAATCCTCACCGCCCTTGTTCCAGTTGATTATTCCGTACACAACGCACAGTAACATGGACGCCACATTTAAAAGCCATACCAGCGCCGTCCAGCCGTCCGCCATTCCCAGCATAAAACCCCTCCTTTTTAAATTCCTGTATAGTAAAAGCAACAGCACAAGCCCAGGTGCAGGCAGCCGTTTGGCGGCCGCCGCCGGGCTGAAGGATTGCCTTTTCCCCCCCAAATCACCCCCCAGCCGCAGGCGAAAATGAACCCGATCTCCCCTGGCCCCGGGGTTTATATCTTTTGTATAACGGGGTGTTCTTTCCAATGCTTGGCAATACATTTGACTTGTAAATTGGACGTTGATCAGCTGAGGTTGCGCCTGTCCAGTACGCGCCTGGCCTTCCCCTCACTGCGGGCGATGCTCCTGGGCGGCACTATGACCACCTTTGCCGTCAGCCCGAGGGTTTGGGCCAAATCCTTTTGCAGCCGGTCGCTGACCCTGGAAAGCTCGCTTTCGTCCTTTTGATAAAGCTCATCCACCGCTTCCACCTGCACTTCGATCTGGTCCAGGTTGCGGGTCCGGTCCACCACGATCAGATACTGGGGCGCCACTTCATTGTGGTTTAAGATAACGCCTTCTATCTGGGAGGGAAATACGTTGACCCCCCGGATGATGAGCATATCGTCGGACCGGCCGGCAAGCCGCATCATTCTGACCGTTGTCCGGCCGCAGGGGCAGGGTTCGGGGTCCAGGGTGGTTATGTCCCTGGTCCGGTAGCGGATAACCGGAAACGCTTCCTTGGTCAGGGCGGTTAATACCAACTCGCCCTGCCGGCCGTATTCAAGCGCCTCACCGGTTTCCGGGCTGATTATTTCGGGCAGGAAATGGTCGTCCTGAATGTGCATGCCGTTGTGGTAGGGGCACTCCGCCGATACGCCGGGGCCGATAAGCTCGGTGAGGCCGAACTGGTTGAAGGCCTCCAGTCCCAGCTTGCTTTCGATCTCCCGGCGCATTTGTTCGGTCCAGGGCTCGGCTCCGAACAGCCCCACCCGCAGGCTTATTTGATCAAGGCCGACACCCATCTCGGCCATGGTTTCGGCCAGCACAAGGGCATAGGAAGGGGTGCAGCACAGCACAGTGGGCTTAAAGTCCTGCCAGAGCATCACCTGGCGCTTGGTGAATCCTCCCGACACCGGTACCACGGCGGCGCCGATCCTTTCCGCGCCGTAGTGGAAGCCCATACCCCCGGTAAACAGGCCGTAGCCGTAGGCATTGTGCACAATATCGTCCTCGGTTACCCCGGCCGCCGCCATGGACCGCGCTATTACCTCCATCCAGAGGTCCAGGTCGTTCCTGGTGTAGGAGCCAACGATGGGTTTGCCGGTGGTGCCGCTGGATGCGTGGATGCGGACGATTTTACTCATCGGTACGGCAAATAATTTGTACGGATAATTATCCCGCAGGTCGTTCTTGACGGTAAAGGGAAGCTTCTGTATATCCTCCAGGGACTTGACGTCCCGGGGCTTAATCCCTTTTTCGTCAAGGGCCCGGCGGTAAAAGGGGACATTATTGTATGCCCTGTCAACCACTTCCTGCAGGCGCTGCAGCTGGAGTTTTTTCTTCTCCGCCATTGGCATTGTTTCCGCCTCGGGGTTCCAGATCATGGTTTTTGTCTTGTTTCCCATTAACCTTTCCTCCATTTATAAGCCAGCTATTTAGCTTATTTTTCTGCTGTAGATTACCCGGGAACTTTCGCCAAATCCCGGAGCCACACTGATAAGCGGCTCACCACGCAGGTACCTGCCAATATTTTCCACAAAAACCTCGCCAAAACGGACGGAGTACATATCCGTCCAGCTGGAAATATGGGGGCTGAGGCGGACGTTTTTGGCTTTCCAGAGCGGATCATCAGGGGGCAGGTACGAGGGCAGGGGGTTTTTAATCCAGAAGGTGTCTATAGAAGCCCCGGCGATATAGCCCTCCTCAAGGGCCTTGATCAGGTCTTCCTTAACCACCAGGGATCCCCGGGCGCAGTTTATGAAATAAGCGGCGGGTTTCATCATCCGGAACCGCTGTTCGTTCATCATGTTGAGGGTCTCTTTGGTTTCCGGGCAGGACAGGACCACAAAATCACTGATTTGCAGTACTGTTTCAAATTCACTGGCCAGGTACACCTTATCCACGAAGGGGATATCCATCACCGCAATGTCGGTTCCGATCACATTCATATCAAAGGCCTTGGCGCGCTTGGCAATTTCTCTGCCGATTCCGCCCAGCCCGATGATGCCCAGGGTTTTTCCATAAAGTTCCTGTCCCTGGATGCGCACGAATTTGACCTGCTTCTGGTTTTCCCAGATTTCGTCGTAGTGTTTAACGTGGTTTAAAAGAAGCCCGATCACAAACTCGGCCACCGGAACTCCTGACCCCCCGGGCACGTGCACCAGCGGGATTTTCCCGGGCAGCAGGCCGGATTTCTCCCAGTGGTCAACCCCCGAGCTGAATGTCATCACCCATTTCAGTTCCTTCATTTGCGGGATTTGTCTGACCAGCGGCCAGGTGCCCACGATGTTGATGTGGCTTACATCATCCGGGATGGATGACTCATCTTTGCAGGGGTATAGCTTGAGGGTCCCGTCTTTAACCTCCCGGGGGAATTTTGCTTCAATCATGGCCGCATATTTTTCCGCTTCCTCCTGAATGATCAGTATATTGGTCGACATTGTTCAGCCTCCTTAGATTTTTTGCCGGGGCGCCCGGCTAAACCGGTCACCCGTTCATTTCTCCTGGAAAGCTAAACCACCGTATATCCGTCCTGCTCTTTCCCGGGGAAAGCAAAAAGAATTTTGGTTAATTAAGTATATTATGAAAATTCAGAATGCCACCATCGCTAAAAAGGATGGAAAGCAGGGTATAGGAGGGTTAATCCTTTTTGGTGGCAAAATAATTAATATTGACAATTTGTTTTCAGACAATTGAAAATTTATAATAGAAAACAGAAGTTTATAAAAATGAACGTCTTGAAAGGGACTATAATTATTATATACAAGAAGGTGTGGCAGGCCCCGAAGGAGAAAAATAAAGAAGGAAAAGTGATTGGGGGCGTAAAAAAGTGAAGGTATACAAGCTCCATTACGGCTGGGCCATCCTGGCAGTTGGCATACTGGTGGTGGCCGGGGCGCTGGGTTTTGGCCGGTTCGGGTACAGCATGATACTTCCCTCCATGCAGGCGGGCCTGCGGCTGCCCCACGACCAGACCGGAATAATCGCCTCGGCCAATATGTTCGGGTACGTCCTGGCTGCCCTGGTGGCGGGAGTGCTGGCTTCCCGCTACGGCCCCAGGATGGTTATAGCGGTGGCCATGTTCTGGACCGGGCTGACCATGGCGGCTACGGCCCTGGCCGGAGGGGTTGTTTCCCTGGTTGCATTGCGGTTTCTCACCGGAATAGGGAGCGCGGGCGGCAATATTTCCATCATGGGGCTGGCTCCCAGCTGGTTCTCGCAAAAACGCCGGGGAATGGCCTGCGGCTTCCTGGTGGGTGGTTCCGGGCTGGCCATTGCGGTGACCGGCTGGCTTGTACCTCTGTTGAACAGGGCCTACCCGGCCCAGGGCTGGAGGCTGGGCTGGCTGACGCTGGGTTTGCTGGTGGTGGTAATAGCGGTGCTGGCCATGCTGTTTATCAGAAACCACCCCGCGGAAAAGGGCCTTGCCCCCATGGGCGGGGCAGACCCGGCGGCGCCGGAAGCCTCCCCCGGCGGCGAGAGGATCCTGGGCGTGCGGGAGATATTCCTGTTCAGGGGTGTGCCGGTGCTCACCGTCATCTACTTTTGCTTCGGCTTTTCCTATATCATTTACGCCATGTTTTTTGTCAATTTTCTGGTGGGGGAAAAGGGCTTCTCACAGGTCATGGCGGGAAGCGTCTGGAGCCTGGTGGGGTTTCTCTCCATCGGCAGCGCCATCATCTGGGGTACGCTGTCTGATGTTATAGGCCGGCGCCCGGCCCTGGCCATTGTGTTCACCCTGCAGGTGATCAGCTACACCCTGCCGGCGGCCGCTACGGCACCGGCGTTTGTGTGGATTTCGGCGATTATTTACGGGCTGACCGCCTGGAGTATACCGGGGATAGTGGCTTCCTACTGCGGCGACCTGGTGGGGCCGAAAAACGCCCCGGCCACCCTGGGACTGGTTACACTGTTTTTCGGTATCGGCCAGGTACTGGGGCCCACCTGCGCCGGCTACATCAAGCAGCTGAGCCAGTCGTTCAGCGGCGCCTTTTACCTGGCCGCCCTGCTGGCCCTGACCGGGGCGGTTCTGTCTGTTTCGGGGAGAAGGAGAACCGGTCAAAGGCCCCCTCTCAATCAGTGTTAATATAAAAACAAGGCTTTGGGACAGATATATTAATAGTTTCAGAAAGGACAAATTATGGATAAGGTGAATAACGCCAAGGAAAACACCGGGTACAGCGCTCCTCTCGTATACAAGGTGTTCGCCATACTGGAGGAACTGGCCCGTCCCAATGCCGAAATGGGCATAAGCGACCTGTCCCGCAGCCTGAATATTTCTAAGAGCACGGTTTACGGCATTACCCAGGCCCTGACGGATCTGGAAGTGATTATTCAGGAACCGCACACGAAAAAATTCAGGCTGGGTCCCACCCTTTTACGGTTGGCCGGCCGGGCCATGGACGGCGCGGACATAAGGGTCGTGGCCAGGCCCTTCATGGAGGAACTGAGCCAGGAGTTTATGGTGACAGTTTTCCTGGGCACCTTTGACGAAAAAAACATCACTATCATTGAAAAGGCCGAAAACCAGGAGGAATTGAAGATATCCGCCCCGGTGGGGGCCAGGATTCCCATTTACGCGGGGGCGGCCGGGAAGGTATTTTTGTCGGGTCTGGAGGAATCAGACCTGGCCGGTATCCTGTCGGAAAATCCGCTCCCCGCCTATACCGGAAAGTCCGTTACCGACGCCGGAAAATACATAAGGGAACTCCGCCGGGTGCGCCGGGAGGGGTACGCCACCGATTTCGAAGAGTACATCCGGGGTGTGAACGCCATCTGCGTGCCCATCCCGGACCCCTGGGGGCGGGTCGCTGCCGCCATGTGGATGGTGGGCTTCAGCCATTCCTTTGGCGGCGAAAAGGTTGATCAGGCAATAACCGCGGCCATGCGGGCGGCAGCCAGGATAGGCGGGATGCTGGGGGCCGGGGGCGGCGGGAAATGAAGCTTATAGACGCCTTCGGGATCGACAGGGGTGACGTTGTGGCGCTGGTGGGCGCGGGGGGCAAGACTGCCACCATGTTCGCCCTGGGGGAGGAGGCCGTCGAAAAGGGCTTCCGGGTTGTGCTCACCACCACCACCCGGATTTACTTCCCCGGCGCCGGGATCGGGCGGCCCGTGGTATTGGCGGGCGGCCCGGAAATTTTGGTCAAGGTAAGGGAAGTCATGGAGGGATCGCCGCTGGTGGTGGCCGGGGCGGGCACCGACGGGGACAACAAAATGACGGGTGTGGAAAAGGGCCTGGCAGGCCGGTTCCTGGAGGCCGGGGCCGACCTGGTGGTGGCCGAGGCCGACGGGTCTGCCGGGCGTCCCTTTAAGGCACCCCGGGAGGGGGAGCCGGTCATTCCGGAAGCTGCCACCCTGGTGGTTCCGGTGGTGGGAATAGACTGCCTGGGCCGGCCGCTGTCTGCCGGGTACGTGCACCGCCCGGAGATGGTGGCCCGCCTGACCGGGTTAAGGCCGGGAGAGGTGATCGCGCCCCGGATTGTGGCCGGGGTTCTCACGCACGCCGCGGGTTACCGGAAGGATGTTCCGGCCGGCAGCCGCTGGGTGCCCTTTATCAATAAGGTGGAAAGCGCCAAAGACCTGCGCCTTGCCCGTGAGCTGGCGGAATTGCTGGGGCGGGGAGGGGCGGGGAAGGTTGTCATCGGGTCGGCCCTGCGGGCAGGCCCGGCAAGGGAGGTTTTGGTATTTTGATTGGGGCTGTGGTCCTGGCCGCCGGGGTCTCTTCCCGCCTGGGCGTGCCCAAACAGCTGCTGGTGTACCGGGGGCGCCCGATGCTGGCGGTGGTGGTGGAAAACCTGCTCAAGTCGCCGGTGGACCAGGTGGTTGTGGTGCTGGGGCACAGGGCGGACGAGGTGGCCGTGGTGCTGGCGGGATACCGGGTGGAAGTGGTGGTCAACGGCGCGTATAGCGCCGGGCAGGCCACATCCCTCAAGGCCGGGCTGGCGGCCCTGGGCGGTTCCGTCCGGGCGGCGCTGTTTGCCCTGGGCGATCAGCCCCTGGTAAAACCACAGACCATACGGCTGCTGGTTGAGCAGTATAAAACTTCCGGGGGCATCGTGGCCCCGTTTTTTAGGGGAGTAAGGGGGAATCCGGTTATCTTCGACCGCCGGTTCTGGCCGGAAATCAATTCCCTGGAGGGGGATGTGGGGGCCCGGGAGGTTATCCAGAAGCATCCCGAACGCCTGCACCGGGTGGACGTGGCCGACAGGGGAGTGCTCATAGACATTGACACCTGGGAAGATTACAGGCGTTTTTTAAATAAAAAGGGGGATAGGGCATGCGCAAGGTAAGGGTTGAGGACGCGGTGGGAATGGTCCTCTGCCACGACATCACCAGGATTGTTCCCGGCCGGTTCAAGGGCCCAGCCTTCAGGAAGGGCCACATAGTCAGGCCCGAAGACATCCCCGAACTGCTCAAACTGGGGAAGGAACACCTTTACATCTGGGAGTGCGGTGAGGATTATTGGCACGAAAACGAGGCCGCCCTGCGGATCGCCGGGGTTTCGGCCGGAAAGGGAATCAAGCTGACCGGCCCGGTGGAGGGCAAGGTCAACTACACCGCCGCCGGGCGCGGGCTGTTCAAGGTTAATGTGGACGGGCTGACCAGGGTGAACGAGATAGATGAGGTCATCCTGTCCACCCGCCACACCAACCAGGTGGTGGAGGAGGGCAGCCTGCTGGCCGGGACCAGGGTTATTCCGCTGGTAATCAAAAGGGAGAAAATAGAACTGGTGGAACAGATTTGCCGGGAAACGGGGCCGTTGCTGGAGGTCAAGGAACTGCGGCCCCTGCGGACGGGCTTGATAACCACCGGAAATGAGGTTTACCACGGGCGGATTGAGGACCGCTTCAGCCCGGTGGTCAGGGAAAAGCTTGCGGAGTACGGCTGTCCGCTGATAGGGCAGGTAACGCTGCCGGACGACACCGGCCTGATCACCGGTGCAATAACCGGCCTGGCGGCCGGGGGGTCGGAAATGATCGTTATTACCGGGGGAATGTCGGTGGACCCCGACGACGTTACCCCGGCCGCTGTGCGGGCTTCCGGCGCCAGGGTGGTCACCTACGGCGCCCCGGTGCTGCCCGGGGCCATGTTCCTGCTGGCCTACCTGGGCGGTGTCCCGGTGCTGGGGCTGCCGGCCTGTGTGATGTATTTCAAGGCCACTGTATTTGACCTGGTCCTGCCCCGGGTGCTGGCCGGAGAGGACATTTCCAGGCAGGAGCTGGCCCGCATGGGGCACGGCGGCCTTTGCCTGAATTGCCCCCAGTGCCGGTACCCGCTTTGCTCCTTCGGCAAGTCGGTTTAGCTGCCCGGGCCACTATATGCTCCGCCACGTATTTTCATTTTTTGGTGGCGCCGCATTGCGGCATGGAGGTCTGGATTCTGACCCGGGAGATCGTCCGGGCAGAGGTTTATTGTTTTCCTCAAATCATAGGCCACGTAAAGGTTGGACCGGTCCCTGTTTTTTTCATAAAAGGCCTTTTCTCCGGAGAAAGTGAAGGTGTACCCGTTTCTCAGCCAGAATGACGTGGCCCTGTGCTCCGAGGGAACGTAGACAGTTTCCATGCCCAGTTCCCGGGCCAGCTGTTCCATTTTATTGACGATCTGCGTTCCCAGACCCCGGTTCCTCAAGTGGCCGGGGAGGTTGATGTGGTGGACGGCAAAGGTCCCCGTGTCGTAGTTAATCTCCAGGTCCAGCATAAATTCCTCCTCATAGGAGGGGCCCTCCTTGTCCAGAAATTGCTGGAAGTCCCTGGGCTTACCCACCAGAATTCTGGCCGGCGCCGCCGCGGACCCCGGCTCTTCCACCGGCGCCCCGTCGCCTTCAATGTTGCTGGTAAAAAAAATACCCGCTTTGTTTTCCCCGGGGTGCTCTTCACTAAAATCGCTGATGTACATTTTAATTTTCAACCGGCCGCCAAATACCTCCTGGATGTCGCTGCGCAGCCGGGCAATTAGGTTCTGGTTGCCTGTGCTTATCAAACCGGTCATCAAACGGCACTCCCTGGCCTTTATAAGGGTTTTCTAACAAATTTCGGCGTATTCTTGTGATATGCTAACACGGCCCGGCACCCAGGTCAAGCACACAAAAGGTTAAATTACAAACCGCATATTTTTCTGCTTCTGCTGTTACGCCTCATTTTACCATGGATGAGCAGCCCGCCCGCCAAGGGCTGCAGTTGTTTGCTCATTACTCCTTACTTCCCATCAATTTGAACTCAACATTATTTTCCTTTTATGTCGAATTTATAAAAATTTAGTGGATTTTTGATGCAATATCACTTAATATATATTTAATGGCATAAATCAAGAAAGGAGCTGATTTAACCGGCGTAATGCTGAAGCAGAACAAGGGACTATTAATCACTGTTATCTTGCTTCTGGTTGTAATCGGCGGGCTGTTCATCTGGAGGCCCCTGCAGGGCAAAGCCATGCGCAATAATAACGTGGCAGGGCAGGACAGCAACACCGCCGAAGCCCAGGAGGCAAGCCCGGAGGACGCCGAAAAGGCCGCTAAGGCAGTGGGCGCCAACGAAGTGGGACAGGTTCCCATTCTCATTTATCATTTTATTGGCAAAGAAGAAGGCCGCTGGACGAGAACACCCGACAATTTCAGAAAGGATTTGCAGGAGTTATACGGCCGGAACTATGTACTGGTTCCCTTAAACGATTATCTCAGGGGTGATATGGATATTCCCGCCGGCAAATCCCCGGCCATCATAACTTTTGATGACAGCACGGAAGGGCACTTCCGCCTGCTGGAAAAAAGCGACGGGGAAACAGTGCCGGACCCCGACTGCGCGGTAGCCATACTGAAGGATTTTGGAGAAAAACACCCCGGCTTTGGACATGTGGCCACATTTTTCGTCAATGCCGAGCCCTTCGGCCAGCCCCGGTACTGGCAGAAAAAACTGCAGCTGCTGAAGGAATGGGGCTTTGAAATCGGCAACCATACATACAGCCATAAATATTTGAAAGGCCTGACGGCGGAACAGGCAGCCGAGCAGATTGCCAAACTGCAGGAGCACATCCAGCAGGCTGTACCCGGGTACCAGCCGAAAGCCTTCGCCATTGTCCAGGACGGTGTGCCCGAGCCTCTCAGTGTAGCCCTGAGCGGGGAGAGCGGCGGCATAAAATACAATCACAGCGGTATTCTGTGGTGGGCCTGGAGCGCCGCCCAGTCACCCTTTCATAAAAATTTCGACCCCACGCGTGTACAGCGCATCCAGGTGTTTCAGGATAACGGCATAAGTTCACTGGTTAACTGGCTGGAAAGAATCAGCGCCACCAGGTACGTAAGCGACGGCAGAAAAGATACCATCGCCGTACCGGAGGGCTGGCAGAAAGAAGTAAAGGAGAATCACGGCAAAAAGCTTGTAGTCTACATAAAAGACGGACCCCAGCGCACCCCTGGCAAAGAGAAATTATCCTCCGAGGCCAGGGGTGTACATGTGTCCTTTATGTACGCCGCGTCACCGGATAGGTGGAATAAGATTCTGGAACTGCTGGACAGCGCCAGGTTAAACTCGGTGCAGCTGGACGTAAAGGACGAGTCCGGGCGGATAGGCCATGATTCCCAGGTAAAAATGGCCAGGGAAATAGACTCAAGCCTGGGGATACTGCCGCTCGGGGAAATGCTCGGCGACCTGCGGCAGAGGGGAGTTTATTCCATCGCCCGGATAGTGGTTTTCCGGGATCCCGTCCTGGCCCAAAAGAAGCCGGAGTACATGGTCAGGACGGCCGGCGGCGCCCCGCTGGGGGGCGGCGCCTGGGTGGACCCCTATGCAAAGGATGTCTGGGACTACAATGTGGATCTGGCCCTGGAGGCCTTCGAGCTGGGGTTTGATGAAGTCCAGTTCGACTACAACCGCTTTCCCGAAGGAAGTGAGGTCAAAACCGCCATTTACGGCAGCAGGGGTGATGACAGCCGCCACCGGGTGGATGTGATCGCCGACTTTTTAAGTTACGCCAGGTCCAAACTGGGTTGGGAAAGGATGCTCTCGGCCACGGTTTTCGGGTTCATGTCCTATGCCAAGGACGACCAGGGGATCGGCCAGCGCCCGGAGCGCATGACACCTTTCATCGACTACCTGTCGCCCATGGTTTATCCGTCTCACTACGGGCCGGGCAATTATGGCTTCGCCAATCCAAACGCCCATCCTTACGAAGTGGTTGACTCGTCAATGAAGGAATTCCAACCCCTGATCGAATCCACCGGGTGCAAGCTGCGCCCCTGGCTGCAGGCCTTCACCTGGGGCCCCCCGGCCTATGGAAGAAATGAGATACGGGCCCAGATCAAGGCCACCGGGGGAAACGGCATAAATACCTGGCTGCTCTGGGACCCCCGGGTGAAATACAAGGCGGGGGAAATAATACCCTAGAAAGTGACCGTACTTTAACCGGCCTGCGGAACATCCGCAGGCCTTAAACTTCCCCTTGTATTTTATGTTTATGTCACTCCAAAGAGTTAATCCCATTTTCACTCTGAGGGAACCGGTAATAAAGCCTTTTTGGCGATATTATTGCGCCGGGATATGCCCTATAATCTAAAAAATCAGGGGGTTTTCGGGAATCAAAAAAATGATGCGGGGCGGGAGGGTTGTTATGCCGGACGCGAGGCCGACAGGCGGGAAAGTGGAAGAAATTCTCGGTCAGATTGAACGGGTGCTGAAGGACCCGGTGGGATATGTCAGGCGCTTGAAGTCGGAAAGGAAGGTAAAGGTAATCGGCTGGCTTTTGGCCGATGTGCCCGAGGAGTTAATCCATGCCGCCGGGGCGCTGCCCTTCGGCATTACCGGCGGCAGGGAGAGCCTGTCCCGGGCCGACGCGCACCTGCAGGTCTGGGCCTGCTCACTGATGAGGAGTTGCCTGGGGATGGGCGTGCAGGGTAAATTGAGTTTTATGGACGGGCTGATCATTCCCCACACCTGCGACACCACCCGGAACCTGGGAGGCATCTGGAAGCACGTCAGGTCCCTGCCGCTGATGGAAAATTACCTGGTTCCCCGCCAGGTGGACAGACCCAGCGCCAGGCCCTACCTGATCGGCGAGTTGGGCCGGTTGAAGGCCAAGCTGGAACAGTGCACCCGCACCGAGATTACGGCCGGGAGGCTCAGGGAAAGTATCTCCCTCTACAACCAGAACCGGCGGCTTTTGCGGAGGCTTTTCGCCAGGCACGTGGAGGACCCGCAGGCCCTCGGCAACCGTGCCATATACAACATAATCAAGTCTTCCCTGTGCATGCCCAAGGAGGATCACAACCGGCTTTTAACCGAACTGGACCAGGCCCTTGACGCCGAACCCCGGGCCGGCGGGGAAAAGAACGGGTATATCCGGCTGGCCCTGTCGGGGAAGGTCTGGGAGCCGCCGGAAATAATGGATATCCTGGACAAAGGGGGAGTGGTGGTGGTGGGTGACGACCTGGTTACCGGCCACCGGTACCTGACCCCGGACGTGCCCGGGACGGGCGACCCCATTGAGGCCCTGGCCCACCGGCAGCTCAGCCGGATGCCATGCGCCTGTTTTGACACCGGCAGCCGCGACAGGCGGCGCTTCCTGGTGGACATGGCCAGGGGAAGCGGGGCCGACGGGCTTGTCTTTATTCACCTGAAATTCTGCGAAACCGAAAACTTTGATTATCCGGACATGAAGTCGGCCTGCGAGTCGGCCGGCATTCCTTCCATCAGGCTGGAAACAGAGCTGGGCAATATTTCCCTGGGCCAGCTGGAAACCCGCCTGCAGGCCTTTTTGGAAATGCTCGGGAGGGGGGACTGAAGGTGGTGGAAAGACCGCCCTTTAAGACTGCCGGCATGCTGAAGAGATTGATGTCCGAATATTATGCCAAGGGAACCGCGGCCAGGGAAAAAGGTACTCCGGTGGTCTGGGTGACCGCCGTTTTCCCGGTGGAGGTAATCTATGCCGCCGGGCTGTTTCCCTATTACCCGGAAAATTTCGGCGCCCTGGCGGCGGCCAGGAAAGTGGCCGACAGGCTGTCCGCCCACGCCGAGGCAAGGGGTTACTACTTCGACCTCTGCGGATACGCCCGGTGCGGGCTGGGGGACGCGTACGCCGGTGATCACCCGGTGGGGAAAATAGAGCCGCCGGACATGGTATTTTGCTGCAACACCCAGTGCGGCAGCCTGCCCAAGTGGTTTCAGGCGGCCGGCAGGTTTTACGGCGTTCCCTATTTTCTCCTGGACTCGCCCATGATCGAATCAGCCCCCACCACGCTGGGAAGGGAATACTTTATCGACCAGCTGAAGGAAATGGTTGACTTCCTGGAGGTCCGCACCGGCCGTCCCTTTGATTTCGACCGGCTGGCGGAAGTGCTGGCCCTGTCCGCCGAGGCCTGCCGCCTGTGGAACGATATTCTGAACACGGCGGCGCTGCGCCCGGCCCCCTTCGGCTTTTTTGACGCCTGCTTTCACATGGCGCCCATCGTCACCTGGCGCGGCACAAAGGAGGCGGTGCTGTACTACCGGGCGCTGAAGGAGGAACTGGAAGAGAGGGTGGCCAAAAAAATTTACGCCGTTCCCGGCGAGAAATACAAGATATACTGGGACCACATCCCGGTGTGGCCCAAGCTGCGCTGGTTTTCCGGGTATTTTGCCGCCCGCGGGGCGCTGGTGGCCGCCTCCCAGTACACCCACTCCTGGGCCTACTCCTTCGACACCTCCCGCCCGCTGGAAAGCCTGGCCGAAAATTATACCGAGGCCTTTGTCAACAGGGGCTTCGACCAGCGGGTGCAGATGAAGATTTCCTTTATTAACAAGTATAAAAAGGACGGGTTTGTGCTTTTCTCCAATAAAAGCTGCAAGCCCAACGCCTTCGGCCTCTACGACAAGTGCAAGGTAATCAGCCAGTTGACCGGCCTGCCCGGAGTGGTCATTGAGGGGGACATGTCGGACCTGAGGTTCTTTTCCGAGGAACAGGTGAAGGGCAAGCTGGACGTTTTATTTGAGCAATTGGAAAAAAGGAGGTAAAGCGTAGTGGAAGTCAAAGCAATTGGCGTGCTGGGCGCCGGGGCCATGGGCGGGGGGATTGCCCAGGTGGCGGCCCAGGCCGGCTACCGGGTGAAGATCTGCGATGTGGACATGAAATTTGTGGACAGGGCCATGGGACGGATTGACGGCTTCCTGTCCAAAAGCGTGGAGAAGGGCAAGCTGAGCCAGGATGAAAAGGCCGCCATAATGGGCCGGATTACTCCCTCTGCGGGCATGGAGGACTTTGCCGATGTGGGACTGGTGATTGAGGCCGTTATCGAGGACCTGCAGGTGAAAAAGGATGCCTTTGCAAACCTGGACCGCATCTGCAGGCCGGAGGCGGTTCTGGCCACCAACACCTCGTCCATGTCCGTTACGGTGATTGCCTCCGCCACCAGGAGGCCGGAAAAGGTGGCCGGAATGCACTTTTTCAACCCGCCGCCGCTGATGAGGCTGGTGGAAATAATCCGGGGATACCAGACCGCCGATGAGACTGTGCGGATGCTGATGGAAGTGGCCGGGAAAATGGGTAAAACCGGGGTGGAGGTAAGAAAGGACTCTCCAGGTTTTGTGGTCAACAGGATACTGATCGCCCAGTTCCTTGAGGCCATCCGCCTGGTGGAGGAGGGGGTGGCCACCCCGCAGGACGTGGATACGGCGGTCAAGCTGGGCCTGAATTACCCCATGGGACCCTTTGAGCTGCAGGATTTCACCGGGGTAGACATCGGCTATTTCGTGGCCAACTATTTTTACGATGAATTCAAGGACATCCGGTGGAACCCTCCCCAGGCGCTGAGGTCGCTGATCCGGGCCGGGAGGCTGGGCCGGAAGACCGGCGCCGGCTGGTATGACTATGAGAAGTGACAGGTAGCTGAAATTTTGGGTCAGGAGACAGGAGTCAGGATAGGAGACAGGAGACAGGAGTCAGGAGGATTGGGATTAGGAATTTGGGATTGGGGATTAATTACTGCCGACTCCTGAAATGATAGCTGACGGCTGTTAGCTGAGAGCTTTTTAGCGGAGGCAAGGAGGGCCTGGTTATGAAAAAGTTAATGACCGGCAACGAGGGCTTTGCCCTGGGGGCCTACCTGAGCGGGATTAAAGTGGGGGCCGGCTATCCGGGTACGCCCAGCACCGAGATACTGATGAATTTCGCCCGCTACCCGGGGGTTTACGCCGAATGGTCCCCCAACGAGAAGGTGGCCATGGATGTGGGGGCCGGGGTGGCTTACGCCGGGGGGAGGTCCCTGGTCACCACCAAGCATGTGGGCATGAACGTGGCCGCCGATTCGCTTTTCTACATATCTTACACCGGTATGCAGGGCGGGCTGGTGATCGTCAACGCCGACGACCCTGAAATGCACAGCTCCCAGAATGAGCAGGACAACCGGTATTACGCCAGGTTTGCCAAGGTGCCCATGCTGGAGCCGGCGGATTCCCAGGAAGCGGTGGAGTTTGTGAAGCTGGCCCTGGAGATCAGCGAGACCTTTGACACCCCGGTGATAATCCGCACCAACACCAGGCTGTCCCATTCAAAGAGCGTGGTGGAGGTCCCCGAAGAGGTTTTATCCGGGGCCGGTGACGGCGGCGGCCAGGGCGAAGAGGCCCGCTATGAGCGAAATATCCCCAAATACGTGATGGTGCCCGGATTCGCCCGGCAGCGCCACCCGGTGGTTATAGACCGGCTGGAAAAGCTTGCCGCTTATACCGAAACAACCCCGGTAAATTATATTATTCCCGGCAGTCCCAAACTGGGCGTGATTGCCGCCGGGGTGGCCTACCAGTACGCCCGGGAAGTGTTCCCCGGCGCCACCTTTCTCAAACTGGGCATGGTCTATCCCATGCCCCGGGAGTTGTTCAAAAAGCTGGCTTCCATGGTGGAACGGGTGGTGGTGGTGGAAGAACTGGAGCCCTTTATTGAAGAGCATGTGCGCCTTTTAGGCATCCCGGCGCTGGGGAAAGAGGTGTTTTCCAGGACCGGGGAACTGAGCCCGGAAAAGGTGCGCCGGAGCGCGGTCAAGGCCGGCCTGATTGATGCCCCGCCGGGGGAGGGCCAGGCTGTTTCAGTCCCGCCCCTGCCGGCCCGCCCGCCCATGCTGTGCCCGGGCTGCGCCCACCGCGGCATTTTCTACGCCCTGCAGAGGGTAAGGGCGGTGGTGATGGGGGATATAGGCTGCTACACCCTGGGGGCCCTGCCCCCTCTAAGCGCCATGCACACCTGCGGCTGCATGGGGGCCAGCATAGGGGTGGTGCACGGAGTTGACCGGGTGGGGGTAAAGGACCGGACGGTGGCGGTGATCGGCGACTCCACATTCTTCCACAGCGGCATCCCGCCTTTGATCAACGTACTTTACAACCGGGGAGTCAGCACGGTGATTATCCTGGACAACCGGATCACGGCCATGACCGGCCACCAGGAAAACCCGGGCAGCGGCAGGACCCTGATGAAGGACCCGACCGCCGAAATCAATATCGAAAAGCTGGTCCGGGGCATCGGGTTTGAAAAGGTGGATGTGGTTAACCCCTATGAATTTAAAGAGGTGTTGAGGGTGGTCAAGGACCACGTGGATTCGGACCAGCCCTCGGTAATCGTGGCCCGGTACCCCTGCATACTGAACATCCGGGAAAGGAAGGAACCCCTGGCGGTTGACCTGGAGGCCTGCAACCTGTGCGGCAACTGCCTGCGGATTGGCTGCTCGCCCATTTCAAAGGTGGAGGGCGGGGTCAGCATTGACCCGTCCCTGTGCATCGGGTGCGGCCTTTGCGCCAAAGTATGCCCCAGAGGGGCAATTACTGCTTAAGGGCCGGTACTTTGTGGTCAGGAATCCAGAATTCAGAATTTCAGACCTCAATGCCGCAATGCGGCGCCACCAAAAAATGAAAATACGTGGCCGGGGGTGCGGTTTCCAGCCGGGCTCCCACTCCTGCGGTTGAACCGGCTCTATGCTCGTCGCTTACGGTCATGCCGACCGCCTTCAACGCCGCATCCATGCGTCGATTCAGGCTCCCGGCCGCGTCCTGCGGCCGGGCCGGCATTCCGTACACTCCGTCGCCAAGAGCCGGATAACAACCTCCGGAACCCCCGCTTCCGGCCGGAAGGTCCTCCCCCCTCCGTACACTCCGGCTAAGAGGAGAGTATTTACAGGCCAGAATAGTTTTATTCTGATTCTGACTCCTGGATTCTGGATTCTGACGGGAAATTTACCTAAAGGGCGGTAACAGTTGCCGTCTAACCATGGTAAAAATTAGGAGGAGATCAGCTTTGAATCTCGTTAGTCAAAAGATCGATATCCTGGTGGCCGGGGTCGGCGGCCAGGGCACCATACTGGCCAGCGACATACTGGCCGAAGTGGGGCTGCAGTCCGGGTACGATGTGAAGAAGGCCGAGGTGCACGGCATGTCCCAGCGGGGAGGGGCGGTGGAAAGCCACGTGCGGTGGGGGCCGAAGGTCTACTCGCCCCAGGTGGAGGCCGGCCGGGCGGACTACCTGCTGGGGTTTGAAATGCTGGAGGCTGCCCGCTGGCCGCACTTCCTGGCGCCGGGGGCCACCGTGCTGATCAACCGCCACCGCATCTCTCCGCCCGCCGTTAACCTGGGCACGGCCTCCTACCCGTCGGAGGAGGAAATAGAGGGCATCCTGTCGGCCAGGGGGGCCAGGATATGCTGGATTGAAGGCACTGACATTGCCGGCAGGCTGGGCAACCGGACCGCGGCCGGGGTGGTACTGCTGGGGGCCTTTTCAAAATTGCTGGATGTGCCGGAGGAAGTATGGCTGTCCGCAATTACCGGGCTGGTGCCGGAAAAGTTTGTTGAACTCAACCTGCAGGCCTTCAGGGAAGGGCGCAAACTTCCACTGCCGGCCTGAAGCTAAGGGGGGGGAATATATGCGGAACGTCTGTATAATTGCCGGGGGGCAATCCCAGTGGGGAGTGCGCAAGGCCACCCAGAGGGACATGTTTCAGGAAGCGGGCAAGGCCTGTTTCGAGGACAATCCGGCCGTCACCAACAGGGATATTGACGGCATCATCGTGGGATCTGCCTACACCGAGCGCTGCTCCTTTCAGACCCACCTGGCCCCCATGGTGGCCGAGCACCTGGGAATTAAGCCCAAAAACCTCTGCGCCCGGGTGGAACTGCTGTGCGCCACCGGCTCAAGCGGCATCATCCTGGCCTATGCCATGATTAAAAGCGGTGAGGCCGATGTGGTGATGGTGCTGGGCGGGGAAAAACTGTACACCCCGCAGCGCTGGGAGGTCAACTACAGCGAACTGGCCTCGGTGGACCACGACTGGGACGGGGCCATGGGGCTGGGGCTGCCGCCGCCGGTGTTCGCCGCGGTGGCCAAGCAGCATATGAAGCTGTACGGCACCACCGAGGAGCAGCTGGCCATGGTTTCGGTGAAAAACCGCCGCAACGGCCTGAACAACCCCAAGGGGCAGTTCCGGGAGGAGATCACCCTGGAAACCGCCCTTAACGCCAGGACTATTGTACGGCCGATGAAGCTTTACGACTGCTGCCCGGTCACCGACGGGGCGGCGGCGGTTATCCTGGCGGTGGAGGAAAAGGCCAGGCACCTTACCGACAAACCCCTGGTCTATATCCGGGGGACCGGCCAGGCCAGCACGCACAACATGTCGGCCAACTTTTCCAACTGGACCACCTGGGAATCGCTCCAGGTGGCGGCCAGGCAGGCGTACGCCAAGGCCAGGGTGACGCCCCGGGATATTAACGTGGCCCAGACTCACGACTGCTTTACCATATCCGAGATAATCGAATACGAAGAGCTGGGCTTCTGCCCCAAGGGCGAGGGAGGAAACTTTATCCAGGAAGGCCTGTCCGACTTCGGCGGGCAGGTGCCGGTGAACACCGACGGCGGCCTCTTAAGCTGCGGCCATCCCTTCGGGGCCACCGGAATCCGCCAGGCCATAGAAATCATGCGCCAGCTCCGGGGGGACGCCGCCAGACAGGTGGAGGGGGCGCGCATCGGGTTGACCCACAACCTGAGCGGGTTTATAGCGGCCCATACAATCGTGATATACGGGAGGGATCTGGAATGAGTTCCATTTTGGAAGGCAAATACGCCGTCACCATGGATATGTACCCTCTCCAGAGCGCCGATTTCAACCGCATCCATCCCTTCTACGACCACCTCCGGGAGGGCAGGCTGACCACCACCCGCTGCCCGGACTGCGGCCGGCAGTCCTTTCCGCCCCGGGTGATCTGCCCCCAGTGCCTGTCGGAAAAACTGGAGTGGGTGGATTTGCCCACCACCGGGCGGGTGCTGGTGGCCACCGAGGAAGAGGTGGGGGTGCCGGTGGGCTTCGAAACCCCCTTGATCCACGCCCTGGTCGACCTGGGGGGGCAGCTCACCCTTTTTGCCAGGGTAAAGGGCTGCCAGATGGGCGAACTGAAGGAAGGGGACGAAGTGAGGCTCGTGGTTTTCCCGGTGGACCCGCTGCCCGTTGACGGCAAGAAGGGGGCGGTGATCCTCCAGGAGAGAGTTTTCTTCGCCTTTGAGAAGGCATAAAATGCTCTGCGCCGCGGGCATGCGGGGAGGTGATACCGTGAGTGAATCTAACCCTTTGGCGGCGTTGGCCGCGGAACTGGCCCCCGCCATTGGCTGGCTGTGGGGTCCGGAAGTGGCCCTGGAGGTTTCGGACACCAAAAAGTATCTGTATTACCGGGATGGACTGCAATTAAAGCTTCCCATTTCCCCCGGCGACGAAATCAGGGAAGGCAGCCTGGCCGGGGATGCCTTAAGGACAAACAGCCGGATTTTCAAAGCGGTGGGCGCCGAGGTATTCGGCATTCCCTACCAGGGTATCTGCGTTCCTATACAGGATCCGGCTGGGCTGCCAGTAGGCACCATTGGTATTGCTGTTCCCACCAGCCGCCAGGATGAACTTCGCAAAATGGCACAACAACTGGAAAGTGCAACGGGCCTTCTCGGCAGCGTGTCAAGCAACCTGGCTGGAGCGTCTCAGCAACTGGCGGCAGCCTCCCAGGAACTGGCCGCCAGTACAGGGGACATCGGCAGCCGGATAAAAAGTATGGATGCACTGCTGTCATTAATTCGGGAAGTTGCCTCCCAGACTCACCTGCTGGGTCTGAACGCGGCCATTGAGTCCGCCCGGGCCGGCGCCTACGGCCGTGGATTTACAGTGGTGGCTGAAGAAATACGAAAATTGGCCGCCCGGACCAACAATTCGGTCAAGGAGATTAACGCCACCCTGCTCGACGTGCGCGAAAACACCAGCCGGCTGGCCGCCATGGTGGACCGGGTGTCTTCCTCCGCCGGCCAGCAGGCGGGGGGAGTCCAGGAAATCGTTTCCGCTATTCAAGAAATCAATGTGATGGCCGGCCGGCTGACACAACTCGCAAAAGATCTTTTGATATAATATTTTACTGGGACAGCCGGCAGACCGCTGATAATTTATACCCGCCTTCCTGTAAAAGATACTGCATAGCTGTCATGCTTAAGGGAGTGGTTTTTGTGGCCATATACGAGTTTGAGGGGAAGCGCCCGTCCATCGGTAAAGGCACCTACATTCATCCCGAGGCCACCATCATCGGCGACGTCACCATGGGGGAGGGCTGCTACGTGGGGGCGGGGGCCCGCATCAGGGGGGACTGGGGCGCCGTGGTGATCGGCCCCGGGTCCAACATCCAGGAAAACTGCGTTATCCACGTGTATCCCGGGAAGACGGCCAGGCTGGGGCCCAGGAGCCACATCGGGCACGGGGCCATACTGCACACCCCCGACCTGGGGGAGCATGTGCTGGTGGGGATGGGGGCGATCATCATGGACTATGTCAGTATCGGCGACGGCTGCTGCATAGGGGCCGGGGCGTTAATCACCGAGAAAACCGTCATACCTCCGAACAAGCTGGTGCTGGGGGCGCCGGCCAAGGTGGTGGACGATATATCGGAAAAAATGCGGCAGTTTCTTGAAATGGCCACCGGGTTTTACCTGGCCCTGCCCCCCCGCTGCCACCGGGGGTTGAGGGAGATAAGCCTGGAGGAAGTGCTCGGGAAATAGGAATTAGCGATATAAAGAGCAGCCGGAAATATATAATATTATTTTAGCCAGTAATTTTTGAAAATTTTAAAAAGTAAGGAGGGACAGATTTTGAAGGGATTGTTGAGTTCTTTGCCGGTGGCCAGGACGGCTGCTGCAGCGCTCCTCGTTTTGACCACCGCGCTGGCCGCGGCCGGCTGCGGGTCCCAGGCCGGCAGGGAGGGCGGCGGGAAAGAGGCCAAACCGCTTAAAGTGGGTATCATAGATTGCTATACGGGCCCTGCCACCACCTACACCCAGGACGCCCTGGACGGGTTCAAGCTGGCCCTGCAGGAGATCGGCGGCCAGGGAGGGCCGAAAATCGAGTTTGTGCAGCGTGACGATCAGTTCAAGGTGGACCTGGCCCTGAACTGGGCCAAGGAACTGGTTATGCGCGAGCAGGTGGACCTGCTGGCGGGTAGTATCAACAGCGCCGCGGCTTTGGGGGTTTCCCAGTATGCCAGGGAAAACAAGGTTCCCTTTCTGGTTTGGGGGGCCATGAGCAATAAAATCAGCGGCGAGGCGGGACACCGCTACGTCTTTCAGATGCTCCCCAATACGGCCATGATCGGCCGGGCCGGGGCCGTGCAGATGTCCAGGATGCCCTACACCAGGTACTGGCTGGCGGGCAGCGACTACGAGTACGGCCACTCGGTGGTCAGCAACTTCTGGGCCAACCTGGAGAAAATGAAGCCCGGCGTGGTAAAGGCCGGGGAGTCGTGGTGGCGTGTCGGGGAACCGGACTTTACTCCCTACATTAACGGTATCCGGGCGGCCAAGCCCGAGGTGCTGGTGGTGGGCACCGGCGGGGCGGACATGGTGCCGTTTTTGAAAGCGGTAAAGGCCACCGGCCTCTCCAGGGAGATAAAGGTGTGGGTGCACACCGCCACCGACCTGAGCACCTTGAGGCCCCTGGGGGCCGAGGCCCCGGAGGAACTGCTGGGGACCAACCCCTATCACTACTATTATCCCGACACACCGGAAAACAAGGCTTTTGTCGAGGCGTTTAAAAAGGCCTATAACCGGGAGCCGGCGGCCTTTGCCCTGTACGGCTACATCACCGGCAAGAGCATTGCCGAAGCATATAAAAAGGCCGGCGGGCCTGACCGGGAAAAAATCGTCGGGGCGCTGGAAGGCCTCACCCTGAACAGCCCGGTGGGGCCGGTAACCATCAGGCAGTTTGATCACCAGGTGATGATGCCCATGTTCTTCGGCAAAACCGCCAGGTCAAAGGATTTGCCGTACCTGGTGGCCGGTGAGATAACCACACTGCCGGCCGACCAGATAATCCCGCCGGTGGAGGAGATCCAGAAAGCCCGGGCCAAGTAAAGGCAGGCGCCCGCCGGGCTTTTAAATCCTTTCCCTGCGTACACGTGGGCGCCGGGGCGGCTGCACTCCACTCCGGCGCGGCAACCCCGGGGCATACGGAAGGGGTGACGTTCATAGTGGATATTGTAACCATAGGCAGCCAGATTCTGATCGGTTTAAGCAGGGCCATGCTGCTGTTCATCGTGGCTTCGGGATTAACCATTGTTTTCGGGGTGTTGAGGGTAATTAATTTTGCCCACGGGTCCCTGTACATGATCGGCGCCTTTATGGCCTACACCATAGCGGCCGCCAGCGGGCCCGGACCGGTGGGTTTCTGGCTGGGGTTGATCCTGGCGCCGGCGGTGGTGGGCCTTTTGAGCCTGGCCATGGAGAGGGGCCTGCTGCGCTTTATATACAAAAGGGAACACCTGATGCAGATGCTGCTCACCTATTCCCTGGTGTTGATCCTCGGCGACGGGGTGAAGATGATCTGGGGAACCCAGTACAAGTCCATGCCGGTGCCGGATCTGTTCAGCGGCTCTTTTGCCCTGCTGAGCGCCTCCCTGCCCAAATACAACGGCTTTCTTTTAATTGTGGGGCCCCTGGTGGCCGCCGGCCTGTGGCTCCTGCTGACCCGCACCAGGCTGGGCAAGATCTGCCGGGCCACCGCCACCGACCGGGAGATGGTGGACGCCCTGGGTATTGACAGCACCAGGGTATTCGCCGCGGTTTTTGTGGTCGGCGGCTGGCTGGCCGGGCTGGGCGGGGCGCTGATCGCCCCCACGGTGAACATTTCCCTGGGCATGGATGTCAATGTGATCATCAGCGCCTTTCTGGTGGTGGTGGTGGGAGGGCTGGGCAATGTCTGGGGAGCCCTGGTCAGTTCCCTTATACTGGGCGTGGGGGAATCCCTGGGGGTTCTGATCTGGCCGCAGATGTCCATAGTGATGCCCTTCCTGATCACCGCCCTGGTGTTGATTTTAAGGCCCAGCGGGCTGCTCAAGTCGGTCTGGTGAGGTGACTGTTTTTATGCATTCCGGAAAATCGTCCGGCCCGGCCGGCGCCGCCGGTAAAAAGGCGAATGTTTTTGTTCTGGCCGTTATTGCCATATTGTTTTTGCTGCTGCCCTTTTATGTGCCCCGCTATTATGTCTACCTGGCCTCCACCATACTGGTGACCGCCCTTTTGGCCGGCAGCCTGAATTTTATCCTGGGTTACGGAGGGCTTTTACAGCTTCACCACGCCGTTTTTTTCGGCCTGGGGGCCTACGGGGCGGCCCTGGCGCTGACCAAAACCGCCTGGCCTTTCTGGGCCGGGCTTCTGGCAGGGCCGGCAGTGGCCGCCGCCGTGGCCGTGGTCATCGGCTGGTTTTGCGTCCGGCTGCGGGGGCTTTATTTCGGCATGTTGACCCTGGCCCTGGGGCAGCTGGTCTGGGCCGTGGTTTACCGGTGGTACCGGTTTACCGGCGGCGATGACGGAATCCACGGGGTGCCGGTGCCCGGCTGGCTTGTTCCGGTGAACTCCGCCTATTACCTGGTCTTTATTGTCTGCGCCGCCTCATTGCTGGCGCTGTACATTATCATCAGGTCCCCCTTCGGGCTAACCCTGCAGGCCGTCAGGGACAACCCGGCGCGGGGTGAAAGCGTGGGGGTGGATATCAGGCGGCACCAACTGGCTGCCTTTGTCATCGCCGGATTTTTCGCCGGGGTGGCCGGGGTCCTTTTCCTGGTCATTGAGCGGTCCGTTTCGCCGGCCCTTCTTTACTGGAGCAAGTCGGCCGAAGTATTGATCATGTGCCTTCTGGGCGGTATGTTCACATTTTTCGGCCCGGTTCTGGGGGCGGCGGCAATTGTCATACTGTCCACCTTGATCGGGGTGTTTACCGAGTACTGGCTGATTGTGCTGGGAATAATCCTGCTGCTGGTGGTATTGTTCCTGCCCCAGGGCATTTTGGGGTTTATCGCCGAAGTCTGGTCACAAAAGAAGGATAAAGGGGTTCGGGCGGATGTTGGTGGTAGAGTCGGTGGCTAAGTCCTTTGACGGTTTTAAAGCTATAACCGGGGCCGGGCTGGAAGTGGAAAAGGGACAGGTGGTGGCCGTCATCGGCCCCAACGGGGCCGGAAAAACCACTCTGTTTAACCTGATTACCGGCCACCTGGGGCCCGATGCGGGCAGCATAAGGTTTAAGGGGAAGGAAATAACCGGGCTGGCGCCGCACAAAATATCCCGCCTGGGGGTGGCCCGATCGTTCCAGCTGATTAATGTCTTCGGGCGCCTGACGGTGTTTGAGAATGTCCAGGTGGCCATCCTGGCCCGGCTGAAAAAAACATGGAACATGATCACGCCCGCCGGAAAAATGGTGCACCGGGAAACCATGGCCGTTCTGGAGATGGTGGGCCTGGCGGGTTATGCCGGCGCGCCTTGCGCCTCCCTTTCTTACGGCGACCAGAAAGCCCTGGAGGTGGCCATCGCCCTGGCCGGCAAACCGGAGCTCCTGCTCCTGGATGAGCCCACCGCCGGGATGTCCCCGGAGGAAACCAGGTCCACGGTGCGGCTGATCGAAACCCTGGCCGGGCAGGAGGGTCTGACCATCCTCTTCACCGAGCACGATATTGACATTGTATTCAACATGGCCCACCGGATCGTGGTCATGCACCAGGGCAGGACCGTTGCCGGAGGTACGCCGGAAGAAGTCAGAAGAAACCCGGAAGTGCAAAAAGCTTACCTGGGGGAAGCGATCTGATGCTGCAGGTTGAAAAGATACATGCCTACTACGGGATGAGCCACGTCCTTTTTGACGTTTCCCTGGCCGTGGGGGAGGGGGAGGTGGTCTGCCTGATGGGGCGCAACGGCGCCGGAAAGACCACCACCATCAGGAGCATCATCGGGTTAACTCCTCCCCGGCAGGGGCGGATAATTTTCCGGGGGCGGGAAATTACCGGCCTGGCCACCCACCGGGCGGCCAGGATGGGTATATCATGGGTGCCCGATAACCGGAGGATATTCGCCGATCTTACGGTGGCCGAAAACCTGGAAATAGCCCGTAAGGGGCCCGCCGCCGGACGGGGGTGGGATATGGAAAAGGTTTTTGCCCTGTTTCCCGTCCTGAAGGATATCCGGGGCCGGCGGGGCGGTTATCTAAGCGGCGGTGAGCAGCAGATGCTCAGCATCGCCAGGGGGCTTTTAGGGAATCCGGATCTTTTTCTGCTGGATGAGCCCACCGAGGGTTTGGCCCCGCTCATCGTGCGCGAACTGGAGGACCAGATACTGCGCCTGAAATCGGAAGGAATCTCCATTCTGCTGGCCGAGCAGAACATAAAATCAGCCTTGAGGCTGGCCGACCGCTGCTACGTGATGGACGGCGGCCGGATTTGCTATCACGGGACAGTGGAAGACCTGGGCCGGGACGAGGAAATCCGCGCCATGTATCTCCTGGTGTAGGTCTACCGGCTGCGGGTGGGGAAACACCGGCCTTAAGCCGGGCAGGGGACAGGGGGAAACAGGGAAACCTTGGCAAAGAGGGGGTTTTAAAATGACTGTCGGCAACTGGATGCATGTGGGCGCCGTCCTCAGGATGAATGCCACAAACTACCCGGACAAACTGGGCTGCCAGGACAAATACAGGAGTTTTACCTTCCGGGAATGGAATGAAAGGTCCTGCCGCCTGGCCGACGCCCTGGGGGAAATGGGTGTGGGGCACGGCGGGCGGGTGGCCGTGATGGCCTATAACCGCGTGGAGTGGATGGAGATATACGCGGCCTGCGCCAAGGGCGGGCAAATCGCCGTCCCGATCATGTTCCGCCTGGCGCCCCCGGAGTTCCAGTACATAATAAACCATTCCCAATGCAGGGCCTTCATTGTGGAAGAGCCCTTTGTGGAAAAGGTGAACAGCGTCCGCCGCCAGCTGCCGACGGTTCCGGAAAGCAACTTTATTTACCTGGGCGGCGGCAAGGCGCCGGAGGGATACCGGCATTACGAGGATGTAATAGCCGCCGGCGGGCCCTCCGAGCCCGGGGTCACCGTGGGTCCGGCGGACACCTGGACCATCATGTACACCTCCGGCACCACGGGAAAACCCAAGGGAGTGGTGAGGACCCACGAGAGTTATATTGCCCAGTACCTTTTAAGCAATATAAACATGGGGGTAAGGCCCACCGACAAGCCGCTGATGGTAATGCCCATGTGCCACGTCAACTCCATTTACTACTCTTTCCCGTACACCTACGTATCGGCCCCGGTGATGGTGTACAACATGGTCAGCTTTGACCCCGAGGATCTGCTGAGGACCATGTCCCAGTACGGGATAACCTTTACTTCCCTGGTTCCCACCCATTATATTATGATCCTGGCCCTGCCGGACGAGGTCAAGGGCCGGTATGATGTCAGCAGCGTCAGGCAGCTGCTGATCTCCTCGGCGCCGGCCCGCAAGGAACTGAAACTGATGATCATGGACCACTTCAAGTCCGCCGAACTCTGGGAGGCTTACGGCTCCACCGAGGCGGGCCTGATCACCTACCTGCGGCCGGAGGATCAGTTCAAAAAACTGGGATCCATCGGGCGGGAGATTTACGGCATCGACAGGATTAAGTTGCTGGACGAGAACGGCAACGAGGTGCCCGACGGGGAGGTGGGCGAGCTGTACACCCGGTCGCCCAACGCCTTTAAGGAATACTGGCGGGACCCCGAAAAGACCAGGGAGGTTTTCCGGGGGGATTGGTGCACCGCCGGCGACATGGGGAAAAGGGACGGGGACGGCTACTATTACCTGGTGGACCGGAAGAAAAATATGATTATCAGCGGCGGGGAAAACGTCTACCCCTCCGAAGTGGAAAATGTTGTCGGGGCCCACCCGGCGGTCAAGGATGTGGCGGTGATAGGCGTGCCCGACGAAAAGTGGGGCGAGGCGGTCAGGGCGGTGGTGGTGCTGCACGACCATTGCCGGCCGGATGACGGGTTGGAAAGGGAAATAATGGATTTTTGCCGGGATAAGATTGCCGGCTACAAGCGGCCCAGGTCGGTGGTCTTCATAAAGGAAGAGGAAATGCCCAGGACGGGCACCGGCAAGATACTGCACCGGGTGCTGCGGGAAAGGTACGGCCGGCGGGGCAATGGGGACTGATAACTTATCCTGAAAAGCCTTCTTTATACTTTGAAATTCCTGGCGCTCATTATTTCGGTTATGGCCTGGGACCTGTTCTTAACCCCCATTTTACGGTAGATGCTGCGCAGATGTGTCTTTACGGTATCCACGGCCAGGTGCGTGCGGGCTGAAATCTCCTTGTTGGTCAGCCCCTGGGCCAGGTACCTGGCCACCTCGCTTTCCCTGGGAGTCAGCTCCCGGCATTCATCGTGGGCCTGGGAGTGGGCGTGGGAGGCGGCTCCCTGGGCCAGGCGCGTGTAGTCCGTGACCAGCTGGTTCAGCAGCATGGAGTCAATCACTGTTTCGCCCCGGAAGGCCAGCCTTATGCTTTCCACCAGTTTTTCCCGGGAGGCCTGCTTGAGCATATAGCCGGAGGCTCCGGCCTGCAGGGCCATCCTGATGGATTCGGCGTCCTCGTAGATGGTGAGCATGATAATTTTCACCCCCGGGTAGCTGGCCGTAATTTCCCTGGCCGCCTCAAAGCCGTTTACCTTTGACATTTTGATATCCATCAGGATAACGTCCGGCACAAGGCGTTCCACGGCTTCAATGGCCTCCTGGCCGTCGACGCAGGTTCCCACGATGTTTATGTCGGGATATGGTGTGAGCATGGCCACCAGGCCTTCCCTGATCATGGGGTGGTCATCAACAATTAAAAGATTGATATTTTTCACCTCACACCCTCCTAACTTGCCGGGGGGGTCGGCAGCTGAATGGTGACGGTGGTTCCCCAGCCCAGTCGTGAATCGATGTGGCAACTTCCCCTTAAAAGGAGGACACGCTCCCGGATGCTGGCCAGTCCCAGGTGATTTCCGGGGCTGTCCAAATTGGCCAGGCGGGACTGAACGAATCCGGTGCCGTTATCCTTTACCACCAGGACGGTTTGCTCCTGGCCGGATATGAACATCACCTGCGCCTTGGTGGCCTGGGAATGCCTGACCACATTGCTCAGCAGCTCCTGCAGTATACGGTAGAGGGCCATTTCAAAATCCGCCGGCAGGCGCTGGTTGGAGCCTTCCAGGGCCAGCTCAATCTGAATGCGGCTTTCTTCCTGCAGGTTGCGGAGCAGTGTCCTGATGGCCGGGCCCAGCCCGTATGTGTCCAGCATAATGGGCCTCAGGTTGTACACTATCTGGCGGATGTCCTGGATCTGCTGTCCCAGCAGGTCCGTAAGCTTGACCAGTTCCTGGCCGACGCCTTCCTGGGCCGGCCCCAGTTTGCCCGTAAAGTGCTGCAGGCGGTACCAGATGCCCAGCAGGGCCTGGATAACCCCGTCGTGCATTTCCGAGGCCACCCGCTTGCGCTCGTCTTCCTGGGCCGAGATCAGCTTGCTGAAAAGCTGGTGCAGAAGCTTCTCTTTCTGGGCCAACTCCTCAATCAGCTTGGCGTTTTCCATGGCGATGGCGGTTTCCCTGGCCATTGCCGAAATGATGGCTATTTCCTCCTGGTTGAAGGCATCTCCCTGGACGGGCCGGTCCACCTGCATTACACCGATTACCCTGCCTTTAAAGGTGATTGGGGCCATCACCACCCGGGCATAGGAAAAATCACTGATCATTTCCGGGGGCATGGCGCTTTCTATGTTTGCCGGAGTAAGGATAACCGGCTGGCGTGAGCTGATCAGGTTTAATATGGCCGGAAAAGGCGGGTGCCCTTTGAGGGCCTTCCATTTTTTCTTCAGCACGGGGTCGTAGCTGCCCACGGCCACAGCCGGAACCAGGGTCTGATCGAGGTCGTCCAGTAGAAAGATGCAGCAGCGGGCGGTGAAAAGGTCGGCGGTCAGCTGGGCCACCACATGCAGAACCTGGTTTATGTTCAGGGTGGAGCTGATGGTGGACACCGTTTCCAGCCATACAGAGAGTTTTCTTAAGTTGCGGTCTTTTTGCTTGCTGAAAAATGATTCCTGGATGATGTCGGCCACATGCCTGCCGATGGATATGGACTTGTTCATCAGGTTCTCGGACGCCTCGGGAGTGGCCTCAAACAGGCATATTTCCATGGTGCCGATGGGATCCTCGGACCTTAGGACAACCGGTATGGTGGTGGTGGCCGACGGCTGCAGGGAGGCCAAAGATTCGCCTTTCAGCAAGGCTTTTTTAATATCTATACAGTTTTTGCCGCATAAGTATTCACCGCCTGGTTTTTCCGTGTCGGGGTGTTTTTTTGAAGCCTTCCAGAAGGCCGGCGGGCGGTCGTTGCCAAGTAAAACCAGGGAGGCATGCCAGAAGTCAAAGAAATCCACCGAGGACTGGAGCACGTTTTGCAGCGAGGACTTAACCTTTTTCGATGCTTTGAAGACGGAGCCAATCCGGCAGACCAACACCAGTTCGGGGTGCTTCCCATTGACGGTATCTTCGGCGCTGAAGATCATCGACCCCCTTCGACAAAACATTCAGAATATTCCGCACACAATATATTATGCATTTCTCATCAAAATCCTCCCTGTTTTTAAAATTCACCCGGGTGAATTGAATCCCCCGAAAGGATTAGCTCGCCGATAACACTTATTTTTAACCTTTTTCCATCCTTTCTAGCGATATTAATTGAAAGCCCGCTTTCTTATAATTTACCTAGTTAATTTACGGTGCCCTTTTTTCGGGTACACCGGGACCGGAAGGGGTGTTGTTGTAAATTTAATTTTTTTGCCTGGTGTAAACCAAGAAGGAGGATGAAGATATGGAAATTTTTGAGGAATGGTACAGGAACAGGCACCAGTACGCCAAGGAATGGAAGGAAAGGACCGGGGGCAAGGTAATCGGATATTTTTGCACATACGTTCCGGAAGAGATAATCTATGCGGCGGGGATGCTTCCGGTCAGGATTCTCGGCGGCCATGAGCCCCAGGATGTCACCGAGCCCCACATATTCGGAATGTTTTGCCCTTTCTGCCGGGACTGCCTGGCCCAGGGGCTAAAGGGGCGCTATGACTACCTGGACGGAATAATGATTGCCCAGTCCTGCCTGCATGTCCGCCAGGCCTACACCAGCTGGGACCTGCACGTCCCCCGGGACTTCAGTTACTACCTGCCCATGCCGCACCACGTGCAGAGCAAGCGGGCCTACCCCTTCTTGCGGGAGGAGCTGGCCGCCTTCAAAAGGGCCCTGGAGGAATGGAGCGGCAAGGCCATCAGCGATGAAGACCTGGACCGCGGCATTGAAATCATGAACACCAACCGCCGCCTGATGCGCCAGGTCTACGAACTGAGGAAGCGGGAGCAAACGCCGGTGACCGGACTGGAGGCCATGTACATGGTGCTGGCCGGCCAGATGACCGACAAGCGGGAGCACAGCAAGGTACTGGAGGAAATCCTTAAAGAACTTCCCAACCGCAAGCTGGACCGGGAGACCGGCGACAGGCTGATGATCCTGGGCAGTGAAAACGACGATACCGCCTTTATGAACATGGTGGAGTCGTTGCTGGGGGCCACCTTTGTAATCGAGGATCACTGCACCGGCAGCCGCTATTTCTGGAATGAGGTGGCGCCCCGGGAGGACAGGTTGGCGGCCATCGCGGCCCGCTATGTTGACCGTCCGCCCTGCCCCACCAAGGACTGGCCCAGGCGCAGGAGGCTGGAATGGGTCCTGGAGATGGCTAAGGAATGGGATGTTAAAGGGGCCATAGTGGTCCAGCAGAAGTTCTGCGACCCGCATGAGACCGATATTGTGGCCTTCCAGAAGGCGCTTAAGGAGAACGGCATTCCCACCCTCTTCCTGGAGTTTGACGTCACCGTTCCGCTGGGCCCGTTCCGGATCCGGGTGGAGGCGTTCCTGGAAATGATCCGGCAGGAGGACTTGTTCTAGGCGCCGCCGGGCGGCATTGTAAATTTTGATGAACGGAGGTATGTCCATGAGCAGCCAAAAATATCCCACCGAGCAGCTGAAATGCTGGGGCAAGGCCAAAGAACTCAGGGAGGAATACTACCTGAACTACCGGGACGCCAGGGCCAAGGGAGGAATCCGGTGGGCGGGCGGCGCCTGGGGCTTTGACGCGGTACCCTACGGCCTCGGTGACGATGTATACATGATTACCAGCGAGCCCTACGGGGCGTCCATAGCCTTCAACAAGGATCTGGCCCTGCAGTGCCTGGAGGCCGCTGAAAAAGCGGGCTATCCCCGGGATCTGTGCGCGTACATGCGCATTTACTGGGGTTCAATACTGCTGGACAAATATCCCTGGGGCGGCGGATACCCCAAGCCGGACTTCATCTGGCAGGACCACATCTGCTGCAGTCACGCCAAGTGGTACCAGGTGGTCACCGACCTGGAGCCCGATATTCCCATGTACTGCGTCGACGTGGGAGTGGGACCCTATCATGAGATGACCGGGCATAAGATTAAATACGTGGTGGACCAGTTGGCCGACGGCATCGAATGGCTGGAGAAGGTCACCGGGCGGAAATTCGACGATGAAAAATTCATCGAGGCGGTCAAGAACGAGTGCCTTTCCACCTCCCTGTGGGCCGAGATATGCACCCTGAACAAGGCCGTTCCGGCCCCGCTGGACGAAAAGTCCATGTATTCACTGTACGTGTTCGGGACACTGATGAAGGCCAACAGGAAAGTGGTGGAGTTTTATAAGGAACTCCGTGACGAGGTGAAGGACCGGGTAGCCCGGGGAATAGCGGCGGTGGGCAACGAGCAGTGCCGGCTGATGTCGGATACCCAGCCCCCATGGGGATTTTTAAAGATATTCCGCTACCTGGAAAGGTACGGGGCGGTATCGGTGGGTTCCCTTTACACCTTTGGCCTGGAAGGGATATGGGAGGTCAAGGAGGACGGGACCTGGGGCCCCCGCACCACTCCCATGGAAAAGGGCATTGAAATAAAGAGCAGGGAGCAGGCGCTGTGGATCAACGCCGAGTGGAACCTGAGCAAGCCCGAGTGGCAGCACTTCTATCATCCCCAGTACAAAACCGACCTGATGGCCAGGATAGCCAGGGAGTGGCAGCTGAACGGGATCATGCTGCATTACAACCGGGGCTGTGAGGGGTTGAGCTGCGGGATTGCCGAAAACCGCCTGGGCCTACTGAAGGAAGGATTTCCGGTGATGACCTTCGAGGGCAACATGGGGGACGAGCGCGAATTTGACGAGGTCAGCACCATGGCCCGCATTGACGCCTTTATGGAAAGCATGGGCTATAAGAAACTTTATTAATGTTGGGGGGTTAACCGAATGATTACCGCAGGGGTGGATGTGGGCAACAAGTTTACCAAGGTAGTCATTATGAAGGACGGCAAGATACTGTCCAAAGGCATGGTTTTAAGCGGGTTCGATCAGAATGAGGCGGCCGAGGAGGCCTTTGCCAAGGCTGTCTCCGAGGCCGGCATCAACAGGCAGGATATCAGCTATGTAATGGCCACCGGGGCCGGCAAGGGCGAGGTGCCCTTTGCCAATGATACCATCACCGAGGTGGGCGCCGATGCCCGGGGGGCGGTTTTCCTGTTCCCGTCGGGCCGGTCGGTCATAGACGTGGGAGCCGAGGAAGGCCGGGCCATCAAGTGTGATGACAGGGGAAAAATTATAGATTTCGCCATTAATGAAAAGTGTGCCGCCGGCGCCGGGTCCTTTACCGAGGCCATGGCCCGGGCGCTGGAGGTTCCCCTGGAAGAAATGGGCCCCCTGGCCCTGAAATCCAACAAAAATATTCCCATGAACGCCCAGTGCGCGGTTTTTGCCGAGTCCGAGGTGGTTTCCCTGATCCATTCCAGGATTAGCAAGGAAGACATCTCCAAGGCGGTGCACGACGCCATTGCCAGCCGGATAATCTCTATGGCCCGCCGGGTGGGCGTGGATAAGGACCTGGTGATGACCGGCGGGGTGGGCAGAAACGTCGGCTTCATCAAGTCCCTGTCCGAAGGGCTGGAAATGAACGTCCTGGTTCCCGAGGAGCCGGAATTTGTAAGCGCCATCGGGGCGGCCCTGGCGGCGGCGGAAAATGCGGCCGGCTAGTGAAGGAATCAAATTTAACCGAATGGGGGTAAAGTGATATGGCTGTCAATAAAGCGGAAAAGCCGCAAAAGGAATACTGGCGGTGGACTGAATACAACTGGATGAACCCGGACCTGGACTGGCGGAAGGCCAAGATCATCACCGCCGGTGTGGACGTGGGGTCGGTGAGCACCCAGGCCGTGATTATGCTGGACGGTGAGCTGTACGCCTTTTCAAACATGCGCACCGGTTCCGACAGCCCCAACAGCGCCCTTAACGCCACCAACTGGGCCATGGAAAACACCGGCATGAAGCTTAGTGATATCCACTATACCGTGGGCACCGGCTACGGGCGGGTAAACGTGCCCTTCGCCAGCAAGACGGTGACCGAGATCGCCTGCCACGCCCGGGGGGCCAACTTCATGTACGGGCCCACCGTGCGCACGGTGCTGGACATGGGGGGGCAGGACTGCAAGGCCATCAGGTGCGACGAAAAGGGCAAGGTTGCCTCCTTCCTGATGAACGACAAGTGTGCCGCCGGAACCGGCCGGGGCATGGAGGTGTTCGCCAACCTGCTGGCCGTTTCGGTGGAGGACGTGGGTGAGATGTCGCTGCAGGTGGAGGATGAGCCGCCGCCGGTGAGCAGCACCTGCGTGGTGTTTGCCAAAACGGAGGCCACCGGGCTCTTGAGGGCCGGCTGGCCCAAGGAGAGGGTGCTGGCCGCCTACTGCTCGGCCATGGCCCACCGGGTGGTGGCCCTCCTGGAGAGAAACGGCGTGGAAAAGGACTTTGCCATCACCGGCGGCATAGCCAAAAACATAGGGGTGGTCAGCCGCCTGGAAAAAGAGTTGAACTTAAAGGCGTTGAAGCCCCGCTACGATACCCAGATCGCCGGCGCCATCGGGGCCGCGCTGTTTGCCAAGGCACTGGTGGAGAAGGGGAAAAAGTAGCTGATACTGCCGTGAAGGCCGTCGGAATACAGGAGACTGGAGGTGATTCCGGGTGATTGCCAATTACGGTTACAAGGACGGTTCCGGAGAGTTTTTCATTATCGTGGATACCGACAAATGCTCCGCCTGCCGGGATAAACCCTGTGTCGGGGCCTGCCCCGAGGGTGTTCTGGAGGTAATGGTGGATGATTACGATGACGAGGTCATTGCCGTGCGGGAGGAGCACCGGAAAAAGATAAAGTACAGCTGCGCCCCCTGCAAGCCGACGGGAGCGACCGAAACGCCCTGCCTGAGGGCTTGCGCTGGAGGGGGATTAAAACATTCATGGTAGTGGAAGTCAGCGGGTATGAACGTCAGGATACAGGAAAAACAGGAATTGGGGAAAGAGTTACCTGACCTGTGAACTCTTCGAAAGAGGTATTCAAGATGATAAATCTAAAAATTGACGGACTGGCGGTGGCGGTGGAGGAGGGCGCCACGCTGATGGAGGCGGCCCGCAGGGTGGGAATATACATTCCCGGCCTGTGCTCCCATCCCGACCTGCCTCCGGCGGGAATATGCGGCCTGTGCGCGGTGGAGGTGGATGGGCGGGAGAAACTGGCCCAGGCCTGTGAAACCCGGGCGGAAGAGGGAATGAACGTGCAAACCGGAACCGCCAGGGTCAAGGAATACCGCCGGGACAAACTGGCGGCCATACTGGCCAACCACCCCCATTCATGCCTTACCTGCGCGCAGCAGGACGGCTGCAGCAGGACCCAGTGCTCGAGCAACGTGCCTGAAAATGAGCGCTGCTGCCCGAAGCTGGGCAACTGTGAAGTGCAGAAGGTGGCCAGGCATGTGGGTATTAAGCCGGACACCGGCCGCTACCGCCACCCCGGCCTGCCCGTGATTTCAGATGAACCGCTGATACAGCGGGACTACAACTTCTGCATCGGCTGCCAGAGGTGCGTCCGCATGTGCAGGGAGGTGCGGGGTGTGGAGGCGCTGCAGGAGAAGGAAATGGAGGGCAGAAAGGTGGCCGCCCCCGTCGGGGCCACCCTGTCGGAGTCCCACTGCCGGTTCTGCACCGCCTGTGTGCAGGTCTGTCCCACCGGAGCCCTGACCGATAAAGACCTCCCGGTGGCGCTGGGCGAGGGGGCCCTGGTACCCTGCCGCAGCAGCTGCCCGGCGGGTGTCGATGTGCCGCGCTATGTAAGGTATATTGCCGCGGAGAAGTTTGACCTGGCCCTGGGTGTGATCAGGGAAAAGGTTCCCTTTCCGGCCACCCTGGGGAGGGTATGCTTCCACCCCTGTGAGAACAACTGCCGGCGCGGCAGTATAAACGAGCCGGTTTCCATCTGCCGTTTGAAGCGGTTTGTGGCCGACCAGGACACCGGCTGGTGGAGGGAAAGGCAAAGGGCCGCCCTTCCCAGCGGAAGGCAGGTGGCGGTGGTGGGATCGGGGCCGGCGGGGCTGGCGGCGGCCTACTTCCTGGCCAGGCTGGGCCACGGCGTCACGGTTTTTGAAGCCCTGCCGGTGGCCGGGGGCATGCCCAGGACGGGCATACCGGCCTACCGGCTGACAAAGGACATACTGGCGGAAGAAATAGGGGAAATAGAAAGGGCCGGAGTACGGATAAAGACTAACTGCCGCATTGATGACGCCGGTTCGCTGCTGTCCCGGGGCTGCCACGCGGTGCTGCTGGCCACCGGCTGCCAGGCGGCTGCCCGGTTAAGGGTGACGGGGGAAGACCTGGCCGGAGTTTTACACGGTGTGTCATTCCTGCGCCGGGTGAGCCTGGGAGAATACATTTCTCCGGGGAGGCGGGTTGCGGTTATCGGGGGCGGCAACGTGGCCATAGATACTGCCCGCACCGCCCTGCGCCTGGGGGCCGAGGAGGTTCACCTGTACTGCCTGGAATCCCCCAGTGAAATGCCGGCCTTTCCCGGGGAAATTGAGGCGGCCCTGGAGGAAGGCGTGGTCATGCACCATGCCAGGGGCGTACAGTCGATACTGGGCGAGAACGGGAAAGTGACCGGGTTTGTCAGTATCGCGGTGGCTTCGGTATTCGACTCCGATGGGCGCTTTAATCCCGGGTACATACCGGGAACCGAAGAAGAGGTAAGGGCGGACAGCATAATAGTTTCCATCGGCCAGGCGCCGGAACTGGACTTTCTGGGCCGGCTGGAGGGCATTACCGGGCGGGGCGGGTTGATCACGGTGGACCCAAGGACGATGGCCACCCCGGTAAGCGGAATTTTTGCCTGCGGCGACGCCGTCAGCGGGCCCAAGTCGGTTATCGAGGCCATAGCCTCCGGAAGGCTGGCGGCCCGGTCCATCGACCAGTTCCTGGGCGGCGACGGCAATATAGACGAAGAGCTGGTTGACCCGGAAACAGCCGGCGCTTACCTGGGGAAGGTGGAGAATTTTGCCGGGCTGGGCCGGCACGGCAAGATGCAGCGCCCGTGGAATCCGGGTAAGGGCTGTTCCCCCTGCCCGCCGGATGAGGCGCTGCTGGCCAAATTCAATGAAGTGGAACAGGGCCTGCTGGAGGAAATGGCGGTTACCGAGGCCGGCCGGTGCCTGCAGTGCGACCTGCGGCTGCTGATAAAAGAGCCTCCCGTGCCTCCGGACAGCTGGCTGGAATTCAACGGGGACAACGTTTCAGGGGTGCCGGAAACCGAGGGGGTGTACCAGCTTCTGGATGAAAATAAGAAGGTGCTGGCCATAGTGGGCACGGCCAACCTCAGGCAGGCCCTGGAGGACCAGCTGGAATACCGGGATAAGGTGCGCTATTTCGGCTACGAGGAGGAACCTATGTACACTTCCCGGGAAAGCCAGCTCATCCAGCAGTTCCTGCAGGAGCACGGGCGCCTGCCGGAGGGGGTAGGGGATCTGGACGATCTTTTCTGAGTTATAACGGCTTACAGCTTGCAGCTGATAGCTAAGGGGGTATGCGTATTGATACTCCGGGAAAAAGTGGCCATAATCACCGGCGCCAGGCAGGGTATCGGCCAGGCGGCGGCCATGGCCATGGCCTGGGCCGGCGCCGACCTGGTGCTGGTAAGCCGCAGCATCAGTGAAGATGACGATGTTGTGAAGTCTGCCCGGTCCACCGGCAGACGGGTCACAGCAATGCAGGTGGACGTTTCCAGGCGGGACCAGGTGCAGGCAATGGTGGACCGGACGCTGGCCGAGTTTGGGAAGGTGGACATTCTCTTCAACAACGCCGGGATCAGCAAGCCCGCCATGCTCTGGAAGATGACCGAGGAACAGTGGGACGAGGTGATCAATGTAAACCTCAAGGGCACTTTCAACTGCCTGCAGGCAGTGGCGAAGCCGATGATGGAGCAAAAATCGGGGGCCATCATCAATGTCACCTCTTCCGCCGGGCTGCTGGGCACGGTGGGGCAGGTCAACTACACCGCCGCCAAGGGCGGAGTGTATGCCCTAACCAAATCGGCGGCCAAGGAACTGGCCCGCTACGGCATCACGGTGAACACCATCGCCCCTATGGCCGAAACCGAGATGACCAAGACCATTGCCACCGACCCGAAATTCCGGGACAAGTACCTGGAGCGGATCCCTCTGGGACGCTTTGCCATGCCGGATGAAATAGGGCCGGCGGTGGTGTTTCTGGCGTCGGACCAGGCGAGATATATTACCGGCCAGACGTTGTGCATAGACGGCGGAATGGTTATGCTGTGATATCGAGACCGCCCAAAAAGTCCACCTGCTGCGTTGCGGCTGCGGCTTGCATCTGGAGCTTTTTGGACATTGTTCAATAAACATATCAGTCAATTCATTAATTCCCAGTTCCTAATTCTCAATTCCGAAATCTTGGGGGGTGTGTCATTGGACGACAGGGAAGTGGTAATTTTAAGCGCGGTGAGGACGGCGGTAGGCCGGCTGGGCGGTTCGTTGAAGGATATTCCGCCCCAGGACCTGGGCGCCATGGTGGTCAGGGAAGCGCTGAACCGGGCAGGGATCCCCGGCTCGGCGGTGGGCGAGGTGATCATGGGCCATTCCCGGCAGACCACCGAGGCCTCCAACATAGCCAGGGTGATTGCCCTGAAGGCGGATATCCCCGAGGAGGTTCCGGCCTACACCGTGCACCGCCAGTGTGCCTCCAGCCTGCAGGCCTTTGTCAACGGCTGCCAGGAGATACTGACCGGCGGTTCCGATGTGGTGGTGGCCGGAGGGACCGAGGTCTTGAGCCGGGCCCCCTTTTACCTGAAAAACGCCCGCTATGGCTACGGAAACGGGAACGGGGTGCTGGTGGACTCCCTCACCGAGGCCGGGCCGGGGGCCCAGCCTCCGGAGAAATACGGCCACCTGCCCATGGGGCTGACCGCCGAGAACGTGGCCAGGGAGTACGGCATTTCCAGGGAAGACCAGGACCGGTTTGCCCTGCTCAGCCAGCAGAGGGCTGCCCGGGCCATTGCCGAAGGGTATTTTAAGGCTCAGATACTGCCGGTGCCGGTTAAATCGGGGAAGGGAACGGTGCTGTTCGACACCGACGAGCACCCCAGGATGACCACCCTGGAAAAACTGGCCGCCCTGCCCCCCGCCTTTGCCGAGGGCGGGACCGTTACCGCCGGCAACAGCTGCGGTTTTAACGATGCCGCCGGGGCGCTGGTGCTGGCCTCGGGGGCCAGGGCCAGGGAATTGGGGCGTAAGCCCCTGGCCAGGGTTGTTTCCTGGTCGGCTGTGGGGGTGTCGCCACGGATCATGGGTATCGGGCCGGTGCCGGCCACGTTAAAGGCCCTGGCCCGGGCCGGCTTAAGCCTGGATGGTATCGGGCTGATAGAGCTCAACGAAGCTTTCGCCTCCCAGGTGCTGGCGTCGCTGCGCCAGCTCAAACTTGGCGAGGAAAGGATAAATCCCGGCGGCGGGGCCATTGCCCTTGGGCATCCCATAGGCGCCACCGGGGCGGTGCTGCTGACCAAGCTGGTGTATGGAATGATGGGCCGGGGCGACCGCTACGGACTGGTCACCCTCTGTATCGGCGGCGGCCAGGGCATGGCGGTGATACTGGAGAATGCCGGATCATCCTATCCTCCCTGAATAATTAAAAAGGTGTGATCTGTATGGATGTAAAGGTTCCCGCCGGCCTGGCGGCAGTGTTTTATCCCCGCCGGGTGGCTGTAATCGGGGTGAATGAATCCCCTGACCGGGTGGGCTTCAATGTTTTCCAGAGCATTCTGGACGGCGGCTTCAAAGGGCCGGTCTATCCCGTTCACCCCAGGCATGAAACCGTCCTGGGCCAGAGGGTGTACAGGTCGATTGACGAACTGCCCGAACCGGTGGACGTGGCGGTTATCTGCCTGAACCAGCACGCCACGGTGGAAGCCGTGGAGAACTGCGGCCGCAGGGGGGTAAGGGGAGTCATCTGCCATGCCGGCGGGTACCGGGAAATGGGGCCGGAGGGCCGCGCCCTGGAGGAACGCCTGGCCGGTGTGGCCGGGCAGTACGGCATGTTCCTGGTGGGGCCCAACAGCCTGGGACTGATCAATACCGACGGTGATTTTTACTCCACCTTCTACCCGCTGCAGCTGCCCCGGGGGAAGGTTTCGCTGATCTCCCAGAGCGGCGGGATGGGCCTGACCATAATGCACAGGGCCATAGATGAAGGGGTAGGGCTGAATAAATTTGTGGGGGTGGGAAACTGTTCTTCCCTGGGGTTTGCCGATTATCTGGAGTACTTCGGGGAAGATAGCGGAACATCGGTAATCGCGGTTTTTATGGAGGGGACCGGCGACGCCAGGCGGTTTGTCCAGGCGGCCGGGAAAGTGTCCGCAAAAAAACCGGTGGTGGTCTTCAAGGCCGGCCGGTCGGCGGTGTCGGACCACTGCGCGGGTACCCACACCGGCAGCGCGGCTGGGTCCTTCAGCCTGTACCGGGACATTTTTAAACAGTTCGGCATTTTTACGGCGGACAGCGTTGATGAACTGGTGGCCGCCTGCAAGGCGCTGGCCCTGCTGGCGCCGCCCCGGGGCAACCGGGTGGGCGTAATAACCCACACCGCCGGCCCCAGCATTGTGATGGCGGACCACCTGTCGGCCAGGGGCTGCGAGATTCCGCCCCTGAAAGATGAAACGCTGGCCAGGGTAAGGAAAATCATCGGCGAAGACCCGCCGGTGGTGCTGAAAAATCCCCTGGACACCGCCGGCCTGGGCTTTGCCCGGCAGACGTACGGACGCCTGACCGAGGCTGTGCTGGAGGACTCAGGGCTGGACCTGCTGGTAACTGTCTACTGCCTGCACAGGAACTGGGGGCTGCCGTCGGCGGAGATTGTCCGGGCGTACCGCAAACATAAAAAGCCGGTGGTGGCCTGCTATGCTTCCCACTGGGAAGGATGCCGTGAGGACCGGGCTTACCTGCAGGAGGCCGGGGTACCCCTTTACACAACGCCCGAGGAAGCCGCCACGGCGGTGGCCGCCCTCGTTCATTACGCCAAACTTAATAATATTTACGCTTAAGGAGGAATAAAGCATGGATTTTTTTAAATGGCCCCGTCAAACGGATGTCAAGAACCACGACCTGTTCGACCAGGAGTATTTCAGCAGTGATCCGCCGGGGGTAATTTACGAAAAGAAGCCCGTGCTGGATCAGAACGGCAACCCGGTGGAAGGCCTCTATTCGGCCTGGGTGATCCTGAACAACCCGGCCCAGTACAACTCTTACACCACCGAGATGGTCAAGGGGGTAATCGCCGGATTTAGCCAGGCCTCCATGGACAGATCGGTGGTGGCCGTGGTGTTCACCGCGGCCGGGGACAGGGCCTTCTGCACCGGGGGCAACACCAAGGAGTACGCCGAGTATTACAGCGGCAACCCCAGCGAGTACGCCCTGTACATGGACCTGTTCAACGGCATGGTGGACGCCATCTACATGTGCAAAAAGCCGGTGATCTGCCGGGTCAACGGAATGAGGGTGGCCGGCGGCCAGGAAATCGGGATGGCCTGCGACATCTCCATATCCTCGGACCTGGCGGTATTCGGCCAGGCCGGGCCCAGGCACGGGTCGGCCCCGGTGGGAGGCACCACCGATTACATCTTCTGGTACCTGGGTGTGGAGCAGGCCATGTGGAGCTGCATATCCTGCGAGCTGTGGAGCGCCTACAAGATGGAACGGCTGGGGCTGATCTCCAGGGCCGTGCCGGTGCTGAAGAAGAACGGGGAGTTTATCAGGAACCCGCAGGTGATTACGGACAGGTATATTGAGAACGGCGCCATTGTGTACGGGGAAATGGTCCAGGGGCAGGCGGCGGCCGGCGCCAGGGCCCTGATGAAGGAGTGCGAAGTGGACTTAAGCCTGCTGGACAAGGAAGTGAACAAGGTAATCTGGACCCTGACCAACCTCTTCCCGCACTGCCTGATGATGTCCATAGACGGCATCCGCCAGAAAAAGAAATTCTTCTGGGACATGAACAAACTGCCCAGCCGGCACTGGCTGGCGGCCAACATGATGAGCGAGGCCTACCTGGGATTCAACGCCTTCAACAACAAGAAACTGACCGGCGGCAAGGATGTGTGCGACTTTGTGGAATACCGCCGGCAGCTGGCCCAGGCCCGCTTGTTCGACCAGGAACTGGTGGACGCGGTGCTGCCCAAGCGCGCGGAGTAAGTCACCGGTAGCCGCAGCCATCGACAACTGAATAGGGGGTGTACTGTTGGATTACCAGTTTTTAAAGGTGAAAAGTGAGGGCGGGATGGCCACCATCACCTTAAACCGGCCGCCGCTCAACGTTTTGACCATCCCCATGATGGAGGAACTGGTTTCAGCCCTGCAGTGGGCCGCAAGCGAGCCGGGGGGGCTGATCGTTCTGGAAGCCGAGGGCAAGGCGTTCTCCGCCGGGGTGGACGTGGCCGACCACACGGCGGACAAAGTGGACCGGATGATCGAGGTCTTCGACCGGGTCTTTTTAACCATGGCCGGGACCGACAAGCCCATTGCCGCCGTAGTGAACGGCGCCGCCCTGGGCGGAGGCTGTGAGCTGGTCCTGTTCTGCGACCTGGTGGTGGCCTCGGAAAAGGCCAAGTTCGGCCAACCGGAGATAGCCGTAGGGGTATTCCCGCCCATTGCCTGCTACCTGCTGCCGCGCCTGACGTCCTGGCCCAGGGCCATGGAGCTGCTGCTGGCCGGGGAGGTCGTCAGCGCGGAGCGGGCGGAACAACTGGGGCTGGTGAACAGGGTGATACCCGCGGATTCCTTTGCCGGCGGGATAAAGGAATTTTTGCAGAAATTTACCGTCCAAAGCCCGGTGGTGCTGGCCCTCACCAAAAAGGCGGCCAGGGCCGGGCTGGGCAGGGATTTCACCGGGGGGCTCAAGGCCATCGACGACATCTACCTGAAGGAGCTGATGCAGGCCGGGGACGCCCTGGAGGGGCTGCAGGCCTTCATGGAAAAGCGCAAGCCGGTCTGGAAGGGAAAATAGAAGGGAGGTAAATCTATGGGAATACCTTCTAAAATTGAAACCTGGCAGATGGTGGAGCCGGGGAAGCTGGTCAGGGCCAGCCTGGACGTGCCGGAACTGAAGCCCGGGGAAGTCCTGGTGGAGATAGCGGGATGCGGGGTTTGCCACACCGATATCGGCTACTTCTTTGACGGGGTACCCACCGTGACCAAGCCGCCCCTCACCCTGGGCCACGAGATCGCCGGCCGGGTGGTGGCCGGAAACGACAGCCTCATCGGCAAGGAAGTGATCGTGCCGGCGGTGATGCCGTGCAACGACTGTCCCATCTGCACGTCCGGGCGGGGCAACCGGTGCCTCAAGCAGGGGATGCCGGGCAACAGCCTGGGGATATACGGGGGTTTCTCCAGCCATATCCCGGTTCCCGCCGCCGACCTGTGTCTGGTGGAGGACAGGAAGGGGATGTCCCTGGAGCACCTGGCGGTGGTGGCCGACGCCATTACCTCACCCTACCAGGCCGCCAAGCGGGCCGATCTCCGGGAGGGGGACCTGGTGATCATCACCGGGGCCACCGGGGGAATCGGGGTCTACATGACTCAGATAGCCTCGGTAATGGGGGCCAGGGCCGTGGTGGCCATCGGCAGGAACCGGGAAAAGTTGGAGAGATCCCTCCAGTACGGCGCCACCCTGGCCATAAGCACAAAGGACAAAAGCGTCAAGGACGTGCGGGAGGAATTCAGGGCCTACTGCAAGGACAACCGCCTGCCCAACTTCGGCTGGAAGATATTCGAGTGCACCGGCGCCAGGATGGGCCAGGAAATCGGCCTGGAACTGCTGGGCTTCGTGGGCAAGATGATTGTGGTGGGCTACGGCACCCACAAGGTGGAATACATGCTGTCCCGCCTGATGGCCTTCGACGCCGAACTGATCGGCACCTGGGCCTGCCTGCCCAAGTACTACCCGGAGGTTTTAAACCTGGTCCTGGACCGCAAAATCCAGGTGGAGCCCTTCGTGGAGGTCAGGCCCATGAGCCGGATAGAGGAAGTTTTCAAGCAGTCACATGAAGGTAAATTAATGAAAAGGGTGGTCCTGACCCCGGACTTTTAGTCCGGCCGGTAATGGAACCCGAAATAGGCCGCCCCGTAGCACAGAATTCTGGATTCTGCCGCCCGGAGGGCGGCTTTTTATCGTTGCCCAGGATAACCGATACTTTCATTTAAATCACCTCGTTAAAGTGGGTTGTGCAGCCTCTTCCCCCGCTTTGTCGATCCCGGCCCGCCGCAGGTAAAAGATGAATGAAACCGCGGCTACCAGGGAGCATACCGCATAGAGGACTTTAGTACCCAGTCCGGCCACCAGCACCCCTCCCAGGGCGGATCCGGCAATGCCGGCCAGGCCGCCCAGGAATCCGGCCAGCAGGCCCTGGCCGCTGGACCTCAGCCGGTCGGGCACCAGCCTGCTCATATAACTAACTGAGCACATGAAGAACAGGCCGAAGGAAAGGCTGTGGGTAAGCTGGATCGGGACTATCAGCCGGGGGTCGTTGACTACGCTGAACAGGGCCCAGCGCACCGCAAAAACCGCCGCTGCCGCCGCCAGGAGGCGGAGTTCGGAAAACCTGGCCACCAGCAGGCCGCCCGCAGCCAGGACGGGTACCTCGCTAAGAGCTGCCACCATCCAGGCGTAGCCCACGGTTTCGGCCCCGCCGCCCAACTGCCTGACATATATGCCCATGAAGGCGTCGTTGGCCTTGTTGGCAGAACTTAAAAGCGCCGTCAGGAAAAGAAAGGTAACCACCCGGCGATTGGAGACAAGGGTCCCCACGTCACCCAGATTGGCCCTGCGGCCCACGTAAACGGCATCCACCAGGAAGAAGCTGATCACCACGCAGGCCATGAGCAGCAGGAAATAGCAGGCCGGAAACAAATCCAGGCTGAAGTGACGGAAAAATATGCCGAAGAAGACCGCGCTGGAAGCGAACCCCAGGGACCCCCAGAGCCTGAAACTACCGTAGTGTCCGCCGTTTTTTTTGACTGAGGACAGGGTCAGGCTGTCGGTCAGCGGGATTATGGGAAAACAAAAAACATTGAACAAAAACATGGCCGGCAGCAAAAGTTCAAAGGACCTCAGGCGGAAAACCAGCAGGGAAAGCAAAGCGGTGATCACCAACTGGAAAATGACCAGCTTTTTCACTGTCTTAAACCAGTCGCTGATGAACCCCCAGAGGGGCTGCATGGTTATCACCACCAGGGGGCCGATGGCCAGAAGGACCCCGATCTGCCAGCTGCTAAGGCCTTTTTGCTGAAAGAGCAGGGGCAGAAAGGGAAGGAACAGGCCGATGGTGGAAAAATAAAAAAAGATGAATATTTTAAGGGCCCGCCCGCCTGGCTGTACGTTTATTCCGTCTGACAAAGAAGATTGCTCCCAATAAATATGTAATGAAGTTTTAATATTCACCCCGGGCCGGCCTTTAACCTGCTGATTACAATATCCCCGGAAAAATCTTTGTGATTTGTGTAATCCCGGCCGGGATAAGGCTCCAAAGTTTGGTTCCCGATTCTCTTATTTCACTGTAGCTTTTCCGGCCGCCCGCGATGTTGCACAGCTCTTCGGCAATACCGGGATGTTTTTCGATCACCTGGAATATCTGCTTCGGAAAACTGTAAAAAATCTTTGCTATCTGCCGGGCTATGGCCAGTTCACCGGTTATGTGGCGGTCAACAAGTCTCTGGTAGTAGTCCGGCGCCCGCCATAACGCCGTCTTGTGGTCAAGGATGGCTTCCGCCGCCAGGTGGGCGCTTTTTACCGCGTAGTAGATGCCCTCGCCGGAAAAGGGGTCCACCAGTCCAGCGGCGTCGCCCAGCAGCAGGCCCAACCGGCAGTGAATTTTTTTCTTCTGCCCCCCGTCGATAGGTATCGGGTAGCCCCGCAGGCTTAAAACTTTGCTGCCGTTAAGTCCTTCCCGGGCAATTAAATTTTTCAGTTGCTTTTCCATATTAACTTTACGCAGACTGCGGGTGAAGGCTGCCACACCGGCCGACAGGCGGCTTTTTTTCGGAAATATCCAGCCGTAACCCCGGGGTACGGCTCCACAGTCCAGCGTTACCCTTCCCCGCCTGAAAATCAGTGTTTCCGGGGGGCATTCAAGTTCGGCCTCCAGGGTGGGGCCTGTCCCCCGGGGCCGGTGCATTCCCAGCAGCCTTGCCGCAGCGCCCTTTGCGCCGTCCGCCCCGATGAATATTTTCCCCTGGAATGTTTTATCGCCCGAGCACACGGTTACCCGGTCATTATCTATGCATACCTCTTTTGCCGCGCAGCCCTCAATCGTATGGGCCCCGGCCCTTTTGGCCTGTTCGGCCATGATTTTATCGAAGGCGCTGCGGGTAACCATGTACGCCACGGGCGAGGCTGTCCGCACCGCAACCCTGTTACTACCCATAAAATTGAAAACAACCGTATGAATTACGTCCTCGACCGATTCCTGCCACGGGAAATCAAGCAGCCGGGCGGTTTTAACGGATACTGCTCCACCGCAGGGCTTGGTTCGCGGCATCATTTCCTTTTCCAGGACAAGAACCTCAAGGCCGGCCCGGGCCAGCAGGCGGGCCAGGGTGGAACCGGCCGGCCCCGCCCCGGATATAATGGCGTCGTATCGCATATCTCTCATCCCGAGCACAGGTTTCCAAATAGTGTGCGTATAAAAGGGAAATAATAAACCCCCGGCATTCTTTTTGGCTGTTGACAGCCTGCCGGGGTGAAATTAAAACGCTGTAATTAAAGCTGGTCGGGATGGAGGGATTTGAACCCCCGGCCTCCTGCTCCCAAGGCAGGCGCGCTAGCCAAACTGCGCCACATCCCGAAGTAATAGCCGCAGCACTCATTATAACAGAACCCCAGTGCCATTGCAAGGGAGCAGAAGAGGGCAAAAAAAGAGGTCCAGCGTAATTGCTGGACGGGGAGAGATAGAACTCACCAAAGCGGAGTATTACCATTATTTCCAGATGTATTTAAAAAAATACGCGCGCTTGAAAAAATATCAAAAATAAAAAGATAATGGTAATAAATGACAGCCTCCCACATTATAGTTATATAGGAAATAATGGGGAGGTCACGGACATGACAGCCGTAAAAAGAATAACCGGACTTGTTTTCTGTTTTTTGTCGGTGTTTTTTATGCTGCCGGGATCCGTTTTGGCCCTGCCTGCGGAGGTAAACGAGGTGAAGCCCGTGCCGCCCAAAACCAGGCAGGTGGTCATCCTGGTAATTGACGGGCTGCAGGCGAAATTCCTTGATTCCGGTATAACACCAAACATCAGCGGGCTGGGCATGGCCGGGGTAAAGGCGGAAAGAGTCGGTGCAATGCCGCCGGACAATTTTGAATCCAGGTCATACACCATATTAAGCGGCACCGATCCGGCCGATCACGGTTACACCAAAGACAGCGCCACGCCCGGGCGCAAGACCCTGCTTTCATACATGGAGAAAAAAGGAATAAAGACCGCCGTTATCGACGGGACCGGGCGTCTGGAGAAGGCCTGCGGGGAGGTCAGCTACAAGCATTTCGGGCCTTTCAGTGGTGACGGCGCGGTGATTGACGCGGCGGTGGACGTGATCAGGAACAAAAAACCCTTTTTCACGGTGGTGGTGCTGACCGGGCCGGGGCGGCAGCCGGCGTCGGCCGGGGCCGACTCAAAGGCCTATTTGTCTTCGGTTACCGCCGCCGACAATGAAGTGGGCAAATTCCTCAGGCATCTGCACATGGACGGGACATACGAGGCCACCATGCTCATTGTAACCGGCACCACTGGCAGCCCTCCGCTGGTTATCAAGGGAAACGAGTTTCTTACCGGTCACCGGCTGCCCCCGGTCTGCCTGAAGGATCTGGCCCCGACCCTGGGGTACCTGTACGGGATTAATATGTCCGGGGCCAGGGGGCTGATTGTATGGAACGCCCTCAGGCCGGGGGCGGACAGGACCGAAAATTTCATGCTGCTGCAGCGGGTCAGCGATTTAAGCACGGCCTATACCGATATGGTGGACGCGGCAGCCAGGCTGGAAAATGAAAAGATTCTGGTGCAGGAGGAAAAGACCCGCCTGACCCGGGATAAAGAGCTGGTGGAGAGGGAGATGGCCGAGAGGGACATCCAGATCAACAAATTAAACCTGATTATTTCGGTTATGAAGCTGGCGGGGCTGGCGGGCATAGTTCTTTTCGTCGCGGCCATGGTGGTGGAGTACAGGATACTGAAAAAGCGCTACCTGTTTTTTACCTGATGATCTATGCTCCCAAACAGCGGATCGTTGAAGTTAAAAAAGGAAAAAAAGTCAGTATTTATGCGGATTATTCTGAGCCCAATTTTTACATTGGTTCAGAATAATTTTTATTTTACAAGAGGATTTTTATTTCGCCGCGTCGAACTACTCATTCAAAATTTTATAAACAATATAATCGGGGCAGGGGAGGATTTTTAATTATTCTTGTAGAAAGTAGAAGTTTGTCCGTGCTTTCTATTCTTTAGATGCTGCAATTTTCGCAACAATATATTTAAACAAATCGGGGTGACGTATGTGAAAATAGCTATTTCGGGAAAAGGCGGAGTAGGAAAAACAACCATTGCCTCAGCCCTCATCAAGTCCTTTGCGGAAACCCACCAAACCGTATACGCCATTGACGGGGACCCCGACGCCTGCCTGGCGGCGGCCCTTGGCATCCCCGCCGCAGTGTCCTCCCAAATAAAGCCCGTGGTGGAGATGGGGGATAAAATAAGGTCGGTCAGCGGAGGCGGAGCGTTCTACACCCTCAACCCGTCCATAGACGACCGGGTTATCGACGAGTTCGCCTACAAGCACGGAAACATCAGGTTCATGCGTATGGGGGATGTCAAGAAGGGGGGTTCCCAGTGTTACTGCAGGGAAAACACCTTCCTTCAGGCGCTTATTTCTGCGCTTCTGCTGGATAAGGGCGAAGTTGTGGTCATGGACATGGGGGCCGGTATCGAGCACCTTTCCCGGGGCACCGCCCGGGGCGTCGATATTATGCTGGTGGTGGTGGAACCCGGCCGCAACAGCGTCAACACGGCCATGAATGTAAAAAAAATGGCGGATGATCTGGGAATCGGTCTGATCAGGGTGGTGGCCAACAAGATCCGTTCCGAAAAGGAAAGGGAATTTATAGAAAAAAGTTTCCAGCCCGGAGAGGTGCTGGGGTTTATCAGTTTTAACAATGATATATGGGAGAACTCCATGGAGCCCGACTCGGCCGGGACGGCCGGAGAGTTGCTGGACGGCATGAGGGAGGTCCGGGAAAAGATTTTGGGAGAGGTAGGTGGTTATAAGCGGAGTGAGGGAGGGGGTTAAGTATTTCAGGCGGCTGAAGATGTATATGAGCCGCCCGGAAATTTAACCGGTTAACTGGATAACTGGAAATTCTATATTAAGGAGGTCAAAGTAATGCCAAGGTTTAGAGATCCCAGTCATACCTGCAGGCCTTCGGACGCCCCCCGGGTCGTCGATCCGAAGTCTGTTAAACGCACTGTTGACCCCGGCGTCCTTGAAATGATTGATATCGCCAAGGAGCGGGGTATGATTACAGCCTTTGACCGGGCTGTAGCACAGCAGCCCCAGTGTCAATTCGGCTATAAAGGCATCTGCTGCCGCTTCTGCATGATGGGCCCCTGCCGCATCAAGGCCGACGAGGGCCCGGCCAGCAAGGGCATCTGCGGCGCTTCCCACTGGACTATCGCCGCCCGCAGCACAGGACTGATGCTGCTTACCGGCGCGGCGTCCCACAGCGAGCACGCCAGCCACATGGCCCATACCCTTTATGAGGCCTCAGAGGGCCACGCTCCGGACTACGGCGTCAAAGACCAGGCCAAGCTTTACAAGGTGGCCAAGAGGCTGGGCATCGCCACCGAGGGCCGCGGGGACATGGAAATAGCCCACGACGTGGCCAAGGCCGCCCTGGAAGAGTACAGCCGGCTCAAGGGCTTCGGCGAGTCCACCTGGGTAAACACCACCGCCACCAAGGGGCGCATTGAAAAGTTCCGCACCCACGACGTCATGCCCAGCGGTATATACAACGTGATTTCCGAGCTGGTCACCCAGGCCCACGTGGGTATGGACAACGACCCGGTCAACATAATTTTCGCCGCCATCAGGGTAGCCCTGGGCGACTACGTGGGGATGCACATCGGCACCGACCTGTCCGATATCATCTTCGGCACCCCGAAACCGGTGGTCAGCGAGGCCAACCTGGGCGTCATCGATCCGGAATGCGTTAACGTGGTGCTGCACGGCCATAACCCCATCCTTTCAGAGATCATCGTGCAGGCCGCCAGGGAGCTGGAGGGAGAGGCCAAGGCGGCCGGCGCCAAGGGCATCAAGCTGATGGGCATCTGCTGCACCGGCAACGAGGTGCTCATGCGCCACGGAGTGCCCCTCGTAACCTCTTTCGCCTCCCAGGAATATGCCATCGCCACCGGCGCCATCGACGCCATGGTGGTGGACGTGCAGTGCATCATGCCGGCCATCCGCAGTGCGGCGGAGTGCTTCCACACCAGGATCATCACCACCTCACCCATTGCCAAGATCCCGGGATCATACCATATCGACTATCAGACCACCAGGGCCCTGGACAACGCCAAGACCGCTGTCCGCCTTGCCATAGATGCCTTCAAACTGAGGGACCCGCAGAAAGTGCACATTCCCAAGGTCGTCAACAAGGTGGTGGCCGGCTGGAGCCTGGAAGCCCTGTACGACCTGTTCAAGGGCGTCAGCCCCGACAAGCCGGTAAAAGCCCTCACCGACGCCATACTGGCCGGGGAGATCAAGGGTGTGGCCCTGCTGGCCGGCTGCAACAACCTGAAGCGGCCCCAGGACGACAGCCACCTGACCATCGCTGAGGAAATGATTAAAAACGATGTGTTCGTGGTCGGCACCGGCTGCGTCATGCAGGGCTGCGCCAAGATGGGCCTGTTAGCTCCGGAAGCCATGGAAAAAGCCGGCCCCGGACTGAAGAAGTTCCTGGGCAGGCTCAGCGAAAAGGCCAATCTGAGCACACCGCTGCCGCCCATTTTCCATATGGGTTCCTGCGTGGACAATACCCGCTGCTCCGATCTGCTGATGGACATGGCCAACGAACTGGGTGTGGACACCCCGAAGGTGCCCTGGGTGGCCTCGGCTCCCGAAGCCATGAGCGGCAAAGCTGTTTCCATCGGCGTCTGGTGCGTGGCCATGGGCATGCCGGTACACGTGGGCGCCATGCCGCCGCTGGAAGGAAGCGACCTGATTTACTCCATCGTCACCCAGGTTGCCAGCGACGTTTACGGCGGCTACTTCATTTTCGAAATGGATCCGGCCGTGGCCGCCAAGAAGATGCTCAGCGCCCTGGAGTATCGCACCTGGAAGCTGGGCGTGCACCGTCAGGTGGCCGAGGACAACGAAACCGCCCTGTGCCAGAATTACTAATTCTTCAGTTTGAAAGGAGGAGACCATATTGTCTGAGCAGATTAACTTCGATCAGATATTTGAAGGCGTCATAGAGCCGGGTAAAGAGCCCAAGGCGCTTTTCAAATCTGCATATAACGGCGCCATCACCGCCATGAGCTACGCGGAAATACTGCTGAGCCAGGCTATCCGTGACTTTGGCGAAAACCACCCGGTGGCCTATCCCGACACTGCTTACTACCTTCCGGTTATTCGCTGCCTGAGCGGCGAAGAGGTAAAGACCCTGGGCGACCTGGTGCCCATCCTGAACCGCATGCGGGCTTCCTTCAGGGAAGACTACCGTGATTTCACCAACTCCCGCCTGGCCGGCGAGGCCACCTGGTACGCAGCTGAAATAATCGAAGCGGTGCGCTACCTGCGCCACACCAAAGAAAACCCGCTGCACGTTCCGCCCTGGACCGGGTTCATCGGCGACCCGGTGGTGCGGCAGTACGGCACCAAGATGGTGGACTGGACCATCCCCGGCGAGGCCGTCATCGTGGGCCGGGCCAAGGACAGCAAGTCCGCCAAGAAGATCGTGGACAGCTTCATGGCCAAGGGCCTGATGCTCTTCCTGTGCGACGAGATCATCGAGCAGCTGCTGGAAGAGGGCGTCAAGCTGGGGGTCGACTACATCGCCTACCCCCTGGGCAATTTCACCCAGGTGGTGCACGCCGCCAACTACGCCCTGCGGGCCGGCATGATGTTCGGCGGCATCGCCCCCGGCGCCAGGGACGCCCAGCGGGACTACCAGCGCCGCCGGGTGCTGGCCTTCATCCTCTATCTGGGCGAGCACGACATGGTCAAGGACGCCGCCTGCATGGGCGCCATCAACGTGGGCTTCCCGGTCATCACCGACCAGGAGCTGCCCGAAGACAAGCAGATCAAGGACTGGTTCGTATCCCAGCCCGACTACGACAAGATCGTCCAGACCTGCCTGGAGGTCCGCGGCATCAAGATAACCGCCATCGAGATCGACGTGCCCATCACCGTGGGCCCGGCCTTTGAGGGCGAGTCCATCCGCAAGAAGGACATGTACGTGGAATTCGGCGGCACCAAGACCCCCGGCTTCGAGCTGGTGCGCATGGTGGGCGAGGACGAGATCGAGGACGGCAAGGTCACCGTCGTCGGCCCGGACATCGACACGGTCCAGCCGGGCGGCCGGATGCCCCTGGGGATCGTGGTGGACGTGTACGGCCGCAAGATGCAGGAGGACTTCGAGCCGGTGCTGGAGCGCCGCATCCACTACTTCACCAACTACGGCGAAGGCCTGTGGCACGTGGCCCAGCGGGACATCATGTGGGTGCGCATATCCAACGGCGCCTACGAAAAAGGGTTCCGGCTGGGGGACATCGGCAAGATCCTGTACGCCAAATTCAAAACGGAATTCTCGGCCATTGTGGACCGGGTCCAGATCACAATCTACACCGACGAGCAGAAAGTGCTGGAAATGCGGGACCTGGCCAGGAAATACTACCAGAAGCGGGATGACCGCCTCAAGGAACTGCAGGACGAAAAAGTGGATACCTTCTACTCCTGCACCCTGTGCCAGTCCTTCGCCCCCACCCACGTCTGCGTGGTGGCCCCCGAGCGGGTGGGACTGTGCGGCGCGGTAAGCTGGCTGGACGCCAAGGCGGCCTACGAGATCAACCCCCACGGTTCCAACCAGCCCATTCCGAAGCAGGGTCTGATAGACGAAGTAAAGGGCCAGTGGGAGTCTTTCAACGAATTCGTATTCAACAACTCCCAGCGGACCATCACCAATATGAACCTTTACACCATCATGGAATATCCGATGACCTCCTGCGGCTGCTTCGAGTGCATCCTGGCCATGGTGCCCGAGTGCAACGGCTTCATGGTGGTCAACCGGGAGCACGGCGGCATGACCCCGTCGGGCATGACCTTCTCCACCCTGGCCGGGACCATCGGGGCCGGCGCCCAGATGCCCGGGTTCATGGGCTGCGGCAAATCCTACCTGGGTTCCCGCAAGTTCGTGCCCGCCGACGGCGGGCTGGGGCGGCTGGTGTGGATGCCCAAGGCCCTTAAGGATGAGTTGCGCCCGCTGCTGGAGGAAGCCGCCGAGAACGCCGGACTGGGCAAGGACTTCGTGGACAAGATCGCCGACGAGACCATCGGCACCAGCGGCGAGGAGATCATGGGCTTTCTGGAGGAGAAGGGGCACCCGGCCCTGACCATGGATCCGCTCCTTTAATAGCGGAGCTTTGACAAGTATTGTCTGTTGAACACCGCGTTCCTGAGGGCGCCCGGATTTTGGCCGGGTGTCCTCAGGTATCACTTTTTCAATAAAATAACTTCTGAGAAAGGAGTACGGAGAATGGGTTTAACAGGTTTAGAGATTTTTAAGCAACTGCCCAAAACCAACTGCAAGGACTGCGGTCAACCCACCTGCCTGGCCTTTGCCATGGCGCTGGCCAGCGGTAAGGCCAGCCTGGATCAATGCCCCCACGTCAGCGACACCGCCAAGGAGGCGCTGGATTCGGCTTCCGCTCCGCCCGTTGCCCTGGTTAAAATCGGCGCAGGCGAAAAGGCTATCGAACTGGGCAATGAGACCGTGCTGTTCCGCCACGACAAGCGATTTGAGCACATGACCGGAATCGCGGTGTCGGTGTGCGACACCATGGCCGCCGGTGAAATCGCCGCCAAGGTGGACCAGATCAACAAGCTGGTATTCGACCGCGTCGGCCAGGTGCACAACGTCAACCTGGTGGCCGTTGGCAACTGCTCCGGTGATGCCGGCAAGTTCGCCGACGCCGTCAAAGCGGCGGCAGAAAAGACCGATTTCCCCCTGGTGCTGATGAGCGAGGACCCCGCCGCCATTGAAAAGGCGCTGGAGATTGTGGGCGCCAAAAAACCGCTGGTTTGCGGGGCAACGGCAGCCAACCTGGAGGCCATGACCAACCTGGCCAAAAAATTCGATGTGCCCATGGTGGTAAAGGGCGCCGACCTGAATGAACTGGCCGCCCTGGTGGAAAAAGCCGTGGGCATGGGGCACAAGCAGCTCGTTCTGGATTCAGGCGCCCGCGAAGTGAACCGGGTGCTGAACGACCAGACCCAGCTGCGCCGCCAGGCCCTTAAAAAATTCCGGCCCTTCGGATATCCCACCATCGCCTTCGCGGATAACCAGGATCCCTTCCAGGCTGTGGTGGACGCCGGCATTTATATCGCCAAGTACGCCAGCATAGTGGTCATAGACAGCGCCGATCCGGCGGATGTGCTGCCGCTGATCACGCTGCGCCTGAATATTTACACCGACCCGCAGAAACCCATTGCCGTGGAGGCCAAGATTTACGAGATCGGCAATGTCACCCCGGATTCCCCGGTGTACGTGACCACCAACTTCTCGCTGACCTACTTCTGCGTGGCCGGCGACGTGGAAGCCTCCAGGGTGCCGGGATACATCCTGCCCGTGGACACCGACGGCATCTCGGTCATGACCGGGTGGGCCGCAGGCAAGTTTACTCCGGAAAAAATCACCGAAATGCTTCAGAACTCGGGTATCGCCGACAAGGTTAAGCACCGCAAGGTGATCATACCGGGCGGCGTGGCCGTGCTGAGCGGTAAATTAAACGAACTGTCCGGCTGGGAAGTACTGGTAGGGCCCCGCGAGTCCTCCGGGATCGCCACTTTCCTGAAGCAGCGCTGGGCATAAAAGGGACTAATCGAAAAAGGTCCCTCAATAAAGTGTTCATGGCCAATTCCAGTTTGGTAAATGCTACGGGTGATGTCAGTTCGTTCCCGCCGGCGCGCCATACCCGGCCGGTTCCCAACGCTGCAGCAATATTAGCAGTATTTTTTGGAAGTAATGTATATGGAAGGGAAGTGTAAAAAATGGCTTTCACCATCGCCATAGCAGGAAAAGGAGGGACCGGCAAGACAACCATGGCCGCCCTCCTGATCAGGCAGATCACGAAAGCGGGCAGAGGTCCGGTCCTGGCCGTGGACGCGGACGCCAACGCCAATTTGCACGAAGCACTGGGAATCGGGGTGGAAGATACCATTTCCGAAACCCTTAACCGCATTAACAGGAATCTCGAGCCCCTGCCGGCCGGAATGACCAAGGACCAGTACGTGGAGTACCGTGTTCACCAGTCACTGGCCGAGGGTGATGACGTAGACCTGCTGGTTATGGGAGGGCCCGAAGGCGCCGGCTGTTACTGCTACGCCAACAACCTGGTACGCGGCTTTATGCAGGACCTGAGCAAGAATTATCCCTTTGTGGTGATGGATAATGAGGCCGGACTGGAGCACTTAAGCCGCAGGACCACCCAGAACGTGGATGTGCTTCTGGTTACCAGCGACTCCAGCGCCAGGGGTATCAGGTCTGCCGGCAGGGTTAAAGAGCTGGTGGAATCTCTGGGATTGGATATCAGGAAGATGTACCTTGTGGTCAGCAAGGTAACCGATGGAACCGTTGAAGCGCTCAGGGACGAGATTGAGCGCACCGGCCTCGAGCTGGCGGGCACCATCCCCCTGGACGATCAGGTGCGGGATTACGACCTGCACAGTAAACCTCTGGTAAATTTACCGGACGACTCGCCGGTGGTGTCGGCAGTGAGCGACATCCTGAAAAAGACCGGCATTGTTTGAGAAGTGTCGTACCCCCTATTTTACGAAAGGAGCGGGAGTAATGGCTGTAACGATAGCAAAGGAAAGATGGACCAGCAAGGTAAACGAGATGGTCCTTGGTGTAGAGCCCAATGTTGTCAAAGTGGGCGGGGACAGCACGCTGCCCTTCCTGTTCTTTGAGGGCGAAATGCCCAACCGCCCGGTGGTGGCACTGGAAGTTTGCGATATGGAGCCCGTTGACTGGCCCGATATATTAAAGGCCCCCTTCGAGGGAGTGCTGGGGGACCCGGTGGCCTGGGCCAAGAAAAACGTGGAATACGGCGCCGACCTGGTTTGCCTGAGGCTGACCAGCGCCCACCCGGATTTCAAAAACGCGAGCCCCGCGGATTGCGCCAAAACCGCCAAGGCTGTGGCCGATGCCATTAATGTACCGTTGATCGTTATCGGCTGCGGCGTTGAGGAAAAGGACGCCGAAATCATGCCGGCGGTGGGTGAGGCCCTGGCCGGAAAGGTGGCCCTGCTGGGCTGCGCCACCCCCAACAACTACAAGACCATAACTGCCGCCTGCATGGTGAACGGGCACTCCATCATTGCGTCCAGCCCGCTGGACATCAACCTTGCCAAGCAGTTAAACATTCTGATAACCGAAATGGGACTGGCCGCCAGCAGGATTGCCATCGACCCCCTGGTGGGCGCCCTGGGCTACGGCATCGAGTATGCCTACTCGATTATGGAGCGCGCCAGGCTGGGGGCCCTGACCGGCGACAAGATGCTGGCCATGCCGGTTATCTGCTTTGTCGGACAGGAAGCCTGGAAGGCCAAAGAAGCCAAGGCCTCCAGGGATGAGACTCCCGAGTGGGGAGACCAGTTCCGCCGGGCCATCCTTTGGGAGGTCATGACGGCCACCACCTTTGCCCAGGCCAGCGGGGCTATCCTTGTAATGCGCCATCCGGAATCGGTCAAGCAGTTTAAGGCCAACATCGACAAGATGATGGAGCCGGTGAAATACTAAACCATCCTGCAAACAAAGGAGGTATAATGAATGATCCTGATAGGTGAGCGGATCAACGGAATGTTTAAAGACATCCGCGAGGGTATCCTGAACAAGGATCCCGAGCCCATCAAGCACTGGGCCAAGCGCCAGTACGAGGCCGGCGCCCACTACCTGGACGTCAACACCGGGCCCACCGTGGAAGCCAAGGATCAGCCCGCCGTAATGGAGTGGCTGGTTAACATATGCAATGAGACTGTTTCCATCCCGTGTTGCGTCGACTCCACCAACCCCGAGGCCATTGAGGCCGGGTGCGCCGCCAACAAGCACGGCAAGGTAATGATCAACTCCACCCACGCCGACCAGTGGAAGATGGACCTCTATCTGCCCATGGCAGCCAAGTACAATGCCGCCATCATCGGCCTGGCCATGAATGAGAAGGGAGTGCCCAAGAGCGCTTCCGACCGCGCCGCGCTGGCCATGGAAATAGTGGTCAATGCCGATATGCACGGAATTCCCATGGAAGACCTCTATATCGACCCCCTGATGCTGCCCGCCAACGTGGCCCAGGAGCACGGGGTGGAGGTTCTTGAGGCCATCCGCCAGATCAAGGCGCTGGCCCCCGGGGTGCGGACCACCCTGGGTCTTTCCAACACCTCCCAGCGCTGCACCAACCGCCACCTGCTGAACAGGACCTTCCTGATCATGTGCATGGCGGTAGGCCTGGATTCCGCCATTGCCGACGTGGACGACCCCGAGCTGGTCGACGCTGTGGCGGCCGCCAATGTGCTACTGAACAAGGATATCTACTGCGACTCGTTCTTAAAGACTTTCCGCCAGAGATAAATTCGGTGTGCTGAAAGTTATACCGCCACTGTCAGTAGAAAAAAAGAGGGGCGGCAGTGCGACTGCCGCCCTTTGCTAAAACGGCCAGTAAATTTTACATTAAAAATTAAAGTTTTTAATGATAAAATATACTGGACGGAGGTGAAAGACCGGCGGGATTGCAGGAGCTGTTATTTAAGTACTTAACTAGCCCGCATCAATTTGATAATTCGACGCAAGAATGACGTCGGAAGGGGAGAAGGTTAATAATTTTTTTGTGAGGACGGATGTGATGCAAAGATGACAAAGAAGCCCGATAAAGTCGGGGCCGTACTGGTACTGGGCGCCGGTATCGCGGGTATCCAGGCATCCCTGGACCTGGCCGAGTCCGGGTACTACGTCTACCTGGTGGAGAAAAAGCCGGCCATCGGCGGCACCATGCCGATGCTGGACAAGACGTTCCCCACCAACGACTGCTCCATGTGCATTCTGTCACCAAAGCTGGTTGAGTGCGGGCGCCACCTGAACATCGAAATCATGACCGGTTCCGAGCTTGTGGACCTGCAGGGTGAGCCGGGGAATTTTAAGGCCGCCGTACTGAAAAAAGCCCGCCTGGTGGATCCGGACAAGTGCACGGGCTGCGGGTCCTGCGCCGAGAAATGTCCGGTTAAAGTGGACGACGCCTTCAACCAGGGCCTGGATAAAAGGAAAGCCATCTACAAGCTTTATGCCCAGGCCTACCCCAACGCCTACGCCATAGATAAAGAAAAGTGTTTGAAGGTTAAAAATCCCAAGGCCTGTGGCCTATGCCTGAAGCAATGCCAGGCCGATGCCATCAATTTCGACATGCAGGAAGAGGTCATCGACATCAACGTGGGGGCCGTCGTTTTGAGCCCCGGCTTTGACGCCTTCAACGCGGAGGCCCTGTTCTACTACGGCTACGGCAAGTTCCCCAACGTGCTGACCAGCCTTGAGTTCGAGCGCATCCTGAGCGCCTCGGGCCCCTTCGGCGGCCACCTGGTGCGCCCCTCGGACCACAAGGAGCCCAAAAAAATCGCCTGGATACAGTGCGTCGGCTCCAGGAACTGCAAGCTGGACCACGGCTACTGCTCATCGGTGTGCTGCATGTACGCCATCAAGGAGGCGGTCATTGCCAAGGAGCACACGCCCTATGAGCTGGATGCCGCCATTTTCTATATGGACATGCGCACCTACGGCAAGGAGTTTGAAAAATACTACGACCGGGCCAGGAATGAACAGGGAGTGCGCTTCATCCGGTCCAGGGTATTCGAGGTCACCGAGGCCACTGACGGCAGCGGCAACCTCAGGATCCGCTATTCCAACGAGGACGGGTCGATATCCAACGAAGAATTCGACCTGGTGGTTCTTTCCATCGGGCTGGAGCCCTCCGGGGAAATGGTTGAACTGGCCGGCAAGCTGGGCCTGGACCTGAACAAGTTCAACTTCGCCGAGCCCGCCGGCCTGACCGGCGTGGGCACCAACAGGCCCGGAATCTACGTGGCCGGAGCCTTCAGCGGCCCCAGGGACATTCCCGAGACCGTCATGCAGGCCAGCGCCGCAGCGGGCGATTCATCGGTGATACTGTCCGGGGCCAGGGGCACCCTGGTCAAGAAGAAAGAATATCCCCCCGAGAAGGACGTGGCCGGGGAGATTATACGCACCGGTGTTTTCGTCTGCCACTGCGGAATAAACATCGGCAGCGTGGTCAAGGTGCCCGAGGTGGTGGCCTTTGCCAGGACCCTGCCGGGCGTCGTGTTTGCCGATGAAAAGCTGTACGCCTGCTCCCAGGACACCGCCGGGCAGATCAGGGAAGCCATTGAAAAATACGGCCTCAACCGTATTGTGGTAGCCTCCTGCAGCCCCAGGACCCATGAGCCCATGTTCCAGGAAACACTGAAGGAAGCGGGCTTGAACCCCAACCTGTTCGAAATGGCCAACATCCGGGACCAGTGCTCCTGGGTGCACCAGAGTGAGCCCGAAAAGGCCACCGGGAAGGCCAAGGACCTGGTCAAAATGGCGGTGTACAAGGCCTCCCTGCTGGAGCCGGTGGCCGGCATCAGCCTGGGCATGAACCACGACGCCCTGGTCATCGGCGGCGGTGTGGCCGGCATGAACGCCGCCCTGAACATGGCCGCCCAGGGCTACAAAGTGAGCCTGGTGGAGAAGTCCGGCCAGCTGGGCGGCATCGCCAACCGCATCCGCTTCGGCATGAAGGGCGAGGATGTCCCGTCCTACGTGGCCGGCCTGATTGAAAAAATCAAGTCCAACAGCCTGATTAAGGTATATACAGGCGCCGAGATTGCCGAGGCCCACGGATTCGTCGGCAATTTCGTGACCAAGCTGACCAGCGGGGAAGAGATCCAGCACGGCGTGACCATCATCGCCACCGGCGGGGAAGAATACAAGCCCAGTGAATACCTGTACGGGCAGAACGACAGGGTTAAAACCCTGCTTGAGCTGGAATCGGACCTGGCCGGGGGCAAGCTGGCAGGCGCCAAGAACATCGTATTCATCCAGTGTGTGGGGTCCAGGGAGCCCGAGCGGCCCTACTGCAGCCGGATCTGCTGCACCAAGTCCGTCAAGCAGGCGCTCAAGATCAAGGAAGCCAACCCGGACGCCAACGTGTTCATACTCTACCGGGACATCCGCACCTACGGGTTCTACGAGGACATGTACACCGAGGCCAGGCGCAAGGGAGTCATCTTTATCCGCTACGCCGCCGACAACAAGCCTGTGGTGGAGGCAGCCGGCGACAAGGTGAAGGTGACGGTCACCGACCACGTGCTGGGGGTGCCGGTGGTTATTGACGCCGACGTGGTAGGCCTGGCTGCCGCCATCGTGCCTGCCGACAACAGCAAGCTTTCCCAGTTCTTCAAGGTTCCCCTGAACCAGGAGGGCTTCTTCCTGGAGGCGCACTTAAAGCTGCGCCCGGTGGACTTCGGCACTGACGGCGTGTTCATGTGCGGGCTGGCCCACGGGCCCAAGAACCTGGAGGAGAACATCGCCCAGGCCAAGGCCGCGGTGGCCAGGGCCTGCACCGTGCTGGCCAAGGAATCCATCGACGTGGAAGGCAAGAGCGCCGTGGTCAACAAGAAGAAGTGCGCCGGCTGCGGGGTCTGCGAGTCGGTCTGCCCGGCCAAGGCCATTACAGTGGACGCCAAAGAAAAGGTTGCCGTGGTCAACGAGGCCCTGTGCAAGGGCTGCGGGGCCTGCGCTTCCTCCTGCCGCTGCGGGGCCTTAAACGTCAAGGGCTGCACCAACGAACAGATCATGGCCATGATTAACGCGCTATAGCGTCAGGGGGAGGGATAGGATATATGGAATGGGAACCAAAGATAATCGCCTTTCTGTGCAACTGGTGTAGTTACGCGGGGGCCGACCTGGCCGGTGTAAGCCGGATCCAGTATCCCCCCAACATCCGCGTTGTCCGCGTACCCTGCTCGGGCCGGATAAACCCTTTGTTTATCATGTCGGCCATCAAAAACGGGGCGGACGGCGTGCTGACCTCCGGGTGACACCCCGGCGACTGCCACTATGTTAGTGGCAACCTGGTGGCCAGAAGGAAGTTCGCTCTGTTGAAGAGCATGATGGAATACATCGGCGTGGACGAGGGCAGGGTCAACTTTGCCTGGGTGTCCGCCGCCGAGGGCGGCCGCTTCGCCGAAGTGGTCAAGGAAGTAACCGACAAGGTCAAGAAACTGGGCCCCAACAGGGGGATTGCTCCCAGCCAGGAAGCGGGGTGTTGTTGCGGATGCAAAAGCTGACCAAAGCCATACAGGAGGCGGCTAGAAAGCTGCTGGAAGAAAAGAAGGTGGACCTGGTGGTCGGATTCACCGGGGGCAGCCTCCCCCTTCGCAGCACGCCGTGCTTTGTCCGCAAGCCCGGGGAAGCGGGCATGCTCATATGGGATAATTCCTGCGAGAACAACCTGGCCAACTACCTGCGCAAGCGGGAGGACAAGGTGGCCGTGGTGGCCAAGGGCTGCGACGTCCGCGCCATTGTGACCCTGATTCAAGAAAACCAGATCAACAGGGAAAACCTCTACATCATCGGCGTCCCCTGCTCCGGCATGGTGGACCGGGCCAAGGTGGACGAGGCTATAGGCGGCAAGGACCTCCTGGAAGTTGAGGACAAGGGCGCTGCCCTGGTGCTCAAGGGGAAGGGGTTTGCCACCGAGGTCAAGCTGGAGGACCTCCTGCACGACACCTGCAAGGTCTGCCGCTACGGCAACCCGGTGGTATACGACATGCTGGCGGGAGATCCGGTGCCCGCCAAGCCCGGGGATACTTTTGCCGACGTGGCGGCCTTTGAGGCCCTTTCGCCGGCGGAGCGCAGGGCTGCGCTGGCCGCGGAGTTTTCCAAGTGCATCAGGTGCTATGCCTGCCGCAACGCCTGCCCCATGTGCTACTGCACCGAGTGCTTCGTGGACTGCTCGACGCCGGTGTGGATCAAAAAGACCCCGGACGTGGAAGACAACATCATATTCCAGGCCGGGCGGGTCTTTCACAGCGCCGGGCGCTGCGCCGACTGCGGCGCCTGCGACCGGGCCTGCCCCATGGGCATAAACCTGCGCGCCATGACACGCAAAATGGTCAAGGAAGTCAAGGAGTTGTTCGGCGTTGATGCCGGTGTCAGCCTGGAGGAAAAACCGGCGCTGGCCACCTTCAGGGCCGACGACCCGCAGCCTTTCCTGGTGAAGGAGTGAGGTGAAAAGGATGATCATAGACAAGAAAGCGCTACCCGGCCTGCTGGATAAGCTGATTGCCGAATACGAGGTGTATGCCCCGGTAAAGCAGGGCACCTACTCGCTGTTCAAGCGGATCACTTGCGGCGGCGAGGCCGATTTCGGCTATGCCAACAGCAAAATCCCTCCCAAGGGGGTCCTTTTCCCTCAGACTGAAAAGCTCTTCAGCTACAGTGTAACCGGGGAAGGAGCCAAGTTGGAGGAGTGTATCGACAGCCGCAAGAAGGTGGTCTTCGGCATCCGCCCCTGCGACGCCAGGAGCCTCCTTTTGCTGGACAATGTCTTCAACAACGATAAATACCAGGACCCTTACTACCTGACCAGGAGGGAAAACACCCTGCTGGTGGGAATGGCCTGCACCGACCCGGCCAGCACCTGCTTCTGCACCTCCATGGGCAGCGGCCCCGCCGACGCGGCCGGCCTGGACCTGCTGCTGACCGATATCGGGGACGCCTACGTGATGGAAGCGGTAAGCGACAAAGGCAAGGAACTGGCCGGCAGGCTGGGCCTGGGGGCGGCCGGAGAAGGCCGGAAGGCCGCTGCTGCCAAGGCCAGGGACGCCGCCGTGGTGGCCTGCCGGGTTAACACCGACGGCCTCAAGTCCAAGCTGGACGCAAACTTCTACGACGCCATCTGGGAAAAGTTCCACGAAAAGTGCCTGGGCTGCGCCGCCTGCACCTATTCCTGCCCCACCTGCCACTGCTTCGACATAGTGGACGAGGCCAGGGACTGCAACGGCTGCCGGGTGAGGAACTGGGACTCCTGCATGTTCCCCCTCTTTACCCTGCACACGTCGGGACACAACCCGCGCCCCAGCGGCAAGGAGCGCATGCGCCAGCGGGTAATGCACAAGTTCAAGTATTTCGTGGATAATTTCAATGCCATGGCCTGCGTGGGCTGCGGCCGGTGCATCAAAAACTGCCCCGTTAATCTGGACATCCGCCAGGTACTGGCGGACATCCGGGGGGAAGGGGGGTCGGATAAGTAATGCAAAGAAACCCGTATCTGCCGCTCCCGATGAAACTGGTGAAAAACTTCACCGAAACCGATGACAAGCTCATTCACAGCTTCACCTTCCAGTTCATGAGCGAGGAGGACGAGAAGAGCTTCCCCTACATGCCCGGCCAGTTTGCCGAGGTGTGCGTGTTCGGCAAGGGCGAGGCCCCCTTCGGCATCGCCTCGTCGCCCACCGAGAAAGGATTCCTTAAATTCTCGGTGGCCAAGGCGGGAGTGGTTTCCACCGCCCTGCACCTGATGGAGGAGGGCACCATGGCCGGCGTGCGCGGCCCCCTGGGGAACTACTACCCGGTGGAGCAGATGAAGGGCAAGAATATAGTGATAATCGGCGGCGGTTTTGCCTTCACCACGCTAAGATCGCTGATCACCTATATACTGGAGCCCAAACACCGCGGGGATTACGGCAAGCTGACAGTCATTTACGGCGCCCGGAACCCCGGACTGCTCCTCTACAAGGACGAGCTGGACCAGTGGGACAACCGGTCTGATATAGACCTGGTGTGCACCATCGACCGCCCGGTGGACGGCTGGACCCGCAAGGTGGGCTTCGTTCCGGCGGTGACCAAGGAAGTGTCGCCCAGCTCGGAAAACTCCGTGGCCATCATCTGCGGCCCGCCGGTGATGATCAAGTTCACCATGCCCGAGCTGGAGGCCTGCGGGTTCAAGCCGGAGCAGATCATCATGTCGCTGGAAAACCGCATGAAGTGCGGCATCGGCATGTGCGGGCGCTGCAACGTGGGCAACAGGTACGTCTGCAAGGACGGCCCGGTGTTTACCAAGGCGGAGCTGAATCAATTGCCGAACGAGTACTAGGCTTCAGGGCTAGTGATATCCGTCAGCAAACAGCGGTCAGCCATCAGCCATCAGCTAAAAAAGGATTAAAAGGTTCTGATTGCTGACTGCTTACTGCTGACTGCTGAAAGCTAAAAAGTAACCAACTCCGAAGAGGGGAGGAGCATCGACTTATGGAAAATGCCATGGAAACCATTCAGGCGTCAAAACTCAATCCCAAGTTCCGGGATAAGGTGGCCGGGTTCGTAAAAAACTATGATTTCACCCAGTGCCTGGCCTGCGGCATGTGCACCGCCGGCTGTCCCTACTCGGACATCCATGAAAACAATGACCCCCGCAAGTTCCTGCGCAAGGTACTTTTGGGCATGGAAGAGGAAGTATGGGCCGATCCCTACATCTGGTACTGCACCATGTGCGAGCGCTGCACCATCGAGTGCCCCATGCAGATCAACATGGCCGCCGTGGTCCGCAGCCTGCGCGGCACCTGGGACAAGGACAAGATACCGGGCTACCTGCAGACCATTGCCAGGGAGCACATCGAGTCAGGCAACCAGATGAACGTGGGCCAGGAGGATTACGAGGAAACCCTGGACTGGATCCAGGAAGAGCTGCAGGCCGAGCTGGACGACCCGGACTACCGGATTCCCCTGAACAAGGCGGGGGCCAAGTACTTCTACGGCTTCAACGCCCGGGACATCAAGTACTATCCCCAGGAACTGCAGACCACGCTGAAGATATTCTACGCCGCCGGCATTGACTACACCATCAGCACCAAGCGCTGGGACGCCACCAACATTGCCCTGTTCACCGGACAGAACGACGACTTTGTGGAAATTTCCATGCCGGTTTGGGAAGAGTTCGACCGCCTGGGCTGCGAGCAGTTCATCGTCACCGAGTGCGGCCACGCCTTCCGTTCCATGCGCTGGGGCCAGAGGACCTTCTGGAAGGGCAAGGATTTCCCCATCCGCCACATACTGGAACTGCTCAACGAACTGGTCAAGGAGGGCCAGCTGAAGCTGGATCCCGACGCCATCACCGAGGTGGTCACCTACCACGACCCCTGCAACACCGCCCGCAAGGAAGGCGTCTGGCAGGCTCCCAGGGAACTGCTGAGAAGCTTCGTCAAGAACTTCGTGGACATGAATCCCAACGGCAGGATGAATTACTGCTGTGGGGCCGGCGGCGGCGGCATGGCCATGCCGGAATTCAATGAAAAGCGTAAAGCAAAAGGCAAGCGCAAGGTGGACCAGGTCATGGCCACCGGGGCACAGATAGTGGTAGTTCCCTGCCACAACTGCATCGACCAGTTCAACGACCTGAACAAGTGGTACCCCGACACCAAGGGCAAGTCCAAGAACATGCACATGTGCACCCTGATGGAACGGGCCCTGATCCTGCCGGAGAAAAAGTAAAACCTCCGGGGAAAGCCCGTTTGACCCGAGCGGTGTGCTATAAAAAAGAACTCCCAATTATGAGAGGACGGATGATGCCTGATGAGTGCTGAAAAAGTCGGGGCGGTAATGGTGGTTGGCGCCGGCATCGCCGGTATCCAGGCCTCCCTGGACCTGGCCGAATCCGGATATTTCGTATACCTGGTGGAAAGCTCCCCGGCCATCGGCGGAACCATGCCCATGCTGGATAAGACCTTTCCCACCAACGACTGCTCCATGTGCATACTGTCCCCCAAGCTGGTGGAGTGCGGCCGTCACCTGAACATCAAGATACTGACCAACTCGGACGTCGAGGAAGTAAGCGGCGAACCGGGCAAATTCAAGGTCAAGGTGCGGCAGCGGCCCCGCTTCGTGGACGTGGACAAATGCAAGGGCTGCGGCGATTGCGCCGAAAAATGCCCGGTTAAGGTAAAAGATGAATTCAACCAGAACCTGGGCTTGCGGAAGGCCATTTACAAGCAATACGCCCAGGCCTATCCCAACGCCTATGCCATTGACCCCAAAAGATGCCTCAATTTGAAAAAGCCGAATTCCTGCGGGAAATGCGTGGAGGCATGCCAGGCCGATGCCATCAACCACGACATGCAGGAGGAAATCCACGACCTGAACGTCGGGGCCATCGTGCTGAGCCCCGGCTTCGAGACCTTCAACGCCGAGGCCCTGTTCTACTACGGCTACGGCAAGTTCCGCAACGTGGTGACCAGCCTGGAGTTTGAACGTATCTTAAGCGCCTCGGGACCCTTCCAGGGGCACCTGGTGCGGCCCTATGACAAGAAGGAGCCCAGGAAAATAGCCTGGATCCAGTGCGTGGGTTCCCGGAACATCAGGGAAAACCACGGCTACTGCTCATCGGTGTGCTGCATGTACGCTATCAAGGAGGCCGTCATTGCCAAGGAGCACAGCCACGAACCGCTGGAGACCACCATCTTCTTCATGGACATGCGCACTTACGGCAAGGGCTTTGAAAAGTACTACGACCGCGCCCGGGAAGAGAGCGGGGTACGCTTCGTAAGGTCCAGGATTTTCGAGGTTACCGAGAAGGACGACCAGTCCAGGAACCTGATCATCCGCTACTCCAACGAGGACGGCAGCATCGGTACCGGGGAGTTTGACCTGGTGGTGCTCTCGGTGGGGCTGCAGCCCTCCAAGCCGGTCATCGATCTGGGCCAGAAGCTGGGCCTGGACATGAACCGGTACGGCTTTGCCGACACCGCCCCGCTCTCCGGGGTGGGCACCAATAAGCCCGGAATTTACGTGTCCGGCGCCTTCTCCGGCCCCAAGGACATCCCCGAGACCGTCATGCAGGCCAGCGCGGCCGCCGGCGCCTCGGCCAGCCTGCTGTCCGACTCCCGGGGAACCCTGGTGCAGAAAAAGGAATACCCCGCCGAGAAGGACGTTTCCGCCCAGGATCCCCGCATCGGCGTGTTCGTCTGCCACTGCGGCGTGAACATCGGCAGCGTGGTCAAAGTGCCCGAAGTGGTGGAGATGGCCAAGAGTTTACCCAACGTGGTCTATGCCGGGGAATACTTGTATGTGTGTTCCCAGGACGCCCAGAACACCATGCGGCAGATAATTGAAGAGAACAAGCTGAACAGGGTGGTGGTGGCCTCCTGCAGCCCGCGGACCCACAAGCCCCTGTTCCAGGAAACCATGCTGGAGGCCGGGCTGAACCGCTACCTGTTCGAGATGGCCAACATCCGGGACCAGTGCTCCTGGGTGCACCAGAACGAGCCGGAAAAGGCCACCGAGAAGGCCAAGGACCTGGTCAAGATGATGGTGGCCAAGGCCGCCCTGCTGAATCCCATTCACCAGGAGTCGGTGGGCGTCACCAAGGGCGCCCTGGTCATCGGCGGCGGCGTGTCCGGCATGAACAGCGCCCTTTCCCTGGCCGACCAGGGCTACAAGGTATACCTGGTGGAGAAGGCCGATACCCTGGGCGGTATCGCCAACCGCATCAAACAGGGCCTGAGGGGCGAGGACGTACCGGCCTACCTGGCGGATCTCGCCGCCAAGGTCAAGGCCAACCCCAACATTGAGCTGTTTACCGGCACCGAGGTGCAGGACGCCAAGGGATTCGTGGGCAACTTCGTGACCACCCTGTCCAACGGCCGGGAGATCCAGCACGGGGTGACCATCATCGCCATCGGCGGCGCGGAATACAAGCCCACCGAGTACCTGTACGGGCAGAACGACCGGGTGATGACCCAGCTGGAGCTGGAGGAGGCCATTGCCGCCGGCGACGCTAAAGTGGCCGGGGCGAAAAATATCGTCCTGATCCAGTGTGTCGGCTCCCGGGAGCCCGCAAGAGGATACTGCAGCCGGGTGTGCTGCGCCAAGTCCATCAAGCTGGCGCTGAAACTGAAAGATAAGCACCCCGACGCCAACGTGTTCATCATGTACCGGGACATCAGGGCGTACGGGTTCTTTGAGGATCTGTACACCGAGGCCCGCCGCAAGGGAGTCATCTTCATCCGCTACAGCGTTGACCAGAAACCTGTGGTGGAGGAGGCCGGCGGCAAGGTGAAGGTTACCGTCACCGACCACGTGCTGGGGCAGCCGGTGGTCATTGAGGCCGACGTCCTCGGCCTGGCGGCGGCCATATTGCCGGCGCCGGACAGCAAGAGGATGAACGAACTGTTCAAGGTGCCCCTGAACGAGGACGGCTTCTTCCTTGAGGCCCACATGAAACTGCGGCCGGTGGACTTTTCCTCCGAGGGCATCTTTCTGGCCGGATTGGCCCACGGCCCCAAGAACATCGAGGAGAACATCTCCCAGGCCAGGGCCGCGGCCGGCAGGGCCGGGACCATCCTGGCCAAGGAGGAACTGGAGTCCCACGGCGTGGTGGCTGTGGTGCAGCCCGACAAGTGCGCCGCCTGCCTCACCTGTGTCAGGCTGTGTCCTTACGGCGCGCCCAAGGTGGAAAACTACGCCGCCCAGATCGCCCCGGTCCTGTGCCAGGGCTGCGGCAGCTGCGCCGGCGAATGTCCCAACAAGGCCATTACCCTGCAGGGATACAATGATAAGATGTATATCAGCATGATCAAGGGCCTTTGCAAGGAGGTGGGTTGAGGTGAGTTTCGAGCCTAAAATCGTCGCTTTCTGCTGCCACTACTGAGCGTACTCCGCTGCGGACCTGGCAGGTTCGATGCGACTGCAGTACTCTCCCAATATAAGAATCGTGGAAATGACCTGTTCCGGAAATATCGACCACCGCGTCATCCTCAACGCCTTTGAAGAGGGCGCCGACGGCGTGTTCGTGGCCGGCTGCATGGAAGGCGACTGCCACTTCCTGAAAGGCAACATCCGGGCCAAAAAACGCGTCAACGCGGTGAAACAGCTGTTGGACGAGATAGGTATCGGCGGAGACCGCCTGGAGATGTACAACCTTTCCTCGGCCCAGGGCGGCCGCTTCGCCGAAATTGCCAATGAGATGACCGCCCGCATCAGGGAGCTGGGGCCCAACCCGCTGACCAGGACCGGGGTGGGCTGCGGCTGCGGCTGCGGGTGCTCGAAAGAAGGTGGCACAGTATGATTATAGCCCAGCAAAAACCCATCAAGGATATCGCCGCCATGGTCAGTGGCTGCAAGAAGGTGGCCCTCATAGGCTGCGCCGGGTGCGTAACGGTGTGCCTGGCCGGCGGTGAAAAGGAGACCGAAATACTGGCCTCGGCCCTGCGCATCATGCGCCGGCTGGAAGGAAACCCCCTGGAAACCGTGACCTTCACCGCCACCCGCCAGTGCGACCCGGAATACGTGGAAGCCCTGGACGGTGTAGTCAAGGACACGGATGCCATTATTTCCCTGGCCTGCGGAGTGGGCGTGCAGTACCTGGCCGAGCGCTTTGACAAGTGGGTGGTGCCCGCCCTGAACACCAATTTCATCGGCGGGTCCAAGGTGCACGGCGTCTGGGAGGAGAAGTGCGGCCTGTGCGGAGATTGCGTGCTCCACAAGACCGGCGGCATCTGCCCCATCATCCGCTGCTCAAAGAGTATTTTAAACGGCCCCTGCGGGGGATCTCAGTACGGCAAGTGTGAAATAAGCAAGGACGTTGACTGCGCCTGGCACCTGATCTATGAGCGCATGAAAAAGTTAGGCAAGCTGGATAAACTGATGGAGATACAGCCGCCCAAGGACTGGTCGACGTCCAGGGACGGCGGGCCGCGCAGGGCCGTCAGGGAGGATGTGATGATCGGGTGAGTCATTATAGCAAACTGCACAAGATACTGGACAGCGGGCAATTCGCGGTCACGGCCGAAATCGGCCCGCCCAAGCACGCATCCGCCCACGGCGTAAGGCACCACGCCCACATGCTGGTGAACCACGTGGACGCCACCAACATCACCGACTGCCAGACCGCCATCGTGCGCATGAGCAGCATAGCGGCCGGCGTGCACATACTGGACTGCGGCATCGAGCCCATCGTCCAGATGACCTGCCGGGACAGGAACCGGATCGCCATGCAGTCGGACCTGATGGGGGCCTACAGCCTGGGCATGAGAAACGTCCTGTGCCTGTCCGGCGACCACCAGAAGTTCGGCAACCACCCCACATCCAAGAATGTCTACGACGTGGACTCGATGCAGCTTATCTACCTGCTGCGGAGGATGCGGGACGAGAAGAAGTTCTTCTCCGGCGAGGAGATCAAGGAGCACGAGCCGAGGTTCTTCATCGGCGCGGTGGCCAACCCCTTCGCCGACCCCTTCGAGTTCCGGGTGGACCGCCTGGAGAAGAAGGTGGAGGCCGGGGCCGAGTTTATCCAGACCCAGTGCATCTTCGACATGGAGCGGTTTGAGCGCTTCATGGAGATGGTGCGGGAGCGGGGAATCGACCAGCGGGTGCACATCCTGGCCGGCATCACGCCTTTGAAGGGCTGGCGGGCGGCCAAGTACCTGCAGACCGGTGTTTCCGGCATGCTGGTGCCCGACTCCCTGGTGGAGCGCCTGAAAAACGCCGAAGACCAGAAGCGCGAGGGCATCGAGGTGGCCATCGAGCAGATCAAGTACATCAAGGAAAAGGTCAATGGAGTGCACGGCGTGCACATCATGGCCATCGCCTGGGAAGAGGTCGTACCCGAGATTGTCGAGCGGAGCGGACTGTTCCCGCGGCCCAGGGTGGAACTGGAATAGCAAAGATACACAGGGGCTGCCCCAATGTTAAGCCTTGGGGACAGCCCCTCATTTATTTTCCGTGAATAACTTAAGTACCAGGCACTTAAGTTATTTGTTTCTCTCCAGCACCCTTTGCCACTCTTCCTTTTCCAGGAAGCTACCATCGACATTGGACTCCATCTCCAGGAACATCTTAAAGGGTAAGGTAAAGGACAGTATGTCCTTATCCACCTGTTTTCGCGCCGAGATATCAATAAGCCCGATGATGGCCCTGGGTTTTTCCGCCCTCTCCTCCCGGTAGGGGATTATGCACACGCTGTGGCAGCCTGCGCCGAAGGGGACCACCACATTCTCGTTGGTTTCCCGGGCGTAATTGGCCAGGACCACCAGCGCCGAGAGCTGGTCCGGGTTGACCAGGAAAACCACAACCCGGGGTGTTTCGCCGGCGGACAGCTTTTCAACGGGCTTGAAGACCACATATTCGGTGGGCACGTCCGTCATCGGCAGGGAATCGATGAATTTTTTCGCCAGCTCCGGGCTTTTTACATAACCTTCGCCGTGCTCAAGGGCCGGCAGGTTTCTTACAATGTTTTTACCGGCTTCGGTCTGGCTCAATTCCTTGTTGCCGTTGGACAGGAAATACTCTATACCGCCGGGAAAATTGACGTACTGGTTGCCGAAGCCCAGGCCGGTGCCCCCGCCCAGGCAGCCGAAGGTTTTCCGGTCAAACACCGTGGTTTTCCCCTTGGCGGCGGCATTCAGCATGGACACCACACAGCCCCACCGGCCTTCCTTGAACTGCAGGGCCTGATCCGGCTTATGGTCGGTTAAGACCACTGCCACGGGGGAGTATTTCATTTGAATGGCCTGCGCTATTTTGCTTTCCATAAAAAATCACCCCTTGAAAATAAATTTTTGGTTTATGTGCCGCCGGAAAATTTAAGAAGGCGCTAGTTAAAAACTATATTAAACAGTTAAGTACGTCAATAAAAATAATGGCTTTTTATTGCCGTTTGTATTTAATTGCCGTTTACAAAATCCGATTAAAAAAACTATAATGATTGTTGAATACATATGCGATTTGTGACAACCGTCCACACCGCTGGAAAGGAGAATTAATTTGGCCGTGTTTAAACCCATACCCCCCTGCAGCGAAGGGTGTCCGGTAAACACCGATGTAAGCGGCTACCTGGACGCCATTACCAGGGGTAATTATAAGGAAGCCTTTCGCATTATCGCGGATAAGAACCCCTTTCCTTCCGTCTGTGCCTGGGTGTGCCCGCACCCCTGCGAGGAAGGGTGCCGCCGGGGAGCGGTGGACGCCCCGCTGAGCATCCGCGCCCTGAAGCGCTTTGCCGTGGAGCAGGCCGCCGGTCCGGCTGTTGAAGCCGCTAATGCCGGGGATTTAGCCTGTCCCGGCCCTGATCATAACAAAGCAGAAAAATCAGGACCCGGAACTGATGATAAATTCAATCTCCCCGGGGGTGACGTGGCCGTGGTGGGGGCCGGGCCCGCCGGGCTGGCGGCGGCCCTGCAGCTGGCCAAGAGCGGCTTTTCGGTAACCGTCCTGGACAGGCACCCCCGGCCGGGGGGACACTTTTACGCCTCGCTGCCCCTCTACAGGCTGCCCCGCGGGGCTGTATACCAGGATGTTCAGCGCATAATCAGCCAGGGAGTGCACGTTGCATGCGGTGTGGAGGTGGGCAGGGATGTAACCATAAAACTGCTTTGTGAGCGGTACCGGGCGGTAATCCTCGCCACGGGGCTGCCTTTGAGCCGCAATTTGCCGCTGCCGGGATTTGATCACCCGTCGGTGCTGCTGGCCCTTCCTTTTCTGCAGGGGGCCAATCTGGGCAAGCCGCTGCCCTTGGGCCGCCGGGTGGTGGTGATTGGCGGCGGTGACGTGGCCATGGATGTGGCCCGGACCGCCGTCCGGCAGGGCGCCGAAAGGGTGGTGGCGGTCTGCCTGGAGCGCGGCGGGGAAATGCCGGCCCACGTGTGGGAGATTGAAGAGGCCCGGGAGGAGGGCGTCAGGATCCAGGACGGCTGGGGGCCGGAGGAAGCATTGATAGAAGACGGCCGGCTGACAGGGCTGCGGGTGAAAAAGGTGTTGAGCGTATTCGACAGCCGGGGGCGGTTCAACCCGTCCTTTGACGATAGCGCCAGGGAAACCCTGGAGGCCGACACCATCATTGTGGCGGTGGGCCAGAAGGCAGACCCGGGGTTCCTGGAGGGCAGCGGAATCCCCCTGGACGGGAGAGGGAACCTGCAGGTGGACAGGGAAACCCTGGCCACACCGGTAAAGGGCGTGTTTGCCTGCGGGGAGGTGGCCGCCGGCCCGGGGGCGGCCATCAGCGCCGTGGCCTCCGGGCAGAGGGCGGCCCGGTCGGTGGAGGCCTTCCTAAGGGAAGGCAGTTTACCCTCCCTGCCGGAACAAACCCCGGTAATTGAACCCCTGCCCGGTGAGGTGGCCCGGCGGGTGGTAAAAAGGGAGAGGCTGCCGGTGCCCGTAATGGAGGCCCGGGAGCGCAGGCAGAGCTTCCTGCCATTTGAAAAAGGCTACGACGAGCCCCTGGCCCGGCAGGAATCGGCCCGGTGCATGCGCTGCGGCCTGGGGGCGGCGGTCATTGCCGGGAAGTGCGCCGCCTGCATGACCTGCGCCCGACTGTGCCCCTTCGGGGTGCCGCAAGTAGACCGGCGGGCCGAAATAAGCGTTCAGAAATGCCAGGGCTGCGGGATCTGTGCGGCTGTCTGCCCGGCCGGGGCCATTGAAATGGTGGGGCCGGTTTGCGGGGAAGCGCTGCCCGGGCAAACTGAGGCGGAAACGGGCCGGGATAAAATTACCGGCCGGGGGGACGGCGCCCGGGTAATACTGTACGTGTGCCGATACGTCGCGGGGAAGGATTTTGCGCCGGACTTTGTCCGGCAGTCTCCGGAGACGGCAGGGTTACGGTTGTGCGTACTGCCCAGTATCGATGCCCTTTCCCGGCAGAGAGTGCTCGATGACATCGAGCAGGGGGCCGGCGGTGTGGCCCTCATAGCCTGCGGTGAGGGGGAATGCCTGGCCGGCGGGTACCGCTGTAGCGGCAGTGAGTTTGCCGCCGTCCGGGAGTTGGCCGGGCAAATAGGCATTGAACCCGGCCGGCTGCTGTTCCGCCGCGCCGGGGAAAACCCTTCCCTGCTGGAAGAAATTTTAAATTTTGTCCGGGAAATAAAGGGCCTTGAGGTTTCTGTTCAATCTTGAGTAATTAACATTATCAGTGGTAAATCAAAGGGCTGTCGCCTTTTCAACAGGCGACAGCCCATCTTTTGAATACAGTTCTGTACTAACTACCATCGAACGCGAATTTACAGCGATTTTATTCCTTCAGACTGTTTCCGAACCAGCCATTATTGTCTCCAGGGTGGTTGCAATGGTTTTTAAAAACCTCTTTGCTGTTTCCAACTGGTTAATAAGGTGAATACTTATCGCTTACCACTGCTTATTTGCCTAAAGCACTTAACATGGCGTTGTACTGCTCATCGGAGTAGCCTTGCAGTTTTATGGCCTTGTTCGGGCACTCCCCGGCGCAGGTGCCGCAGCCCTGGCACAGCACCGCCTCTATCTGGGCCCTGTGGTTCACGATTTTGGGCGCGCTGTACGGGCAGAGGCGGACGCAGGTGAGGCAGGCCGCGCACTTTTCCTGGTCCACCACGGCGGTGATTCCCCTGGATTCAAGGGATTTGCGCCCCAGGACGGTGGCCGCCCGGCCGGCCGCCGCCTTGCCCTGGATGATGGAGCAGTCCAGCCCCTTGGGGCCGTGGGCCAGGCCGCAGATAAATATCCCGTCGGAGGAAGTGTCCACCGGGCGCAGCTTCATGTGGGCCTCAAGAAAGAACCCGTCGGAGTTCAGCGGCACCCTGAACAACCGGGAAAGCCCGGCGTTGCTTTCGGCCGGCGCCGTGGCCGCCGCCAGCACCAGCAGGTCGGCTTCAATGTCCAGGTCTTCCCCCACGATGTGGTCGGTGGCCGAAACGATGAGAACTTCCCGGCCTTTTTTCTTTCCCACCCGGACCACAGGCCTGCGGTCCTCCTGGTACCGGATGAAAAACACTCCCCTGGTGCGGACCTCCCGGTACAGGTCCTCGTTAAACCCGTAGGTCCTGATATCCCTGTACAGCACCACAATGTTTACAGAGGGGTTTATTTCTTTCAACTTCAGGGCCAGCTTCATGGTTTTGGTGCAGCAAATCCTGCTGCAGTAGGGGCGCTCATCGTTCCTGGAGCCGACGCACTGGATCATCACCACGGTCCTGGCGCTGCGCAGGCGGGGGTCTCCGGCCCCGATGGCCTCGTCCAGCCCCATCTGGGTAAGCACACCGGGATGACGGCCGTACATGCACTCAGTGGGCTTCAGTTCCTGTGCTCCGGTGGCTATGATGGCGGCGCCGTGCCGGATTTCCGTTCCTTCGGTCAGCACCGAGGTGAAATTCCCCACATACCCGGAAAACCCGGCCACCCGGCGGTTCAAGTGCACATCTATGAGTGGATGATTGCTGACCCGGGCCGTTATTTCTTCCAGGTAGCCCTTTATGTCCTCGCCGTTAAGACCCTGGCCCATCCTCAGGGCCAGGCCTCCCAGCCTATCCGCCGCCTCCACCAGGTGCACCCGGTAGCCCTGGTCCGCCAGGCACAGGGCGGCGTTCATCCCCGAGACGCCCCCGCCCACCACCAGGCAGGAGGGGGTTACATCAACCACTATGGAATTGATGGGGGCCAGGGTAAAGGCCTTTTTGACCGCCATTTCAACCAGGTCGATGGCTTTTGCGGTGGCCTTTTCCGGCTCGTTCTGGTGCACCCAGGAACACTGGTCCCGGATGTTGGCCATTTCAAAAAGGTGCCGGTTTAAACCGGCGTCGCGCACCGTTTCCTGGAAAAGGGGCTTGTGGGTCCGGGGGCTGCAGGAAGCCACCACGACGCGGTTGAGATTGTGTTTCCTGATCAGTTCCTTTATGGCGAACTGGCTGTCCTGGGAGCAGGCGTACAGCTTTTCATCGGCGAATACCACACCGGGAAGGGTACCGGCGTGGGCCACCACTTTCGGCACGTTGACCACGCTGCCGATGTTTATGCCGCAGTGGCAGACAAAGACCCCTATGCGGGGGTGATCCCCGGCAACATCCAGCTCCGGGGGGAATTCCTTTTCGCTGATCAGTGTATTGCGGGCCGGGGCCAGGAAGGCCGCGCAGTCACCCGCCGCCGCGCTGGCCTGCATGACGGTTTCCGGTATGTCCTTGGGGCCGCTGAAAACGCCGGCCACGTAAACGCCGGGCCGCATGGTGCGCACACCCGAAAAGGCTTCCGTCTGGCAAAAGTTGTACCGGTTAAGGGGCAGTTTCATCACCCGGGCCATTTCCTTGACGCCCGGGGCCGGCTTGAGGCCCACGGACAAAACCACCATGTCAAACTCTTCCTCGGTCATTCCGCCGTCCGGAGTGCGGTAAGAAAGCCTCAGGTTATTGGTCTGCTGCAGCTCTTTCACCGCCGAGATCATGCATTTCACATAGCGGACGCCGTAGTTGTCCCTGGCCCGGTTGTAATATTTTTCAAAGTCCTTGCCGAAGGCCCGCACGTCCATGCAGAAGATGGTCACTTCCAGGCCGGGCACGTGCTCCTTGGCGATGACGGCTTCCTTGGTGGCGTACATGCAGCAGACCGACGAGCAGTAGCCCTGGTTGTTGGTGATGTCCCGGGAGCCCACGCACTGGATGAAGGCGATCTTTTTCAGTTCCTTTCCGTCCGAGGGGCGCTGCAGGTGGCCCTGGTAGGGGCCCGAGGCGCTCAGCATGCGCTCGAACTGCAGGCTGGTGATCACGTTCTGGTAAACGCCGTAGCCGTATTCGCCCCGCAGTTCGGCGTCGAAAAGCTCGAAGCCGGGGCACATGACCACCGCGCCGACCTTCACTTGAGCGGTCTTTTCCGCCATTGTATGGTCGATGGCGCCGGCCTGGCAGGCCTTCAGGCATTTTCCGCAGGCCTTGGGATTTTTAAGGCGCAGGCATTTCTCCCGGTCTATGACATAGGCGTTGGGATAGGCCTGGGGATAAAGCTTGTAGATGGCTTTCCGCTGACCCAGGCCCTGGTTGAAGGCGTCGTCCGCTTTAACGGGACATTTCTCGGCGCAGGATCCGCAGCCCGTGCACCTGTCCTGGTCCACAAAGCGGGGATGCATTTTTATGGTCACGGTGAAATTGCCCGGCTCGCCCCTGAAGTCCGATATTTCAGACAGCGTAAATATTTCAATATTGCGGTGCCGGCCGCATTCCACCAGCTTGGGAGAAAGTATGCACATGGAGCAGTCGTTGGTGGGGAAGGTTTTATCCAGCATGGGCATGCGGCCGCCGATGGCCGGGGATTTTTCCACCAGGTAAACCTTGTATCCCATTTCGGCCAGGTCGAGGGCCGACTGCATGCCGCTGATGCCCGCCCCCACCACCAGGACGGATCCCAGTATTTTTTCGGTGGTAGAACCGGAATTGTTTTGCACAGCCAAATAAACCTCCGTCAAAACTGATTATGCCGGGCTGCCTCAGAAATACATTTGTACGGGGAGGCATGTAAAATTAAAGTACGGGCTTTACCCGGCCAGTGACAGTGACCGGAGAAGAGGGAAGGGGTCGACAATATGCCTGGAGAACCAGTTCCTGCTGTCCGTCAGGCCCAGGGCCAGGCCGATCAACTCGGTGAAGTAAAAGGCCGGCACGCTGTTTTTGTTGTTTTCCCGGCGGATTTCAAGATTCATGTGGCACAGGGGGCAGGCCGTCACGATGGCCTGGGCGCCGGCTTCTTCGGCCATTTCCAGCAGCCTGGAAACCATTTTTTTAACCGCGGCGCCGGCCGTAAGGCTCAGGTTGGCCCCGCAGCATTCCGTTTTATAGGACCACATCAGCGGCAGGGCGCCGATGCTGACCATCAGTTTATCCAGTGACTGGGGATTCTCCGGGTTGTCAAAGCAGGTTATTTCCCTGGGCCTTACCAGGAGGCAGCCGTAATAGCAGACCAGCTTCAGGCCCTCCAGGGGCCGGACCACCTGCCTGGCGATTTTGTCCGCCCCCACTTTGGTGGCAAAGGCCTCCAGCAGGGACATGACGTTTACCTGCCCGGTATATTTAAAATTTACTATCTCCTCGATCTCACGCCCCGTGCCGGGGTTGTTTCTCAAGAAATGGTCGGCCCTCTTGAGCCTGCTATAACAGGAGGCGCAGGGAACAACCAGGTCGCGCCCGGCTTCCTGGGCCAGGGCGATGTTTTTCGCCGGCAGGGCGTGGGCCAGCATCTGGCTGGTGCTGTGGGCCGAAGTGGCCCCGCAGCATATCCAGTCTTCTATTTCGATGAGATTGAGCCCCAGGGCCCTGCTCACAGACGTGGCCGACAGGTTGTATTCCCTGGCGCTGGATTCCAGCGAGCATCCGGGATAATATGAGAGATCCACCGGCAGTTCCCCTCCCAAAATCAGATTAGCCGGAGCACTTGGCAAAAGAATTTTGTTTGCTTATGTTGAGGCTCCGTTTAAAAATCAATTCCAGGTTCTTTTTGTCCCTGATTTTTTTGCCGATCAGGGGGAGTTTCCTTTTCAGGAACATTTTTAACCCCAGGTCCAGGTCGGAAAAGAAATCGCCGGTTTTCATCTTGTACCTGGTCATCATGACAGCCTCGTGAATTCTGCCCTTGGACCTTACCGTAGCGAGGAAAACGTCATTGAAAAGCTGCACCTTTTTCTCTTTAACCACCTTTTCCCTGATCGCTATCTCCTTCAGGGCGTCCATAACTTCAGCCATTTTTATGCCGTTGGGGCATCTTGAGCCGCAAATCTCGCAGCTGGAGCAGAGCCAGATCATCGAGCTGTTTAAAACCTTTTCTTTCAGGCCCATCTGGACGAAGCGAAGTATCTGGTTGGGGGTGTAATCGGTAAACCTTGCCAGGGAACACCCCGACGCGCACTTCTGGCACTGAAAGCAGAGATCGATGGGCTGGCCGGATTTAAGTTTTACATCCTCAATAAATGACTGGTTGCCAAACAATGTGTTCATACGGATCTCCTTAAAAGTTTATAGTTATATTATAAAACTTAATATAATCTTGAGACAATTTGAAGGTAATTTAAAAACTATAAACTAGATAAATATAAACATAAGTAAAATAATAATGGAAAAGATTGTGATCTGTTATATTTTTGTAATATTTTATTTTGCAACATGTTATTTTATACTATATTAAATCGCCATTATGCTTTGACTTGTTAATTAGCGTAAATGCGTTTAAAACATGGTATGTTCAATTAATTGTAAGATTTACGTCTATGCATGTCAAGTATCTGATGATATCTTGCTACAATTTCATTATTTTCAGAAAAGTGATTCTATATCGGGTTTATTATTTTATATTTTTGTTATGATTAGCGAAATTTGCATATATTTTTTACAAAGGCCGGTATACATGTATCTAACAGTACTTACCTGAAGAGCCGGAATGCGGTAATATTTGCTCCCGGCCGGTGTGCAGCCCGGTGAAAACCTTGTCTTTATATGGGCTATTTTGTTGGAGAAAAACTTCCTTATTAAATATTGACACAGGTTAGAATAGCAAATATACTGATTTATGAGCATATGTACATTAAAACATGTTTTACTGCTGCACCAGGCAGTAAGAGTGGGGAGAGTGCGGGGTTTTAAAAATGGCGGGAATATTGTTTGGCTGAGAACACCTCGAAATCAGGGGGAGGGGTTCGTATGTGCCGGCAGGTGAAGATAAACCTGCAGGGGCTCAGTTTGGGCAGGCTTACTTCCGATGAGGCCAGGAAACTAATCATGGAGATTAGGGGTATTGAGCTGGTTGAATTTGAACCCGGGGAAAGGGAAGCGGTGATTGTGGGCAACACCTCCTTAAACAGCCCTGATGAAATTTTACGGGCCATCCTGGAAGCCAAACTAAAGTTCAGCAGGTACTACCTTACGGAGCAGTCGTACGACTGATGCGTTCGGCCGGGGAAAGAGAGGGGGAACGCGGGAGGGAATCAGAACAACTGATTCCCTCCCGCGTTTTTGTGTTCATGTCCGAAGGGATTAATTTTTATTAATTGTGTTATAAAGTATTTATAAAAAAAATGAAATTACTAATGCTTTTTTTCACTAAATCTATACTATAGAAAACATATGGATGGTTGTGTGAAATTTTCCGCGGCATTCATGAAATAGTTATAAAAACTGCTTTTTTCTCATACAAACTAAAATAGGGTGTTTTCACCCTTCATAGAAATAATATATTTTTCTAAATTAAAGTATTTAATTAGGTATGATTATCTGCTAAAATAAGAATAATCTGAAAAGGTATTTTTTGTGTTTATAAAGGAGATTCAACATTATCAGACAGTTGATGGAGGTGTAATGCTTGGCCCTGGTGTATAACTCTGATGTGCCCGCTGAGCCGGACTTTCAATTTAAAAAGGAAATCATTAAAAAAATAGGGGAAAGCAACTTTCAGTCCTGTTACTTTTGCGGTACATGCACGGCGGGCTGCGCCTTTTCCGGCCTGCGCAGCGATATCGACCCGCGCAAGTTCATGCGCCAGATTGCCCTGGGGCTGCGGGAAGACGTTTTAAGCTCCTCCTTTATATGGCTTTGCACCATCTGCGAGCGCTGCACCATAGACTGTCCAAACAGGGTGAACATGGCCGAAATTGTCCAGGCCATCAGGGGCAGGTTTGGAATTAAGCCGCCGGGGGACCTGATGCTTCAGTGCCGGGCCTTTGGAGGGGCTAAAAGCCAGATGATCCAAATTCAGCGGTGGCTTAAAGAGGGGCTGGTCAAGGTGGACCCGGGGCGCAACCCCGAACCGGTAACCTATCACGACCCCTGCAACCTGGGGCGAAAAGAGGGCGTAGTTGACGAGCCGAGGTACATATTAAGCAGGGTGTGCGCCGACTTCAGGGAAATGACCCCGGGCAGGCAGTACAATTACTGCTGCGGGAGCAGCGGAGGGGCGCTGTTTTCGGAGGAGTACGACAGCCTGCGCCTGGCCATGGGCAAGTTAAAGGCCGAACAGATCAGGGAAACCGGCGCCAGGGTGGTGGCCACGGCCTGCCTTAACTGCTACGACCAGCTGCAAAAAATTGCCGAACACTATGATCTTGATGCGCGAATCGTATTTGTTCACGAACTGCTTGACCAGGCATTGGTGAAAAGTTAGGCCGGGAAGATGAATTTATGGGGTCAGGACATTCTCTGCCCCGGGTCGTAGCCTACCACCCTGTTCCGCCCGGATCTCTTGGCGGTGTAAAGCGCAGTATCGCTGAACAAAATCAGGTCATCAGTGTTTGCGGCGTCTTCGGGAAAGCAGGCCACGCCGGCGGACACGGTAATGCTCAGCGGTTCCCTTTCAGCACAGGAGAAGAGTGTGCCTTCAATCCTGGATCTGATTCTGTCGGCCACTTCCATGGCGGCGGTTTTGGCTGTGGCCGGCATGATGACCGAGAACTCCTCGCCGCCGTAGCGGCATACAAAGTCGTTTTCCCGCACCGACCGGGATATCAGGCGGGCCACCTCTTTCAATAGGAGGTCACCGGCCTGGTGGCCGTAAGTGTCGTTGACTTTTTTAAAGTGATCTATGTCTATCATGGCCAGGGCGAGGGGTGATCCGGCGTTTGCCGCATCCGACAGCAGGTCGCCGATGGTCTCAAGAAAATACTTCTTGTTGAAGAGCCCGGTCAGCCCGTCCACCGAAGCCATGGTGCGCATCTTCTGAAACTCGTAGAAGTTTGTGATGGCGGTATTTACCTGTCCCGACAGAGCCTGGATGAGATAAATCATATCCCTGGAGAGTTTGTTTTTTTCCCTGCTGTACAGGTTTAGAAAGCCGATAATCTGGTCTTCATAAAGCACGGGAAAAGAGTAAAAGGAATTTATCCCGGGCATTATCAGGTGGGGCTTGACGCTCTGCTTGTTTCTGATATCCCCGTGCAGCAGCGGCACTTTGTTCCGGTACAGGTCGGTAACTTCAGGGCTGTCCAGGGTATAAGGAGAGGCGTTGTAGCTTTCCACAATCTCCCCGGGTATCCCGTGGGCCGAGCGGATGGTCAGCCTGCCGTCCTGGTCGGCCAGGAAAATGGCCGAAAATTCTATTTCCACCATTTCGGCCGCCGCCCTGGCGATTACCTGGACCGTGCTGTTGAGGTCCTTCTGGGAGGCCAGGTCCCTGGCCAGGGTGTAGGCGGCCTGGACCTCGATCATCTGGCGCTGCGGGGTAACGTCCTGGAAAACGGCCACCGCCCCGGAAATATAGCCGTCGCTGAATATGGGGCTGATGCTGAAAAGGAGCTCCTTGAAAAAGGCGCCCACCTTGATGATGTTTCTCAGCCCCAGGTATTCCCTGCCCGAATTAATTACTTCTACTGTGTAGTTGTAATAATTGTTCGGGAAAAACTGCAGCATCGGCCTGCCGGTTATGGCGGAAGGGTCCTGTTCGGTTATTTCACCGGCTTCCCGGTTGAAAAACCTGATTATTCCGTTCCGGTCCACCAGCATGACGCCTATGGGTACAACGTCTAAAATGCCGGCATTACTGCAGAGAGAATCAATCCGGGCCGAAACCTCCTCCAGTCCGCCCTCGCTGACGGCCGAAAACTGCCTGTTCATTTTTCTGATAAAATCGTTCACCGGCCTTAACAGCAGGCCCGTGTAATAAACGGCAAGGGCCAGCAGAAGAATGGCCAGAAAGACCAGGATAATGGCAACTGTTAAGTATTCCATTTGCAGGCGGGCGAGGATTGGGCCGGCGCCCTGGGGCCACTGGCCGGAGTCAATGATATTGACGAAAAAATTTTTAAACCGCGGCAGGGCATAAAAAAGGCTCACTGACAGCATGGCGGCGAAGGAAACAAAGAGAACAGCGAAGATTTTTCTGTTTATATTCATAAAATCACTCCTGAGTTAACTAGATATTCTATGTGCGGCAAGAATTACCTACAAAAAAATCATAAAAAATGAAAAATTGTGTCGTTTTTTATTAAAATAAGAAAACTTGACCAACTTTAACACTAAAACATTTAATTACTAAAATATTTAAATATAATTTCGCAATTTATAAAAATAGTATGTATTTCGAAATAATAAGCCATAGCGAAAATTTATTTACTAATATACTTGAAAATATGAATGGCAATGTTATAATTTTTGTAGCCAGCATTTTTAAAGGTTAAATATCAGCAGAATTTATTCATAGATCGGGGGCTGTAAGAGTGGCTGGAGACAATACTCCCAAGAAGGGGGCCGTATGCATAGTCGGAGGGGGAATCAGCGGCATGCAGTCGGCCCTGGACCTGGCTGAATCAGGCCTCAAGGTTTACATAGTGGAGGAGAAGGCGGCCATCGGCGGCCTTATGTCGCGGTTGGATAAAACCTTCCCCACCAATGACTGCGCCATGTGCATCGTATCGCCCAAGCTGGTTGACGTGGGCAGACACCTGAATATTGACATAATTACCGGGGCACAGGTGGAAAGCGTCGATGGAAAACCCGGTAATTTTACTGTTAAAGTGAAAAAAAAGGCCAGGTATGTGGACCTGGAGAAATGCACCGGGTGCGGCGAATGCGCCCGGGTATGCCCGGTGGAGGTGGCCAACGAGTTTGACGCCTGCCTGGGCGGCCGCAAGGCGGCATACAAACTGTACCCCCAGGCCATGCCCACCGCCTACGCCATCGACCGGCGGGGGACGCCTCCCTGCCGTGACGCCTGCCCGGCCGGAATAAACGTACAGGGTTATGTCCAGTTAATCAAGCAGGGAAAATATACCGAGGCCTGGCAGACCATATACCGGGACAACCCGCTGCCGGGAATATGCGGCCGGGTGTGCACCCATCCCTGCGAAGCGGCCTGCCACCGCGGAAAACTGGATGCGCCGGTGAATATCCGCGCCCTGAAAAGGACAGCTGCCGATATTGTTTATGCAAACCCCGATCAGATCCCGCTGCCCCAGGCCGGCGGGGATAAAGGAATCAAAGTGGCGGTGGTGGGTTCCGGCCCGGCGGGGCTGTCGGCGGCCTACCAGCTTGCTTTAAAGGGATATTCTGTGACCATCTTCGAGGCCCGGGAGAGGGCCGGGGGCATGCTGACCTACGGCATTCCGGAATACAGGCTGCCCAAAAAAATAGTGGCACTGGAAATTGAATTACTGCAGAGGATGGGCGTTGAAATAAAGACCAGCACCCCCCTGGGTCCCGGACTCACCGTCGAGGACCTCATGGGGCAGGGCTACCGGGCCGTCTTTTTGGCCATCGGGGCCCAGCAGGGACTGGCCCTGAACATTCCGGGAGAGAATCTCAAAAATGTGCTGGTGGGCGTAGACTACCTGGCCAGAGTAAACAGCGGCGAAAAAATCCCCGTGGGAGAGCGGGTGGCCGTAATCGGCGGGGGCAACACCGCCATGGACGCCGCCAGGACCGCCCTGAGGAGCGGGGCAAAAGAAGTCACCGTGTACTACCGGCGCACATTTGAAGAAATCACCGCTGCCGGGGAGGAAATTGCCGAGGCCCGGGAAGAGGGCGTTATCTTCCGCATGCTGGTCAGCCCGGTGGCTTTCCTGGGGGAAAACGGGCAGGTTGCCGGCATTGAACTGATCGAAAACCGGCTGGGCGAACCGGACGCCAGCGGGCGAAAGGCACCGGTGCCGGTGGAGGGCAGCCAGTTCCGGGTGGAAGCCGAAACCGTCATCGTGGCGGTGGGGCAGGCGCCGGATAAGGTGGAAGGCTTGAGCATCACCCTTGGCAGGGGCAACAGGATTACCGTTGACAGCCAGACCCTGGCCACCGGTGTTCCCGGAGTGTTTGCCGGCGGGGACGCCGTCACCGGCCCGGCCACCGTCATTGACGCCATCGGCGCGGGAAAGCGGGCCGCCGCGTCCATAGACAGCTATTTGACCGGCGGGGAACTTCCCGCCGAAAGTGCTGACGGCCATACCGACCCCGCCGGGAAAGTGGCGGACTTTCCCGAAAACAGGCCCTGCTGCCGGGATCAGCGGCACGAGCCGGCCCAGGAAGACGTATCGGAGAGGGTCAATGATTTCAGAGAAGTAGTGGCCGCCTTAAGCGCCGGGGAAGCCTCGGCCGAGGCCGAACGCTGCCTGAACTGCGCCGTGTGCTCCCAGTGCGGGGAGTGCGTCAAGGTCTGCCTGCCGGGGGCCATCGACCACAACATGCGGGATGAGGCCATTGCCCTGGAGGTGGGGGCGGTTCTGCTCAGCCCGGGCGGGGAGACCTACGACCCTTCGGCTTTGGAATACTTCGGCTACAAAGAAAACCCCAACGTAGTCACCAGCATAGAATTCGAGCGCATCTTAAGCGCCTCCGGGCCTTACCAGGGACACCTGGTCAGGCCCTCGGACGGCCGGGAACCCGGGCGGATAGCCTGGATCCAGTGCGTCGGGTCAAGGAACGAGAGGATAGAACGGGGTTACTGCTCCTCTGTCTGCTGCATGTACGCCATCAAAGAGGCCGTCATCGCCAAGGAGCACAGTTCAGAAGAACTGGACACCACCATCTTCCTCATGGACATGCGCTCCTACGGCAAAGACTTTGAGCGTTACTACCAAAGGGCCAGGGACGAACACGGGGTAAAATTCGTGCACAGCCGCATTTACGAAGTGGTGGGCAAGCAGGACGGCAGCGGCAACCTGCTGATCAGGTATGCCGCCGACGACGGGGCGGCGGTGACCGAAGAATTCGGCCTGGTGGTGCTCTCGGTGGGGCTCAGGACTTCCCAAAGCGCCGGGAGGCTGGCCAAAGCTTTAGATGTCGAAGTGGACCGCTACGGTTTTTGCAAAAGCGAAGAATACTCCCCCGGCCTCACTTCGCGGCAAGGCATATATGCCGGCGGGGTATTCGCCGGCCCCAAGGATATCCCGGAGACCGTGGTCGAGGCCAGCGCGGCCGCCGGGCACATCTCCAGGCTGCTTTCGGAAAGCCGGGGCACCTGCACCCGTAAAAAGGAATACCCGCCGGAAAGGGACGTGCGCCGGGAGAAGCCGCGGGTCGGGGTATTTGTCTGCAACTGCGGCATCAACATAGCCAGCGTGGTTAACGTGCCCCAGGTGGCCAAATACGCCGCCAAACTGCCCTTTGTGGCCCATACCGACAGCTTCCTGTTCACCTGTTCCCAGGACAGTATAGAAAAGATCAAAAAAGCCATTGAAGAGAACCGGCTGAACCGGGTGGTGGTGGCCTCCTGCACCCCCAGGACCCACGCCCCGCTGTTCCAGAGCGCCCTCCGGGAAGCCGGGCTGAACCCGTACCTGTACGAACATGTGAACATCAGGGAACACTCCTCCTGGGTGCACCGGGAGCGTCCCCGGGAAGCCACCGAAAAGGCCGGGGACCTGGTGCGCATGGCCGTGGCCAAGGCGTGTCTCCTAAAGCCGGTGGCCCCGTCCTATGTTGATGTGAACCCGGCGGCGCTGGTGGTGGGAGGGGGCGTGGCCGGCCTTACGGCCTCGCTTTCCCTGGCGGAACAGGGCTTTAAAGTCTACCTGGCGGAAAAGACCGGGCAGCTGGGGGGCCGGGTCAGGAACATGAGGTATTCCCTGGGCGGGAACGACCCGGGCCAACTGGTGCAACGGCTGATTGACACGGTCAGCGGCCACGAACTGATTGAAGTGATCACCAATGCCGATATCGTGGACTTCAGCGGGTACCCGGGCAATTACCAGACCCGGATTGAGGTAAACGGCAGCCGCCGCGACCTGGACCACGGGGTGGTCATTCTGGCCACCGGGGCCAGGGAAATTGAAACAGACGAGTATCTTTTCGGCCGGAGCGACCGGGTGGTGACCCAGACCCGGCTGGAAGAAATGATCCACGGCGGGCAGTGCGGCGGCCTCAATACCATTGTAATGATCCAGTGCGTAGGCTCCCGGAATGAACAAAGGCCGTACTGCAGCCGGGTGTGCTGCCAGGAGGCCCTGAAAAACGCGCTGAAGATAAAAGAAATCAACCCCGAGGCCAATATATTCATTTTGTACCGTGACGTGAGATCTTACGGGCTGCTGGAGGAATACTACACCGGGGCCCGGCGCAGGGGGATAATCTTTATCAGGTACGAAGAGGACGACAGGCCCCGGGTAAGGCTGTCCGGAAACGACCTGGAGGTTGTGGTCAAAGACCATATACTGCACATTCCGGTGGCCATAAAGCCGGACCTGCTGGTTTTGAGCACCGGCATCGAACACGGGGAGGACAACGAGAAGCTCAGCAGGATATTCAAGGTGCCCCTGGACGCCGACCGGTTCATGCTGGAGGCCCATATGAAGCTCAGGCCGGTGGACTTTTCGGCCGAGGGCATGTACCTGTGCGGGACCGCCCACGCGCCCAAGTCGGTCAGGGAAACCGTCACCCAGGCCAACGCCGCCGCCATGCGGGCGGTCACCCTGCTGGCCAAGGATAAACTGGAGAACGTGCCCATAGTGGCCAAGGTTAACGCAAAGAAGTGCGGGGGATGCGGGGTCTGCGTCAAGGCGTGCGGCTACAACGCCCGCAGGCTGAGCGAAAGGGACAGGGTAGCCCAGGTCAACGAGGTGCTCTGCCAGGGCTGCGGGGCCTGCGTGGTGGCCTGCCCCAGCGGGGCCACCCAGCAGAGGGGCTTTGAAAAGTCGCAGATGCTGGCCGCACTGTGGTCGTTTATGAATTAGGGAGTAAAGACTTATCAATCAGCGATAAAAGAAGGTGGACTGCTTGACGGCTCAGGGTTTGGAAAAAAATAAAACCACCGGCGCCGTGCTGGTGGTGGGCTCCGGAATCGGCGGGATGCAGGCGGCCCTTGACCTGGCTGAATCCGGCTATTACGTTTACCTGGTGGAACGCCGGCCCGGCATCGCCGGCACCATGCCCATGCTGGACAAAACCTTCCCCACCAATGACTGTTCCATGTGCATCCTGTCGCCCCGGGTGGTGGACATCGGCAGCCACCTGAACATAGAAGTGATTACCCTGGCCGAGGTCATGGGGCTGGAGGGAAGTCCGGGCAAATTCACCGTCACCATAAAAAAACACCCCCGCTTTGTGGACCAGGACAAGTGCACGGGCTGCGGGTCCTGCGCCGAGAAATGTCCGGTCAAAGTGGACGACGCCTTCAACCAGGGCCTGGGTCAGCGGAAAGCCATCTACAAGCTATATCCCCAGGCCTATCCCAACGCCTATATCATAGACCGGGAAAAATGCCTGCGCATAAAAAATCCCAAGGCCTGCGGGAAATGCCTGAAGGCCTGCCAGGCCGGGGCCATAGACCATACCATGGCCGGCCGGACCGTTTCAGTGGCAGTGGGAGCGGTGATCCTGGCGCCGGGATTTGAAATATTCGACGCCCGGGAGAGGGGCGAGTTCGGCTACGGCATATACAAAAACGTGGTTACCAGCCTTGAATTTGAAAGGATGCTGAGCGCCTCGGGCCCCTTCCAGGGGCACCTGATCAGGCCCTCGGACCACATGGAGCCCAAAAAGGTGGCCTTCATCCAGTGCGTGGGCTCCCGGGAGCCCGGCCGGGAGCGCAACTACTGCTCCGGCGTGTGCTGCATGTACGCCACCAAGGAAGCCATAGTGGCCAAAGAGCACGTGCCGGGTCTTAATTCCGCCATCTTCTGCATCGACGTGCGGGCCTACGGCAAAGGATTTGAGCAGTACTACGAGCGGGCCAGGAACGAATACGGGGTGCGCTATGAAAAGTGCATGGTTTCCTCGGTCAAAGAACAGCCCTCGGGGAACCTGCTGATCCGGTACCGGACCGGCGGCGGCAGGATGCTGGAAGAAGAATTCGACCTGGTGGTCCTGTCGGTGGGGCTTAAGCCTCCCCGGGAGGCCGGGGCGCTGGCCGGGGCCGTTGGCGTGGAGCTGGATGAATTCGGCTTCTGCGAGGCCGGGGAACTTCCTGGGGCCACCACCAGGCCGGGGGTTTTCGTGGCCGGCACCTTTGCCGGGCCCAAGGATATCCCCGAAACCGTCATCGACGGCAGCGCGGCCGCCGGGTACGTGTCCAGGATGCTGTCCGACTCGCGGGGTAAGCTGACCAGGTCCAAGACCTTTGCCCCGGAAAAGGACACCAGCGGCGAAGAGCCCAGGGTGGGCGTATTCGTGTGCAACTGCGGCATAAACATAGGCAGCGTCATAGACGTGCCGGCAGTGGTCAAATACGCCGGGGGCTTAAAGGGAGTGGCCTTTGCCGAAGAATTCCTCTTCGCCTGCGCCCAGGACAGCATAGAAAAGATCAAGGGCCGGGTCCAATCCCTGCAGCTGAACCGGGTGGTAGTGGCCTCCTGCACCCCCAGGACCCACGCCCCCCTGTTTATGAACGCCATCCGGGAGGCCGGGCTCAACCAGTACCTGTACGAGCACGTCAACATCCGGGAACACTCCTCCTGGGTGCACCGGAACAACCCGGACCGGGCCACGGCCAAAGCCAAAGACCTGGTCCGGATGGCCGTGGCCAAGGCCAGGAGACTTTCTCCCATCGAAACAACCCACACCGAGATCAACAAAAACTGCCTGGTGGTCGGCGGCGGGGCCTCCGGCCTGACGGCGGCGCTTTCGCTGGCCGAGCAGGGCTTCGGTGTTTACCTGGTGGAGAAGAGTGACCAACTGGGCGGCAGGTTGCTCAGAGCGCACTATGAGGTGGATGGAAGGCAGCCCGCCGAAATCCTGGCCGACCTTACCGCCAAGGTTAAAGCCAACCCCCTGATCAAGGTGTACACCGGGGCCGAAGTAACCGACACCGCAGGTTTCCCCGGCAACTACAAGACCAGGATCAAGGCCGGGGACGCCGGGGAAGAGATCACCCACGGGGCCACCATCCTGGCCACCGGGGCCGGGGAGGCGGCAACCTCAGAATATCTGCACGGTTCCAACAGCCGGGTAATGACCCAGAAAGAAATTGAAGAGAAGATAGCCGCCGGCAACCTGGATGGCGTCAGGAACGTCGTAATGATCCAGTGCGTGGGCTCCAGGAACGCCGAAAGGCCGTACTGCAGCCGGACGTGCTGCCTCCAGGCGGTCAAAAACGCCCTGAAGATAAAAGAAATCTCCCCCGCTGCCAACGTCTACGTGCTGTACCGTGACGTGCGGGTTTACGGGTTATATGAGAAGTACTACACTGAAGCCCGCCGGAAGGGAGTCGGGTTCTTCCGCTATGAGCCCGGCGCCGGACCGGTGGTGAAGGAGGCCGGGGAAAAGCTTGCGGTGGAGTTCGGGGACCACGTCACCGGCTTCAAAATCAAAGTAGACGCCGACCTGCTGGTCCTGAGCACCGGCGTAGATCCCGGCCGGGACAACGAAAAACTGAGCCGGCTGTTCAAGGTGCCCCTTAACGCCGAGGGATTCCTCTTAGAGGCGCACCTGAAACTGAGGCCGGTGGACTTCGCCGCCGACGGGCTTTACCTGTGCGGCCAGGCCCACTCGCCCAAACTGCTTAACGAGTCAATTGTCCAGGCCAACGCGGCGGCCATGCGGGCGGCCACCCTGCTGGCCAAGGATAAAATGGAGAACGTGGCCATCACCGCCTTTGTCCAGGAGGATATGTGTGCGGGCTGCGGCATCTGCGTAAAAGTGTGCAGCTACAACGCCAGGTACATGGACGAATTCAGCAACGTGGCCATGGTCACCGGTGTGCTCTGCCAGGGCTGCGGGGCCTGCGTGGCCGCCTGCCCCAGCGGCGCATCGCAGCAGAAGGGTTACGAAAAGGGGCAGGTGTTGGCCATGCTGCAGGATGCCCTGTGAAAATACTATGATACGGGCCGCCCAAAAAGTCCACCGGCGGCGTTGCGCCATCGGCTTATTCGCTTTTCATTGTCCGTGGCGCCGCACTTTGCGGCATGAAAGTCCGGATTTAAGTTTAATAGCTAACGTCTTACGGCTGACGACCAATATTGGGGGGGTTGAAGAGATGAACCAGGTTAATATGGATCGGGAACAGGAACAAAGGGAAGATGCTGTGGCGGCAGCCGGAAGCGGGGAGTTTGAACCCCGGATTGTCGGCATGGTGTGCAACTGGTGCAGCTATGCCGGGGCCGACCTGGCGGGGACGTCGAGGATTCAGTACCCGCCCAATATAAGGCTGGTCCGGGTGATGTGTTCGGGGTCGGTGGACCCCCTGTACCTGCTGACCCCGCTTCTGGACGGGGCCGACGGAGTGCTGGTGGGAGGGTGACACGCCGGGGACTGCCACTATGGTAGTGGCAATTACAAGGCGCGCAGGAGAATTGCGGTTTTAAGGGCAGCCCTGGAAATGTTCGGCATTGATCAGGAAAGGGTCTGGTTCCGCTTCATCAGCGCCTCGGAGGGCAAGCTGTTTGCCCAGACCGTGGATGAAATGGTGCAGGCCCTGAAGAAACTGGGTCCCAACCCGTTGAAAAATCAATGGGAAATCTAGCGGTGGACGGTGGAAAGATGAAAAACCATATCTTGCCTGTTGATGAAAAAGGCGTAAACAATGCCCTGGCTTCATTCCTGGGCCGCATGATCAGCGACGGGGTGGTGGGGGCTGTACTGGTTCCCCGGGATACCGGTTCCGGAAAAAGCACTGCCATGACACTGGTGAAATCACCCGGGGCGTTGCAGGCCATTAACCCCTTCGCGCCGGTATCCATGGTCAACGCCGCCCGCATTGTTTCGGACCTCACATCGTCGTCCGTTCCCGATGAAAAGATAGGGGTTGTGCTGAGATCCTGCGAGACCAGGGCCCTGGTGGAGCTGGTCAAGCTGAACCAGGCCAACCTGGAAAGCATTGTGGTCATTGGCATGGACTGCCTGGGCACCTTCGATCCCGCCGACTACAGCCAGTTAAGTTCGGCCGGGGAGCGGCTGGCCGAAGAGTGGATGGCCGCCCCGGCAGGAAAGGAATACCGGGAGAACCTCAACGGAAAGAGCATCCGGCGGGCATGTTCGGCCTGCGGCCACATAGAAGCCGAGCATGCGGCGATACACCTGGGCTGGGTGGGCATGGACCGGAAGCAGGTTTTGGTTTCGGTTTCCGATGAATTCAGCCAGTGGGCCTCGTCCTTCCTGGGGTCCGGCAGCGACCGGGCGCCGGAGGGGAGATTGCAGTCGATTGAGGTCATCCGGGCACGGCGGGAGGAAAACAGGAAGCGGCTTTATGAAGAATTTGCCGCCCGCGCCGGCAGCGTTGAGGCACTGCTGACTGAGCTCGCCGGCTGCATAAAGTGCCACAACTGCAGGCAGGCGTGCCCCCTGTGCTTCTGCCGGGAATGTGTTTTCTCCACGGATATATTTAAACACGGCCCGGATTATTACCTGAACCGGGCGGGGAGAAAAGGCCTGATGGGGATGCCCGCCGACAAACTGCTGTTCCACCTGACCCGGGTCAACCACATGGCCCTCAGCTGTGTGGGCTGCGGCCAGTGCGAGTCGGCCTGTCCGGGGAAGATTCCCCTGGGCGTCATATTCAAGATGGCCGGTGAAAGGCTGCAGAAAATTTTTAATTACGTTCCGGGCCGGTCGCTGGAGGAAGAGCCCCCGCTGACCACCTATCGGGAGAACGAGCTGGAGCCGAGGTAAAAGATGAGTATAGCCACGGAGGTCACAGAGGCTTTAAAAAACTTCCCCTCTACGCTCTCTGTGTTCTCTGTGGCTTAAAAACAGGGGGTTTTAAGGATGGAAGTAACCAGGGGCGGGGAAGCGCTCAAAGTTGATCCCGGCTTTGCCGAAAAAATACGGTCCGCCAGCGGCCAGCCCATAGAACTTTGCTACCACTGCCAGAAATGTGCGGCGGGGTGTCTTCCCATGGCCGGGTTTCAGGAAATAACCCCCAACCAGTTGATCAGGATGATCAACCTGGGACT